>HG934468.1:629845-1259690 GCA_000723505.1 Mucinivorans hirudinis | reverse complement strand
TTCACGATGAGATTTTTTGCAAGTGGTGATGCTCTAACAAGCTTTTTGTCTGTGCCGAGTTAATACGCGTGCAAATTAACACCAAAATGTATTGCTCAATAATTTGAGTCGTAAAATTTGTAAATATGTAATTTTTATATTAACTTTGGGCAGGACGATAATTCTCTAACAATATAAAAACCAAAGACAATGAGAAATCTATTTACCCTTATTTTTGCTATTGCAACGGCGGCGGTTATGGCTCAGAAACCGGGCGGGCTCGTGCAGGCAACCTATGATACGAATTATGGTAAGATGACACTTGCCATCAACCTCGAGACGCGTCAGGTTACGGGGTTTTATGGCGGAGACGGCAAAATACTGGGCACAATAGATGGCAATAACCGTATTACGGGAGCGTGGGTTCAGAAGGAGCAGGGTATGCTGGAGCTTGACTTTAGCAATGATTTCAAGCAGTTCACGGGAAAGTTTGGTGTCGGTAATACCCTCACAAGCGGTGTCTGGAAGGGTAACTCCCTCTCGGTGGAACACGTCACGGGCGACGAGGTGCAGAGCGCCGTTGAGCGCAACGGAGTCTACGACATTGAGTACAACACGGACTACGGCTTGATGAAACTGTCCATCGACTTCAATACCAACAAGGTGACGGGTAGTTATGGCAGCGGTGGTCAGATTTCGGGCATCATTAACTCCTCGAACCGCGTTGCGGGCGAGTGGGGACGTGTGGACAAGGGGCGCTTCGAGTTCGACTTCACACCCGACCTCAAAAAGTTCACCGGTAAGTGGGGTGAAAAGAACAACACTCTCACGGACGGCGTATGGATGGGTGAGAGCATCAACATCAAGAAACGCTAAGAATCGGCTTAAGGGGGCTTCTAAAAGTTTCAAAACAACCAGCGGTTAATTTTTAGAAGCCCCCCTTAGTCCCCTTGATTTTACAATAGTTTTGCCGACAACACTTTAATCATATCATCAATCATCGCATCTCTATCCCATTTCGGGTTCCAGCCCCACTCTTGGCGAGCGCAGGTGTCATCCAATGAGTTAGGCCAACTGTCCGAGATTTTGTCTTTCATCGGGTCGATGTCGTATTCCCATTCAAATGTTGGGATACGTTTTTTGATAGCCTCAAACAGCTCTTCGGGACAAAAACTCATAGCCGTAACGTTATAACCATTGCGGTGAATAAGTGGACGCGGAGGTGCTACCATCAAGTCGTGCAGTGCATCAATGGCATCGGGCATATACATCATATCCATATAGCGGTCGCGCGGGATGGGGCAGATGAATTTTTCGCCCTTAACAGCTGAGTAAAAGCAATCTACGGCATAGTCTGTCGTTCCGCCACCCGGCAGAGAGGAGTTTGAAATCAGACCGGGGAATCGCACCGAGCGCGCATCCACTCCGAAGCGTTCCCAGTAGTAGTTACCCATCAACTCACCCGTAACCTTGCATATGCCATAAACGGTGGTTGGGTGCATCACGGTATCTTGCGGAGTTTTGTCCTTTGGCGCATCCGGTCCGAAAGCACCGATAGAGCTCGGAGTGAACACTTTGCAGTCATATTGACGCGCCACCTCCAGCGCGTTGAGCAGTGCGCCCATATTTATTTTCCAAGCCAAAGCCGGGTCTTTCTCGCCGCGTGCCGAAAGTAGAGCTACGAGGTTGTATATTGCATCTATTTTGAACTTATTGACAATCAGACTCAGTGCGCTTGCATCCATAGCATCCAACTGCACCGAGTAGTCGTCATTGCGGTCTGATTGTAAGTCGGCGGCTATGACGTTCGATTCGCCGTAAAGTTTTCTGAGTTCGATTTTGAGTTCCGTGCCGATTTGTCCGCCGGCACCAACAATTAGTATCTTTTTCATTGTTTTTTGAGGTTTTTCACAGTAAAAATTAATGCAAATCGAGCGAAATCAAGCCCGCTTGAGTTCTTATTGTTATGCAAATATAAATATAAATTCGGAGGATTTATATATTTTTTTGCAAAATAGTTTGGAGATTAATTTTTTTGTCATACCTTTGCGGTGTATTACTTTACTAGTACATACGGCGTGCAGCTTTTTTGCGACTTATGCGTTACGTTGATAATCTGGAAAGGGATTTGAAAGCGTCATTGATTCACAAAGAGAGAAAAAAAACAAATATTTTATGAAAAACCTATTTTTACTTCTGATTTGTCTGACACTGTCAGCAACGGCACAGCCCACACAGAGACAAGCCGTCAAGGGGAGCGTCAAGGACGAGCAGGGCGTGCCGGTGGCATTTGCCACCATCTCACTGAAAAACATCAGCGACAGCACCATTGTTACTGCTGCCGTTTCTGCCGAGAGCGGACTCTTCGAGTTGAAAGCCCCCAAGGGCGACTACCTACTCGAAGCGGCATTTGTGGGGTATAAACCTGCTTATGAATCCATAAAAATCGAAAATGCGGATATTCTCCTTTCCGAAATCACCCTAAGGGAGGATGCCGTTGCTCTGAATGCGGCTCTGGTAACGGGCAGCGCCATAACGCGCCGTGCGGATGGTTTTGTGGTCAATGTCGAGAACAGCGGCTATGCCAAGGGACGAAACGGTTACGAGGTGTTGGCATTCGCACCGGGGGTAATGATTCGCGACGGCATCACCATTAACGGCAAGGGCGGCACGAAGCTCTACGTCAATAATCGCCTAATCACAACCGACCCCGAAAACTACCTCAAAAGCCTCTCGGCAGAGGATGTCATCTCGATAGAGGTTGTCCCTGTGGCGGGTGCGGAGTATGACGCTTCGGCTCTGGGTGGGGTGATTAAGGTTACCCTTCGCCGTGCACGCTCGGGCGGATACTTCGGCTCGGTGAATGCGGGCGGCGCGTGGAGCGAATTCGGCTTAAAGAGCGGGAACGCCAACGGCAGCTTTTCTTATCGTAAGAATCGGCTGAGCATCAATGCTATGGCAGGTGTGTCGCAATACAACAATGTGGAGAGCTACAACGAACTAACCTCCATCGAAAAGGATAACATCACAATAGACGCAATGAGCAAAGTAGATGCAGGCAACAGTAATGGCTGGGGAGAGTTGAATGCCGTATATGAAATCACCGACAAACAGAGTATCGGACTACTTGTGGGATATTTCGCATACGAGGGCAACAAACCGACGGTGGGGCACACAATTCTCAACCAAAACGGAGTTATCACCGAATCCAACCTCAAATTCAACAGTGGCGATATTGGTTCTACATTCAACGCCTCGCTCGACTATAACCTCAAAATAGGCAACAAGGGTGCGACCCTCAAAGCCAATGTCGATTTCACCAACAAGGTTTTACACTCCACCGAAGATAGCCGCTCAATTTTTGTGGGCGGAGTTCAGCCCGACCGCATATTCGACAGTTCGGTGGAGGGACCGGGCAAGGTGATAAACGCAAATGCCGACTTCAACATCCCCCTCTCCAAGGGGTGGAAGATGGCAACGGGTGCTAAGTACTACATGATGGATGTAAATAACGATATTCTCTATCGCAACTATTATGGCGGTCAGTGGTGGGTGGATTATGACCTTTCGGAAGTTTTCACCTATCGCGAGGGTGTGACGGCTGCCTATGCTCAGGTTTCGGGCACGCTCGGCAAATTTATGTTGCAGGGGGGCATTCGCGGCGAATATACGATGATTGACATTCTCTCGAACAAGCAGGGTAATAACCTCACCAAGAGCTATTTCAATCCATTTCCATCGCTCTCGGCAATGTACCAATGGAATGCCGAAAAGGGACACTCGCTCTCGCTGAGTGCCAATCAAAAGATTTCGCGTCCCTCATACTCACAACTTCGTCCCTACCGTATTCCGATGGGAGATTACAGCTACATTTTGGGCAACCCGCTACTCAAAGCATCGGTCATGACAAACGTAACTCTGACTCAGACCCTCTTCCAGCGCTACTCGCTCACCCTCTTTGCCACTCACGAGAAAGACCCAATAGCACAAGTAGGTGTGCAGGACAAGGACGACCCGAAAATCATCTACTACCAACATCAAAATATGGATTCGCGCATCGATTTCGGAGCGAGCCTCTACCTGCCCGTGCAACTTACCAAGTGGTGGAACGTGGTGCTCAACAGCGTGGTTATGAGCCGCAGCGAGACGCTCAACTACTCCGCAACCGAGAAGCGAACTTTCCGCACAACCATACCGCAGGTGAGCCTCACAACCATATTCACACTACCCGCCGGCTTCCAGCTCGAAGCTAACGCACGCTATGCTACCAATTACATTCAGGGAAATTTCTCGATGAAAGATATGTACGACGGCGGTTTGAAGCTGACAAAGTCGCTCCTGAAGGACGATTTGACCCTTACCCTAAGGTATGACGGTCTGCTAAGGATGAATCCGCAAATAATCAATGTGATAGACCCGTTATACAACAAGGTGGTCTACAAGACGATGGACGACCGCTACATAGTCGTATCCCTGCGCTGGAGCTTCCGCGGCGGGCAGAAGGTGAACGTCAAAAAAGCCACACAAGGCAATGCCGACGAAAGCTCACGTCTGTAGCTCTTTATCTTAGGAGCGAGGGGCATATTAACCCGACACCCACACATTGGCATTCTTTGATTGTCGTATTCACAATATCCTAATTTTCTCACCATCTCAAAAATTCTCACGTAGGCAGGCTACGCTGCGCTTTCAGAGATGGTGAGAAAATTCAATCTTGCAAATCAAATCCAAAGGTAGAAAATTATTCTTTTTTTTTTTGGGGGGGGCGTACAAACTACTTCTCACCTATCAAGAAGCCCGAAATGCACCAATAGCTAAAACTTCCTCCCTCGGGTTTGCCTAGGGGAATTTGAACGCTTACTGTGTGCTCCCCTTTTTTTAAGTCGCCGATTGGGATATAAACCGGATTTGTGACCGTACCCGGACACCAGTTAGAACGGCTCAAATCCGAAGAGCTTGTTCCGTTATTGAAATTACCCGAAGCGGGATTAAGGTTTCGATAACTTGCGCAATCCTCCCGCCAGGGGATAAACGAAAACACCTTTCTGCTATCTAAGTAGATGGTGTTTAATTTTTGGTTAAACTCATCTCCACCGCCCCAGCCGCCGTGCCCCGTGGTGATATACACCATTTGTACGTTCCTCAAATCGGAAGTAATATCGAAGCTAACTCGCAGTGAATCTCTGTCAAAGAACGTTGGATAGCTCTGGCCTGCCTGCTCCAAGATGTTGAGGGTATTGAAGAGCGGAATTATGACTTTTTGGGAATTCGCTCTGCCGCCGGGGTGATATTTGAGTTTTAGCGAGAGATTATGCCCCCTGCTGTCCCAGTTGCCGATGTATGCCCCAATCCACGCCTCGCCCTTGAGCAGTGGTGCAAGGTGCGTCACGTCCGTCTTATAGATTACTGAATCTGCCCAATTCTGACCTTTGACCTTAATGTGGTTGTAGCCGCGAACTCCGAATGTGGTGAAAAAACGCATCAACTCCACGGGCACGTCATAATTTGCCGTTGAAATGAGTGCAGGAAACGTCAAACTGTCGCTCACAAAGGCAGGGACATTTTTTAGACTTTGGATGGCGTTAAGAAAACTTTTCTCCTTGCCCACGGGGATTACGAATATTGAGCCGGTGCGGTCGTAAGCGTCGCCCACGGCATACTGAGATACTTCGGCAAAGATGGAGTTGCGGTCTGTGTTTTCGGGCAGTTTCACTTTTTTAAGTATAACTGTCCCGCCACCAACGCTGTATAACTTTTCTTCTTCATCAAAATTGTCCGGAGCAACCGCACCTGTAAAGCCGATTTTATCGTTATTGAAAATCACAATCTCCTGTACACCTGCGTTATTGATAGCCCAGCGATACTCCGCCTCGTCCACGATTTTTCCAAATGATTCGGGCAAAAGGTTTTTGCCAAATGCTGTTTGGTCAATGCGTTCAGCCTCGAACATCGTATTTCCGTTGCGTATAATTTTCACCACTAACCCCCTTGGTACGCCCCACGCCGGCATTGGCGTACCCTTGTAGTCAAGATACTCTGTGTACCAAATCTCAATGGAGTTGGAATTGACGCTCGTGCGGGCAACTTTGCAATCCCATCCGTTAAGTTTTTCGCTGCCCGTGACAGTCAAATTTTTGTCATATTCAAATGGTATTTCCACTGCAATGGTATCACCCTTGACCACGGTCATTTGGTAATACTTCATTTTCGCAAAGTCTACATAGGTAAACTCCTGAGGTGTACTACTTTGCCTCCTGCCTTCCTGCTGTGGGCGGTAGTATAGTGATTGAGTAGCAACAGATTTAAGGATTGCACCATTCTTGTAGAATACGTCCGCACCCGTCACTTTGGCAGCTCTTACTTGAGCCGTAAGATCTGCTACTGTGGTTAATAACAGCAATATGAGTTGTAGCTTTTTCATTGTTTTTGTCTGTGTTCTTCTATTTCTTGTGTAATCCGCACTCCTTCTGTTCCGGCAGCTCCCACCACCAACGTCCCTCACGAACGTCTTCACCCGCCTCAACAGCCCGCGTACAAGGTTGGCAGCCGATACTCGGGAAGCCTCTGCTATGCAAAACGTTGTATGGCACCCCTTTGGAATTGATGTAGTCCCAACAATCCTGCTCGCTCCAATCTATTAGAGGATTGACTTTTATCAAATTATTCATCTCATCCCATTCCACCACTTGCATATGGGCACGTGTAACGGATTGCGAGCGACGAAGTCCGCAAATCCACACCTTCAGGGAGGAGAATGCACGCGAAAGGGGTTCAAGTTTGCGGACGTGGCAACACTTTTTACGAAGCTCTACAGAGTTGTAGAAAAGGTTGATACCGTGGGTATTAATCATCTCTTCCACCAAACGGTGGTCGGGGAAAAATATCTCGAGTCTGATACCGTATTTTTCGTTGGTACGTGCTATGAGGGAGTATGTTTCAGGAAAAATGCGCCCTGTGTCGAGTGTGAAAATTCGCGCCTCACGGTCAGCCTCAACCACCATATCTGTCAGCACTTGGTCTTCCAAACCGAGACTCGAAGCGAGGGCTATCTCCCCCTTATATTCAGCAAGAAAGAAGCGCACAACCTCCGCCGCACTCATCCCTGCAAGCTGTTCGTTGAGTTTTTTTATAGTTTCCATATCATTTTCAAATTAATGCAAATCGAGCGAAATAAAGCTCCCTTGATTCCCCCCCCCACCGCTTATATTATACAAATATAGTAATAATAATCGAGAAAAACGGAAGAATGGCGTAAATGGTTTGATTAGCAGGGTTTTGTAATAAAAACAACAGACGGAGTAACGCCACCTAAAGCCACTGAAAAGTCATTATCGGACAGAGTTTCGTTACTATCTCGTTACTTGAATGAGTAACCGATGAAGTAATAACTAGCTCCGGAAGATGAAAACTTTTCTACCCTTTACGGTCTGAATTTCCCGAAAAAATTACCTCCAAAGGTAGAAAATTATTCTCAAACGGGGAAATTTAGTTTAAGGCGGTTTTAATACATTGAATCACAATATATTGCATAGCTCACAATAGCCGGATAGTAAATAACTTTGCCATCCGCTTTGGGCGGGGGCACTCCGACGGTAACACGGCGGATTAACTTCACTAAAAATTTTGAGTTATGCGTTCAACATTCAAGGTGCTGTTTTATCTGAAACGTAATGCACCAAAAAAAGATGGTAGTGTTCCAGTAATGTGCCGTATCACGGTGGACGGAACAATTGCACAGTTCAGTTGCAAATTAGATGTAGACCCCAAGCTTTGGGATACCACAACTGGCAGGCTTTCGGGACGAACAACCGTTGCAACGGAGACCAACCGTTTCTTGGATAAAATCCGCGTAGGGGTAAATAAACACTATCAGGAGATTTGCGACAGGGACAACTATGTTACAGCCGAGAAGGTAAAGAATGCCTATCTGGGTTTGGAGATGCGGCACGAAACATTGCTGAAGGTCTATGCTCAGCACAATGCCGACTACGAAAAGCAGGTTGGTAAGATGAAAAGTGAGCGAAGCTTGTGGAAATATCAGGTTGTCTATAAACACCTCTCGGAGTTTATCCGCTACCGTTACCGGGTGAGCGATATTGCTCTCAAGGAGCTTACACCGGCATTTATTACCGACTTCGAGCTATTCCTGCGAACGGAGAAAAACCACTGTACGACCACAATCTGGGGCTATATGATGCCGCTCAAGCGGATGATATTCATTGCTCAGCACAACGGTTGGCTGACACGCAACCCCTTTGCCGATTACAGCATCTCTCCCGAACCTGCAAAACGAGGCTTTCTCAATAAAGACGAATTGAGGGTTCTAATGGATATGACCTTTCGCAAAAAGAGTTACGAAGTTATCCGCGACCTTTTCATCTTTTGCGCGTTCACCGGCTTGACGTTCGTGGATATGTATAATCTTACTCCTGCAAACTTGATGGCCTCATTCGATGGGCACTTATGGGTTGTTAGCAAACGACAGAAGACGGGAATAGAATCGAATATCCGCCTGCTGGATATTCCTAAGCGTATTATCGAGAAGTATGAGGGAATGGCAACAGACGGAAAACTGCTGCCCTCACCGTGCTACTGCAACTGCAAAAACGGCATCAAAGTAATCGCCAAAATGAGCGGTCTCAATAAGCGAATCACGTGGCATATGAGCCGTCATAGCTACGCGACGACTATATGCCTGAGTAACGGCGTACCTATCGAAACGGTCAGTAAAATGCTGGGACACACCAGTATTCGCACGACCCAAATTTATGCCAAGATTACCAACGAGAAAATTAGCAGCGATATGGATGCCTTGTCGCAAAAGTTGGCATCGTTGGAGCAGTTTGTCAATAATCCTATATAAATTTGTGCTATGGAAAGAGGAAAAATAACGATAGAAAACGGCACGGTAGAGGTGGTGTTTGGGGGCAATACAGTATGGTTGAGCCAGTGGCAGATTGCCGAACTGTTCAATGTGTTCGTGAGCAAAATAACCGCGAACACACGTTCGATACTCAAAAGCGGAGCGTTGAGAGAGACGGAAGTAATGCGTACACACAAATTTGACGGTGGTTCGGTCGAACTCTATAATCTGGAGATGATAACCGCTTTGGCGTTCCGTATAGATACTCCGCAAGCAAGAGCGTTTCGCCATTGGGCACTGCGAAAAATGGCAGCAAAGAGCGTTACACCACATATTGTGGTACATTGTTCGGCGGAGAGATTTTTGAACTGACAACAAGTAACCGATAAATAGCGAGAGCCGATTTTCGATATGAAAATCGGCTCTATCTGTTTATCATTCCGGCGGTCGAGGGTGATAGTTGCTCCGAAGCAACTCTTCAATATCCTCTTCACGATAGAGGACTTTGCCGCCCAATTTAATGTAGGGTATCCTGCCGAGATTGCGATAATCCTGCAAGGTTCGGCGGTTGATTTTGAGCCGCTCCGACAGCTCCTCGTCAGTTAGATAGCGGGTAGTGTTGCGAATTAGCTGAATTATGTTTATCTTTGAGGTATAAAACTCGGAGAAAATGAGACACGTAAAAGTAGTTAGCTGCCCATTTTGCGGTAGCGAAGATTTACAGAAGAATGGACATAGCCCCAATGGCACTCAAAGGTGGAAATGTAAGACTTGCGGGAAGTTTTTTCAGCTATCTTTTAAGAACAAAGGGCGCCTGCCAGACGTAAAAAGGACGATAATCACAATGATCACCAATGGGAGTGGAATACGTGATACAGCAAGAGTTTTAGGGATAAGTCCTCACACGGTAATAGGTGAGGTTAAAAAAAACTCCAAGCGAAATTAACCCCTATTTATTAGACAAGGTTGAGGCAGGCTTACTCAGGGAGCTTGATGTTGAAATAGCTTATAATGTTGAAATGGACGAATTTTGGAGTTTTGTAGGCAACAAGAAAAATCGTCGTTGGACTTGGTACGCCATCGACCGCAGCAGCGGATTAGTAGTAGCTTGGCAGAACGGCAAGCGTGATAACGAAACCTGTAAAAAGTTGCTTGATAAAATGAAATGTTTCCCAATAAATAGGTATTTTACTGATGATTGGGAGTCTTATTCAAGTCTGTTACCTGCGGGCAAACACGTTATCAGTAAGGCTTACACTTGGAAAATTGAGCGATTGAATTTAACATTTAGAACGCACCTGAAAAGGCTTTGCCGAAAGACAATTTGTTTCTCAAAAAGCGAGCAAGTGCACGACAAACTGATAGGAATATACATCGAAAACAACCTCTACCAAAGAACACCATAAATATACCAATTCAGCTAATTTGAAACACTACCAGATAGCGATGCCCGCCCAGCAGTGGGCGGTTACGCTTTCTGAGGGCATCAACGCTCTTTATCAATCGCTCTACCGTTCCCATAAAGAGTTTGAAGCCGTCATCGTTTTTGTTTATTACATCATCATTCATCGTTTATTGTGGATTTTTTGCATAAATTCTGTCGTCGCTCAGCAAATCGAGCAAGCTCGTTTGCGTTCGCTCCTAAGAATTTTGTGGTTTGTATTGAGATAGGGTTATGGCGATAAGTTTTTCAATACCTCCGCCACATCATCAGCTCTGTAATAGATTTTATGCCCAATCTGTGAATAGGGCAAGGTGCGGTTATCTCGATAGGTTTGAAGAGTCCTAAGACTGATTTGCAGGATTTGGCAGACATCCTGATTGTCGAGCCATCGCCCTAATCGTTTATCATCGCTCTCGCGACATAGTGCATCGACCGTATCGGTCAGGCGACGAAAACGACTCATCATTGACTCGTAGCACCTCTTTTCGATTGTTACAACTTCCATTTTTATATGATTTATCGGTTTGCTTTCTGCAAATGTAACCTGTGAAAATCACCCCGCATAATGTTTCAGATAACTGCGTATATGTGGCTTCGATTTGCGTATTTGTGGCTATGACAAAGAGGCAAAAACGAGGCTGAAAATCGACAAAAATGCTCCATCGGAAGAGTACGGAACAAACACACAACTATTTGAGCATAAAAAAGATATAAGTTATTGATAACCAATATAATAGATAGTTTTTATCGTTGCAACTTCGCCCCGTAACCAATAAAAAAAGCAGTTATGGAAGTAGTAACGATGGATAGTCGGGCGTATGCCGAACTAAACAAAAAATTAGACAAAATCCTGCGGTATGTAGTCCGCGAGGCTCGGCAAAGTGTCGAGAGTGAAAAGGTGATAACCAACGACGAATTGGCGGAGTTGCTCGGTGTCAGCCTCCGCACATTGCAGCGGCTCAGGTCGAGAGATAAGTTGAGCTACAAAATCATCTATGGCAAGTGCTACTATTCGTTGGCAGACATCGAAAAGTCGCTCCGCGAGCAGACCCTCTACCGCAACCCCAAAACCTTTGGGGAGCTACGCAAGAATTTCAGGTTAATCATCGAAAATCGCAAAAATGGAGCCGTTGGAACAGTTAGATAGAGCCACATTCGAGATGTGGATGGAGCGTATAATGGAACGCTTCGATGAGTTTGACCGCAGGGCACTCCCCACGTTTGAACGCCCCGTGATTGATGGTGAAGCGTTGATAGACAACCAAGAGGTGTGCCAGATGTTCCGCATCAGCAAACGCACCCTTCAGCGATACCGTGCAGACGGTCTGCCCAGCTATATGGTCTATCACAAGACGTGGTACAAGCGTAGCGATATGGAGGCTTTTTTGAAGAGCCACTTCGACGAAAACATTGTACGAAAACGAGAACGCAAAGAGAAAAGCAAGAAGTAACTCACTCAACAGAACCGCCCGACAATCGTGAGAAAGTCGGGCGATTTTGGTTTAGAGTTTTATTCCTCTGCTCGGTATTGTATCGGGTTCAGCAGGTGGTAGGTGAATCGGCTTGTTCTCCGCAGTGGAGTGTGTGGACGCTTGTCCGACACTCTCCTGCGGATTAGCTCGCAGCGGTTCTGTTTGCACAGGCACATCCTCTTTGGAGGGGGCGGCTGCAATCTGACTGCTGTGGTGAACATCTTCGGTCTGCTCCTGCCCCTGCTTAGGTATCTCACCCTGCTCAATGGGTTTTAGTGAGAGTTGAATTTTACGCTCCAATGCGGATAGCTCGGCTTTCAGCCCCTTCAACTCCTCCTCTTTTTTCCATACGCCGCCCACAACCTGCTCCAATACTGGAATATCTTTTACTAACTTCTCATTATCCTTTTCGTATTTTTCGATTAACGAGGGCATCTTTTCGAGGGCGTTGAGGAAGTTGAGAGATGCCAATTTGGGGTCGGCAGCGATATTGCCGTTGTTGTAGGTGTACCTGATACGCCCTGCACCCTCGGCAAAGAACTTGTTGTGAGTAAGGTCAAATAGGTCTTTATCGGAAGATTCGGTGCGAACAAAGAGATTAAAGCCGTACAGCGAGCCGATAACCATATCTTGCCCATTGGTGCGGGCTTTCTCGTTGATTTCGGCAAGTTTTGCTCCGATGGCTTTTGGGTCGCTGCCCTCAATGCCATTGAGCTGTATGGGGTTGAGTTTGTTGCCGTCAGCATCAAGTTTCACACGTTCATTGAAAGAGGTAAAATCCTCGCCAATGCGTGAGATGATTTCTCGGTTGCCGTCAATGGTGCAGGTAATCTGCTCCAATTTGCTTTTACTCTCCCCTCGGTTGCGGTTGAACGCCTGCCGCTCGCTCTCCAATGAGGCAATCTTTTTTTCGAGTTTTGCCTTGTCCAACAGGTCGGTATTGCCCGAAAGAATCGCCACATACTCCGAAAAATTCATACCTGACTTTTCGTCCATAGAACCCTCGTCAATGGTGCGGCTACCCAATTTATTACACTTCAACTGCTCAATAAACATCTGCTTGTTATGCAGCAGGTTGAATTTATAACTATCAAGAGACTTTTCAACCGCATAGATAATCACATCGACTTTATTATCAGCATATAGTTTGGCTATTTCATTACCCTTTCGCACGGCTCGTCCGTCTCGTTGGGCAAGGTCGGAGGGTCGCCAAGGGGTGTCGAGGTGGTGGACGGCAACGGCACGTTGCTGAGCATTTACACCGGTTCCGAGCATCTCAGTAGAGCCGAAGAGCACGCGGATAGCTCCGCTGTTCATTCCGTCAAAGAGCTTTTTTCTGGCAACATCGCTCTTTGCCTCTTGAATAAAACGGATTTCATTAGCCGGGATTCCGTGGTCTTCCACCAATTTGCGTTTGATTTCGGAGTAAGGATTCCACTCGCCCGGTTTATATGTTCCGAGGTCGGAAAAAACGAATTGAGTACCTTTATTTTCGTTGTATTTGTTGTAGTATTCCGCAATTTTCGCCGCACAGTGTGATGCCTTATTGTCGATATGGTCTTCATAATTGCGGTCAATCATACGCATATCGAGCGACATTTTTCGGGCATAGTCGGTGGCAATAAGCATTTTAGCTTTCTCCTCGCTCTGGCTGAGCGGAGCACGACCGAGCAGCGTGGCATCGCCCGAAACGGCAAACTGCATCAACTTTTCGATAAACTCCTTTTGCTGGGGAGTTGGCGGAATGTTGTGCATAATCTCGTTCTTATCGGGACGGTCGATGCCAATATCTTTGGCGGTGCGATAGTCGGTAATCTCCGAATAGAACGCTGCCAACTCCGGCACTTTGATAAAGTATCGAAAACGCTCCTTGGGAACAATCTGGTTGGTAACAGAAAATTCGTAGTCCGTTGTCTTTTTGGCATAGATGGCTGCCCACGCATCAAACGAGTTGATTTTCTGCCGCTCCATTGCCTGCGGACGCAGGTATTTGAATAGCAGATAGAGTTCAGTGAGAGAGTTGGAAATAGTTGTTCCAGAAAGGAATGTTGCCCCTAAATCTCGTCCTGTCCGCTCCTGTATGGTGCGAATGGCAAAGAGCATATTCAAAGCTCGCTGACTGCCCTCCGAATTACCCAATCCCGCAACACGGTCGTGGCGAGTGTTGAACATCAGATTTTTGAAGCGATGGGACTCATCGACAAAAAGGTGGTCTATACCCATTGTTTTGAAATCGGCAACATCGTCTCGCCTCTCCTCTATTTTATGGGTAATCTCCAGTAACTTCACTTTCAAATTCTCCTGCCGCTTCAACAAGCCTTTCTCCATACCGCGAGAGATGTTTCGACCCTGTTGGCGGAGTACATCGAGATTCTCTTCGACACTATCCAACTCCGACTGCAAAATCTTGTGTTGAATTTCGGGCGATTGGGGTATCATTCCAAATTGGTCGTGCGTTAAGATAATGCAGTCCCAATTATTGTTTTTAATGTCATTAAAGATGCGTTCCCGTTTGGCGGGGACAAAATCCTCTTTACCGGGATAGAGAAGTTTGGCATTGGGATAAGCACTTTGAAAGGTCTTGGCAATCTCGTGAACGTTGGCTTTCAGGGCAATAATCATCGGTTTATTGGCAAGTCCCAAACGCTTTAATTCATAAGCTCCAGCACACATAATCAGTGTTTTACCCGCTCCGACCTCGTGGTCGCAAATCGCACCGCCATTCATCTTTATCATCCAAACGGCATCTTTTTGACTGCCGTAGAGGTCGGTTATGCCGACCCCCTTTCTATCCAGATCCGGAAAAGTTTGCCCCGAACCATCGTAGTTGGGTTTTACAAAGCAGTTGAACATACGGTTGTAGCGGTCGGCAAGGTTTTTCTTGAACTCGTCCGACTGTTCGCTGAGCCAATCGGTGAAACCGCCGCGAATATCATCAATCTTAGTGTTTGCCGACTGGATAGCTTCCGTATCGCGAACTTTGAGAGTTTTTTCGCCTACATTGATGGTTTTGGTAATGTCCGGCGTGGTGTTTAGCAGGGCGTGCTTCATCAGTGTAACGCCGTCATAAGTACGGTGCTGTCCCCTTACGGCATACTTACTCCATATATTGGCATTGGCATAGTTTGCCTTTACCGAAAATTCATCCGCACTCGAATTGTAATGGATGTTTACCTCTGTTGCAAACAGGTGCGAAGCAAAATCGGAATATACCTTTGTGGGTATCCACCGCTCACCGAAGTTGAAATCCAAATCGGCAAAGGGTATCGGTAGCGGTGTTGCATCTCGCAGAGCAAACAGGGACTCCTGTGCCCGCTTATCTTCGGGGTTACTGAGCAGATAGTGGTCTATCTGCTCGGCTTTGTCGACAACATCGCCTGCAATAAACTTTTCGGCAATCTCATATTTTTGCTCAAGCGGATTATAATATATAGCACCCTGTAAATCGTGGAGTAACTCTGCATCATCCTTATCCGCAAGCAGCGAGACCATATAGTCCAAATTGACTTCGCCGAATTTGTTGAGCGAAGCCGAAAGAGCCTCGCGAGTGGTATCTACCTGCGTAACTTCATTGAGGCTGAACGAGACGGGTTGCGAAAAAATATCCGCCTTGACGGTCTGTTTCTCAACACGGCGTTCAAGGTAGAGAATCTCGCGTCCGCCTGCATCCATCTGAATCAGGTCGTTGTTTTTCTTATCGTTCAGATAACCGTAATGTTTGACAAAACGGTCGTAATACTCATTGAGCCTGTTGCGTTTAGGCTCATCTTCCACTCGCCGTTCCAATTCGGAGTTGTATAACTCGTGGTAGGTGTTGCGAATATCAATGTATAGCAGTGCTTTGTGGCGTGCCTCTGTCGGCAAATCCAACGGTTGAAAAACCATTGTGTCGTCCATATCACGGGCAAAAACACCCACCTGTAAATCGGATGCCACAAGCGACCCCTCTTTGATATACTCCCCTCGCAAACCGTTGTAGGTTCTTGGTTGCATACCTTTCTCACGGTCAAGTTGCCACCACAATTCGCCCGTATCGGTCAGACCTATGGGGCTTTCTTTTGGTTTTGGTTGCTCCGTTTTGCTGGCGGTTGCACTATCGAATAGTGAGGGTTGCGGAGAAGATTTTGAGGCTCGCTTTTTCGGTTGTCGTTGCTCGACAATTTCTCCAAACAGGTTAAAAAGTGAGGTTTGGGGTGTGGATTGAACCTTTGGGGGTTCGGGTTGTGGAATAGGTTTAACTTCTTCGGCAGCCGTTTCAATAACTTTCGGTTTCCCTATCTGCGGAGCAAACTGATTGTAAAGCCCTATATCCAACCGCTTTGAAAAATCCTCTGCCAACATTTTGCCCATATCGGCAGCGATGCCCTGTGTTCCGCCGCTGTGTTGGAAAATAATTGCAGGTTTGCCGTAAGGGTCGGTATCCTGCCTCCACGAAGTGTGGGCGACACGCGATAAATCCCGAAAATAGGTATTGAAAACAACGCCGCTCGGACGGATGCGAGTATGGATAAACCGCTCCTCATCGGGTGAAAGTTCGGTTTTTGCTGTGTTTTTCTGCAAAACTATCAGGTCGCTGCCTACATCCGTTCCGGCATTCTCGGAGAATAGATTATTGGGCAGACGAATAGCAGAAATAAGGTCGCAGTTCTTCATCAACCACTCACGCACAGGCTCATTACTCGGCGAGTTCATCACCCCTTGAGAGGTGATAAATGCCAAAACTCCGCCCTCTCTCAAAGTATCGACACTTTTGACAAAGAAGTAGTTATGCAGCGAGCGAGTCGCCATCTTCTTGACTGGGTCGCCGCTCTGCATAAAGGCAGGGTCGAAAACCGCCACATCGCCAAAGGGAATATTTGACGACACAACATCGAAATAGCCGTTGAATCGCTTGTCAATCTCCTCAAAACCGTTGATGCGCACTTTGGTTTCGGGGTGGGTAGCTCGGAGCATCTGCCCCGTCAAAATATCCTTCTCAAAACTGAAAATGGTTTTGTCCTCTGCGGCGATGTTGTTAAATGCCGAAGCAAACTCACCCATACCCGCCGAAGGGTCGAGAATGCGGTTAGGTGCAATCCCTGCCGTTTGCAACGATTGTGCGATTGCTCCGACAACTGCACTCGGAGTATAGAATGCGGTAAGAATTGAGTTTTTGAGTGAGCCGAAATAGCGTTTATACTCCGCTTCGTCAGCAGAGTTTTGGCGGATTACGGAGTGAAGCTCCATAACCATAGGGAACAACTCCAACTCCGATTTGATCCACTTGGCGGCATCGGCAAGGGAGTTGGCAGGCGATAAAATGCACTTTAATCCTCCGAAACCTGTATAGCCGCTAAGCACCTCCAACTCTTCGGCAGTGGCAGAACGCTTCTCTTTATCAAGGGCAAAAGCTACCTTTATCGCCTCGATATTCGCCCGAAGATGAGCCTTTTTGTTATAGCTTGCCATTCTCCTCCCAGATTAGTTGAATGACACCGGTAAGCTCCGTATATAATGGTTGAAAATCTTCGGAATACCCGAAGATATCCGAGAAAGTGAATTTTGCAAAGACCTCCTCTAATTGAGGAAGTAGCCGTTTTGCAGTAGAGAATACATCGGATTGAGGCACCTCGCCTGAGAACTCTTGCAAGAGTACCGACACAACAGTATTGTACTTCGAGAAGTGCAAACCTTGATAGAGCACTCTATTGGCGGCATCTATGCACTGCTGTACATCTCCTCCATTCTCGAATGCCATTTGGTAGGCTTCGCCGGCAGCATCAGCACGGGACTTAATAAAAGCAATGTCGTCTGCCTTGTCGGGATGGTTCTCTCTGAGGTATGAGAGCAGCGAAAGTTCGTAATAGGAAAATTCTATCTTGTTATTGTTCTGTTTCATCATTGTGGATTTTTAGTGATTGATAGGCTAATAAAAATGGCACCCGGTGTCCCCACCGAGTGCCAACCACTAAAAGTCCACAACAAGATGAAAAAGAATCATCCAATGCTGTAACTTTCAGTGGCAAAGTTAGCAATCTTTCGGAGAATTACTTGCGTTTTTTCTTCTGCTCGAATACAAAAACGGTGTTAAAGTCGTTGTCAAAGGAAAGCCCCGCATTGAAACTCTTACCCGCCTTGCTTTTGAAACCCTTGATAACGCCCGTTTCGTGGTTAGCGATAAGTTCCCGAAGTTGTGCTTCGGTCAGTTGCTTGTCGCCCTTAGTGCGGTAAACCGCCAATTCACACTCGGAGTTATCGCATTTTACGACCTTAGGATAGAAGTTCATTCGCCCCGTGCCACAACGCGGACAAGGCAGGCGGTTTTCGTCCTTACGAACGCCGCAGGCTAACAACTCTTCGGTTATCTGAGCCGTATATACCTCTATGCTCTTTCTAAAGGTGTCGTCCCGCAGTTCGCCGCTCTCGATTTTGGCAAGTGCCGCTTCCCATTGTCCCGTCATTTGGACATCGGCAATACGCATATCTTTTACAATTTCGTAGATGGAGAGGGCTTTGGCTGTGGGGAGCAGCGATTTTCTATCCCGCTCCATATACCCTCGCTTAAAGAGCGTTTCGATAATGGCGGCACGGGTGGCAGGTGTGCCGATGCCGCAATCTTTCATCGCCTGTCGAGCCTCTTCATCTTCAGCCTCCTTGCCCGCTCCCTCCATCGCCGCAAGCAGGGTCGCCTCGGTGTGGAGCGGTTTGGCTTTGGTGAGTCCATCGGCAAGTGAGCAGCCGTGAAGCGGTAAAACCATTCCCTCGCACCATTGAGGAATAACCACATCCTCATCACCCTCTTTTGCCGGAGCAACCGCACGCCAACCCAACTCTTTTACGATGCTGCCCTTGAGGGTAAAGAATAACCCGCTGCACTCCGCTTGAATGGTGGTAACATCCTTGATGCACCTGCCTGAGAAGGCTTCGAGCATACGGCAGGCAACCATATCGTAGATTATCTGCTCCTTTTCGCTCAAATCTTTGGGTTTGTTACCGGTAACGAGAATGGCGTGGTGGTCGGTAACACCCTTGTCATCGACACTTCGGCGAGTCGGCGAAGTGAGTGATGCGGCATAATTTCCATAGAGCATATGCGTTTTCAGTGAGGCGATAAGTGCGGGAATCTCCGCAAAAACATCTTCCGAAATATAGCGGCTACCCGTTCGGGGATAGGTCAGCAGTGCCGCCTCATATAGCTTTTGAGCGATGGAGAGGGTCGAATCTGCCGAGAATCCGTGCTTGCTGTTCGCCTCTTTTTGGAGCGTAGTCAAATCGTAGAGCAACGGCGGTTCTTGGATGCTCTCCTTTCGTTCCACCTTTTCGATGGTCGCCTCCGTAGCGGATTTAATACGATTGTAATGTTCATCGGCTTGAGCCTTGTCGAACCACCTCTCTGCCGATTGCAAGCGAACCATATCGCTATCTCTACCTATGGTGATACTCGCCTGATAGAAGCGTTGCGGCTTGAACTCCCGATGTTCCAAATAACGCGCACACACCATACAGAGCGTAGGTGTCTGCACCCGTCCGAGCGAATAGATACCACCGCCTGCGGCGACCGTTAGGGCTTGGGTGGCATTGATGCCCACCAACCAATCGGCTTCACTTCGGGCACGGGCTGCATAGTAAAGTTTGTCGTACTCCGCTCCGCATTTTAGATTTGCCAACCCCTCACGGATTGCTTTTTCGGTGAGCGATGAAATCCAGAGGCGGTCGAATGGCTTGGCACAGCCCAGATATTCATATATAAAACGGAAAATAAGCTCGCCCTCACGTCCTGCATCGGTTGCGACAATAATCTTCTCGCAACTATCCAACAGTCGTTTGAGCACTTTTAGTTGTGCGGCTGCTCCCATATCGGGACGGTAGCCCTTTTCTCCCTTGACCTGACGCGGAACAAGGGTGAAGACTGGCGGCAAGATGGGCAGATTGTCGCGGCTGAAGCCCTGCAAACCGTAGGCTTCTGGCAGTGCCAGCCCGACAAGGTGTCCCAATGCCCACGTTACGGCATAGTCTCCACCCTCGTAATAACCATCTTTGAACCTGTTTGCCCCCACGATGCGGGCTATCTCACGAGCTACGCTCGGTTTTTCTGCTATGATGACTTTCATTTTGTTTTGTGGATTTTAGTGGTTGGTTTTACAGTCTTACCCCTGTTCGCTTCTTCGGCTCTTCGTGATTTTCCTGAATCTCCTCACGTTGAGCAGGCGTTGGCTGTGTCTGCCCCTTTTGCAACGGGTCGTGAACGTGTTTTGTCGCCTCGTTGGATTTACCTTCGGAATTGACTGCTACTTGTGTTTGCGAAGCATTGTCGGGCTGAACACGGTTTTTTTCGTACTTTTCGGGAGGGATAAAGCGGAAACGCCCCTCTTTGAAATCGGGCTTGACATAGGCATTGAATAGTTGCCCCTTGTCATCTTTGAGACCCTCCATATAGACTACTTTGCCCGCTTTGAGATCTGCCTTCTCTTCGGGCGACACATCTCTGCCGAGCAGCTTATCACGCACGATAAGCTGTTTTTCGCCCTGCGGCTGGGACTGTTGTTGGGATTGCTCCTGCTTTTGGGATTGGCGGAGTTTGTCGGGAAAGATAAATTCGATGCCCCGTTTGTCGGCATTGAACTGAACGGTGGCGGCAAAAGATTTGCCGCTCTTGGCAGTCATACCCTCCAAATAGACACCCTTACCCTCGGCAAGTGCCTTTTTCTGCTCATCATTGAGTTTCACACCCTTAATCTCTTCGGGCAGGCGGAGTTTTCCTACCGGCTGGGGAACTATCTCATTGGTTTGGCGGTCGATGCTGACAAAACATTTGACGGGTGTATCGCGTCCCGGAAATTTCAACTCAGCAAGTCTGCCCATATTACCCGTCTCTCGCAATGCTTTCTTATCCTCTTCCGAGAATTTATGCCCAAAGAAGAGGTCGTCCAATTTGGGTTCTTTGATGATTGGATGTGTGCGTGGGACGATGCGACCATCCTCCGTTTCGCGGAGCGAGAGGCGAACTTCGGGACGAAGTGTGTCATCTCCCAACTTAACCGATAGCGGAATAAGTCCCGGAGACTTGCGGTAGTTGAGCATATCATCCAGAGCCTTGTGCTTTTCAAGTGTCTCGCGTGTGATGCCGATTTTCTCGAACTGTGCCCAGTCGATACGCTCCACATCGTAGGGCTTATACTCGCTGCTCTGTTTCTGGGTCGATTGCTCTTGAGATTTGCCGATATAATCTTCGGGCTTTACTCGGGCACTATCCAATGCCTCTTTGTTGGACGGGTTGTCGGGATTGCGAAGCATCTCGTTCAAAACCAGTGCATCGCTCTCCACCGAAGAGGCTGAACCTTTGAAAAATCCGAAGTGGGTAGGCTCTTTCGCCTGCCGCATAAAGTTGGCGAAGAAGTTTTCGAGCACGTTGCTATGCTTGTCAATCTTCATAAAGTCCTGTTCGTGCTCTTTTTTGGGCGGCACGGTTTTGAGTTTTCCGTCGGGGTCGATACCCGACACTACTTTAAGAGAGTCTTGGTCGCCCTCTTTGACCAACAACACATCCCGGTCTTTTAGCTTATCTTCCATTTTTTGAAAATGTTTTAGTGCATCAACAGCGATGCACCGACAAAGCTAAATCAAACATCCTGTGCTTTTTACACACCAAACTTAACTGCGTACTTGTGGCTTCGATTTGGATACTTGTGGCACAGTAGGAATTACGACTATCTCTGTCACTATTGCTTTATACAAATATTTTCATTACTGACCGACAAAAAAGTTGAGAAAAAAAGAGAGGGGTAATCCCCTTTGAAGAGAATTACCCCGATAGTTGTAATTTTGTAAGTGCAAACAATACAAGATTCAACTATGGGCAAAGATAGTTATAAAAATTTAGTCGGTCAGCCGATTTTCAAACAGGTTGTAGATTTTCTGCCAAGAGCGAAGTTTGACCTGTTAGTTCACCGCCACAAATCGGATAGGTACTACAAACGATTTCGCTCGTGGGAGCAGTTGATAACTTTGCTCTTTGGGGTCTTTAGCAGGTGTGATTCTGTGGGCGAGATTGCAGCAGCAATGCAGGGCTTGCAAGGCAAGTTGAGCTATTTGGGGCTAGATAAATCGCCCGCCAAAAGCACCATAGGCGATGCTTTGCGAGATAGAGATGAGGTTTTGTTCAGGGATTACTACTTTGAGTTATTGAGCCACTACTCGCCACTTTTGTCGGTCAGCCGAATTAAGGGGGTGGATTTTGAGAAGTTTTACATCTTCGATTCTACCACTATTCGCCTATTTTCGGACATAATGAAGGGGGTAGGTCGTAACCCCAAAGGAGATGGTAAGAAGAAGGGTGGATTGAAGGTGCATATGATGATAGACGCTCACGCCGATTGTGCCAAGCACGTCAATATAAGCGAGGCAAAAATGCACGATAAGAAATTTCTGAGCAAGCTCAACCTCACAGCAGGGAGTATGATTTGTTTCGACAAGGCGTACAACGACTATGGGCAATATACCCGCTGGACAGAAGAGGGAGTTTGGTTTGTCGGACGGTTGAAACGCAATGCTGTTTACGAGGTACAGGAGGTTATTTCAGAGAAAGTGCTGAACGACAAAGAGTTTGGAGTAATATCAGAGGAGCACATTCATCTGAATTACAAGGATAATAAGGAGCAGAAGAAGGTTTGTTTAAGGAAAGTTGTTTATCGTGATGAAAAGGGTCGGATATTGGTTTTTATCACCAATAACTTTCAAATCAGTGCAGAGGATGTGGCTTTTATCTACAAGTGCCGCTGGCAAATAGAGCTGTTGTTTAAGAAGTTGAAGCAGAATTTTCAACTACACTTTTTCTACTCTGAGACCGAGAATGGAATTAAGACGCAGATATGGATAACGCTCATTGCTCATCTACTTTTGACGGTGTTGAAAGTCAAAACGCAGACTGACAAAGCATTTTCGACTGTTGCGGTGTTGGTGAGGATACATTTGACGAGTTATCTGGATATTTTTTGGATGATTCAGAACTGCAAACGCACTTATCACAAGCGAAAAGGGGCTAATTTTTGCTCATCGAGCCGAGCCCCAACGATACAAATGGCACTATTTTGAGGGGGGGTAGGTATTTTGAAATGACTATTTATGCGGAAATACTGCTGATTACTAAACGATTGCAGAAATAATTAACAAAAATCCGATTTTAGTCGGTTAATAATGATTGTTAATGTGCTGAGATACTCCTGTTCAGAGATTTGAGGGTATAGTTTCAAAAACTCCTCTTTGGTAAGGTTGATAAAGTCAATCAAGATACCTGTGTTGTGCATAAAGTTCATTGCTGTATGGTTTTAAGAAATTAATATCCAAAGAATTGAGCCAATGATTAGGGCGTAAAACATCACATAAAGGACAACTGCTAATGCTATGGTAAGGATTAGGCGAATGACCACCTTGCCAACTACTGCCGCTACCAACCACCACAAAGGGTTCGTATGTGTAAGGACTGCACCTGCAATGGCTATCGCCACCCAAACCGCTATTTTTATCCACCTTTTCATCGTCTGCTCTTTTTTAAGTTTATGCGGATTGCATAATCCGCTGTCGTTCGGCATAGTCAAGCGAGCTTGCCTCTGCTCTCACTTATGCGGATTTCTTGAAGTGAGGGAGTTGAGTTTCCATTTTATTTCTGCCTCTTCGTGAATCCGACATTTTTTTTTATGCGTCTTTCCGTCAGGTCGGTCGTTTTCGTTTCAGGGGCATAAATGGTGTAGGGTTTAGGTGGTGCAAGGTTTTGGGCAAGAATACAACCCGACAGCGGAGGCGTGGAGATTGTTGAACAAACCTGTAAGGCTTGACCTTGCAACGCCGTTAATAACCCGTAAATACCTTTGCCACTGAGAACGAAAACCCCGACCCTGACGGTTTAGAAACAGCAGATTGTGGAGGGTTCACACCAGAAGAGGCAGACGAAAATTGAGATAAATAGTGTTCAAACACTATTATTTAACCTTGACAACAAGGCATAAAAAAACCGCCCGGAAAGGCGGTAGATTGTAGAGATATGTCAAATTAGAATTACACTTTCACAACCAAAATATCGCTCCACTCGGTGGTGTAGCGTGGAGAGGTGTGGTTGCGGTTTTGGTGAACTTCTCCCTCGCTGCCGACTTTGATTGTCGAGCGTCCGTGGTGGGCGTTAATCGTGTCGATGGTCTGCATCAGGGCTTTGTGCTTCGGGCGGTCAATCTCGTCGAACATTGTCGCTTGGATACCCGTATTGGGTTTGATGTCGTATAGAATCACCCCTGCTTTTTTATAGCCGTATCCTTTTCGGAATAGCTCTTTCAGTGCTGCCGATGCCGCCTTTACCATTTCGAGGGTGGATTCAGTCGGCGTTAGAAACTGCACCAAACGCCCCTCGTAATGTTGCGGCGAGCCCTCTCGGTGATAGTTGGTGAAGATATAGACCTGCATTTGACCTGCCACAGAGTGTTGTTTTCGGAGTTTCTCGGCGACCATAGCCGTAAAGGTTGAAATAGCCTCCTGTAACGGCTCAATCTCGGTTAGCTCTTTGGCAAACGACCTCGACACGGTGATTGACTGTTTATCGGGGGTTTTGTGTTCAAACTCGATACAAGCCTCCCCGTGCAGCTCCTTCCAAGTCCTCAGCCCGACAATACTCATCTTAGCCTTAACCCATTCGGGGGTAAGGCGGCGGAATTGCTCGGCGGTTTCAACACCGTGCGATTTAAGCATTTTGGAGTAGCGGCGACCGATGCCCCACACATCACCAATGGGGAAAGTGGAAAGAACTTTTGTAATATCTTCCGGGCGATACATCAAGCAACAACCCTCCAACTTCGGGTAGCGTTTGCAGAGCTTGCTCGCCACCTTTGCCAGCGTTTTTGTCGGAGCGATGCCGAGGCTGACGGGGATTCCCGTGTTACGTTTGACTGTGCGGACAATCTGCTTGCCATATTCTTGCATAGTCTCAAGCGGGATTCCCTCAAAATTCAAAAAAGCCTCGTCGATTGAATAGATTTCTGCCGAGGCAAACTGCTTGAGGGTATTCATCACTCGGTGGGACATATCGCCATAGAGCTGATAGTTGCTCGAAAATACCGCTACGCCGTGCCGCTCAATGGTTTCACGAGCCTTAAAAAGCGGCTCGCCCATCTTAATCCCAAGCCGTTTCGCCTCCTCACTCCGTGCAATAATACAGCCGTCGTTATTGCTCAGAACAACGACAGGTCTCCCGTTGAGCGAGGGATTAAACACCCGCTCGCAAGACGCAAAGAAATTATTAGCATCACAAAGTGCGTAAAAAATCATATTATCACTGTAAGCACAACAGCAGCGTGCAAGGCTAAGAAAATCACACTCGACACCGCCCCCCAAAGATTCTTTTGCCATAGTGCAAGAGTCCCAAAATAGATGGGTGGCGTTATAACCATTGTTAAGAAAATCCACCATACATTGGCAAAACCGCAAATATATGCGGCAAAGCCGATGTAATAAATAGCCATCAGAATGCCACAAGACAACAAGAATTTCTTAGCCCTATTCTCGCTCTTGCGATAAGTTTTGTTTACGACAATCACCAGAATAAATATCGTCAGTATCCCAAAAATCCATTCCAACGTGTTCAATATCTTTATCGGCGAGTCGAAAGTTGCAAGAACATCATTTTGTGGTGGGAATAGTTGCCAGACAATGTTTGGAAGCAACTGAATGAAATAGGCGATTAAACAAAACAGAGAAAAACCAAATTTATAGCTCTTCATATTACACCTTTTTTATCACATACCGCACCACGCCCCAAATCATAAAGTCATTGTCGGATGTTACTCGGATAGGTTTATACTTTTTGTTTGCAGGAATGAGCAGAGCGTGGTCACCCTTGTTCTCGAAGTGTTTGAGGGTAAATTCTCCGTCAATATAGCACACAGCAACACAACCGTCATATGGTTCAACCGACTTGTCGATAACCAACAAATCGTCATTGCAAATGCCGTCATCAATCATCGAATCGCCACTCACACGAGCATAAAAAGTTGCCGAAGGGTTCTTGATCAGCTCCCGATTCAGGTCGAGTTTCAGCGACATAAAATCATCGGCAGGCGATGGAAAGCCAGCCGAAACCCCATTCTCGCTCAATGGCAACTCCGCCACAGACTCCGTGTCGGGTGCGAATATCTGTATAGTTTCAAATTTTGTCATCTAACATCTAACGAAAATAGTACCAGCAAAATTACAAAATTTTTACCAACAAAAAACCGCCCCGAAAGGCGGTAAAATAGAAAAGTCGAAAGACCTATGATAATTAAAAAATGTTCCGTACCTTTGTCTTAGGTTATTTGAGTTTGTGTAAAACATTGTGGATTAATGAATCCTGTCTGTTGCCAAATCGTTACCTAATCCAAAACCAATCATACTTAACTGTTTGATTCCAAAGAGTTAGATTGATTTTTTACTATACTATACAAATATAATGCAAATCGAGCGAAATCAAAATTTATTTTTATTTCCCTCGATACCGCTCATATTGTTTATGCAGAGTTATCAACTTAACTCCTATTATTTGGGATTTAGTACAATGCTAAAATAATTTCAATAAATGACATATAAATATCAAAATCTCAAATAATAGCCGTAAGGTTAATAGGTATTCCAACAGCTGAATACAAACACATCTCGCACAGCCTCTAACCTCTCTGAGGGCATCTTTTTGCCCAACATCATCTTGACATCTTCGAGGGTCAAGCAGCCTCTTTCGGTCTTGTCGAAGTGGAATTTGAAGGTGGCAAAAGGGTCGGTCGATACCCATCCGTTATTGAGGGCGACATTGTAAATCGTTCTGAATCGCTGCACAAACTTCATTGAGTAGTTGTTCGAGTGGTCGCCGTTATTGCGGACAAAGGTATAGAAGTCGCTCACAAACTTTGGGGAGATGTCGGCAAGGATAATATCCCGTGATTTGTACTTGGAGGCGAAAAAGTCTGCTAAGTGGTTGCGAGTGAGAATATAGCGCGAGTAGGTTTTGTAGGTTGTCTCTTTGCCCACCAGTTTCTTGTAATCCTCGTTGTGCAAGTCGCAAAGCTTGTGAAATATTTGATAATCGCAAAGCGTAATTGCCTGTAAATGATAAAAAAAGCGGCAAGTCGTAAAACTTGCCGCTTTATAGAGTGGTCCCTCAGGGGCTCGAACCCTGGACCCCAACATTAAGAGTGTCGTGCTCTACCAGCTGAGCTAAGAGACCTAACTACGTTCACCACTGGTGGATTATGAACGGGGGCAAAGGTAAGGTTTTTTTTGAGAATATCAAAATTTTTTCAATATTTATTCGACTTTTAGCATTGTCTTGGGCTATGTAGCGCCAAAGGTTGGAATGATGACTTCTGAAAATTCCAAAAGAACAACGGAGCATCACGCTGAACAGCCCCAAAACGATGATTTACTAATTTTTAGACGCCCCCCCCCTTAATTTATCTCATTAAATATACGATTGAAACGAATTCCGTTAAATATTGATTTACCGGGAGTTATCGACAACCATATGAAGCTAGCAATGCCCTCCACGTGGTCAATAGGTACAAATCCCCAAAAGCGCGAGTCAAGCGAATTATGGCGGTTATCACCCATCATAAAGTAGTAATCCATCTTGAAGGTGTACTCTGTTGTAGGCTTGCCGTTGATGAAAATAGTCTCGCCATCCATACGCAAATCATTCAACTCATAATTCTTTATAATACGCTCATAAAGAGGCAGATTAGTGGCATCTATCGTTATGGTTACCCCTGCCTTGGGTATCCACAGCGGACCATAAAAGTCTTCGTTCCAAGGGTACAGCCCCGGGCGGTGAGGAAAAGCCGCATCAGATGTCTTATTATAGTTAATATAACGCTCAACGCCTGTCACTTCGCTCACCTTTGTCATCTTTTCCCGCATCTCTTCGGTCAGTGGAATATAGTAGACATTATAATTGGGATTGAACTGCACATCATCTGTGTTTATGCCCATCTCATCGAAGAGCATAGTTCCCAACTGCCGCCCATTGGTACTCACCACATACATATATTGTATCCCCGGAATATCCTTCTGCTGCTTACCGTTGATATAAACTATCCCCTCCTTAATCTGTAACGAATCACCGGCGATGGCAACACATCGTTTAATGTAGTTTTCGCGCTTATCCACAGGGCGATAGATAACCTTTGACTGGTTGTAAATCGCCTCCCTTCCCTGCTCTCTTATCAAATCATAATATGTTCTGTTCGGTTGGAAAAGCGCCACAGTATCCCCTGCCGGAAAGTTAAAGACCACAACATCATCATTTTTTACGGTTGAGTATCCCCAAAGCCGTTTATAGTCATAACGAATCCAATCCAACCACGAGGGGGTATCTTCGGTAAGTGGCAGCGTGTGCTGCACAAAGGGAAACGAAAGAGGCGTGTTTGGCATCTTTGGTCCGTAATGTAGGCGATTAACAAAAATATAGTCGCCAATCAAGAGCGTGTGCTCCATCGAAGAGCTGGGAATCACATACATACCAAAAAAATACAGCTTCAACGGAATTACAACCACCAGAGCGTACAATAAATCCTCAACCCATCCCAACACCATCTTAGCCGAACGGTGCTTTGCCTTAAAGGCTCGATATTTATTCAGATAAATCTTGTCGATATACCTCGTAAAATAGTAGTCATAAATTACCACCAAGCCAAGTAGCCACCACAAATTTTGCGTCCAAAGCACAAACCATAACACATATAGTATGCTCACTACCGTGAAGCGAACCTTGCGGTTTGCCCAAATTTCTTTTAATTTCTTCATATTTTTCAGGAGTTGTAATATGGTGAGGGTTTATAAGTCGGCAAAAAAATCATTTTTCATTTACAAGATGTCTTCCATTGTAAACACCCCTTTTTTGCCGACAATGAATTCAGCCGCAACCACCGCACCCACAGCAAAGCCGCTACGGTTTTTTGCCACGTGTTCTATGGTGATTGTGTCGGCAGGACTCTCCCATACAATAGTATGGGTACCGGGCACTACCGAACGTCGCTGGGCGGTAACCTCCAATTTTTCGGGGTAGGTTGTCGCACCCCGTGTCGGACCCATAAACCACTCAGTTTTACGTTCACAATTTTCCACAATACCCTCGGCAAGGGTTATTGCCGTACCGCTCGGTGCATCTCTCTTCTGGGTGTGGTGAATTTCGTTAAGGGTAACATCATACTCCGAGAAGCGGTTCATCAGAGCTGCCAACTCCCTGTTTATCTTGAAGAAGAGATTTACGCCGATGCTATAATTGCTCGCGTAGAAGAAAGCACCCTCGTTTTTCTTACATAATTGAATAACCTCATCGAGTTTCGACAGCCAAGCCGTCGTCCCGCACACCACCGGCACACCAGCCTCCAAGCAGCGCACAATATTGCCGAACGCTGCATCGGGAGCAGAAAACTCAATCGCCACATCCGCCTTTCGCAGATTTTTGGCAGTGAAATCCTGCGCATTATTGATATCAATCGTCAGGACAACCTCGTGAGCGCGCGAGACAAGTACCTTTTCAATCTCTCGCCCCATCTTTCCGTAGCCTATCAATGCAACTTTCATAACTCGTATAAATTTTTTAACCAGTTAACAAACTTCAAACAAAGTTCATCTTTTTCATCAATCATCTTTTTTCTCACAGCTAACCCCATCGAACCTCCCGGTTCATTGTGCCACGCCAACCACGTATGTATTATTGCCTTTTGTCTGTGATTCGGAATGAATTTTTGTTCATATTCTTTATTTTCTATCTCATAGACAATCTTTTGTGCATCATCCAGTAACTCCTTATTGACACAAACTATTTCACGAAAAAAATCTTCAACTCTTCCTTTTGAAGAGTTATTAGGCATAATCCAAACGCCAACTTTGGGCATATCAATATCAGATTTACACTCAAAGATATTTTCTTTATCCGTCTGCGTGTATTGTTTTTTTGTGAGAATATCGTTAAGAGATGCCCTCCTTGCATCAAAGTTTTCGTCAGCATCTACAACTAACCCAATAATATTACTGCCACCAGGTTTAATTGCAGTTTTGAAAGCCTCGATTGCTTGCGTATCACTTCCGCTGTTGTTGATGAAAATCTCAACATCTTTTGGTCGTTTATCACAAGGAATCCCAAAACTATCACAAATTCCGGCAATAAAAAACAGGTCGTTCACGCCTTCCACGTATAGGATATTCTTTGGCATAACTATCTTGTTTCTATGTTGTTTTCGATGGCAATCGCCAACTCTTTTGCGTCGAATTCCGTTTGACGAATAGAGCCGTTCTTGGAAATAAACAATCGACATAACATACCTTTATCAGCTCCCACTTCATCTAAAACCCTACTGAACGTTGCTATTGTATCGTTGCTGTGAGTTGTAGCAAAGACTTGAATATCCAACTCCTGAGCTAATTTGAAAATTATTTCCCACATTTTTTTCTGGACGGAATAATGTATGCCATTTTCAAATTCATCAATAAAAACATATCCGTTCCGACAATTAATCATTGCCAAAATAATAGTCAGTATCCGGTTAATCCCCTCGCCCATACTCATTAATGGCACTTCATTGTCCACTCCCTTTATCTTTACTATCGGATAACGAGAAGGCGAAGGCGAAAAATCTCTTTTCTTGAATGTGATATTCTCTATGTTACTATCAATTAATTTCAACACATTTATTACTTCAATCCTCTTTTCTTCATACAATTGGATGCTGTCCCAAATATCGGCATTCACCTCTCTCAAATAAGATTTGGTAAAGACATAGTCGGTATTATTTGCCAAACTATAAGAGTACCCCTTCTTGAAATAGCTTTCGATAGGAAAAGTTTGACTATTACCAATGCCATTTACTAAAAACTTGAATATAATTTTTTCTTCCACATCGTCTAATGGAAGTGAGTTTTCATCCTCATAATCAATGGTAAGAGATAACTCTTTGCTGCCAATCTCGATTTTTTCTCCTAAGTCAATTTTCCTTTGAAAAAAAATTGACTTGATTGTTTCCAAAAAATATCTTGGAACATTAAGCTCCTCTTCGTATCTCGACCTACCGAGAAAACGAATATTCTCACCTCTATTATTGAGAATCACGTGCAACCATCGAGGGTCATTATTATTGACCAATAGACTTATTGCCTCCAAGACAGACGATTTTCCAGTGTTGTTTTTTCCGGTTATCAGATTGACACGCCGCAACTGAGGAAATTCTATCTCCTCAAAACACTTGTAATTCTTTATCTTAACCGAATTTATCATCGCCGTATCCGTTTATGTTTTTACTCCTTGTAGGCTATTGTTTCTATCTCCACCTTCACTCCCAATGGAAGTTTCACAACGCCATAGCAGACGCGGGCGGGTTTTTCGCCAGTGTAAAATGCGGCATAGACTTCGTTCATTGCCCCAAAATCAGCCATATCTGCCAGTAGAACAGTGGATTTAACAACATCATTTTTCGTAAAAGCGGCTTCTGAGAGAATCGCTTCCACATTTTTCAGACACTGCTCGGTCTGCTCCTCGATGGTCTCGGGAACGGTTTTGGTGACGGGGTTTACGGGAATTTGTCCCGAAATATATAAGGTGTTGCCTGCGAGGATTGCCTGTGAGTAGGGTCCTACGGCTGCGGGGGCGTTGTCGGTGTGGATTATTTTTTTCATAATTGAGTTCGTTTTCGTACCTTTGCAGTATGCAAAGATATAAAATTATGTTTAGATTTTTTTCATTGATAGCTATTTCGATAGTTTTCACCGCTTGTTGTACCTGCCGCAAGGGTAGCCCGGTTGTAGGAAACCTCGAAAAGAGAGGGTGGGAACTAGTAGAATTGTACGGTAAGCCAATAACAGCCAGCGGTATATCTCTCCGCTTCGATGCTGCCGACAAAATGATCTATGGCACAGCTCCCTGCAACAACTTTTTCGGAGGTTATTCACTCTTTGACAAAGGGAGCATAGAGATTAAGAACGTGGGTTCTACAATGAAAATGTGCCCGGATTCTCAAGATGAGGATAAGTTTGTGCAGGCTCTGCACGCGGTTGTCAATCTGAAAATCGAAGGCGAGTTTCTTCTTTTGCTTGACGAAAAGGGAGAGATGGTTGCAGTGCTCAAGAATCAGCAGAAATGATGCTTGCCCCTTTGGTTGATGTTCCAAACCAGCTGCATACGCGGGACTTGTTTATCCTATTAACTCGGCATTAAAAAAAACAAAATATGAACTCATCAATTCCCATAGCCCTTGTCTCCATTGGGCTGCTTGTGTTTCTTTCGCACCTTTTTGCATCGTTATTTTCTAAGAAGATGGTGCCCGATGTGCTCCTTTTGATTATTGTCGGGGTGGCTTTGGGTCCGATTACCGGAGTGCTGTCGCCTGCTAACTTCGGAACTGTGGGTCCTGTTTTTACAACAATCACTCTGGTTGTTATCCTTTTCGAGGGGGGGACTTCAATGTCGCTGCAAACTCTTAAAAAAGTTTGGAAAAGTACTATGTCTCTCACAATGAGTAGCCTGATTGTGCTTGTGGCTGCCGTCACGGCGATAGCATACTTTTTTTTCGACTTCTCGCTTCTCGCCTCACTGACCCTAGGGGCGATTATGGGGGGCACTTCCTCGGCAGTAGTAATACCGATTGTGAGCAAGCTTAAAATCGGTGAAGAGACCAAAACGGTGCTTATACTCGAGTCTGCACTCACTGACGTATTCTGTATCGTGCTCGCCCTTGCCTGCATTCAAACCTTCATTGAGGGAGAGATAAATATCGGCATAACTATCGGAACAGTAATATCTTCCTTCGTATTGGCGATAATTATCGGGGTCTTTGGCGGATTGATTTGGTCGAATATAATCACTCGAATACGCAATATCCAAAACTCGATTTTCACCACACCTGCTTTCGTTTTTGTGATGTATGGGGTATCGGAACTACTGGGCTTCAACGGTGCTATTTCAGCTCTCTCCTTCGGCATAACGATGGCAAACCTCGATAACTTTACAAGTTTCATATTCCGCAAACTGATGGGGGGCGAACCTCATAAACTCAACGACACGGAACTGGTTTTCTTGCGTGAAATTACCTTTCTGCTAAAAACTTTCTTCTTTGTATACATAGGTATATCAATAGTTTATGATGACACTCAGTCGTTGCTTCTTGGTGGGGTGGTAACGGTGGTGCTCTATGTGATAAGACTTTTTATTGCCAAATATCGTTCGCCACAGAGCGCTACGTTGATGGATAAGAGCATCATTTCTATGATTTCTCCCAAGGGGTTGGCTGCGGCTGTGTTGGCTACGATTCCGGCGATGGCAGGTATGCCCGAAGGGGCTGCCATTAAGAATATTACATATGCCGTAGTATTTTTCAGCATCATACTCACCTCGCTACTCATCATTGCCAATAACAAGTCGCGCACCCTGCAAAATCTCTATGCCGCATTTTTCAGCTACAATTTTACAAAAAAACAGAGTCTACCCACCAACAACGAAAAGAGGGAAGACATCAACTCTTAGGCAGCTTGCGCCGTCATCGGTCGAGGTCACCCCTCTTTTTGCTCGCCTAAAGATAGAGCGAGCGTAGGTTAGTTTTGGGTTTTTGGGATTTTTTTGTATTTCTACGATACGAAGTTAGAAAATTATTTTTGTAATTGCAAGAAAAAAGTTGTTAAAAATTGAAAAAAAATAATATCACATCCCTCAATTACAAAGATTTCGTTTCCGAGAGTGGTCAAATTCTCGGAAACGAGCAGTGGAGGTGTCTTGCATACTTTGCTCACAGAGAGGGTGGTGGCTTGAGTTTTTATTGCCTATTCGCTGACAATAAGGGAGATACAAAGATTCTTTCGCACTATCGCGACTATTACGATGTTGGCAATTTGGTGTCGTCTGATATTTCACAACTTTTTGTTTACGAGCGCGAAATTTCGGAACTTTACGGCGTTCGTTTCGAGGGGCATCCGTGGCTCAAGCCGGTGAGGTTTCCTTTTAACCGTCAAAATATCCACTCGCGAATAGAGAACTACCCATTTTACGATACCACAAATCCTGCTCTTCATTTGGTCAATGTCGGACCTGTACACGCGGGGGTGATTGAGCCGTGTGCGTTCAGATTTATCTGTAACGGAGAGAAGATATTGCATCTGGAAATTGCTCTCGGTTATCAACACCGCGGTGTCGAAGAGTTGATAAAAACGACAAATAACCGCCTGAGGCAGATTTGTTTGGCTGAGAGTATTGCGGGCGATTCGGCGGTGGCACACGCCGTGGCGATGGCAAGGTTGATGAACCCCGCCACAGAGCAGCCGCACTACGTCATAGCCCTGGAGATGGAGCGCATTGCGATGCACTTAGCCGACATTGGGGCGCTATGTATGGATGTGGCGTATCAGTTGGGGCAGGTTGCGTGCGAGGCGCTTAGAACATTGGTTATAAATACTATGCAACGTTGGTGCGGCAACCGTTTCGGCAAGGGTCTAATCCGTGCCCACGGGTGTCACTATCCTCTGACAGCGGAGCTATGCGAAGACATTCGCGCGGTGCTGGGCGAAGTCATCCGCAGATTTAAGTCCGTGTCACACAACATACTATCAACTCCCACTCTATTAGCGCGTTTCGAGGAGATATGCGTAACCACCCATCAACAGGCTTTTCAGGTGGGGGCAGTGGGTATGGCGGCTCGTCAGGCGGGCTTGGTGCGGGATGGGCGGATGATGAACAATGCTGAATTTGAGCCCTCCATCGAAACATCCGGCGACTTGATGGCACGCCTGCACCTGCGCATCGCGGAGATTGAAGCCTCCTACAACATTATTTTGACCCATTTGTGCCCACACGTTTCCGAGCCACCTATCTATGATTTCAAACTCGAACCCGACAGCCTCCTGTGGGGTAGTGTAGAGGGTTGGAGGGGCGAAATTGTCCACGTCGCCCTTACCGACAGTGACGGAGAGATTGCGCAGTACAAAATCTATGACCCCTCTTTCCATAATTGGATAATGCTGGCTCTCTCGGTACGAGGGGCACAGATTTCAGATTTTCCGGTCAGTAATAAGAGTTTTAACCTCTCCTATTGCGGGAACGACTTGTAGTTTTGTCGCTATCTCAATCAAAGAGCAGCGCAACCCAAGATGGTGGGTTGCGCTGCTCTTTGATTGGACAAATTACGTGTCTACTGTTGCTCTATAAAGTGCTTTTGCGACTTAATCAAGTTGCGCGATTGCAGGAGCATAGTCTTGGTTTCGGTAATAATGTTGAGGAACAGCATCGAGCTACGTGCCGATGAGTCGTTGTCAATTACACGCTTAACCTGATTTGTGGTAACATCGGCGAGAAGCTCAAAGAGTTTATCGCGCTTTTCAAGGGTTTGACCAAGGTCTGTGTAGTTATCGGTTTTGAGCATATTATTAAAACGCTCGTAGATATGAGACACCGCCAAATTGATACGTCGTAAGTCATCTGCCTGCTCAATGGATAGCCCTTGGTGGTTGTTATCAATATGGGCATAGCTGGGACGAGTGATGTGAACCAGCGCTTTAGCCACCTCATTGAGGTAGTCGGCAACCTGCACAAAGTAGTGTCCCTGGCTTATGTTGTGCTCCTCTAATTGACGTAGTACAGGCATAATTTTGTGTTTGCGTTCGTGTGCCTTTTCGTACATTTCATCCGCCTGACGCATCATATCCTTTAATAATTTTCTATCTTCCATTAAAAGACCGGTGATTGTCTGGCTATATATGTCAGTCATCTTCTCCATAGAAGTTGTAATCTCCTCCTGCGAACGCTTGACGATATCTATTCCTGTAAGTTCTTCGTATTCATCGTCTTGCTGTGCCTCTTTCTTGCGACGGCGGCTGAAGAGAATCTTACTTTGAATAAGCAGATATGCACAAATGGCAGCCATAACGTATATGGCAATCTCGCCACCCGCCATCAGAATCATAGCAACGATAAATGCCACCGTAAATGCGATAAATGCAGTCAAGAACCAACCCGATATTACCGTGAGCACTCCGGTTATGCGATAAACTGCACTCTCGCGTCCCCAAGCACGGTCTGCCAGTGAACTACCCATTGCCACCATAAAGGTGACGTAAGTGGTTGAAAGAGGCAGTTTTAGCGATGTTGCCATTGCAATAAGAATCGAGGCGCAGGTCAGATTGACAGTTGCACGTATCAGGTCAAATGGAGCTTGGTTTACATCCAGCTCTTCGATTGGGCGGAATCGGCGTTCTATGTATCGTTGCACAGCCGTAGGCGTGTAACGCTCATACTTCTTGTTGAAATTTACCGCCGAGCGCACCAATGCGCGCGAAAGAGCCGTAGAGCCAAAACGTTCAACTCCCGAATCCTGACGTGCAAGGCTAATCTCGGTTTCGGTAACCCGTTGAGCTTTCTTTGAGAACCAAAGGGTAATGGTCATAATCAGACCCGCAGCAAAGAGATATATCCAATCCACTGTGACTTTTCCCTCCAAAGCAGTCATCTTTAGCGTAGACAAATCGCCCCCCTGCGCCACCAACTCAGCCCCTGCGTCATAGGTGCTTTTTCCTGCCATAAATACCCCGATAAAGTTCACGAGATCATTGCCGGCAAAAGCCAACGCTAGCGACATAGTACCCGCCAGTACGGTCAGTCTGAGGATGTTGAATTTGAACACCCACTGGATGAATCCCATAGTGAGAGTCCAAAACACGAACGAAACCGAAAGCAAGAAGATTGTGCTGCTGTTGTTGAGGAAATCGACCAATTCGGCACTCATAATGGTTGATCCTTTAAGTCCTTTGAAGATGGCGAAGTAGCTGATGGCTGTCAGAGCGATGCCGCACCAAAAAGCACCAACATACTTAAATGAGCGTTGATATCTGAACGAGAATATTGCCCGCGTGACGAACATCACAACCGTACCCGTTACAAAGGCAATTACCACCGAGGAGAGAATACCCGAGATGATACCCATTGCCTTCCCTGCATTGATATAGGTTGAGATATGTTCTCCGGCAGGCATCGTATAGAGTGCCACTGCCACGCCTGCTCCCAATAGCTCAAAGACCAGCGAAACTGTCGTGGAGGTAGGCAGGCCAAAGGTGTTGAACATATCCAGCAGTATCACATCCGTGAACATAACCGCCAGAAAGAGCAGCATCATATCGTGGAAATGAAACTGGCTGGGATAGAATACCCCGCTGCGGGCGACCTCCATCATACCGCTCGAAAAGATAGAGCCCAACAAAATACCTGCCGAGGCAACCACCATAATCAGCCAACGCGGAGCAGCCTTTGAGCCCAAAGCCGAATTAAGAAAATTGACAGCGTCATTACTCACCCCAACAACGAGGTCGGATACGGCGAGTGCCATCAAGATAATAAGAATGACAAGATAAATGTTATCCATATTTAATTGGTTACGAATTGCGCGTAATATTTTTTATGATGCAAAGATAGTTCAAATAATTAACATTTTCTAGACCTTTTGTTAATCAAAAGTTTGTTAAAAATTTGGGTTATCGTCATTCCGCATCAAGCGAGGTGTAGCAATGAGGGTTATTATTGTCAATATCAATAAGTTATTAACATAGCATTAAGATGTTATAAAGCCATAAAAAAAAGTCGGTTTGGGAATGCTCCCAAACCGACCGAAACGTATCACTTACGCAATACTTTTATTTATTTATTTGGTGTTATATCAATAACTTCAACTTCAAACATAAGCGCTGATTCAGGACCTATATCGCGACCATTGCCATTTGTACCATAAGCAAGTTCAGCCGGTAAAACCATAGTAATTTTGCCACCTTTACCAATTAGAGTTGCACCCTCAACAAAACCCTTAATCATACCACTGTTCATTGGGAATTTCATTGGTTCTGTACCGAAATCAAGGTTGGATTGGATTTTTTCGCCCTTCGCATTGTAAAGTGTGAAGTTTACCGAAATTTCGTCACCCTCATTTACCTTAGGAGTGCTACCGGGGTTTTCAATCTTGTATATAAGACCGCTCTCTGTTTTGGTGAACCCAGCCTCAGCCTCTTTCTTTGCCAAAAACTCTTTAGATTCAGCTGCATTTGCGATTGAATCCTTGGTGTGTTTTTCACGGTACGCAATCATATCAGCCTCTTGCTTAACCTGAGCATAGAGTTGGATTACGTTTTGTGCCTGCTCGGCTGTGAACTTGCTATCCTTGGCAAAAGACGAACGAACGCCGGCTACAACTGCCTCAACGTTGATTGTAGAGTCGAATCCAAAAGCCATCCCACCAAGTTGCATACCGATTGCATACGACACGGAGTCCTTTTGAGTTTTAAGCGATGCACCGCCACCTGAGCAAGATGTGAAAATCGACGCGATTGCCAAAACGGCAATAATGATTTGCTTTTTCATTTTTGATTTTATGTTAATTTTTTAGACTTTCAAGCCGCAAAGTTAATGTTTTTTTCTGTTACAAAAGAAATTTTTTACATTTCCCTCGCAAAATTTACGGCGCGGTTCAAAATATCATTTAGCGGTTTACACTTTTCGAATTCCTTGGCGACCCTTGCGATGCTATCGGAATCGAATAACTCCCCCTGCTCGATGTGCTTCATTGGAGTAAAGTGTTTATATTTCAGGTATTCGGCATAGGGGTTTTCCTGCGAATAGCCTTTGGGCAGTCGCTTGAGGCGGTCGCTACCATCCAAAGCAAAACCCTCTGCTGCATTGAGCGCCTCAATAAACCGAGCCCCATTCGTGTCAATCTCCTCACGCACGCTTTTGAGTACCTTAGCCTCGGGACAGTAGAGTCCCGCGGCGATGATACATTTATTGTCAGCCTCCAAGTGGAGATAGTAGCCGGCATAACCCGAATTTTTTCCGCCGCGGCACAGGTAAATTCCTATGTGGTTTTTATACGGGGTCTTGTCGGACGAGAAACGGGTGTCGCGATAGATGCGATAGGTGCAATCGGCAGGAGCAAGTGGGGCGATGTCACCGTCAAAGAGCGATACCTGCGCGATAAGCTCTGCCGCAATATGGTTGGTTAGCTGCTGCACTTGCCGATACTGGTCGCGGTGGGCAGCAAACCATTCGCGATTATTGTTGTCGTTCAACTGCGAAAGGAAGGTGATAATCTGTTCCATATCTCTACTTCTTCATAAGCTCCTTCACGGCAACCTCCAACTGGTAGTCCTTGCCGGCGAGCACCTCTTCGGGGCGGTTGTAAACCTCGATATCGGGTTGTAGCTCCGTGTTTTCGTGATACTTACCGCGCATATCCTGAACGGCTACCTGCGGAATACCAAACACCAGCGAGGGGTCGATTTGGGTCTCCCACCATACGGCGGTCATTGTCCCCGGCACGGGCGCACCAACCAACTTGCCGATTCCCAGCTCCTTATATAACCAAGGGAAGCCGTGAGCGTTCGAGTAGTTGTCCTCGCACTGGAGCACAATGGAGGGTTTAGTCCACTTGTTGTAAGGGTCTGAACCGATGTAGTTTCCGCGCGGGGTGAATTTCTGATACTCCTTACCCGAGAGCAGTGTTGCCAAATCATCGTGCAGCCAGCCGCCACCATTGTGACGAGTATCGATAACCACAGCATCACACTGACGATAACGTCCAAGAAGTTCGGCATAGACCTCACGGAAACTTTCGCTATTCATACCCCGAACGTGGACATAGCCAACCTTTCCGCCCGAAATTTGCGAAACCATATCGCGGCGCTGCTGCACCCAACGCCTGTAGAGCAATTCGCCGTTCTCGCCCTGTGAAATAGCCTTTATTGGCTGGTTATAAGTATGTTTAGTTGTTGGATTATAAATGGTAAGCTCGATTTGCTTACCCGCCTTGCCTGCCAGCAGTGAGTTATAATCCGCGCCTGCGCTGATTTGCGTTCCGTCGATTTTGGTGATAATTTCACCCTTTTGAACCTTCGAGCCATACTTTTGAAGCGGGCTGCCCGCGATAATCTCCTCTATGAGAAGACCGTCACCCTTGTGCCCATTATCAAAGAATGCACCGAGTGAGGCAACCGCCAGTGCTGCACCACCAAAGGGACGATAGCGCGCTCCGGTATGTGAACCATTTAGTTCGCCCAACATCTCGCCCAACATCTCGGCAAAATCGAAGTTATTGTTAATGTAGGGTAGGAATCGGGAGTAAGCCTCGCGGTAACCCTTCCAATCAACGCCGTGAATATCCACGACATAGAACTTGTCGGCAACCTGCTGCCAAGCGTGCTCGAAGATGTATTGACGTTCGGCGGCAGCCTTGTGGTCAAACTGAGCATTGAAGGCGATAGGAGTTACCTTGCCCGATGCTACCTCAATCTTTTTGAGACCACCACCCGAAGCCATATATATATTCTTACCCTCCTTGTCGGGAGTGAGCGAACCCCAACCTGCGCCCTTCACCAAAATTTTGGTAGTATTCTCCTTGAAATCACGTTCCCAGAGGTCGGGCTGACCCTCGAACGAGGTCAAATAATAGAGTTTATTACCATCCTTGCTCAGCACAAAATCAGCCAGCGAGGATGAGTTGCCCGTAACGCGGATTATGCGGTTGCGGCGGTTGTCTAAGTCCAATTTCAACTCTTTTTTGGTGGTATCTTTCGGATTAACCTCAGCCTCCTCTTTTGTCATACGGAAGCGGTCATAAGCCTCATCATCAAAGAACATCAGGTAGGCATCGGCAGTCGCACCCCACGAGCCGTGTGAACGCATACCCGCACGGTCACTACCCCACAACATAGCCCTGCCATCCAATACCCACTTACCGCCACCGTCCGAATAACCGCTCTCAGTGAGATTCGTAACATTGCCATTAGCCACCTCAATGAGTGCCATATCCGGATTATTCCACCCACCTATTCCTATGTACTTAGATAGTATATATTTACCATCGGGCGACCAAGTGAAATATTGGTCTCCGTCGGAGTAGGAGTAGTTGAATTTGCCATCGAGGATGGTACGCGATTTTCCGGTGGCAAGGTCTGCAACTTTGAGTGTTGTTCTATCCTCGAGGTATGCAATCTGCTTACCATCGGGCGAATATCTGCCTTGGAACGAAGCAACTTTTGCGTTTGTAACCGGTTTTTCTACAATATCTGTGGCGTAGGTAAATTGCTTTTCACCCTCACGAACTATCGATGATTGGTAGATGTTCCAGATGCCGTTACGTTCCGATGAGTAGAGAATCGAGCGCCCATCGGGGCTGAAATCCACATCACGCTCCTGCTCGGGAGTGTTGGTGATTCGCTTTGTCGTATTGTAGTCGGTAGAGGTGACATAGACATCGCCGCGAACTATAAAGGCAATCTCTTTGCCCGAAGGCGAAACCGCCATCTGCCCCACACCACCGCTGAGGAACTGAGTTCTCACCTCCGGCTCAAACTCGTCAGCAACAATCTCAACAGCAATCTTTTGTGGTTTGCCTCCATCCTTCACAGTGTACAACTCACCATCATAGCTGTATGCCATTGTGCCGTCATCGGCAATGGACAGATAGCGAACCGGATGTTTCTTGTGCGCGGTAACTTGCTGAGCTTTGCCGCCATTGATGCTATTCTTATAAACATTAAAAGTGCCATCCTGCTCGCTCAGGTAGTAATATGTTGTGCCGTCGGATGCCCACACCGGATTACGGTCTTCACCCTTGAAGTCGGTAAGTTTCTTATATTTACCATTTTCCAACAACCAAACGTCGCGCGTGATGGAGGATGTGTGGTGCTTACGCCAAGGGTCTTCGTATCCCTTTACGTCGTTATAGAGCACTTTGCCATTTTTAACGGCTATATTGTCCAGTGGCAGCGAATTGTAAAGTTGTGGGCGTGAACCTTTTGTATCCACGCTCCACACTTGGAAAAATGTGCCCGAGGGGAACATATCACTCTTAGCGTCAGCCACAGTGCCCGCTGTAAAGAGAATTGTATTAGCGTCGGCAAAGGTTACCGGATACTCATTTGATGAATTGGTGGTTATTTTTTTTGCTACGCCCCCCTCTGCCGATGTCAGGAACACATTAAAGCTACCGTCGCGGTTCGAGGCGAAGGCTATCTTCTTTGAGTCGGGCGACCAAACGGGGCGAGTGTCGTGCGCCGCATTGGTGGTGATTGCCTTGGCTTTACCACCGGTTACGGGTACTGTGAAAATATTGCCCTTATAGGTAAAAGCGATTGTTTTACCGTCCGGCGAAATTGCGCTGCCGCGTAGCCACAAGGGCGATTGTGCCGTTGCCGCACCCACTATGAACAGTGCCGCAAGGGAAAGAAGGTGTTTTAGCATCTCTGTTAGTTTTGAAATTGGGTAAAGGTGTCGTAAATGTTTTGTTTCTTGTAGTCGAACGAGCCTCCTACTTTCATATATTGAACCACATCATTGTAGCTGCCACAGACGCCAAGGTCTACCTTGTTGGTTGCGTACAACTTCTCGATTTGCGGCAGCAGCTCGACAGCCTTTAGGCACATCAAATCACTGATGGCTAATGCTGCCAAGGTGGCATCGTAAATATCTGAATTTGTGATATTTTCAATGTATAGATCAATCACCCGGGCGTACCACTCAATCACCTCTGCACGGCGGCTATGCTCCTCTACTGCAACCATTGTTACTGCCTCGAAAACGGTGCTACGCAGGTAGACGTATAGTCCCGGCTCTTTTATATATTCAAATAGTGCAGCCAAATTTCCTTTGGCGACACTATAAATTACCGGCACAAGAATTTCGTGCAGAATGTCACAAAAGTAATATTCGCTGAACTCCTCATCCTGCCGCAACAACGCCAAAAGATAGGGTAAACTTCTCTCATCGCCCAAATGCCCCATTAGCAACAAAATAGCTGCCATACGCTCATAGTCTTCATCCTCGACCAAATCGCGACTGAATAGCCCTAACTCTTTTGTTAAGAGCGTGTTTACATCAGAAACGAGTGTATTGGCATCGAGTGAGAGAACGGCATCAATATCGGCTTTACTGATTTTATCGAAGTCCATTTCAACAAAGTTAGTAATCTTTTCGCCGTTTATCAACTCACCGTCAATATCATAGTCCGGAGTAACGTACCTATAAACGGTTGCAGGCATAGCTGTTTTCCGTTTATTGAGCCTATCGGAGTAGGTAAAATCTATTTTATTCTCGAATTCAGCCTCCATAAATTCACTCGGTGAGTATTCATCCTCATCTATGATTATGCTAAAATCCTCACCCACGCTCTCAATTAGCTTGCCAACATATTTTCGTGCCTCACTCTTAGAGGAGACAACCAAGGTAGGTTCTCCCGCACATCCATATTCAAACTCCTGAATGGGAATCTGTTGTTCATCATCCTCCTCGAGTATATATTGTGTCAGATTGAAGCTGCTGTGAGGAGCAATGCCCAAATCCGCGGCATAGGCAACTGCCCCCCAAATCAGATTGTGGGTATACTCGTAATCTTGCGTGGAAAACTCTCCGAAATTGGCAGTGAATTTCTCGCGAAGTTCCATATATTCCTCCACCGTACAGTTGAACCGATAGAATGAATCTTTGACCCCCAAGCAAAAGGTATCCAACAGATAGACACCAATAGTATAATTGCCATTGCTGTGTTGTCGTACCACCACAGCGTGGCACAAACCAAGATTCTCCCAATCCCCCTCCACTATGCACTCAACAATGGGCAGTGTTCGCGCCTTGGCGCGAATATAATTTTCGGGTGAAAGCTGCTTGGGAGCAACCTTTTTCGTTTTCTTTTTTGCCATATTATTTATACGATGAGTATGAAATGCGGTCTCTATGGTCAGAAAATATGGTTGTTTGTGAACTGTCTACTGCTCGTTAATATCAAATATCCCCTCGGGTAGATTCATCGTGATAGTGCGGCGGCGTTCGTCCAAATGCTCTACCAACTCATCGGCGACAGGCACAAAATATGCCTCGCCGCCGGTTGTCACCTCCATCAACGGATTGAGCTCATTACCAATGAAATCGGTAATCTCGCCCTTGACACCCGAAGTGGTGTCCATAAATTTATAACCCACCAAAAAATCCCAATCATCCTGTGTCTGTTCTTGCGGCTGCTGCGGGTTTTTGCTGTACAACTTTTTCCCTATGAGCATCGCCGCGCGCTGTTCACTTTCGAAGTCGTCAAAAACCACAACCGCCTTACTCGTGCCAAGACTCTGGAGAGAGCCAACAAAAAGAGGAGTCGCTAATGAGTCCATTTCGACCCATAGCGGCTCCCCATAAATATCTTTTGGATTTTCGGGAAAATTATCCCACAAACGTACCACCAACTCACCGCCCTTGCCGTAAGCCTTCTGAATAGTACCTACTTGAATCATTGAAAGTGAAAATGGAAAATGAGAAGTGAAAAATGAAAGAGTAAAAATCATTTTTCACTTCTCATTTTTCACTTAATTACTTATTCTGCTGCCGCTTCCTCTGCAACTGCTTCTGCCGCTTCGGTTTGGGTTGTTGCTGCCGCTTGCTCAGCCAGTTTGGCTGCAAGTGCTGCTGCGCGCTCCTCGCGAACCTTCACCTCGGCTGCCATACGCTCCTTTGCACTCTTTGTTGCCACACCCTTCAAAGCCACTTTCTTAGCCTCGATTTTAGCCTCTTTCTCCTCTACCCACTTAGCGAATTTCGCTTCGGCTTGAGCCTCAGTAAGAGCACCTTTGCGAACGCCGCCCGCAAGGTGGTGTTTGAGCATAACGCCCTTGTTAGACAAAATCGCACGTGTTGTGTCGGTTGGCTCAGCACCTACCCCTACCCAATAAACCGCACGGTCTACGTTCAAATCAATGGTTGCAGGGTTGGTGTTTGGGTTGTAAGTACCCAACTTTTCGATGAAACGACCATCGCGTGGTGAGCGAGAGTCTGCAATTACGATGTGGTAAACAGGATAACCCTTTTTACCGTGACGGGCAAGTCTGATTTTTGTTGCCATTTTCTGTGTGTGATGTGTGATTGGTGGGAGAGCGAGCGAGTGAGGGTAGAGGTGGCTCTTTGGGGACGACCCCCGCCGAGGCTACACGGTTTCTCACTAAGCACTAAACGCTCGCGCACTAATCACTATACCATTATCTTCCCATATGTGTAATCCACGGCACGGGGACACGTCCCCCTTTCTGCCGAGCGTTGCTGCACGAGCAACACCACAACTTCGGATAATCGGCAGCAAAGGTAGCATTTTTTTAATTAGTTTGAAAAAAAATTATCAATATTTGTTACCCAACTCTTTTATTCGTAAATTTGCACAAAAATTACTGATACAAAACAATATTATGGCTACAACAGCAGACATCAAAAACGGTATGTGCATTGAGTTCAATGGTAAGACATATCAAATCGTAGAATTTCAACACGTTAAACCGGGCAAAGGTCCCGCATTCGTTCGCACAAAGCTACGTAATTTAGAGACAGGACTTCTCATAGATAACACTTTCACAGCAGGGGTGAAGATTGACCCTGTGCGCGTGGAGCGTCGCCCTTATCAATATCTATATCAGGATGATATGGGATGCAACTTTATGCACACCGAAACCTTCGAACAGATAATCATAGACAAGAACCTTATCGACAATAATGACCTTCTCAAGGAGGGGCAAGTAGTGGAGGTTATGTTCCATACCGAGAGAGACCAAGTGCTTACGGCTGAGCTTCCCGCCGTTATCGATATGGAGGTTGTCTACACCGAGCCGGGCTTCAAGGGTGACACCGCATCGAGCAACGTGATGAAACCTGCCGAGGTTGAGACGGGTGCTACAATTCGCGTGCCTTTGTTTATTCAGACGGGCGAAAAAATCAGAGTGGACACTCGCACCCGCGAATATTACGAGAGAATAAAATAATTTCAGAGAGTGGACGATTTGGCGCCCCAAAAGTCCCAAAAGTCCCAAAAGTCCCAAAAGTCCCAAAAGTCCTAAACGTCCTAAACGTCCTAAACGTCCTAAACGTCCTAAACGTCCTAAACGTCCTAAACGTCCCCAACGATGGTCAAAGCAAAAAAACACCTCGGGCAACATTTTTTGACAAATGAGGGGGTGTCGGCAGATATAGCCGATGCCCTTATTTGTAACCGTACCAAGCGAACACTGGAGGTGGGTCCGGGTATGGGGATGCTCACAAAATATCTTATTGCCCGCCCCGAGTTGGATTTGCAGGTTGCCGAGATAGACACTGAAAGTGTCGAATATCTCCACCGACACTATCCTGCGCTGGAGGTCATCGAGGGTGATTTCTTGAGGATGAACCTCACCGAGTCGTACCCAGCGGGGGTGAACATTATCGGCAATTTCCCCTACAATATATCTTCTCAGATATTTTTTGCGGTGCTCGACCACAAGGAGGTCGTGCCCGAGGTTGTGGGTATGTTGCAAAAGGAGGTTGCCGTGCGCTTGGCAGCCGCGCCAACGGGCAAGGAGTACGGGATTTTAAGCGTGTTGTTGCAGGCTTATTACGACATTGAGTATCTTTTTGAGGTCTCCGCAGAAAACTTCAATCCCCCGCCCAAGGTGCAGAGTGCTGTAATTCGCCTTACAAGAAACAGTGTAGAAAGGTTGGATTGCGATGAGGTGTTGCTCAAAAAGATTGTCAAGGCAACTTTCAATCAGCGACGTAAGACCATTCGCAACTCCATTCGTGCCGTGCTACCCGAGATAAGGGGGGAGCATAGACTCCTTGCCGAGCGTCCCGAACGTTTGAGTGTTGCCGATTTTGTGGAGCTGACAAAGTTTGTGGAGGCTCAAAAAAATTTGGAATATTAAAAAATAACACTAACTTTGTAGCAGTAGAAAAAGGTACTAAATTATATGAAAAGAGCAGAAATAATCACCGGTAAGGGTACAATGAGGGTGGAGTTTTACGAAAATGACGCACCGGGGACGGTCGATAACTTCTGTAAACTAGCCAAAGAGGGGTTTTATGACGGGCTGACTTTCCATCGCGTCATACCCGATTTTGTCGTGCAGGGCGGATGTCCGCGTGGCAATGGGACGGGTGGTCCCGGATACAAAATCAAGTGCGAGACCACAGGCGGCAACCAGTACCACGACCGCGGTGTGCTCTCAATGGCACACGCAGGCAAGGATACGGGTGGTTCGCAGTTTTTTATCTGCCATTCGCGCAACAACACCTCTCACTTGGATGGTGTGCACACTTGTTTCGGCAGAGTTATCGAAGGATTGGAAGTGATAGATGATATTCGTCAGGGAGATGTAATCGAAAAAATCGTAATAATTTGAAGAATAAAAACTATGATGGACTTTGAAGCAGTAGTACATATTGTGCTACCATTAGTAACCGGACAAGGCGCTCGCGGCGAATGGCGCAAACAGGAGGTAGTATTTGAGCTACCCGGAGAATTTTCACGTAAAGTATGCGTAGGATTTTGGAATGATAAAGCTCCTGATGCAGGCTCATTGCGTATCGGAGACCGTGTTGCCGTAACTGCCAATGTCGAGTCGCGCGAACGCAACGGACGTTGGTACACGGAAGTGCGCGGCTGGAAGATGAGCCGCATAGAGATGCAACCAATCATAGGTGGCAGACCTCAACAACAATACGGTGGACAGTATGAGCAGGGTGGTGGTGGCTACGGTCAGCAGCAAGGCGGTGGCTATGGACAACCACAGGGCGGAGGATATGGCTACAACCAACAGCAGGGTTATGGTGGTCAGCCTCAGGGGTATGGATACGGACAGCCAACTCAGCCACAAGGTGGGCAGGGAGGATATCAACCCCAAGTAGAGCCGGCACCTGCCGACGACCTCCCATTCTAAGGATAAAGAGGTATAAAAGTGGTACAGAAAGGTGTAGTTCAGGTAAGATTTATTCCTCGAACTGCACCTTTGTTGTGTCTGTGGTCGCGTTCTGATGTGAGAGATATGGTGCCCAATTTTAAGCATAGGTTGGTTTTGTATATTAGGCAAAATTTTTAGTTAGCCGCTCCTTGTAAACAGTTTAATTTATTGAGCATTAGTAGTATATCTCGTAATTTTCTTGTATAACTCGACAGGAATTTGTATCTTTGTGTTATAAAAGTCTGCAAATTATGCTTGGAAAGTTACCTGAAAAAGGATAGATGGATTTGTTCCGCTCGATTTTGGACAGTTTTATAGATGAGCACCACGAATTGGTCGCTTTGGCTAATGCTATTGATTGGTCTTATTTTGAGAAAGAGTTTAGCTGTTACGAGCTTGGTTCTCCGTCAGTTCCCTTGCGCCAAATCATCGGTTGCTTGTTGTTGAAGTAGATGTATAAGCCTGGTGATGAGACAATAGCTGAGTGGGCTCTATAAATTTGGATATAAAACCCACTTCTATCACTTTAGAAGCCCCCTTAAATACAAAGTTTTTTTGCCAAGTCAGCCACTCGGCTCACATATATTATTTCGATGCCTTGGGGCGGATTCGTTATCGCCTTGCGCGCATAGCTCGAAACAACAATTTTGCGGAAGCCGAGTCGTGCCGCCTCGTTCACACGCTGCTCTGTGCGCAGAGCCGGGCGCACCTCGCCCGAGAGACCAACCTCGCCGGCAAAACAAATGTCTCCCCCAAGCGGAATATCCGTCGCCGAGGATACTATCGCTGCCACCAGCGCCAAGTCCAAACCCGTGTCGGCAACCTTGAATCCACCCGCTAAGTTAAGAAAAACATCCTTCTGACCAAGCCTAAAACCAAGCCTTTTTTCCAAAACTGCAATCAACATCCCCATCCTCTTGTAGTCTATCCCCGTAGCCGACCGCTGCGGAGTACCGTATGCCGAATTGCTGACCAATGCCTGTGTCTCAATCAAATATGGGCGAATACCCTCGATAGAGGCAGCAATGGCAATGCCGCTCAGAGGTTCGTCATAGTGCGAAACAAGTATTTCGGAAGGGTTTTCAACTTCTCGCAATCCACTATTCAACATCTCGAATACGCCAATCTCGTTGGTTGCGCCAAAGCGGTTTTTGATAGAGCGTAAGATTCGGTAGCTATTATTGGTGTCCCCCTCAAACTGGAAAACCACATCGACTATATGTTCCAGCACCTTGGGTCCGGCAATCGCCCCCTCCTTGGTTATATGTCCGATTATCAAGACCGGCACACCGCTCTCCTTTGCATACTTGAGCAACATTGAGGCGCACTCACGCACCTGAGAAACGCTGCCCGGCGAAGACTCTATTCTATCTGTATAGAGTGTTTGTATTGAGTCTATCACAACTAATCGGGGCTTATTTTGAGCTAATTGGTGCACGATATTTTCGAGCAACGTTTCGCTCAGCACCAAACACTCGTCATTATCAACGCCAATTCTGTCGGCGCGCATCTTTATCTGCTCCGCACTCTCCTCTCCCGAAACATATAGCACCGGAAAGTTCCTTAATCTAAGCGCTATTTGTAGTGCAAGAGTGGATTTACCGATACCCGGTTCGCCCCCTATCAACACCAGCGACCCCGGAACAAGACCCCCACCAAGAACGCGATTTACCTCATTGTTATGCAGGTTGATGCGCTCAAAATTTGACTTTTCGATATTGCGAACAGGAACGGGTTGATTGGCGCGTTCCGACTTCTTGTGAGCGTGAGCAGCTGAAGATGATTGGATTACCTCCTCCGTGCAACTGTTCCACGCGCCGCACGAGGTGCATCGCCCAAACCATTTTGCCGACTCTGCGCCGCATTCGCGGCAGAAATATGCTGTTTTTTGTTTCACCTGTTTGTGGGGATTTTAGGACGGGTAGGACTTGTAGGACGGGTAGGACTTGTAGGACGGGTAGGACGGGTAGGACGGCTATAAAAAAGTGAAATGCCACAATATTATGCCGCCGCTGACAGAGACATTGAGAGAGTGTTTTGTGCCTCGCTGCGGAATCTCAATAGCACTGTCACACATATCGACAATCTCCTGCGCCACACCCTCAACCTCGTTTCCGAAAACAAGTGCATACTTTTTATCTTCCCCTCTCACAAATTTATCCAACGAAACCGCTCCGCGAACCTGCTCAATAGCTATGATAGTATAACCCTCCTGCTTTAATGTCTCTATTGCCCGCCCTGTATTCTCGAAATAACGCCACCCCACAGTCTGCTCTGCTCCGAGTGCCGTTTTGTGAATATCCTTGGATGGTGGCGTGGCACTTATGCCGCACAAAACCAGCTCGCTAATTCCAAAGGCATCTGCCGTGCGGAAGAACGAGCCCACATTATTTGCGCTACGCACATTGTCCAACACTGCCACAATGGGCAGCTTACTTGCCGCGCTAAACTCTGCCGGTGACATCCGCCCCAACTCTTGATTGGTTATCTTTAACATTTTGTTGTGAAAAAACGTACAAAAATAGGGAATAAAAAGTTAAACCTTCGATTCCAAAAAGCAAAATTACCGAAAAAAGAGTAACTTTGCAAACAAATTAGTAATAATGAAGTTTCCGCTACCGCAAATAGTTAAAAGCCTCTTTCCGGAGCTTATCTGGAAGATGCCGGCGGGTGGTAATGCCCTATATTTCACCTTTGACGACGGTCCGTGTCCACAGGTTACCCCTTGGGTGCTGGACGAACTCGACAAGTATGATGCCAAAGCCACATTCTTCTGCATCGGAAAAAATGCGGAGCTGTATCCCGAACTCGTGGAGCTGATAAAAACTCGCGGGCACTCCGTGGGCAACCACACCTACAGCCACACGAAGGGTTGGGCAAAACGTACAGGAGAGTATGTGGAGGATATTGAACTGGCTAACAGTTTCTTGAACTCGACACTTTTCCGCCCACCATACGGACGCATCACAAAACACCAGATTAAGCGCCTCTCGGCACGTTATCATATTATTATGTGGGACATTATCAGCCGTGACTACTCGTCGGTGGTCTCTCCGCGCAAGTGCATCCGCGAGGTTATGCCCCACGTGCGCGAGGGTTCGGTGATAGTCTTTCACGACTCGCTCAAAGCCAGCCGAAATCTCTTTTACGCACTGCCGCGCATTTTAGAGTCGGTGCACAAACAGGGCTACAAGTGTCGGGCAATAGATTTATAAGCGATGAACAACGTTGTACATATCGAAAAGGCACTCATTTACGCATCGTCGAAACTTAACTCGCCTATTCTAAGCGATGTTAGCCTAACCATTGGCGAGGGCGAACTGCTCTACTTGGTGGGTAGGGTGGGTAGCGGCAAGAGTAGTTTGATGAAAACCATCTATGGCGAATTGCCACTGAGAGTGGGAAAGGGTGTGGTCTGCGGCTTCGACCTTCGCAAAATCACCTCCAAAAATCTATACAAATTTCGCCGTCACATTGGCGTTGTCTTTCAGGAGTATAACCTTATGGCGGGGATGAGTGTGTACGAAAACCTCGAATTTGTGTTGCGCGCAACCGAGTGGAAGAACAAGAGGGCAATAAATAGAAGGATAGAGGAGGTTTTGAACACTGTTTCGATGGCTGACAAGGCACATCGGCTGCCTAGCGAGGTGAGCGGTGGTGAGCGGCAGCGGGTCTGTATTGCACGGGCAATACTCTCATCTCCGCGGTTGATTATTGCCGACGAACCCACGGGAAATTTAGACCCCGCGGCAGCCTCGGAGATTATTTCGCTCTTCCACACGATAGTGGATCAGGGGTGCAGTGTCATACTTTCGACCCACAATAGCGAGAATGTGCGGTTGTTCCCATCGCGAGTTGTGCGGTGCGCCGATGGGTTTTTGATTTAGAGAGGTGGTAGTTGCCGGGAGTTTGGGGATGGTAAAAAAGTATAGTGATGAAAGAGTTTTTGGTTGCAATCAAACAAAATTACAGCGAAAAATCTGCTCGCGCGATTGTTTCGGCACTACGCCGTGCCAATTTCGAGCTGCGTAATGAGCATCGCTACGATGGCTCACCAATGGTGATGCACAGCGTGGCTATGGCGAGGATTGTCTGTACGGAAATAGGGCTGGGGCGCGACTCGGTGATAGCCTCTCTGCTGCACGATGTTACACGAATGGGGATGATTACCCGCGCGCAGATAGTGGAGCAGTATGGCGAGGAGGTTGCCGTAATTCTGGGCGGTATGAACAGCATATCGGCAGTGGATACCAAGACCTCATCGTTGCAGGTCGATAATTTCCGCGAACTCATTGTCTCTTACTCCAAAGACCCAAGAGTTATACTGCTCAAAATGGCTGACCGTTTGGAGGTTATGCGCTCACTGTCGATTTTCCCGGAGCTCAAACGCAACAAGAAGTCGTGGGAGACAATCCACCTCTACGCCCAAATTGCCCATAAACTCGGTCTGTATAACATCAAGTCCGAGATGGAGGATTTGGCACTCAAACATTTAGAGACTAAAGAGTACAGCCACATCGAACGCCGCCTGAGCGAAACAGCCGACGAGCGTAACCGCTTCATAGCCGAATTTGTGAAACCCATCCAGGAGCGTCTCACGAAACTGGGAATAAAATATCACCTCAAAAGTCGCACAAAATCAATCTATTCCATTTGGAAAAAGATGAAAAAACAGCGCGTAGGATTCGATGAGGTGTTTGATATTTTTGCAATCAGAATCATAATAAATTGTGAAGCTGAATTTGAAAAGATGCAGTGCTGGACTGCCTTTTCGGTGGTTACGGATTTCTACACACACAACCCCGGGCGTATGCGCGACTGGATAACGATACCTAAATCTACGGGTTACGAGTCTCTACACGCCACAGTTGTGACCAAACAGGGGAGATGGGTAGAGGTGCAGATTCGCACCGAGCGGATGGACGAGCAGGCGGAGCACGGTGTGGCGGCGCACTGGCGTTACAAGGGCGTTTCGGACGGCGGGCAGAGTTCCGAGCAGTGGTTGGAGTCACTTCGTGGGGTCATCGAAAACCTCTCGCACAGCGACCCCATTGATGAGCAATTTGATATAACGCTCTCCACCAACGAGGTATTTGTCTTCACCCCCAACGGCGATTTGCGAAAGCTGCCCGATGGTGCTACGGTTCTGGATTTCGCCTTCGACATACACTCCAACCTTGGTATGGTCTGCACGGGGGCGGTGGTAAATGGGCGCAAAGTGTCGTTCCGAGAGACTCTAAGGAGTGGGGATATAGTTGAGATTCAAAGTTCAAAGAGTCAGAAACCGAAACTCGAATGGCTAAAATATGTGGTTACGAGCAAGGCACGGGGCAAGATTAAACAGTACCTGCGCGAGGAGCAGGCATCCTCTTTGGCTAATCTTGGCAGGGAGGAGCTTGAACGTAAACTGCGTAACTGGAAAATGAACATTACGATAGAGGATGCCGTAACGGCACTTGTGAAGCACTACAAGCTCAAGACCGGCTTGGAGGTATATTCGTTGATAGCAGAGGGTAAAATTAACCTTCTGGATGCAAAGGAGATAATCAAGGGTGAGCCGCAAGTTGTGCGCTCCAAACCCAAGAAAGAGAAGCAACATAAGGATATTCAGACAGATATAATATTCGACAACTCTCTCAAAGGACTATCCTATAAGTTGGCACGCTGTTGCAATCCTATATACGGCGATGATGTTTTTGGTTTTGTAACCATCAACAGCGGCATCACAGTTCACCGAACCGACTGTCCCAATGCGCGCCGCTTGGAGGAGAATTTTCCTTATCGCAAAATTGCGGCAAAATGGGGTGGAGCAGCCTCCGCAGCAAATTTCAGTGCAGTATTGGAGATTAGAGGGGATGACCGCCCATCATTGGCAGGAAACATTACTGATGTGATTGGACAGCAGCTCAAAATCAACATTCGCTCGATGGCTTTCAACAGCCACCAAGGGCAATTTACGGGCACAGTTGCCATTGAGGTTGCCAATACCTCCATTGTGGATATGGTTATATACAACTTGAAAAAGGTGGATGGAGTGCGTAAGATTGAAAGAGTTAAGTAGATAGAATATTTTTGATTGCTCTCGGATGTAAGAAACTGTTTAAATTTTATTAGCTCGGCATTAAACAATAGGTATTTTATTTTATTTTTAGTACATTTGTTTCAACTATTAAAAAACTCTCTCAAAATGTTCGAAGCAAAAACCTATATCGACCGCCGCAATCTCCTGCGTAAGAGTGTGAAGAGCGGCATTATCGTTCTATTGGGCAACAACGAAGCTCCGCGCAACTACCCCAATAACGGCTACCACTTCCGTCAGGATAGCACTTTTTTGTACTACTTCGGCTTGAACCATTCGGGGTTGGTGGGTGTGCTCGACGTCGAAGCCGACACCGACTGCATCTACGGCAACGACTACACTATAGACGACATCATTTGGATGGGCGACCAACCGGCAATCAGCGAGTTGGCAACCTCGGTGGGGGTTAAAAAGAGCTATCCGCTGAGCGAACTTTCAAAAACCGTATTGAGCGCGATTCGCCGCGGACGCAAGATTCACTTCCTGCCACCGTACCGCCTTCACAATACCGTTCAAATAGCTCAACTTCAAGGTATTCACACGGCACGCGTGCACGATTATGTCAGCAAGGAGCTCATCAAGGCGGTTGTGGCACAGCGCGAAATAAAGTCTGCTGCCGAGATTGCCGAGATAGAAAAGGCGTGCGACATCGGATACAAGATGCACGTGGCGGCAATGAAGATGTGCCGTGCGGGCATCTATGAGTTGGAGATTGCAGGAGCTATCGAGGGCATAGCGCTCCAGTTTGGCAACGGTGTGTCGTTCCACTCGATTGTCACTCAGAATGGTCAGACCCTCCACAACCACTACCACGGCAATAAACTCACCGATGGACGACTGATGCTCTGCGATGCGGGAGCAGAGACATTAATGAACTACTGCTCTGATTTTACGCGCACTATGCCCGTTAACGGCAAGTTCACAGATAAACAGAAGGATATATACAACATAGTATTGGCAGCCAACATCAAGGCGCAAAAGGAGGCAAAACCGGGCGTCACATACCAAAATGTGCACCTTGCCGTAGCGCGGGTTATGGCTGAGGGGTTGCAGCAGTTGGGGTTGATTAAAGGGAATATTGATGACGCGGTGGCTAACGGTGTTGTAGGGCTATTTATGCCTCACGGATTGGGACACCAATTGGGTCTGGATGTGCACGATATGGAGGACTTTGGCGAAAACTACGTTGGTTATGATGACATCACTACTCGCAGTGCGCAGTTTGGGCTCGGCTCCTTGCGTATGGGTAAGGTTTTGCGCGAGGGGCACGTGGTAACCTCTGAGCCGGGTTGCTACTTTGTTCCCGCTCTTATCAAAAAATGGGAGCGCGAGAAGATTAACTCCTCGTTCATCAACTTCCAAAAGGTGGAAAATTTCCTTGACTTTGGCGGTGTTCGCCTCGAGGATGACATTTTGATTACCGCCGCCGGCTGCCGCAAATTGGGCAAGCACCACGTGCCCATCACGGTGGAAGAGGTGGAAGAGACGATGATGTAGTTTCTAACTTCAGAATAAAGGGTATGGGCGATTGGAAATCACGTTTGGGGATGGTCTACTCCACCAACTCCGACTATGAATATAAAAAAGAGGAACAGGCGGCAACAATTACTTTGCCGCCTGCTCGTCAGAAACTTAGAGTGGCGTTGGACAAGCGTAACAGAGGTGGTAAGAGGGTTACGCTGGTTGCCGATTTTGTGGGTACGGACGATGATTTGAAGGAGTTGGGAAAGCTGCTGCGCACCAAATGCGGTGTGGGCGGCTCGGCAAAGGATGGCGAGATAATTGTCCAAGGCGACTTTCGCGACAAGATAGTGGAAATATTACTCGAGATGGGGTACAAGGCAAGGAAAATATAGATGCGGAGCAGTGTCCTCTATTCGCCTTTCGGTGAGACCCTATTTTTAGCTTTCTTGCGAAAGACCCCAATGGCGACAACGGCAATAAGCATAACCAACATAATTGTCATCTCCGTCTTATAGGTGGTGGGTTCGACCCAAATCTCCTTGAGCAGTCCGATGCGCCCCATTACCTCGACAAATGTCCAAAAGATTATCACGGTGGGTATCGAATAGCGTATGGCTCTACCCATCGATTTGATTCCTAAGAGTCGCACAAACAGCCATATAGACCAAAGCAGGCACGCTGTGGCGATTCCGATGGTCACGGGATGCTTGTCTCCGAGAATCGATTTGTCGTAAGCAAACATAAGTAGCAGGTAGCTGCTCCACAGAAGCATAACGGTCTCCATAAATGTGACCACAGATTTGTTTGCACCCATCGGAGTCGAACGTTCCTTGATTGGAATACGCAACTTCGACTGAATCCAACAGTAAAAGGAGCAGCCGCTGGAGACCCTTGCCACATAGAGCACCATAATTATTGCCCAAAAACCTACGGAGGACATAAGTAGCAGGTATTCGGGCTTGGTAACAACTTTTCCATCTTCCACCAGAGGAGCTACATTCAATTCATTTGCAAAGTAAATGTAGACAAACTCGACCCATCCCGTCCAAACCAGCAGTCCGCCGAAAAATCCCAAGAGGGTTGCAATGTTATCACTCTTTGTACGCACTCCCCAAGCCGTCATTGCTATGCCCACCACTCCCAGCAGGAATGCCGCCAGATAGAGCTCCCCTCCCTCGAACCAATGTTCCATAAGAATCATTGCCGCGTGTCCGAGCGGCATACACAGAAGCACGATGAAAAAGGCTGCCGCACCGGTCCATCCAAATTTGTTTGTATTCATAACTCCGTTATATTAAGCAGTATAAAATAGGTGCTATCGGGTTTTTCTTGATTTTACACATAAAAGACGATAGAACCAAAAAAAATATAAATAAGAACACGCATTACCAAAGAGGAGTTTTTTATAAAAATAAAAAAATCTCCCCTTTGATAATCGTTATTATTCGGATTAACAATGGCTTACAAAATCTTTGCCGAATAAAACTTCACGTGTCCTGTTACCGATTGTTCATTTTGGTATTGGGTGAATTGCACCTTGTAATAGCCCTTACCATCGGCTGTTCTAAAAATATAGACAGGTGTGGGGAGGTATACAGGCGGCATTATCATATTGCCGTCATCGTTGGTTTTGAATAGGATAACGGATGCGCTCGATTTGATGATATTTGTTTGCACACCCCCGTGTCCGAGTTCAAGAGTGGTTTTGTCTGCTGCAAAGTTAGCTGTGGTGGGTAGTGATGTCACGGAATTGAAGGTGGTGGCAGCGTCAAGAGCACAGACACCGCCCTGTGCCCCCACTGTAGTTGCCTCGCCGCTGTTGGTGCGACAACGGTATCGGCTCACCGCAATATCCCAATCCTTGCGGGCTGCCCAACTCTTGTTGTCGGCGGGAGTCTCTTCGCCGGTACCGACCGACTTGTTGTCTGTCAGAGAGAAATAGTGCCACAAGGTGGTAGATGTCGCATCGATGTATACCTCCTTGGCTTGCGCCACGGGTGGGGTCTGCTCCTGATTGGTGGTGCCGCCCTTTGAGCAAGAGGCGAGAAGTGCCGCTGAAAAAAGTGTTGCAAAGAAAAGTCTTGTTCTCATCGTTTTATTGTTTTTAGAATTAATTGATACGTCCCTATTTGAATGAGTAGCGCACCCCAACCAGATATTGTCGTCCGGGGTTTATGAAGGAGGCATCCTTGAAGTCAAAAATATTATCTAATTTGAGGGTGAGTTCAAGGGCGTGTTTATCAATCCTGAAAGGTTTGACAAATACCACCTTCCATATGTTGTAGGGTTTGGACTCCAACAACCGGTCACTCCCGGTTGCGGTGATTAAGCGGTAGAGTTTAGGAGAGTTCATCCGCCCGGCAAGTTGGAGCGAAAATGGTGAGCGGGCAATGTTGCCGTTCCACGTAGCTGACATCGTGCCGCTGTGTCGGACGTTGTCGGATAGTTGCCGTCCCGTCGAGTTGTCGCGGGCGTCGCAGTAGCTGTAACTACCCTTGATGATCACCTCTCGCAGCAGTGCATACTGAAGATTAACATCCACGCCGACAAGGGTCGCACTACTCACATTTCTGTAGTGTTTTTCATTGCCTCCGCTGCTGTTAATCAGGTCATATTGAGTGATTTTATTATCAATATTGTTCCAGTAACCCGACAGCGAAACATTAAAACCGCATCGTGTATACTCTGCCGACAGGGAGTTGTAGAGCCCCATTTCGGCTTTCAAATTGGGATTTCCGTAGATCCAGAACATACCCTGATGGTCGAAGTCGTAGTATAGCTCCTTGATGCTTGGTGCGCGGAAGGCACTCCCCACGCCGCCGCGGAAGGTGAATCCTCCGAGTCGGTACATCGCCGATACCTTGGGTGTGAATGCCGAGCGAAATTGTGAGTTGTAGGTGTAACGCGCACCGAGGATGACGTCAAAATCTTTTGAAGGCGTCCATTGCGCCTGACCAAAGAGGTTGCTGTCATCAATGTTTTTCGTTGTCGGAGTTGCGCCAAGAGTTTTGGTGGCGTAGTTCTGCTCGCGGTTTTGCTCGATTCCGGCAACAATCTCCCAACGATGGCTCGGGCGGAAGGTGTTGAGAATGCGCGAACTGATGTAGGTGGCTGTACCCTTGAGGTTGTCCACGGCTAGTTTTTCGAGGTAGTCGGCATCGAAGTATTTGTCGAAATGGACGCTCCCGCAGACGGTATACCTGCTGTCCGCCGAGCTGTATGTGCCGTTGAAACCGGCAGAAACGGTGTGCGTGAGCGGATGAGCGGAGTTGAGGCTGCCGGCGGTGTTAAAGGTTTCGTGGCGGAAATATCGCCCCGTGAGCTTCATATCGACCCTTTGTGTGGGCGTGTAACCCAACTTTAGATTGCCCCCAAAGTCCTCGTACTTTGCCGCATATGCCCCCTTACCGTCCGCCCCAAAGCCGTCGGAGCTGTGGCGGAAAATGTCGATACGGCTCTTGAATTTACCTAGATTTGTGCCCGCATCAACCTTGGCGCGGATAGTGTTGTGGCTCTCGTATTGTAGGTTTGCGCCACCCTCGAATTTTCGCGAAGGCTCTTTGGTGATGATATTTATTACCGCACCCACAGCGTTCGAGCCGTAGAGCGCTGATGCTGCCCCATTTATAACCTCAATTCGCTCAATGTTACCAACATCTATCTGATTGAGATTCACATTGCCGCCCGCCCCCTCGGATACCATCCTCTCGCCGTCCACCAAAAAGAGTATGTACCGACTATTCAAACCCTTAATACGCAAATTATTACCCATCACATTGGGCTCTGACACCAAGCCTGGAATGTTGTCTTCGAGTGCCTCGAGCGTGGAGACGGTTCCCGCCTTGACCATATCCCGAGCGCGCACCACCGTTGTGAGCACCGGTGCCTCGGATAGCCTCTTTGCCGTTCTGGTTCCGGTAACTACAACCTCTTGCAGGTTGCGTTGCCGCTCGCACTCTTGTGCATTGGTTATTAGTGTGCCGTAAAATACAAATAAAAATAGTAAACCTCTAAAAAACGTTGCCATATCATAAAAATTATTTAGGGTACAAAGTTACTGAGGTGTCGCGAGGTGGGCAATTCCCACTTGTGGGTATAATCCCCGGCGGTGGTAGTCACTATCGGCTACAACACCTCGTGCTCCTCGATGTAATTATTGAGCAGAGCGTAGACCACGAAACCCGACACGGACTTGATGCCCGTTTTACGCGATATGTTCTTGCGGTGGGCTATGACCGTGTGGACGGATATGTTATGCAGGTCGGCAATCTCTTTGTTGATCATCCCCTTGGCAACTGCTATGAGAATTTCCTTTTCTCTATCGGAAAGCTCGCCACCCTCGTTGCCAAACTTTGAGGAATCATCGCTCGCGGCAACTTGCTCCAATTTGTGAACAATCTTCGACGGTTTGTCGTAAACCTCTATCGACTCATCAAACTGTATGAGAGTGTCGCGCTCAAAGTAACTATAAAGTAGAGCCACCAACCGCTCCTGGGGGAAGAGCGTGCGGATTGTACCCCGCTTGCAGTGGCAGACAAGTGTCGGATTGATAATAACAATGTCGGCTCTACGTTTCAATCTGCTTTTATCCTCAATCCTTGCAACATCCGAAAGGGTGTCAATAACACGAAATAACTCATTTTCACTCAATAGCGCACATAAACCGCGAACAATAATATCCGATGGTTCTATGATAATAACATTCAATTTACTTTTTCTCATAACTCCTTTCGATTTGCCGTACATAGGGAATAAGTACTTTATTCTCTATGCGGGTGTGTTTTGTCAAATCCTCCTCAAACATAAAGATATCCAAGAGAATATCGTTTCTCTCCTGAGTCGAGCAATCCTCGGGCAGGTATTTGATGATTATATTTTTCAGGTCGTTCAGCTTGTCGTCAATGTTGCTGTGATTCTCCTCGTATTGGGCTATGTGAAAATCGACTCTCTCCCCCCTTATCAGAGCCCTGATATTGGGAAAGACCTCCACCTCTTCGTGCTGAAAATGTTTGAGCACCTCCTGTTTATATTCCGAGAAAAAACCGCTGATGATTTTATAGTGATAACCCGTGCAAGAATCCACCATTTTTGCCAACCGTTGCTCGATGGATACGATTCTTGTGTTGATGTAGTAGTCGTGAGACCTCTTGAGGTATTGCAACATACTCTCGATGTCAATCTCTGCCAACTCCTCCCTGTCGGGAAAGTATCCGTCAAAAGAGTGGATATTGCACGCCAGCAGGAAAAAGTGCTCGTTGATACCGTACTTGGCACATACCTGAGAAAGGGTTTTTTCTGCAAATCCCAACCTCACATCGAATCGAGGTAATAGTGTCACTATTCGGCAATCTCTAAGAATCACGTCCGCCATTTTTGTTTTGCCCGAAAAGAGCATATATTTGTTGCTATCCATATTTTATGTTTTCTTATTTTGTAAGCCAAAGTCTTACTCCCAACAAAAACAGTGGGCAGGGTAGAAAAGTTATCGCAACGACACTTTTCCACTCTGCCCACTGCTTAGATTTTATATCGCTATTGTTGAGGCAGTTGGATTACTTTAATTAAGTTTCCTTGTGAGAATGCCCTCTTGGCTGTTGCCTGAATGCTCTCTTTGGTAACTGATTCAACTGCTTTGAGGTAGTTCGAGTAATTGTCATTACCCCACACATACCACTCGCGCAGGTAGCTGTTCCAAGTTCCGTTCGATATGTTACTTTCAGCAAACTTCTTGACAACAAACTCCTTGTAGATGGTGATGCTCTCGTCTGCAATTTTGCCGGCAACAATATCGTCCAACTCTTTCTGAATGATAGGCATCAACTCGTTCAACTTAGATTCGTCTGTGTTGAAGTATACAGCCAAACCAAATTCTTGCTTGGGTTCTTTCGATACCTCCAATTGAACTTGAACTCCATAAGTGCCGCCCGCCTCTTCGCGAACTGATTTGGTGTAACGTACCTCGAGTATGTGACGGATAGCGGCAAGGTTTATGCGTTCAGTATCATTCCATTCGATATTTCCCGAGTAGATAGATAGCGACGTTACCTTCGGTGTCTCCATCCTTGTGCGGAACTCATTGGTAACCTTACCCTCCACATTATGAATATGATATTTACCAAATTTGGGACTCTCCTTCATATCGCTTGGCAATGAACCTAGATATTTCTCAACCAAAGGACGGAGCGCATCCTCATCGAAATTACCTGTAAATACAAATGTCATACCGCTCACATTGGCAAATTGGGCTTTGTACATAGCTGCCATACGCTCTAGAGACACTTTATCCAACATCTCCATACTTGGCAAATTTGCCATAGCTCGCGGGTTGTTGCCGGTTATGGTTTTGTTTGTCTGGTATGAGAAGGCATAGTCAGGAGTCTGGATGATGTTCGGTATCATCGAACGCCATTGATTTGTTACAACATTGAGGTCGGTCTGCTCGAAACGTGGCGCCGCCATACGCAGGTATGCCAACTGCAACATAGTTTCCATATCTTTTGGCGAACAGCTGCCGTTAATGGTTGCCGTGAGCGGGCCGAAGCTTGCCGAAGCATTAGCAATCTTACCGGTGAGAGCCTTACGAAGGTCGGTCGATGAGAAGTTGCCTAGACCGGCATTTCCCGAGAAGTATTTCCAAAATTCGATAGATACCAAGTCATCAAGATTTTCGATGGTGGAAGTACCTCCCAGTTTCACGCCGTTCATAATCACCTCGTCGGCTTTGAAGTCAGTCTTCTTGATGACCACATTCACACCATTGCTCAGTGTCCATAGTGTAGACTCGAACTTACCGTTATCCACCTTGATGACTTTTCCGGCTTTGATTGCCGCCTGATCAACAAGAGGTTGATTGTTAACTTCTTCGACAAAGACAGCTATTTCCGAACCCTTCACCTTGTCCAATACTTCGATAATCTGAGTCTCGGAAGGAACCTGCGTTGAGGATGGTGCTGCCACCAACACTGCCGAGTTTTTGTCTCTAACCAACGACTTTGCTACGGCATTGATTTCATCGAGTGTTATGGATGCCAAAACCTCCTTGGTTAGTTCAAATTGAGTTTCTGCCGAAGGAAATGGAGAGTTCGAGGTGAAATTGCTCATATAATCATCTACAAAGTCGCCATTACGACGGTCGTTGCGGTTGTTGTAGGCGCGCTCGGCACGTGTTAGGTGGTTTGTCTTAACACGTTCGAACTCTGAGTTTGTGAAACCGCCGCGCTGCATACGTAATAGTTCGGTATAGACAGCCTCTAGTGTTTGCACTGTCTCGTCATTGCGTGCACTGCCCGAAACGTATAGCACATCGGCTGGCTCGACAAAGTTGAAATATCCGCACCCTGCATCCAAGAACGGAGCATTTTCTTTGCGAGCAATCTCCGTGAAGCGCTCATTGAGCATCGAGCTGATAAGACCCGTCATTATATCCTGTTTGAGAGCTATAACGCGGTCGGCATATTTCTTGGCAATAGGCTTGTGGCGGAATATGATGGAAACATCCGTGCTCTTGAGCTCGGGGTCGGTAACAATCGAAACGGAGGGAGTCTCTTTATCGGTAATGACAACCACATCTTTGGGAGTTTTCACCTCAAATTCCTTGATGTCTGCCATTGTCTTTTTGAGCTTAGCTTCCATCTCATCCACATCGAAGTCGCCAACGATAACAAAAGCCTGCATATCTGGACGATACCACTTGCGGTAGAATGAGCGCAAGTCTTCATAGGTAAAGGACAAGATAACCTCCTCCGTGCCTATTACATTACGTTTGGCGTAGATCGAGCCCGGAAAGAATGTCTCCATTTGTTTGTCAAGGACGCGACGCTGAGCGTTATTACCCTGGCGCCACTCCTCACAAATAACGCCGCGTTCATCGTCAATATCCTCATCTTTGAGGTCAATAAATCCCGCCCAATCGTGAAGCACCAATAGAACCGAGTCTACGATTCCCTCACGCGTGATAGGTACATTGGTAATCATATAGGTTGTCATCTCCTGACCCGTCATAGCATTGAGATTCTCACCAAAGTGAACCCCGATAGATTGTAGATAATCATCCATCCCTTTGCCGGGGAAGTTTTTGGAGCCGTTGAAAGCCATATGCTCCAAGAAGTGAGCCAGACCCTGTTGGTTGTCCAACTCCTGAACAGCACCTACATCATACATAATATGGAAATTAGCCCGCTTGGGGTCTTTGGAGTTTTTGCGGATATAGTATTTTATTCCGCTTTCGAGCGTACCAACGCGCACCTCCGTGTCGTTGGGGATGACCTGCATAAGGTCAATGCCTTGTGCCAAACCAAAGAGCGGCAACAGAGCAAGAAGGGTTAAAAGAATTTTTTTCATTGAACAATTAATAAAATATGTTGTTATTTGGTTTTTCGGGTTGCAGTTTTGTTTTTCGGCACGCTTTTTGTACCTTTACCCTGCGAAGTTATTAATTTTTTAACAAAAATCACAAAAAATGGAAGAAAAAGTATTGGCAGCTCTCCAAGCAGCCGAAAAACCACTGAAGGCAGCAGAAATTGCGGTACAGCTTGGCGTGGAAAAGGTGGATGTTGATAAGGCAATCAAAAAATTAGTAAAAGAGGGTAAGGCTAATTCGCCGATTCGTTGTGCTTATGCGGCGGTCTAGTAAGAGGTTATTCCGGTTGTGCTATATCTATGGTTGTTACAATAATGTTGTATAGGGAATGTATTATTGCGGTGAGCCAATATGAGCCTCTACCAAAGCGGATTATGTAAAAACACATAAACAGGAATCCTGCCCCGCAAGCCAATATTACATAAGCGAGACTGTAGGTGTGGGATAGTCCGAAGAACAAACCCGCTATTATAGCAATATAGAGCGGGTTTGCCTCCAACCATTTGATTTTGCGTAATAAAAAGTATAGAAGTTTTTGAGAAATTGCTGTTTCTACCAGAGGAGCAACAATTGCCAACATAAAGTAAAAGATTATCAGACCTTCATCCCGTATATTTTGTTGTATTCCGGCAGGGTCAAGCTCTACAACACCAAGAGTCTCTGCTGCTATTGCTGTAATAAAGCCATACACCAATAGGATTGCCAATCCAATTGCGACGAAAATGGTTGGATTTAGCTCTCTGAGGTAGTTGATAACTTTATTCATCTTCATTAAGGGGGGTGGGGGGGTAAAAATTAGTAAATCATCATCTTAGGATTGTTCACAGGAATGCTCCACTATTCTCTTGGTTTTTCGTCGGCATCTTTTATTAACTCGGCATTAAATAATTTTGATTATAGCCACATAACCCACTATGGTCCCAACAACCGGAATCAAAATCTGCTCGCTAAAAATGCCAAAATAACCAATGGCTAATTCTCAGAAGTTCCATTGACATATTCTAGAATATCTGCCGGTTGGCAATCAAGTTCTCGGCATATAGCCTCTAAAGTAGAAAATCGAATAGCCTTTGCTTTGCCGGTTTTAAGTATCGAAAGGTTGGCGGTGGTAAGGTCTATTCGCTCGGCAAGTTCGGTAAGTGAAATCTTTCGCCGCGCCATCATCACATCCAAGTTCACTACTATCATATCGTAAGCTCCTCCTCTTGTTGCATTTTGAGTGCACGACGGAAAATCTGTGCAAAAATTATTATCAACAACCCAATCATAATTTGGAAGCGTTCCGCATTGCCGGCTCCGCCCTGCCCAAAGGTCATCAATAGGCTCGACACTACCTGCAGCAGTCCGAAAAGCGTAACATAATATATCAATGCGAATGAAAATAGTTTTTCGTTTCTGCGGTTGCACTGGTATATATTCCATATAATTATCATAACCACAATAAAGCCTGTCAGGTTCAGCCCCGCCGCCATTCCCCGCATAAAGTCGGAAGCAGGCGACACTGACTGCGACACATACTCTTGGAAGATTTTTATCAACCCACCCAAATCATTAATAAAAGCCGACAGCGTTACCCCGCCACCAAGTCCGAGTAAGATATCCAACCGCCTTTTCGATTTATCTTTTGTCTTCATATTGTAAGGTCTTGTTCCTGTTTTAGAATATATCCGATGCGAAGTATTCGCGCAAAAATCATACAGATAACCATTGTGGAGAGGTAACCTATCTCGGCTTCGACACTCAGGTCGGAATCAATCATCTCGGGGAAGATAACAAAGAGGGTGATTGTCAAGGATGAACCCACCAAGTTGATAACGGCATAACGATTAATCAGAGCCGCCGTCCCCAAATCAAAGATATTTTTGCTCTTCACCGCACGCCACGTGGCACTTATGAGTTTGAAGAAAATAATAATAATCCAAATTGACAACACCCCAAGCACTATCATTATGGCAAATCCGATGTATGTTTTCAAGGATGATTGGCTGTTCATTATCATATCCACAAACGAACGTTCTCGCGTGCGGTGAACTATGTTCTCAATGACAGTGATGTATACTATCTGAAAAAGAATAATCCCCACCAATACGTAATAGAGTTTGGTGATACCTGAAAGGATTTTGTCTATATTCTTCATAGTAAACAATAAATATTTATCGTTTTTCGATATGCAAAGCTATGAAGAAATATTTTAAGATGCAAATTATTTTCTTCTACTGTCGAATCTAAGTGGGGAAAATAATTGTTTTGTGGGGGCTTCTAAAAATTAGCCGTTGGTTATTTTGGAATTTTTAGAAACCCTCTTATTGGCTCGGCTTTAGGCAATTAGGTTTTTTGACAACTCTTTTACGTAATTTCGGCGTTATGCCCGCACAAAAATCTTCATATAATCTATTATACTGCGGTTTTATTGCAACTCGAGCCCTGAACCGGCATAAAATATCCCCAAAATTCAAGGCAGAGAGCAATCAAACTTGTTTGAATTGCCGAACGACGCAGAATTTATTCAAAATTATTCAATTGTTTAAAGCCGAGTCAATAGTTTGTAGGATAAAATAAATGTACTACCTTTGGAGCGGTGAAGATTTGAGAATTTTTTTACTGTTATTTGAATAACAATAAAGTTTTTTTACTATCTTTGTGCCGGTGGAAGTTTCATTTGAAACGGGTATATCATTTAATAATCACTGAAAATTAATCACTTAAATACAAAAAAACTATGTCAGTAAACTTAGAAAAGTACGGCATCGTGGGCGTAAAAGAGATCGTTCACAACCCTTCTTACCAACAACTTTTTGTTGATGAAACTAATCCTGCTCTTACAGGTTTCGAGGTTGGTACACAAACCGTTACCGGTGCAGTTTGCGTAAAAACAGGTATTTTCACAGGTCGCTCGCCTAAGGATAAATACACAGTTCTCGATGCTTCGACAAAAGACCACTTTTGGTTCAAGGATGAGAAAAACCCATTCTCGCCAAACTTCGCGATGAAGCCTGAGGTTTTTGACGAACTCGAAAAATTGGCTGTGGCACAACTCTCGAACAAAGAGAAGCTATATGTTGTTGATGCTTATTGTGGTACGAACGAAGACACGCGTATGAAAGTACGTTTTATTATGGAGGTTGCTTGGCAGGCTCACTTCGTTACCAATATGTTCATCCAACCCTCACACTACGAATTGGCTAACTTCGGTGAACCTGATTTCGTTGTAATGAACGCTGCAAAATGTACAAACCCCAACTGGAAGGAGCAAGGTCTGAACTCTGAAAACTTCGTTGCATTCAACCTGACAAAGAAACTTCAAGTTATCGGTGGTACTTGGTACGGCGGTGAGATGAAGAAAGGTATGTTCGGTGTGATGAACTATTATATGCCATTGAAGGGTATTGCATCTATGCACTGCTCGGCTAACGTTGGTAAGGATGGTGATGTTGCTCTTTTCTTCGGTCTTTCAGGTACAGGTAAAACCACTTTGTCGGCTGACCCAAAACGTTTCCTCATCGGCGACGACGAGCACGGCTGGGATGCTAACGGTGTATTCAATTACGAGGGTGGTTGCTATGCAAAAACTATCGGTCTTTCTGAACCTAACGAACCAGACATCTGGCGTGCAATCAGCCGTAACGCGCTCTTGGAGAACGTTACAATCAACCCTGACGGTACACCCGACTTCGCAGATGGCTCAGTAACAGAAAACACACGCGTCTCTTACCCAATCCGCCACATCAACAAAATCGTTCTTCCATCCAAAGCGGGTCACGCAAAGAAGATTATCTACCTTTCGGCAGACGCATTCGGTGTGTTGCCTCCGGTTTCTATTTTGGACGAAAAATCGGCACAATACCACTTCCTTTGCGGTTACACATCGAAACTTGCAGGTACTGAGCGCGGCATCACCGAACCTACGCCTTCATTCTCTCCTGCATTCGGCGAAGCGTTCTTGACCGTTCACCCAACCATCTACGCAAAAGTTCTTGCGGATAAGATGAAAGAGCACAATGCTACCGCTTACCTTGTGAATACAGGCTGGAACGGTACGGGCAAACGTATCTCAATCAAGGATACACGTGCCATTATTGATGCAATTTTGGACGGATCAATCGAAAAGGCGGAGACCATTACTGTGCCTATTTTGAACTTGGTAGCTCCTGTTGCTCTTCCCAACGTGAGCGACATTCTCGACCCACGTAAGACTTATGCAGATGTTGCTGAGTGGGAAACTAAAGCTAAATCATTGGCAGCTAAGTATATTAAGAACTTTGAGCAGTACCTACCAGAGGGTGCCGGCTTATTGGCTTCAGGTCCTCAGTTATAATAATAGCTTGTATTAAGATTCGTAGGGGCTTCGCACTAAGCGAAGCCCCTACGTTTTTCTTTTTTGCTTCGTAAGCAGTGTAAAGTGATTATTTTCACTGCTTATCTCCATTTGCTCATTAAAAATTTGCACATCATTTTTTTTTGACGTACCTTTGCGTGCTCATTTATTGAGAAAGATAATAACTAATTTATAACACAATGAACCGTTACGAAACCGTTTTCATTGCCACACCGGTACTTTCGGATGTTCAGACAGCCGAAATCGTGAGCAAATTCCAAGGCGTTATCGCCGAGAACGGCGGCAAAGTGATCCACACCGAAGAGTGGGGACTCAAAAAGCTCGCCTACCCTATCCAGAAAAAATCGACCGGCTTCTACTTCCTTATGGAGTTTGAGGCGGTGGATGGCACAATTATCGACAAATTGGAGACAATGTATCGCCGCGATGAGCGAGTTATGCGCTTTCTCACCTTCAAATTGGACAACGACGCTATCGCATACGCAGAAAAACGTCGCGCTAAACTTAATGGTAAAACTGAATAACGATGGCAGCAAATCACAGCGAAGTACGTTACCTGAACCCAGTTTCGGTAGACGTTAGAAAGAAAAAATATTGCCGTTTCAAAAAGAGTGGCATCAAGTATATTGACTATAAGGATGGCGAATTTTTGAAAAAGTTCCTCAACGAGCAGGGAAAGATTCTTCCACGCCGCTTGACCGGTACATCACAAAAATTCCAAAAGAAGGTAGCTCAGGCAGTTAAACGTGCTCGCCACTTGGCAATCCTTCCATTCGTAACCGACTTAATGAAATAGTGAAATGGAAATCATATTGAAACAAGACGTAGATAACCTTGGTCATAAAGACCAAATTGTCAATGTGCGCCCCGGTTATGCCAACAACTATCTTATTCCGCAGGGTTATGCAATCTCAGCAACCGTGTCGGCAAAGAAGATTTTGGCTGAAAATATCAAACAACGTGCTCATAAGGAGGAGAAGATGGTCAAGGATGCTACGTCTGTGGCGGAGACTTTGGCAGCAATCACCCTCACAATCGCTGCCAAGGCAAGCGAGAGTGGCAAAATTTTCGGTTCGGTGACAAACACCAATGTGGCTGAGGCTATTGCTGCCAAGGGTATAGAGGTTGATAAACGTAATATCAAGGTAGAGGCTATCAAAGAGCTTGGCTCTTACAAGGCTATCGTGAAAATTTACAAAGATATCACAGCTGAGGTTGCTATCGAAGTGGTCGCAGCTGAGTAGGCTTGATTAGGGGGGGGCTCTGAATAATTATTGAAAGTTCCACCGTTGTTATTAATAGTAGAGGCTGTCCTGCGTAATTGTGGGCGGCCTCTCTCTATTTGTGCACCAATAGTTGCACGGGACAGTCGTAAAGCTCTAATTGGTGTGCAGTTATGGTGTTGGAGTTGTGTAGGTGGAAGGCGCGGTTCACGCAGGCTATTTTGCGCACGTGGCGCGAGATTGTGCCCAAGTCGTGCGAAATCATCAGAATTGCTAAGCCACTCTCATTTAGCTCTTTGAGAAGTGTGAAGAAATCTTTGCTGAACTTCTGGTCTATGTATGTAGTGGGCTCGTCTAAGACCAAAATCTGAGGGTTGCACGCAAGTGCCCGTGCCAATAAGACCCTTTGCAACTCTCCACCCGATAGTTCGCCGATATTTCTGTCAGCATAATCCGTGATTCCAATTCGCCTCATAATGTCGTGAGCAGCAATCTTATCGCTTTTATTCAGAAAAAATTTCTTGCGAGAAATCAGTCCTGAGAAAACCACATCGTTCACCTTGGCAGGAAATTGGTGGTCGATGGTCGCACTCTGAGGCATATAGCCGATTCCAAGCTCCTTGATATGTTTTTCGATAGTACCGCCAAGCGGCGTAATGAGCCCTATAAGGGTTTTTATGAGGGTCGTTTTGCCGCCGCCATTTGGTCCGATTACGCCAATAAAATCACCTCGCGAGATGGCAAAATTCACCCGCGGTAATATCACGGTAGTGCCATACCCGCACGTAACATTTTTTAAGACAATCAGTTCCATATCTCAAATATTCTACTTTTCTTATAACACATCCACCACTCTATACATATTTATCAACCAATCCCGTGCTAGCGGGTCGAAGTCGAAAGTCGCTGTCCCCGTCTCCCGTGCTATGGTCTCGGCTGCCGCCGGTGCGAGTCGCCGGTTGTATACTATAACTTTTATATTGTTCTTTTTGAGCCTATCAATAATTTCGCGCATCTGCGTTGCCGAGGGTTCTTTTCCCTCTACTTCTATTGCAAACTGCTCAATGCCGTAATCTCGTGCAAAGTACGTAAGGGAAGGGTGCCCGATGGCAAACGACTTTAATTTTTTTGAGATGATATAGCTATCTAATGAGTCAATTTCGCCAATCAAAGTTTTTAAGTTGTTATTATACAGCTCTTTATTCTTGGGAAATATTTTGCACAACTCTGCGGCAATCTTTTGTGAAAAACCACGCATTAACCTTGGCGATAGCCACGTGTGTGGGTCGATTCCGTGGATGTGGCCGGCGTGGTCGGCGTGGGAGCAACTGCCCGCCATAACCCCTACGCCATCCGACAGGTCAACAACTTGCAACGAGTCCGATAGCTTGGTAATGCTTTTGTTCAGTTCCCTCTCGAAATCAATCAACCCTATACTTATGTAAATTCTGCTTTGCGAAATCTCCTTGAGTTGGCGAGGTGTGGGTTCAAAAGTTTCGGGCGAGGTGGTCTCGGGCACGAGGATGTTTACTGCAACGGTCGTGTCCGCAATTCTCTCTACGAGGTAGGCGAGCGGCGGAATGGATACGCTAACGCCAACCGCAGGCTTATCTTTTGTCGAACAAGCAATAAGGGATATGGAGATAATTAGTAGTGCTATTTTCATTATTTTATCAGTTAAAAAAAGCGATTCAGACTAACTGAACCGCTTTAAGAGTCTAATGGGGAGATTAACCCCCGTCTGACATTGTTCTAATATAAGAGCTTTTAAGTGCCATAGCATTTGTAAGTGTTAAGTAATGTTAAAATATATCCTTGTTTGGGTAGTAATAACCCATCATACTCGCATTCAAAAAAATCTTTCCTTTCCTTTACTTTGTACTCTTCTAAAACACCTCGAGGCATAAAGCAGATTTTAATATCATCGTGAATTTCATTAAAAATCTGAAGTCTTAATTTATTAATGAAAGAACGTGCTTTGAATCCAACCGTACAATCGAAATTAAGGTTTTGTACTTTTTTTATTGTTCTCTTGACTTTGTATGATTCACAATTTTCCAAATCAACTTCCAAGAAAAAATGTTTTACATTTTTTAATGTTTTTGGGTCTTGTCGGGGTGATACGTCTTTATCATTTATACTATATGACATCAATTCATAATGACAACATTCAAACGCTTTCCCTTCTTTTAAAACAACCTCTGATGTAAAAAGATTCACAAATTGGAATTTGGATTTGTTTTTTGGAATTACATTAAATTCTGTCTCTTCAATAATCTCGACCAAACCTTGCACTTTGTCGTGCCATTTTACGGTAAGTACTATTGTTTGATTAGAAACATAATATTCCTTCTTCTTGATGTAATGACGATTAATCACATCAAAAATTTCATTGCTGATCTCAGGAAATTTAGATTCAAATAAAACTTCAGTAACATTCGACCAAATGCTGTCAATATCGTTTCTCTTCTTCAGAAACTCCTTCCCATATATAACGTCAAAAAGATTCTTTTGGTATATTCCCTTATATTGAAAGTAAGACGATATAAACCCAATGATTACGCTGACAATGAGAATATTGCTTATCCATTTGCATATCTCTTGCCAATTCGGGCATCCGTCAATCAAACTACTAAACCCGAAAATGGCAGCAATAAGCCCGACGATTAGCATAATCCAAGGGAAAGCACTTCTCAGGGAAAATACTGCAAAAATTGGTATAAACTTTTGCCAAAGCTGTCGGAGCATAGTTGGGTAATACTTTTTACGCAACAACAAAGGTAATAATAATTTACAAAAAAAAAAGAAAAATCTAGATTTATTTTATCAGTTTATCCAACTTAGCGATGCTGGCGGCAATATCCTCATCGGGCACAGAAAAGTCTGACAATTCGCCCAAAAGGAACTTGTCGTAGGATGCCATATCAATCAAGCCGTGTCCCGAGAGGTTAAACAAAATAACCTTTTCAACTCCCTCCTCCTTGGCTTTGAGTGCCTCGCGGATAGTTGCGGCAATGGCGTGTGTCGATTCAGGGGCGGGGATAATACCCTCAGCCTGAGCAAAGAGGATGCCCGCGCGGAAAGTTTCGCTCTGGTGGATATCCATAGCCTCTATCAGCCCCTCGCGTTGTAACTCGCTCACAATAGCTCCGGCACCGTGGTAGCGAAGACCGCCCGCGTGAATCGAAGCAGGTTGAAAGTCGTGCCCCAGAGTGAACATCGGAATCAGTGGTGTCATACCTATTTGGTCGCCAAAGTCATACTCGAAGCGTCCGCGGGTAAGTTTTGGACACGATGCAGGCTCGGCAGCAATAAAGCGCGTCTTCTTGCCGCTGTTCAGGTTATGCCTTAGGAAGGGGAACGAGATGCCACAGAAGTTCGAGCCGCCGCCGAAGCAGCCGATAACAATGTCGGGATAGTCGTCCGCCATCTCCATCTGCCGTTCGGCTTCAAGCCCGATGATCGATTGGTGCAGAATAACGTGGTTCAATACACTTCCTAAGGTATACTTTGTGTCGGGTTTAGTCATCGCCATTTCGACAGCCTCCGAAATAGCCGCCCCCAACGAGCCGTTTGTGTTGGGATTCTCCGCCAGCAGAGCGCGTCCTGCCTGCGTGAGTGTGCTCGGTGAGGATACCACGTCCGCCCCATAGGTGTTCATCACAAATTTGCGATAGGGCTTCTGTTCATAGCTTATTTTCACCATAAAGACCTGCAAGTCGAGACCAAAGTGACGGCACGCAATACTCATTGCCGAGCCCCACTGACCTGCGCCGGTCTCCGTAGTGATATGTTTAACACCTTGAATCTTATTGAAATAAGCCTGAGGAATGGCACTGTTAAGTTTATGCGAGCCCACGGGCGACACACTCTCGTTTTTGAAATATATCTTTGCCGGCGTGTCCAAAGCCTTCTCTAGTCCCGATGCACGCACCAGAGGTGAGGGGCGATAAATCTTGAAAAGTGTGCGCACCTCCTCGGGTATGTCGATATAGCGCTCGGTGGAAAACTCTTGTTCAACAAGCTCTTTAGCAAATAACCCCTCCATCTCTTCGGGCTTCAAAGGCTCTTTTGTGGCGGGATGGAGCATAGGCAGCGGCTTGATGGGCATATCGGCGATAATGTTGTACCATTGGCGGGGCATTTCGCTCTCGGGAAGGAGGATTTTTTTTGTGGTTTTCATTGTTTTTGTGATGTGGGTTTTTGGGGGATTTTAGGACTTATGGGACTTTCGAGTCTTTTGGGTCGGTAATAAATCCCTGTGATAAACAAAAAAATAAGAGCTGCCTTGTGCTCTACGGCAGGCAGCTCTCTTGTTTATCTTCTTTATTTGATTTACACGCAAGGAGGCGTCAAGCTATGCCGTAGGGTAGGTTAGCTTGCCACCAAAAAAAGGTTGCTGTAAATCTCATAATTATCTCTTGTTAGTGTTATACACCTGCAAAGGAATGAAAAAAAACTATAAATTCCAAATTTTTTTTTTTAATCAACAAGTTTCTTGAATTACTTACAAAAAGTGTTGTAATCGAAAAATGTGTTTATAAAAAGTTTTTTGTAACTTTGCAAAAGCAGATTATAGGTTCCCGATTCCCCCAAAAAAATTAATATTATGGAAACCATCACCTCTCTTGTCGATTGGTCGCGGGCAATGTTTGCCCTGACAGCTATTTATCACTGGTGCTTTGTGCCCCTTACCTTGGGTTTGAGTTTCATTATTGCCTTTATGGAGACTAAGTATGTCATCACCGGCGATGAGTTTTGGAAACGAACTACTAAATTTTGGATGCGCCTTTTCGGCGTGAACTTTGCGATTGGAGTTGCCACAGGCATTATTCTTGAGTTTGAGTTCGGAACAAACTGGAGCAACTACTCGTATTTCGTTGGCGATATCTTCGGAGCGCCGCTTGCCATTGAGGGCATTTTTGCCTTCTTTATGGAGTCTACGTTTATAGCCATTATGTTCTTTGGATGGAATCGTGTGAGTAAGAAGTTTCACCTGACCGCAACGTGGCTCACAGCTGTGGGGGCAAATCTTTCGGCACTTTGGATATTGGTTGCCAATGCTTGGATGCAATCACCTGTGGGAATGGAATTTAACCCTGAAACGGCTCGTAACGAGATGGTTTCGTTTTGGGAAGTGCTGTTTTCGCCTGTTGCCATCAACAAGTTTTTCCATACGGTGACTTCGGCTTTCGTGCTGGCGAGTGTTTTTGTGGTGGGTGTATCTTCGTGGTTCTTACTGAAAAAGCGCGAAACGCAAATGGCGCTAAAGTCTATAAAAATCGCTTCAGTATTTGGTTTGATTTCGGCTATTTGCGTTGCTTGGACAGGAGACGGTTCGGCGTATCAGGTGGCGCGTGTTCAGCCGATGAAACTTGCAGCAATGGAAGGTTTGCACTTTGGCAAAACCAATGCTCCGCTCACAATTCTGCCGGGAATAGAGGTGCCTTCACTCTTATCTGTGATGGCATACCGCGACAAAAATGCCTTTGTGGCGGGTGTGGATGATTTGGTGTACGGAAATTTTGACCAAAACATTATGCCGACATCCGTAAAAATGGAGCGTGGCAAGGCTGCAATAGAACTTTTTGCCAAATATCGACAAGCCAAAGAGGAGCGAGATACACTGGCGACAGCCCAAATTGCTGATATTTTCAAGAATGATAAATTCTTCAAAGACAACTATTTTGCATACTTTGGATACGGCTATTTAGAAAAGCCCGAGGATGCCGTGCCACCGGTGAATATAACATTCTGGTCGTTCCGTATTATGGTAGGATTGGGGCTGTGGTTCATTGTGATGTTCTTGGTTACGCTTGTTATGTTAAAAAAGAAAGTTCTGGAAAATAAACGTTGGTGGCTGCGCATATCTTTATGGTCTATTGCATTGGCTTATTTGGCTTCTCACGCTGGATGGATTGTGGCAGAAGTTGGGCGACAGCCGTGGACTATTCAAAACCTGCTTCCGACAAATGCAGCCGTCTCGCGGGTGTCTTCGGCGGCGGTGCAGACAACGTTTTGGGTATTTGCCGTGCTCTTCACGGTGTTGCTGGTGGCTGAAATTATGATTATGGTGAAACAAATTAAAAGAGGAGGCGAGTAGAGAATGAAGATGAAAAGTGAAAGAGGGTCAGTTTTTTTTGTAAGTTTTTCACTTTTTGTTTTTCAGTTAAAGTGATGAATGATAGAGATAAACATATAGAGTTATTGCGGCAACGGGGGCAGCAGGCTAAGCAGCAGAGTGGTACCGGTGTGCGCCCTGCTGTCCACAAGCCGCCTATGAGTAAACCTACCCCTCCCGAAAAACCCAAGGCAGAGAAACCAAGGGCGGAGAAACCCAAAGAGATGAGTGGTGCCCCTACTCGTGCTGCTCGTGCAACTCGCCCCACTCGTCCCACTAGTCCCAAACGCTCCAAAGCCCCCAAGGCTCCCGTCAGGACTTCTCCCTCCACCCTCACTCCCGAGCAAGAGTTGGAGCGTCGTTTTTGGTGGGCATTGCCCGTTTTTTTCATCGGCGCATACCTGCTCATTGCCTGCGTCTCTTATCTAAGCAGCTGGCAAGCAGACCAGAGCCTGACGCAGTGGAGTAATCTTTTCGCCTCCAAAGCTGCCGATGCACTCAATATGTGCGGCAAGTTGGGCGCGCTTACCTCGCATTATATTGTGGGGCAGTGGTTTGGTGTATTTGGGCTGCTGTTGCCTGTTAGTCTGATGGTGGGGTCGCTCAAAATAATGGCTTTCAAGTTTCTGAATCTGCAAAAGACGCTACGTTCGCTTGGCGTTTTGATGGTTGTGGGTTCGGTTGCGATGGGGCACTTTTTCGGAGCTGATAGAGAGGTGTTGGGCAGCGGATTGGGCGGCGAAATGGGCATCTATTCGGCGCGCTGGCTCGAAGCTATTATCGGCAATGAGGGGACGACGCTTTTTATCTCGGTTGTTGGGTTGGCACTGCTCTACTTTGTTAATGCAGCTTGGCTGCGCCGTACAGTTAAGTCGTTGATAGAATATATCGATAGAAGAAACGAACTTGCCAAAGTGCGCCTTGCCGAGCAGACCGCCAAGATGCGCATAGCAGCTGCCGAGGCTGCTCAAAAGGCTCTTGCGGCAGAGCAAGAACATAGAGAGCGCGTCGCCGAAGTAAGGGCGCAAGAGGCTGTCTCTGCCGTCGAACCAATGGTTGCGCCACCGGTTGAGCCACCGGTCGAACAGTTGGTTAATCTTGGGGCTGAAACAATCGGAATTGATATTCCCGGCAATCCCGAGCTCGCCGTCTTAGCAGGGCAAAAGAATGAAAACCTGATTGCATTAGACAATGGTCAGTGGGGTTATGTAACCGGGGCTGATGCGGATGGTGTAGTGGAGTATGTATATATGGATTTAAGTACGTTACCTCCTATGTTGCAGAAGCCGACTATTGCGGAAAAAACGGAAGTAGACCAACCGCAGCAGGAAGAAATTCAATTTATCATTAAGCACCGTCCGGCAGAGGATGAGCGAGAGGTGCTTGCACCTGCCGTGTCAATTACTCCCGTTGTTAATGTCATTGAAAATAACTTTGAGCCACAGGGCGACCAACCGGCAACTCGAATCGTTCACTTCGCCCCTGCTCCTGACGACCCAAATTTCATTGTAGAGCAAATAGTTAGCGAGGAGCAAGTCGATGACCACCTTATAAATCTTTCGGAGGTCTATGATCCCACGCTCGAGCTTAGGAGCTACCAAAAGCCACCGGTTGAGTTGTTACAAGACCATAGCAAGAGGGTTACGGTCACCCAAGAGGAACTTGTCGAGAATAAGAACCGTATTGTCCAGACGCTGCTCAATTTCGGCATAGAGATACGCTCGATCGAGGCTACCACCGGTCCGACCGTTACCCTCTACGAGATTATCCCGGCGCCGGGGGTTCGTATATCAAAAATCAAGAATCTGGAAGAGGATATCGCCCTAAGCCTTGCAGCATTAGGTATTCGTATTATTGCTCCGATGCCCGGCAAGGGGACTATCGGTATCGAGGTGCCCAACAAGAACAAAGAGGTGGTTTCGATGTATTCGGTGATTAAGTCGTCCCGTTTTCAAGATACCAAATTCGATTTGCCGATTGCGCTCGGGAAAAATATCCAGAATGAGACGGTGGTTATGGATTTGGCAAAGATGCCTCACCTTCTCGTTGCGGGAGCTACAGGACAGGGTAAGTCTGTTGGTTTGAATGCGATAATCACTTCGCTGCTATACAAGAAGCACCCCGCCGAGTTGAAGTTCATCTTGGTAGACCCCAAAAAGGTGGAGCTTACACTATATTCAAAGCTCGAGAAACACTTCCTGGCGAAGATGCCCGACGAGGATAAGGCTATAATCACAGATACTCAAAAAGTTATCTATACTCTGAACTCCGTTTGTATTGAGATGCAGGATAGGTACGAGTTGTTGGAGGCGGCGAAAGTTCGCCACATAAAGGAGTACAACGAAAAGTTTGTGAATCGCCGCCTTAATCCCGAAAAGGGACACCGCTATATGCCTTATTTTGTTGTGATTATTGACGAGTTTGCCGACTTGATAATGACTGCAGGGCGCGAGGTGGAGACACCGATTGCCCGAATTGCTCAATTGGCGCGTGCCGTTGGTATTCACCTGATTATTGCAACGCAGCGTCCTTCGGTCAATATTATCACGGGTGTAATCCGTGCCAACTTCCCGGCGCGCGTTGCCTTCCGCGTGGCTACATCGGTCGATTCACGCACGATTCTTGACACGGCTGGTGCGAACCAACTTGTTGGGCAGGGAGATATGTTAGTGAGCAACGGCAATGAGATTGTGCGTGTTCAGTGCGCCTTTATTGACACTCCGGAGGTGGATATGATTACCAACCACATATCCTCGCAGAAGGGCTACCCGTCAGCATTCGAGTTGCCCGAGTATGTGCCCGAAGGTGAAACGCCTACATCGGTGGATTTAGGTAAAAAGGATGCTCTCTTTGATGAGGTTGCCCGCTTTGTGGTGAGCCGTCAAAAGGGGTCGGCATCTGATATTCAGCGTAATTTCTCGATTGGGTTCAACCGCGCCGGGCGCATCGTAGACCAGTTGGAGGCAGCCGGCATTGTCGGCAGGGGAGAGGGTAGTAAGCCGCGGCAGGTGCTGGTTCAGGATTTGCAGACGCTCGATATTATGCTTGGGTAGGGAAAAACACTACTTGAATTTATAGAAAAACTTACCTCTACGCTTGTGTTTATAGCAAAGATACTTAAGTGGTGAAAAAGAATTATTGACATATTTTTCTTTTTCACCACTTATCAATCAGGCGAACTTACTTTTTCTTTTTAGTGGTTATTTTCTTGATTGTTGATGTGATAACACTTTCGCTCTTCTCGAAATAGGGGAGGCGGTCTAGTGGAGCGTGGAGTTCGAGCACCAATGGTCCGCGGTGTTTTCTGCCGAGGTCATCCAACCATACGCCCTGGGGCAGACGTACTGTACGCTTGCCGTCAGCACTCATAATTGGGGCTACTAAATACTTAGCACCCAGCATAAACTGGTCTGTGCAATCCGAGAAACCCTTGTGCGGGAACATATACTCCATCGAGCGTACAATGGGCTCACCGGTGCGGGCGCTCTCTTGGGCGAGTTCCAATATGTAGGGGGCAAACTTTTTGTGGAGATTTGCCGCCTGGGCACAGTACCGCAGATGCTCTTTGTCGAGAACGCGCCACGGAGCAACCGAAAATTGCATCATCGGCATCAGTGCGTGCAGTTGCGCCGAGCGAACGATGAGCGTCTGGTCGATATTGGCAGGCGTGACATTGAGAAAGGACGAAAATTGTCCGCCGCCAATCATATCAGGGCAGGTGTAGGCATAGCCCATCAATCCGGCGTTCAACATTTCGGGTATCAAGAGCTTCAATGCTCCCCACGAATAGTTCTTATCACCAAGTCGTTGCACCAATGGCTCGCCCTGCATCATCCAGCAGGCACGATACTCGTTATAGGGAAATTCAAGTCCAAGTTTCGCCCACGCCAAGGTGTGGTCTGTGGCGAGAGCATCTGCCCGATAAAAATCCTGTTCAGCGGGATTATAAAAATGTGGGTCACCGGCATCAAATTTGAAACCATCTACTCCATATTTACTCTGAACCTCTTTGAGCTGCCCCACTAAATATCTGTAAGCCTCCGGATTGGTCAAATCGTAGCATCCGCTATATCCGTTCCACCACTGAATCACGGCAGCCTGTGCCGTCCCCTTCTTCTTTATCAGAAACCCTTTCTTGGATAATTCGCGAAACTCGGGCGAGTCGGCACTCACAAAGGGGCAGACCCACAGCATCACCTTGAATCCCTGTCTATGAAGCCTTTCGACCATAGCGTGAGGGTCTGTAAATTTCTCGGCTTTGAACTCGAAGTTGCCATAATATCGTTGCCAGTTGTCGTCAATCATAATGATTCCCGGCTCGAATCCGGCGGCTATAATTTGGTCGGCATAGTTCTCAATGTCGCCTTGGTTTTGGTTGTACATCAACTCTATCCACGTGTTCCACTGTGCCACCTCGAAGAAGGATTTGTCGGGTATTTTTCCCGAGCCTGCAAAGTGTTTGTTACGTGCCAGAGCGAAAGCCTCGCGTAGGTTTTTGCCCGCGCGCACCACATCCACCCGCTCACCAGGCGAGTCGATAACTATCTTATTATCCTTTATTTCAAATACAAACGGGGAGCGCGAGTAGATATATCGCCCGAGGTTAGACACCAAAAACGGTGCCGTCTGGTTATTCATATTATCGACCGAGAGCGACATCCGTGCGACGTTCTCCAAAGGCATCCTGCTGCCGAGTGCCGTTGCTGCTCCATACCATTTCTCGCCGCCGAGAATATCGACGGTCGATTTGTTTTGTGCCGTGGCAACAAGTGTGAGAGCTGCAAATAGCAGCATCATATGTTTTCTCATAGATTAATTATTTTCAGCAATGATATGTGGTGAAGCACGTGTTCGCCAAAGTAGCGATGGGCGATGGTGGAATATTCGTTGATTGCATCGCGGGTAAATCGTTGATAATCCTCCACCGTGCTATCTTTTATCTGCAACGAATAGGTGTAGTGCGGGTTGCGCTCATCGCTCAGAACGCGGGTAAATAGCAGTTCGCCATAGCCGTTTTCGCGCAGATAGGGCGCAAACTTCTCCTCAATAAAGGCATACCACTTGGTGTGTGCCGGTGGTTCTACTATAAAAGTAATGTTGATAATATATTCTTTTTTCATCTTGTCGCCGTAAATTTTAATCCCGTCGGGTTCTCCACTCGCACCACAAACGATGCCACTCCCGCCTCGGCTCGTCGCGGATTTTCGCCCACAACCTCTGCCCTTCCCTCTACCTTCAAACGCACCAAGTCCTCGGCAAGCACACAAAGCTCACCGCTCTTGTCCCTCAACTCGACATAGACCAGCACCGTGTCGTTCTCGCCAATGGCGCGTCCCGCCTCCAAGTGCCTCACCACCAAGCTATCCACCTCTGTCGGAGTAACCCGCCTCTCGCCCACAACCTCCTTGCCTCCAATATATCCCACAGCCCTCAACTCGCCCTTCTCCCACGCGATGTTATTGAAGGTAAACGGTGGAAAGTTCAGATTATTACAGTTGCCCCCATCAAAGGGGTTGCCACCTGTGTACCAGCCCTTTTCGTCTGCCGAGTAGTCGCTATCCGCACCGCTGTCGCACCGCTGTCGCCCCACACTACGCCCATTGACAAAAAGTTCCACCTCCTCCACATTGCCATAAACCACCACCTTGTCTTTCCCGCTACGCTCAGTCCAGTAGTTAGCAACGAAAATATAGGGTTTCATATTGCCCGTCGGTAGGGGTGTTCCCACATCCAACTGGCTCTTGAAGAGTGGCAACGAGAATTTCGGTAGGCGGAACAGGTCAGCCATACCGCTCTCGCAGACATTGTCGGCGCAGCCGCGATTATAGTCGTACATACTCCAAACCGCATCACCCATCGTGTGGGGATAGTAGGCACGATAACGGTTGTGCGACCACTGAGCGTTCCACGCATTCTGCAAAAGAGCGCGCTCGCCGTTGCGTCGTCCGATACGCGTCGTGGAGTAGTGTCCGCCAAACTCATAGTCGTAGTATTCACGTATAAAACTTGGATTGGGCGAGATATTGGGTCTATTGAACCCCTCCTCCCAATCGTTGTAGCTCACATCGAAGCCATAGTATTCATAGGCATCCCCGGCAGTGAAGCATTGGTCGCCGGGGTACTCCTCGTGTGCTGCTTTGATTGCCCCATCTTTCCACGCATTGGGTGGCCACGACTCGTTGAGCGTAGTCTCCCACATCACAATGGAGGGGTGGTTACGGTCGCGACGAATCATATCGCGAACATCCTCATATGTACGCGCGGTGAACTCGGGAGCTTTGTTAAAAAACTGCCAACCCGGTATGGGTTCAATCACCAAAACACCCAACTCATCGCAAGCATCGAGCACAGCAACATCTTGGGGATAGTGTCCCAACCGCACAGTGTTGAAGCCGTTCTCCTTGATAAGCCATATGTCGCGATAGCCGGCATTCTCGCTTATGGCATTGCCCAGATATGGATAGTCCGAATGGCGGTTACTGCCCACCAAGCGTATCGGCTCGCCATTGAGCACAAATCCACGCTCGCGGCTCATCTCCAAACGACGAATGCCCAGACGTGTCGCCTCACTATCAACCACCTTTCCATTTTTTTTAATTTCACTCTCCAAAAGATATAGATTTGGAAAATCGGGCGACCAAAGTGCAGGTTTTTTGACCACAATCTGTTGCCGAATATCCAAGTCCGCGAATTTCTCCACACTCTGTTTTTGCTCCACTCGCGCAACCAACTCCCCCTTTACCCCTCTGCCAAAGAGACCCTCAATCCTGTATAGTTTCTGCACAACCACAAAATCACTACTCTGCTCGGCGCTATTTTGCACGTTGGTTTTTATGTCGATAGTAGCCTGCTCCTTAGATACTTCGGGGTAGGTAACAAAGATGCCGCCGCCGGCAACCTTGTTGGCAAGAATGGGGTGGGTGATGTGGAGTTTATCCTTTACAATCAGCCGCGCACCGCGGTGCAGACCGCTGAAGTAGTTGAAGTCCAACTTTGCTACGGGTTTACCGGGCGGAATCAACGGGTTGTCGCGATTGTCCAAGCGCACAAGAATCTCATTATCACCATTTTTCAGAAGCTCAGTCAAGTCCACCACAAAGGGTAGATAGCCTCCCGCGTGCTGCATCCGGTGCTCGCCATTGACCCACACATCGGCTAACTGCATCGCCGCACCAAACTCCAAAAGTACGATTTTATCCCTCCACTCGGGTCCGCGGGCTAACCTCTTCTTGTAGTAGCATACGCCCTGCCACTGGTGGAGCACGACAAACTCTTCGACAAAGGCTGTATGGGGCAGTGTTACATTCTGCCAAACACCATCTTGCAGCTTAGCAAACTCCCTGACGAGTGTATCTCTGGCAACCTTCAAGGCGGCACTTTGAGCCACCACCTGTGGGTTATATTGCGAACTCCAATCCTGTCCTTGGTTTTCTATTTTAGCTCTATTTTGGGTCTGATTGTCAATGCGTTGAAATTGCCAGTCGCGATTAATGTTTTGTGCCGCTCCGGCTAAAAAAGCAAGGCATAGTAAGGCGAGGGTTAGTCGTTTCATTTTTGTCTATTTATAAAAATTAAGAATCAATCAATCAATCAATCAATCAATAACCACAGGCATCAATAATCAGTAGAAACTTGCCGTCGTCAGTCAATTATATCGAACCCGCAGAATGCCCGCAAAACCTCGGGCACTACTATTCCCTCGGGGGTTTGGTTATTTTCCAATATGGCGGCAACGATGCGCGGCAGAGCCAGTGAGCTGCCGTTGAGGGTGTGTGCCAGCTGTGTCTTACGGTTTTCGTCGCGATAACGCAATTTCAGGCGGTTTGCCTGAAACGACTCGAAGTTCGAGACGCTCGACACCTCCAACCAACGCCCTTGCGCTGCCGAATAGACCTCGAAATCGTATGTCAGCGCCGAGGTGAAGCTCATATCGCCTCCGCACAGACGCAAAATACGGTAGGGTAAGCCCAATGAACGGACGATGCTCTCCACGTGTGCCACCATAGCCTCTAACCGCTCATAGGAGTTTTCGGGCGAGGCAACCTCCACAATCTCCACCTTGTCGAACTGGTGAAGACGATTCAACCCCCTCACATCCTTACCATAAGAGCCTGCCTCTCTTCTAAAGCAAGGAGTATATGCTGTGAGCTTTATTGGCAAATCCTTGCCCTCGACAATCACATCACGGAAGATATTTGTCACCGGCACTTCGGCAGTTGGTATCAGGTAGAAGTTATCGAGGGTAGCGTGGTACATCTGCCCCTCTTTGTCGGGGAGTTGTCCCGTGCCGAAACCCGAAGCCTCGTTCACCATCAGCGGCGGCATAATCTCCGTGTAGCCCTCTGCCGTGTTACAGTCCACAAAGTAGTTAATGAGAGCGCGTTGCAATCGCGCACCCTTACCTTTATACACAGGAAAACCCGCGCCCGTGAGCTTTACCCCCAACTCGAAATCGACAATATCGTACCGCGCGCATAAATCCCAATGCGGCACAGCACCTTGGTATAGGGCTGGAATCTCGCCCCCCTGCCTCACGCAAAGATTGTCCTGAGCGGAGCGCCCCGCAGGCACAATCTCTGCCGCAACATTGGGCAGTGTTACAATCAGCGCATCAATCTGTTCAATCGCCTCATTCATAGCCTCTTCTTTCAGTTTAGACTCCTCTTTAAGCTCGACTGTGCGCGCTTTCAGAGCATTCGCCTGCTCTGTCTTTCCCTCTTTGAAGAGCAGACCAATCTGTTTAGCAATAGCATTTTGCTCTGCCAAGTTCTTGTCCAACTCCTGCTGGAGTGTTTTGCGGGCATCGTCCGCAGCCTCTATCTTCTCAATCACAGGTGCAGCATCGACACCTTTTTTTGCCAATCTTAGGAGTGTTTGCTCCTTGTCTGTACGTATCTGTCTTAGTGTAAGCATTTTTAGTGGATTACGATTGTTTTATTTAAGTTCCAAAGTTAAGAAAAAATTGCGCGTTCGGCAAAAAAGATTAATTTTGCACTAAAATTATATAGTGCGATATGAAAAAAATTCTACTAACCATTTTGATTGTTGCGGGGTGCGCGGGCGCATCGGCGCAAAAATATTTTCAGGGATGGGGCATCAAGGCGGGGGCAAACCTTTCGACATTTGCCGATAACTTGGGTAACAGGCTGCCGTATGGCAACAATGTGGGTTGGGTTGCCGGTGTAACAACGGATTGGCGTTTTGGTAGCATAGCCGGAGTTTCGGGCGAGATTCTGTACTCCGCCGTTGGCGGTACTGCTGAGCTCAAGGGCGACATAAATGTAAAAGAGATTGTGTCTTATATTATGCTGCCGGTTATGGGTAAGATATATATTACGGATGAACTGACATTTAAGGCGGGTGTTCAACTTGCTGTTTTTGCAGCGGCAACCGACAAGGTCAAAGGAGCTACGGGTAATGAGAGTTACAACATTATCAATCGTTACCGTGCTATGGATTTTGCGTTACCTGCTGCGCTTAATTATCAGTTTAGAAATGGCTTGAACTTTGAACTTCGCTATACGTACGGACTTACGAGCGCCTGCCGCGAATCGAAGATATTGGAACTGGCGGATGCCCAAATATACAACAGATACCTGACCTTCACAATAGGATACAAATTTTAGAGTTTGAGGTTTAGAGAGGCGCTTCAAACCGTATAATCTATACTACTAAACTTTGAACTATAAAATATGGTTAAGGGTGTTATTTTCGATATGGATGGTGTGCTGGTCGATAATTCGCATATGCACATCGAAACCTTTTGCCGGTGGTGTACGAGCAAGGGTATAGACTTTCCGCCCGAGAAGGTGAACAGCTTTTTCGGGATGGGTAATTCAGATATTTTTCGTTCTGTAATGGGGCTCGATATTACCGATGAACAGGTTTTGGAGTACGCCGAGGAGAAGGAACAGCTCTATAGAGATTTGTATAGTCCCACAATCAAGCCGCTTGCGGGACTTATCTCTTTGTTGCAGGATTTGAGAGCGAAAGGTATAAAAATAGCAGTGGGCAGTTCGGCGATGCGCAAAAATGTTGATTTTGTGTTGGATGAATGCGGTATTCGCCCCTACTTTGATGCCATTTCCGACGGCGATATGGTGGCAAAGGCTAAGCCCGACCCCTCGATATTTTTGTTGGCAGCCGAGTTGATGAATTTGAAGCCTGAGGAGTGCCTTGTTTTCGAGGACTCTTTCGCAGGCGTCGAGGCTGCTCGCCGTGCCGGTATGAAGGTGGTAGCCGTGGCAACCTCCTTCCCAAAGGCTCAACACAAAGATTACGATGCAATAATAGACGATTTTAGCGAAACTTCCGCACAAGAAATTATCAGTATTTAATGTAGTGAAAAGGGATTATTGAGATATTTTTCCCTACTTAAGTAGAGTTCTTGATTTCTATTTTTTACTTAATGAAAACCTTCCTAACCCTCATCACTCGCGCTCGCGACCTCTTCGGCAACCTACCCGCCTACCAGATTCCGGCAAGGAGCGGAGTTGTGGAACATACATTTGCCGAGTTTTATGAAGATGTTTGCAACTTAGCTGCCGCGCTTACCTCTTATAACTTAGGTAAGGTTGCGCTCTTGGGCGAAAATAGCTATGACTGGGTGGTAGCGTATATGGCGACGGTGGTTTCGGGTGGGACTATTGTGCCTATTGATAAGGAACTCACAGAGCAGGAGATTGAGAATATCGTGCGTATGAGCGATGCCGGTGCACTCTTTTGCTCCAACGACTACTCGGAGGTGGCAGATCACATCAAGAACAAAAGTATCGTCAAGGAGATTTTTGCAATTAACACGCCGACCTACAATGGATATACAACGCTAAATCAACTCATTGAGGCTGGTGCGAAGCTCAGGATTGCAGACAAAAATTACGGACAGGGCGAGAACAGTGCTCAGGCGATTGCCTCGGTCGTATTCACCTCGGGCACTACGGGTGTGAGCAAGGGGGTGATGCTTTCGCGCGAAAATCTACTCGCAAATGTTATTTCGGCAGATAAATTTATTACCCTCGGTAGCAAGACTTTGTCCATCCTGCCGATGCACCACACCTACGAATTTACGCTCGACATACTCTTTAGCATCTATCAGGGAAGAACCGTTGCTATCAATAATTCGGTAAAATATCTTGCTCAAAATATGCAGACCTTCTCGCCTACGGATATTTTGATAGTACCGTTGGTTGCCGAGGCTCTGCTATCGAATATTTGGAAAAACGCTCAGGCTCAAGGTAAAGCCGACAAACTCCGCAAGGGGCTCAAACTAAGCCGTGCTTTGAAGAGCATCGGCATAGACATACGTCGAAAGCTGTTCAAGGACATCCACTGGGCATTTGGCGGGCAGCTACGCGGGCTTTTTATAGGCGGCGCGTTGCTCAATAAGGATACGGCACGAATGTTACACGACCTTGGTTTTGTAGTAAATATAGGTTACGGTATTACAGAGTGCTCACCTTTGGTCACCGGCAATATTACCGACAAGGTCTGTTTTTTCGATTCTTGCGGCGTGCCGATTCCCGGTGTTGAGATACGGCTGGCTGAGAGCGGCGAGATTGAGGTTCGCGGATCAAGCGTGATGCAAGGTTACTACAAAAACCCGCAGGCTACCAAGGAGGCTTTCAATGGCGGCTGGTTTCGCACGGGCGATATAGGCACTATAAAAAAAGGAATGCTCTATATCACGGGAAGGGTTAAGAACCTGATAGTGTTGAAGAACGGCAAAAACATCTACCCCGAGGAGTTGGAGTTGATCATTGAGCAAATTCCAGCCGTGAAGGAGGTTGTCGTCGGAGCGCGTGAGGGTGCAATCGCCGGCGAGGAACTTTCACTGTATGCCGAAATTTTTCCCGACACCGAAGTGCCGGAACCTCATAAGGATATTGAGGCGGCAATAGCTCTTCTCAACGAAAAGCTGCCATATTATAAACGAATAACCAACATTGTTTTCCGCGAAAAAGAGTTTGCCAAGACAACAACCAAGAAGATAAAACGTTATTAATAAGTATTGACGGAGGATTCTCCCTCAATACGTAACCATCAAAATATGTTAGAAAAAGTAATAACCTTCGTAGCAAAAGCCTACAAAATCGACCCTGCGACTTTGAGTCGCCACACCGATTTTATTAAAGATTTGGCATTGGATTCGATGAAGTTAGTCGAATCTATCGTTGAGATTGAGGATGCCTATAATATTGAGATACCCGAGAAGAAGCTCTTCAAGATGAAGACCTTGGGTGATTTGGCAGACTATTTGGAAGCTACTCTTTCGCCCGCCGTCAAAACCGCTGCTATTTAATAACTCGGCTTTGAATAATTAGGGTAATTTATTCAAAATTATCCTAATTGTTCAAAGCCGAATTAACAATAAATTCGTCCGCAATCAGCCGATAACCTTCTGCATTGGGATGTAATCCGTCCGAGAAGTATTTTTCGTTGATTTTTCCGTCTTTTCCTAAGAATTTTATGCCGAAGTTTTTGTAAGTCACTTTCTTGGCACGGCACAACTTCTCTAGTTCTATATTCACGGCGGCTATCTCCTGCTCGCGATTGCGGGCGGGGTATATTGCGTTTATTACCAATTCGGCATCCGGTTGGCGTAGGCGAATGGCATCAATAATCATCTCCATACCGGGGACAACCTCACTGCCGCGACCTGCAAGAATATTATTCACACCAAGGGTAACAATTATGCGCTTCGCACTGAAGCCCTCCAATGCGCCGTGGTATATGCGCCACAATACGTTTTCTGTTCTGTCCCAGCCCATTCCGAGGTTTACAACATTTAGCGGCGCAATTTTTTCCTCCCAAGTATCGCTGCCGAAAGCTCTATTTGAGCCGCCCCAATAGTGGGTAATGGAGTTGCCAATCAGCACTAAATCCGGCTGCTGCTCGCGTGCTTGCCTCATATTTTCCTCGTGCCTCTCGCGCCATTCATATACGTGAGGTTCACGGCGTTGTCTCCTAGGGATCTGCGATGACACCTCCCCCTGCGGCTCATACAACATTTTCCGTAACATTTTTTCATAAGCATTCGCATACGCCATCATTCCGATATCGTTGGGGTGCACACCCTCAACCGTACCATCCATCGGCATCGCCAACTCGTCGTAACTCAGAAAGTATAGCTTTGTAAAACCCTCTGCAACAAGTTTTTCGTAAGTTGCACGCTGGATTTTCATTGTCTCCTCCACCCCTTTTTGCAGTCCGTCCCACTTGGCAGTAGCAGGCATTCCAAGGTGGTCGGCAATCAGAATCGGCACATCGGGTTGAGCAGCACGAATGGCGCGAACTGTGCTGTCGAGTCGTTGAGCAATAACATCTAACATTGCCGCCATATTGGGCATACAGTCTATAATAACAGCCTTGGAGGGAGTGGCACAAATTATATCGACAAGTGATTTTTCCAACCGCCCATTGCCTGAGAATCCAAGATTTACCAGCGGTGCATCCATCCTCCGTTTGAGTATCGAAGTCCAAATCAGCCCCGGACGTGACGCACACGCCCCCTGCGTTATGGAAGTGCCGTAGGCGATAATTGGTTTTTCCAAAGAGGGCTCGATAAACTTGAAATATGCAGAGGAATCAACCCCAATTTCAAGCCATTTAACAGTGTTGTAGGGAGGTAAATATAGTTCGAACTCGTAGCCGAGTTCGTGCATCGGATGTGGGTAAGGTATCGAATAATTGTAATTTATTGTATCAGCAAAGTTATACCTCGCTGCATACCATTTTTCGTCACCATTCTCGTCGTAGCCGTATAGGTCTACTCCGCTTTTGCCCGTAGATGGCATATGAGGAAAGCCGTGCCCTTCTCCAACTGTGTAGCGCACACGTATTTGAGGTGAGTTGGTGTAGAACTTCAGAGATAATCCGGCTCCATTTTTCGATAGATTCCATACCGGTGTGCGCACCTCTTTTTCCACTCTGTCGGGTAGGCGGTGGTAGTAATTGGAGCGTGCTTCTTCTGTGAGAGTTTGATTATGAAGCCTCGCGCCCTCCTCCTTGGGATTGTGCCATACGACTTGCGCCCCGGCTGCGAAGGAGGTGATAGCGAGAATGATAGCAAATGTAATTTTCATATATTTCGCTTTCCTTATGCAATATTTCGTTAAAAGAATTACAAATAATTTGAATTAGCACGTAAAGTTAATAAAAATAAAGAGAGTTTCCATACTTATTTGAAATATTATGCAATGCAAATGAATGTTTGTACGTTCAAATGGATAAATTATTAACTTGAGGTTACCTATCTCATCGGAATAATATGGGAAGGGCAATAAGTCATTGTAAAATTACAAACAAATGCACTATCTTTGCGGACATTTTTAGCAACTTGTCGTAGCAATGGTTCGTCCTATTTCTTTAGTTTCTAGCCATCTCTTACGCCCATGTATGGGGTGACTGTAGGATTTGCTTGGCTGGCTATATGTGAGTTAATAATCTTTATAACGTATTGTTACACAACAGAGTATTGAGAATATGAAGGAGTTGATTTTACTTTTGGGAAGCAACCTCGGCGCAAGAGAGGAGTATCTTTCTAGTGCAAGGGAGATGATTTCGTGTAGTTTATGCAACATTCTGGCATCTTCTAGCGTTTACAAGAGCGAGGCATTCGGTTATCAGAGTGACAACGGGTATCTAAATCAGGTGGTCGTTGGCTTGTGCGATGTAGAGGCGGAACTAGTTTTGAAAAAAATTCACGAAATAGAAGATGTGCTTGGTAGAGTTCGTAAAGCAGGCGTAAGATTTTCGGATAGAACCATTGATATTGATATACTATATTATGGTGATATGATACTTAACAGCCCCGAGCTGACAATTCCCCATCCCCAAATCGATAAGCGTCTTTTTGTTTTAGAGCCCCTAAGTGAGCTTTTTCCTTACAAAAAAGACCCGAGAACGGGTAAAAAGATTCAAGAAATGGTCAATTCTTTGAGAAAATGCTAAAAATTTTATTTTTTTATTGATATATAATAATTTAATCGTATATTTGCAATGCAAAAAAAACAATTAACAGTTTTTAATTTATAAATTTTTCAGCTATGACAAAAGCAGACATCGTTGCCGACATCGCGAAAGGCACAGGTTTGGAAAAGGCACAAGTACAACTTGTGGTAGAGGCTTTTATGGAGAACATCAAGGCTACAATGGTAGAAGGAAACAACGTTTATCTCCGTGGTTTCGGTAGCTTTATTATCAAAACACGCGCACAAAAAGTTGCACGCAACATCAGTAAGAACACCACTCTGACAATTCCACAACACAACATTCCGGCTTTCAAACCATCTAAGTCGTTTTCGGGCGTTGTTAAGGAGAAGTCAATCAAAAAGTAATCACTAATCGAAAAAAATTAAGCAATGCCAAGCGGAAAAAAAAGAAAGAGGCATAAAATGGCCACGCACAAGCGTAAAAAACGCCTAAGAAAGAATCGTCATAAAAAGAAAAAATAGGCTTTTTTTAGCGAATTTAGGAGTTGGATGCTTCCAAGCGTCTGTCGCCTAGTTGTGCAATGCATTTTGCTAGTAAAAAATTTATTAAACCTAAGGGAGGAGCTCTCTTAGGTTTAATAGTATTTGTTTTAAGTGAATCTGCTGTGATGGAAGGAAGGGGGTTAGTGGCGAGTGGTGAGAAGGGAGGGAGAGCTCCGATTCAGAGGTTCAGAGGGTTCACGTTCAAAAAAAAATATGGTTTCAAAAGAGTTAGTAATTCACGCCACCCAGAGCGAAATAGAGATTGCTCTGTTGGAGGAGGGTTCGTTGGTTGAGTTCAACCGCGAAAAGACCCAAGCCGGCTTCAGCGTGGGTAACATCTATTTGGGACGCGTCAAAAAGATTATGGCAGGGCTCAATGCAGCCTTTGTCGATGTGGGTAGCGAAAAGGATGCTTTTCTCCACTACCTTGACCTCGGGCAGCAGTTCTCCACCCTGCAAAGTATGGTGAAGCAATGCGCGCTCAAACACCGCGAAACGGATATAAGCAGCTTCAAACTGCACAACGATTTTCGTAAGGACGGAAAAATCACTCAGGCACTTGCGACGGGCGATTTGGTTATGGTTCAGATAGCAAAAGAGCCCATCTCCACAAAAGGTCCCCGCCTAACCAGTGATATATCCTTAGCCGGAAGACACATAGTTCTTGTGCCGTTGTCGAACAAAATCAGCATTTCTCAGAAAATACGCTCTAGTGAAGAGCGCAAGAGACTCAAGCGGATTTTGGAGGCGCTGTTGCCCAAAAATTTCGGAGCAATAGTGCGAACGGCAGCTGAGGGTAAGAGTGATGAGGAGATAGAGACCGATGTAAAGGTTATGTTGGGCAAATGGAACACGTTGATGTTCACGATGCTTACGGCAACGGCTCCGGCGTTGCTGTTGAGCGAGGCGAGCCGCGCGACGACAATTCTTCGCGATTTGCTAAACGACTCCTTTACCCATATCCATTGTGATGAGGAGGGTATCTATCACCAGGTGAAGAGTTATATCGGGCAGGTTGAGCCCGAGAGCGAGAAAATCGTTAAGTTTTACAAGGGAAATATCCCTATTTTCGACCAATTTGACGTAACCAAACAGATTAAACAGTATTTCGGCAAGACGGTAGTCTTCAAGCGTGGAGCTTACCTTATCGTCGAACACACAGAAGCACTGCACGTCATTGACGTAAACAGCGGCAAGAGAGCAAAGAGCGACGAGAATCAGGAGACCAACGCTCTGGAGTGTAATCTAAATGCCGTCCCTGAAATTGCCCGCCAACTTCGTTTGAAGGATATGGGCGGGATAGTAGTGATTGATTTTATCGACCTGAACGTTGCCGCCAACCGCACACTGGTATACAACGCGATGAAAGAGGCTATGCAAGCCGACCGTGCAAAGCATAATATACTGCCACTCACCAAGTTCGGATTGATGCAGATAACTCGTCAGCGGGTACGTCCCGCCACCGAGATAGAGACTATGGAGAGCTGTCCCACTTGCCGCGGCACCGGGACGATTCAGCCTTCGCTGTTGTTGGATTCGCAGATTGAGAGTCAGATAGCATACCTCACACGCGAAAAGCACCACCGTTTTCTCAAGTTACACCTTCACCCCTATTTGGCTGCATATCTTCGTAAAGGGTTTGTTAGCAAACGGATGAGATGGATGCTCAAATATGGCGTAAATTTGAAACTTGTACCCAACGCTTCGATGGGAATGGTTGATTACAAGATTTATAACGGTTTCGGCGACACAGTATAGAGTGAAACATTGGGTGCTCTTCCTTTGCGGGGAGAGCACTTTTTTTGCAATGAACATTCCGTATGGAGAACCTTGAAAAGGGCATAGACTCCCGTGCTACTTTGGAAAAGGCGCGTGAGGTAATAAACAGTTTGTAAATTGAAGATACCACAGGACTATGAAACGACAAATCGCACTTACGGCGTTGGCATCTCTTGCCGCACTTTCGGCAACTGCTCAGCAGAAGCCTATTAATGTGATCTTTATCCTGACCGACGACCTGGGCATCGGCGATGTGGGGGTATATGGACAGCGAACTATCAAGACCCCAAATATAGACTCGTTGGCGCGCAGCGGCATACAGTTTATGCAGCACTATTCGGGTTCAACGGTCTCTGCTCCTTCGCGTTGCGTTATGCTTACGGGTAAACACACAGGACACAGCAACATTCGCGGTAACTTTGTAGACCCACAGCCGGGCACCACCTACGACCGTTCGTTGGGAGCGGAGGAGGTGACGGTTGCTCAAATTTTCAAGCAGGCCGGCTATACTACCGGTATCACCGGTAAATGGGGGCTCGGACGCGTTGCCCCAAACGACAGCGGCAACCCGCATCGCAAGGGGTTCGACTACTTTTTCGGCTTTGAGACCCACATAGATGCGCACCGCGCCTACCCGAGCCACCTGTGGGAGAATGATAAGAGGATAGAGCTTGGCGGTCAGGTGTATGGTGATGAACTTATTGTCCAAAAATCGTTAGAGTTTATAGAAAAAAATTCGGAAAAACCGTTCTTTCTATATTTGGCAACTACCTTGCCCCACGCCGATATACTTGTGCCCGAGCAGGAGATGAAGCCCTTTGACGACGGACGTTTTCTTGAAAAACCACACAAGGGCGGCTATGCTGCTCAGCCCAAGCCGCGCGCAACATTTGCCGCTATGGTTACCCGAATCGACAATACCGTGGGACGGGTGGCAAAGCTATTGAAAGAGAAAGGCATTGCCGATAATACGCTGATAATCTTTACTTCTGATAATGGAACTCATATGGAGGGTGGGCACGACCCCTACTATTTCTGGAGCAACAGCGGTTACCGCGGCACAAAGCGCGACCTCTACGAGGGTGGTATCCGTACCCCTTTTATAGCATCGTGTCCGGCGCTGATTCGCCCCGGCGCGGTGAGCTATCACGTCTCGGCTTTCTGGGATTTTATGCCCACCGTATGTGAGCTGACAAATCAACCTCTGCCTGACAATACAGACGGAATCTCCTACCTGCCCACTCTCGCCGGCAGGGGCGAGCAGCATCTTCACAACTACCTCTATTGGGAGTTCCACGAGCAGGGTGGCAAACAAGCAGTGCTGAAAGATAATTGGAAGTTGATTCGCCTCAATGTTTTCGATAAATCTCAAACGCGTTACGAGCTATACAACCTGGGCTCTGACCCTAAAGAGCTGCGTAATGTTGCCGGTGAATTTGCGTGGAAAGTCGAGGAGTTGAAGCAGGTTATGGACAGCGCGAACACGCCTAACAATATTTGGTATTTTCAACAGTAGCGATAAGGGGGGGCTATGAATTCCGGCTCAAGCCGAAATTCTTGTTGGTGAAAATGGTTTGCAAACAGAGAGGCGATGATTTTCTAATACTTGAAAATCATCGCCTCTCTACTGTCGGGGTACTAGGATTCGAACCTAGGACCCCCTGCTCCCAAAGCAGGTGCGCTAACCGGACTGCGCTACACCCCGTGCAAAATTCTCCTTTTGCGAGTGCAAAGATAGATACTTTTTTTTTATTAACCAAATTTATTTTACGCTAAAGTCACATTTCCTCCTGTTGTTGTCCAATAAAAAAAAACTCCAACTATCGCCCTAATACGCTGGTTGGAGTTTTTTATTGTACAACAATAATTTTGATAAGTTTTCGTAAAATCCTGCTCGCAACCATCCGCAACCTTTGCCGGGAGGAAAGTCTTCTGAATCAGAGAGTACACCTCATCAAAATCCGATGCAAGCTCCTCTCTGATTGTGAATTGCGCCATCTACTTTACAGTCACGCTGCACGATGCCGAGTGGTTACCATCAACCGTAGTGGCGGTTACAGTAGCCGTACCCGGCGCCACCATTCCAAGCGTGCCATCCTGAGTTACAATCACTACACCTGTATTGCTACTCTTCCAATGCACACTCTTGTCGGTGGCATTTGAGGGGAAGATGGTGGCGGTGAGTTTCTCTCCCTGACCACTAACAGTGATTGATGTGGGCGATACTTCGATACGCTCAACGGGAATGTTCTCATTTTTCTTGCATCCTACCAACAGAAACATAGACAGTAGTGACGCTGCAATAATTTTCTTCATCTTTGTTTGTTTTTAAAAAACCGCTTTTGCAAGCGGACGCATATTGTAGTTTGATGCCATAGTACTGCCATAAGCACCTACGGACTTAATAGCCAATATATCACCCCGCTCGGTGTGGGGAAACTCAATGTCGCGGGCAAAAATATCGCTCGACTCACAGATAGGTCCCCCGATATAGTAGCGCTCCGCAGGGCGACACTCACCCTCAGCCGAGAGATTGACAATCTTATGATGAGCCTGATAGAGCGCCGGACGTATCAACTCGGTCATACCGGCATCCACGATGATAAAATTAGCTCCGCCACCCGTGCGCTTGGTTATAAGCACCTTTGTTCGCAACTCGCAACACTGTGCCACCAACGACCGTCCCAATTCGAAGTGAACTTTTTGCGAGGGTCTCAGGCGCAGATTATCATCAAAAACTTTGAAATAGGCTGCAAAATCGGGAATCGGATTTTTCTCCGGCTCCAGGTAATCGACCCCCAAACCGCCACCCATATTCAGATGCTCAATAGCAACGCCTCTCTCAAAAAACCAGTCGCTAATCTCTCCCGCGCGATGCGCCAACTCGGCAAACGAACTCATATCCAAAATCTGCGACCCAATGTGGAAATGGATACCGGCCACTCTAAGGTTGCTGAGTGCCTGCAATTTATCCAATGCCTCATTTACCTCTGTATACGAGATGCCGAATTTGCTCTCCTTCTGCCCCGTGGCGATGTAGCGATGGGTGTCGGGATTGACATCGGGATTGATTCTCAGGGCGATAGTAGCTACTTTGTCCTTCAACCGCGCCAACTCGTTGATAACTTCCAACTCTTGGAGAGATTCGCAGTTGAAGGCAAAAATATCTTGTTCCAAGGCATAGTTTATCTCATCGTCGCTCTTACCCACCCCCGCAAAGACCACTTTCGCGGGCGCAAATCCGTTCTCCACAGCCGCCTGCACCTCCCAGCCGCTCACGCAGTCAGCTCCGAAGCCACGCGAGGAAATCTCGTGCAAAATTACCGGCTCAACATTGGCTTTGAGCGCGTAATGAACCTGATAACCATATCTGTAAGCCTCATTCAAACAGGCATCCAGCGTGCGGCGCAGCAGGGATATATCGTAATTATAGTATGGAGTCATAATCGTGGAACAAAAAAATCTTTTAGTATACGTTTTTCACATCCTAAAACAAGAAGTCATTCAAGCTCTGCAACGTCCGTTTTTTATCGGTGGTGTTTATTAGCAGCGAGAGTGAACGATGCGATGCCCCATAGGATATCATTTTTATAGCCACGCTACTCACCGATTTGAAAATTTGTGCCGCCAGCCCCGATGCCTCGTAGTTGATTCGTCCGACAACGCAGACAATCGTATTGCCCGACTCTACCTCGATATGTCCCAGCGGCGAAAGCTCGGCAACAATCTCTTGCAGGTGGCAGGTGCTGTCTATGGTGAGGGATACCGCCACCTCCGACGTGGTAATCATATCAATGGGCGTTCGCCACTTCTCAAATATCTCGAATACCTTTCTGAGGAATCCGTACGCCATCAACATTCTCGCCGAAGTGATGCGAATAACGGTAATGTTGTCCTTAGCCGCCACGGCGTGGAAACTGGCTGCACTGTCATCCGCCGCCGCTATCAACGTACCCTCGGCAGCTGCATCCATCGTGTTTTTGAGTCGCACATTCACTCCCGCCTCTTTACAAGGGAGGATCGTTGCGGGGTGGAGAATCTTTGCACCAAAGTATGCCAACTCTGCCGCCTCGTCAAAGCTCATTCGTCGAATCGGATAGGTCTTTTCGACAAAGCGAGGGTCATTGTTGTGCATACCGTCAATGTCCGTCCATATCTGCACCTCTGCCGAGCCGATAGCCACACCCATCAGTGCCGCCGAGTAGTCCGAACCGCCTCGCCCGAGGTTGTCCAACTCGCCGCCCGCGTTCGTGCAGATAAAGCCCTGAGTTATGTAGAAGGTATCCTTGTCAAGGTTGGCAAGACCATTTTTGAGCAACGTCGTATCGACCTTGCCATCGGCATCGGTGTGCATAAAATCGGGTGCGTTGAGCAAAACAGCCTTACAACCCTGTTCCTCGATATATTTCGTAAATATATATGTGGTAAGTAGTTCGCCCTGTGCTAAAACTGCTTTGGCACTGCCTTCATCGCAGCTGCTCGGGCTCGCAATAAAATCGAGTGTTGCTTCCATACGCGCAATGGCATCTGTTTTGTCGCTAAGCAGCTCGCCAATGCAGCTGGAGTATTTTTCACCAAGCAAATCTATAATCGTCTGTTTTTCGGCAAAACCAGAGGTCTGTGTTATCTTCACCAAAGCGTCCGTCGTGCCACTCATCGCCGAAAGGACAGTGAGTTGAGCTCTCTCGGAACGGATAATTGCAGCCACCTTGCGCATATTTTCGGCTGAACCTACGGATGTACCTCCGAATTTTAGAGTTTTTTTCATAATTTGTTAAAAAAACAACTATTATGTAAAAATTTTTCATTAATTTTGTCGCAGCAAAAGTACTACTATTTTTCGTGATTTTTGATATAAGATATGTGATTTTCTTAACATACAACCTTTTTGCTCACCACTTTTCATCTAAAAATAATGACAAGTATTCCGACAATAGTAGAGGAGACTATCAAGAAAAAGCCTTTCTTGGAGAGTGCTCTCATCGACGGACTCATAAATTTGAGTTCTCTTGCACGTAAGATTCGCCCCGAGGTTGAAAAATATGCGGGCAGAGAAGTCAATGATGGAGCTATAATTATGGCTCTAAATAGATTAGTGCCGCGGCTCGAACTTCTGTCTCAAATAAAGTTTCAGAAAATAATTGAAAACATCGGCGATATTGTTGTTCGCAGCAATCTTGCTGACCTTGCCTACGTCAATTCCAAAACACTATTTAATTGTCAGTCCCAACTGCTGGAAAGAATCGATTCTCAAAAGGATGTCTTCTGTACATTTTCGCAAGGAGTCGGCGAAACCACGTTGATTGTCAGCAACTCAATTGTCCCCTTGGTGCAGGATATCTTCAAGGATGAGACCTTGATTTCAAAGAGTAACAACCTCTCATCGATTACAATAAAACTACCTGCCGAAAATAGCCTCTACCCGGGGGTTTACTACTATATTTTCAAGGAGTTGGCTTGGGACAACATTAATATTACAGAATTGATAAGCACCACAAACGAGTTTACGGTGGTCATCAACGACTCGGATATTCACCGTGCGTTCTCTATCTTGATGGCAGTAAAAAAGGGCGCGGCAATATAAGGGGTTGTTTATAAATACATTAACTTGGCTTTGAGTAATTATCATCATTACTCAAAGCCAAGTTAATACTCCTAAGTAACGTTGCCCGAGAGAGCAACCTCACTAGGTTTTATTCGTACCAATCTACACCACACCTTGCTCAACCATCGACTTGGCAACTTTCATAAAGCCTGCAATGTTTGCACCCTTCATATAGTTGATATAGCCGTCAGCCTCAGTGCCGTATTCAACGCAAGCGTTGTGGATAGAACTCATAATTTGGTGAAGTTTTGCATCCACCTCCTCGGCTGTCCAGTTGAGTTTCATAGAGTTCTGTGTCATCTCCAAACCTGAGGTCGCAACACCGCCCGCATTGACAGCCTTGCCCGGTCCGTAAAGTACCTTCGCGTGCAAGAAGGTCTCGATAGCATCGGGAGTACAACCCATATTCGATATTTCTGCGACCACCCGAACGCCGTTTTTCACCAACATTTCAGCATCATCGCCGTTCAACTCGTTCTGTGTAGCGCAAGGTAGAGCTATGTCCACCGGTACGCACCACGGTTTTTGGTTCGGGTAGAACTTCGAACCCGGAAACTCAGCCTCGTAGGGAGATACAATATCGTTGTTGGTTGCGCGAAGTTCGAGCATATACTCGATTTTCTCCGGTGTCAAACCATTAGGGTCGTGGATATATCCGTCAGGACCCGAGATGGTAACAACCTTACCACCAAGCTCGGTAGCCTTTTTAGCCGCACCCCAAGCAACATTACCAAATCCGGATACAGCAATAGTTTTGCCCTTGATATCGCTACCAAGTTGTTCCAACATTTGATTCAAGAAGTAGATACCGCCGAAACCTGTCGCCTCGGGACGAATCAAAGAACCACCATAGGTCATACCCTTGCCCGTAATAACGCCCGTATTTTCGCGCGCCAACTTGCGATACATACCGTAAAGGTAGCCTACTTCGCGACCACCCACCCCGATGTCACCCGCAGGAACGTCAGTTTCGGGTCCGATGTAACGCCAAAGCTCGGTCATAAAAGCCTGACAGAAACGCATAACCTCGGCATCGGATTTGCCCTTAGGCGCGAAATCCGAACCCCCTTTACCGCCACCCATAGGAAGAGTAGTGAGAGCGTTTTTGAACATCTGCTCGAAGCCCAAGAATTTCAAGATAGAGAGATTCACCGAAGGGTGGAAGCGAAGACCTCCCTTGTAGGGTCCAATCGCGTTGTTGTATTGTACGCGGTAGCCAAGATTTACCTGTACTTGACCTTTGTCGTCTACCCACGCCACGCGAAAGGTGAAGATACGGTCGGGCTCAACGATACGTTCTGCGATTTTTGCAGCCTCAAATTCGGGGTGCTGATTGTAGATTTCCTCGATTGAGGTCATTACCTCTTCTACTGCTTGGAGGTACTCATTTTCGCCCGGGTGTTTCGCCGCAAGCGATGCCATTAGCTCTTTTACTTTCATTTGGTAAATGATAAAATTTGAGGATTGATTTTAATTCCATATCAAAGATAGCAAATAATTGTAAAAAAATAACGATTATCCACGAAAATTGTGATTTTTTTTCACAATCACTCGCAATTTTACTATAGGGGCTTACGCACGGGTATGAGAGATTGCTTATATTCTGAATAGCCGGCAAGCAAATCACAGACAGACTCGCAAACCGAAGAGGAATAATTTAAGAGAAAAATAACAGATGCTACAAAATTTTCATATATTTGTAATAATTTATTTTTGATGCTCTGCCGTATGGTTTTCCTGATGTTAATTTACTAACTATTTCTATGAATTCTCAGAACTCCCCTACACATATGAAACACGGAATAGGCTCTTTTCCCGCCAAATATTGGGTGGTGATATTTATGGAATTTATCGAGCGGGGATGTTATTACGGCGTAATGTCGGTATTGTCGGTCTATTTGGTGATGAGTGTGGGCGACGGAGGACTCGGCTTCTCGCGCGAGAGCGTGGGGGTCATCAAGAGCACAATCACTCCACTATTGTATCTATTACCTATCGTATCGGGTGCTCTTGCCGAAAAGTTCGGATATAAACGGCTGCTCACGGCGGCTTTCGCCGTGATGACGGCAGGTTATCTGCTTACGGGGCTGTCCAACAGCTACTTCGGAGTTTTCGCCTCGCTTCTTTTGATGGTCTGCGGCGGTGGATTCTTCAAGCCGTTAATTTCGGGTACGATTGCCCGTACAACTCGCGAAGAGAACTCATCATTGGGCTTCGGCATCTTCTATTGGTCTATCAACCTCGGCGCATTCCTCTTTCCGCTCATTTTGATTCCATATCTCAAAGATATTTCATATACCTATATATTCTATATGGCTGCTATCGGATGCTGTTCACTGTTGGTTATCAACCTTTTGTTCTACAAGGATTTTCCGCGCGCCACCCAAAGTCGCTCGTTGGGTTCAGTGATGAAGGATGCGGTGCTGGTGTTGAAGGATTGGAGGTTTATAGTGATGATTGCCATATACTCCTGTTTTTGGATACTCTATTTCCAGATGTTCGACACGGTGCTTTGGTATGTCAATGATTTTGTCAATACCGAGCCGCTGGATGGGGCAGTGAATCGCTTCTTGGGATTTTTCACCAAGAATCCGTCTTGGAAGTTTGATGTCGAGCACGTTACCGTTATCAACGCCGGCACGATAATTCTTTTGCAGATTCTGGTGTCTGAAATTGTTAAAAAATTCAAGCCGCTTCCCACTATGATTTCGGGGATGTTGTTCGGCTCGGCAGGCTTTATTATACTTTCGATTTCCACCAATATTTGGACGTGCCTTGCAGGCATAATTATTTTCACGCTCGGCGAAATGGTGGCGCACCCCAAATTTCTGGCATATGTCGGTCTGGTTGCGCCCGAAGAGAAGAAGGCACTATATATGGGCTACTCGTTCCTCTACGGGGTGATTGGTAGCGGCATAGGCGGCGTGCTGGGGGCGTGGCTGTATGTGCGCTTTGTGGATGAGCTGGGCGACCCATCGACCCTATGGCTCATTTTTGCGGGCATTGGCTTTGCCACTATTGTGGGGTTACTACTCTATAACAGGTTTGTAGCTCCTAAAAAATAGATATGGCGGCTTCTTTCCCCGACAGCTCACGAATCCACACTTTGCTTGTTACTCTATCATTTAGCGTAAGAATTACCCCTTTGTGGTTCTTGCCGATAATCGTATCAATTTCTAAATCCCCGAGTCGTTCTTTAGGGGGGGGTAATTAATTTTTGGGTTCTACTGGTTTTCGTGTGGGCAAAGTTTTGAGGTTTGCATTTAAGAATAGTATTGCGGTTCTGAAGTTTTCAAATTTATGGTATCCTCTGCCTATTCTTTTTATCTCTTCGATAGAGCTGTTTAACTTCTCTGCCCTTGCATCACTTGAGCCGGTTAGTATAGCATTTACAATTCCGTAATTACCATTTGATTGTTATAGACAAGTTCAATACGAACTTCCTAGTTTTGCTCGTCGATGTCTACACTGCCTATAGACTAATCACTGCTCGTAGGCAATAATAATTTCCTCAATACTTCGGTTGCTGTCATACGGCAAAGATAACTATTCTCATACGAAATCCTGTAGAACCATTAATTTTGCAGTAAATTATAAATATACTACAAATGAGGACAAGCCTGAAATTGAAATTAAATAGAGACCGCATACTCAATTGCGGCAAATACCCTTTGGTATTTCAGATAATTCACCGCCGTCAGAGACGATTGATATACACCGATATACACTTGTTTGATGACTCTTTCGATGACGAAAAGCAGCAGATTATTTCATCTGAAAGGCAACATTTCAAACGCACGGAGTTGTCTAAAATGAATGAGAGTCTGCGTCAAATTAGGCGCGAAATAGAGTCTATGATCGAATATATTGCCGCTAAAACAACTTCTTTTACCGTTGATAACATTACTTCATTATACAATCGCCGTAAAGGGTATATTTATTTTTTCACTTTTTTGGAGTGTGTTATTGAGCAAAATCGAACTCTCGAAAAATTTGGAACAGCAAATAACTATCAATCAACATTGAGAGTGTTTGAAAAATATCTAAAATCAGATAAACTCAAATTCACAGATGTCGACCAAAAACTTATCAAAGAGTTCGATATTTTTCTTCAAAAGCGCAAACTCAAACAAAACTCTATAGCGTTCTATATCAACAATCTTAGAACGATATACAACAAAGCTGCAGAAGACGGAATATTTGATTTGCCACAAGGAGGATCTCCCTTTGATAAGATTTGTGTAAAGAGAGTAAAAACTATTAAGCGAGCCCTGCCCGTTGAGGTTGTTCGCAGGATTATGGAACTCGATATGTCGGACAGCAGGGAGATGGAACTGTCTCGGGACTTGTTTATGTTTAGCTTCTACTCTCGGGGAATGCCGCTTGTGGATGTGCTTAATCTGAGAAAAAAAGATATAGATAACAACTCTTTTCACTATTTTAGGCGCAAGACAAAAACACTAATAAAAGTTGGTATTACTCCGCAAATTCAGCAGATTATCGACAAATATAGTGGACTTCGGGAGTATATCTTTCCTATTCTGAGCAGTGAGAAAAGTGCCCAAGAAAACTACAAAAAATATCGTAATATTCTTGTTTGGCAGAATAACACGCTAAAGAAGATAGCCGAAATGGTTGGTGTGAGTCAGAATCTCACCACCTATGTGGCGCGCCATTCGTGGGCAACTGTTGCCAAGGAGAAAGGAATTTCGGTTGCCGTTATTAGTGAAGGATTGGGGCATAGTACCGAAAGTGTGACGAATGTCTATCTTAAATCCTTTGAACAGGGAGTGCTTGATGAAGCAAATTCTCAGGTTTCGCTATTATAATCCAAAATTGTATTACATTTGTAATAAGGAATATATGTTTATTTTTTTTCGCTTTGTTTCATACAAAGCAATAAACAACACCTCTGTGTTAGCCATAAACCACGACACAAAGGTAATCTAATTAATTGCTTAATTCAGAATTGAAAATGTATTAATTTAGTATATTAACACTTTTTTTTAGTACATTTGCTCCGAGAAACCGCCAAATACCTGACTTTCAACTGTTACTTTTTCTCACCTGAAGAGCGGTTGCGCTAAAGTAACGTTTGCAGTACCTGTTCAAATGCGATTGGTCGGTGAAGCCAAATTCGGCAGCGATTGTTTTTATCGGAACTGTTTTATCCAATAGTCTAGCTTTGATAAGAGGTGCATTTTGTTGCAGCATCCATTTATAAGGTGATGAGTTTTGAAAATGTTCCAAAAATAGTTTGTTGAATGAGGTCAAACTATATCCACATAGGCTAGCCAGTTCTTTCACAGTTTTAGCTTTGGCGCAATTCGTCATCACCTTTGTACGAAACCCTATCTCCTTATTGATAATAGGATAAAAGAAATGGCATATTTCTTCTAAAGTATAGTAATTCCAATAGATAACAAAGAACTCAAGGAGCTTAGCTTTTTGCCAATAACCGCAAGTAATATTGTCTTCGAGATAGTATAAAATAGATTCCAGCATTAGTTTCATCGGCTTTTTGAGGGCAAGCGAGTGAAATTTGTATTGAGTAGAATCGAGAATGTGTTTGGCATCTTTAAACCCCATTTTATCGCAAATTTGGTAAGAAGTGACGAACGAAAGCACCAATAATTTTGCATCTTCCAACGCTCTAACGTCATACTTCTTATCTCTTATTAAGAGGATTGACTCATCTGTGCCGCAAAAAAACTCCTCTTGTCCCTCTGCCGTCACTGACAATCGGCCTGATATGACAAATATGAGACTATCAGCAATTTTTTTAGGTATAGAGACCTTTCCACAGGGAAATTCTAATAGCTTAAAGCTTTGATAATCTTGTGAATCGCACGTTTCACAAATTGTCGTATTGCATATTTTCATCTGTGTATATTTTTATAATTAGTTTAATATCGGTAATTTACTGTATTAGTTGCTAAGCCGATTTTCTGCGAAAATCGGGCAGACCGCCGCCGCCCCACGCGGCGGGCTGCATTCTGCATCCCACCGCCGGCGACGGTCTGAGGGCGCACAATGGGCAGATACTCATCCCTGTTGGTATGCCCAAAATGAGATTATGAGATTTTCATAATACTATTTTTATTAATGTTGCAGAATTATGATACAGAATAAATTTATCTAATAATCTATATATAAATATGATAGCTTGTATTTTAATAGATTATTATCTCTTATATTAATGTTCAGGAAACATTATTATCATTAATATGCTATTTATGTGTAATATATATATTTATTGCTTTGTATGAAACAAAGCAATATTCTATGTCGCTCCTTTGTGTGGTCGTAGTTGTCGATATTACCAGATACACGTTATTGGTGCATTTGCGCGTGCAGGTAGAAATAAATAGTAAATTAATTTACTGAGGAACAATTATGAGTTGCACTTTGACTGAGAATATTGTCTTGAACGAGGTCCGTACTACCTCAGCGGTCACACCTATTCTAGGGTGTTGGCATAAGTCAGCGAAATTCGGAGGAGAGTTCGCACAATACACCGAAGTGGAGACGATTGAATTTAATGCTGACGGCACAGGCGTATGGAAGCATTGGGATAATTCGGGCTTTATGAAGCCGCATGAAGATCCGTTTGTATATAGCGTGCAAGGGCGAAGATTAATATTTAGCTATGTTTCATTTCCCGAGCAGTATGACATACTCGATTACAGAGTTGAAAATGGGCACTTGATTTTGATTGATAATTTTGGTATGCCCGATGAATATATGGAGGTCTATGATTCATTTTCGGACAATAAAACCAGCAGGAAAAAATTTAAGACTTGATGGGGTGGGGTGGGTAAAAATTAGCCGTTGGTTATTTTTCGACAAGATTATGGACAATTAAATATGGAATAGAGGTGGTTGAGGTATTTTACTGAATCAGATTTTTGAAAAAGTATGCAACTCGGAGCTGAAAATGCTTTAATAATTCAATCCCTAATATGTAAGTAACTACCTTCAAAGAAGGAATTTAAGAATTATGATACGTATAGCTACACGGTTGGGGGTTATGGCTTGTCGGTATTTGGTGCAAGGCTATTATGAGAATAGGTACATACCCGCCCCTGAGATTGCCGGGCACTACAATATGAATGTGCGCGCTCTGATGCCTGCATTGCATCAACTCACAAGGGCAGGGATTCTTCGTAGTCGTGTTGGGGGAACTACTCCGGGGTTTATTTTCGCCAAAGACCCCAAGGAGTTCTCGCTGCATCAGCTAATGGTCATTATGGAGGGAGAACCACACTTTGAGTGTTGCAAGGAGATAATCCCCGACCTCAAATGTGGCACCAAGAAATGTGATGGATGCGGCATTTATTCGCTGTTTCACGGGGTGATTGATAATGCGAAAAATAAATTTTCGGCAATAAACATCGTTGAAGATGCATCGAAATTATTTGATAATGCTTAACTCAATGGCTTGTTAAGTAGTTAATTAACACGCAGATATTATGTGCGATATCTCATATTGCCACCCAGCTCTCGAGGTCTCACTGAAATAACTCTGTGATATTCACCAATGATGAGACCTCGCGGCAGGTGCAGAGTTATAGAAACTAAAAATTTTGGGTAGTGTTTCAAACTTGCTGAATGTCATTGTGGCGAAAGTCGCGATGACAACTGAGAGAGTTCAGATATGATGCAATACCACCAAATTTTTAATGAGCTATTGTCAGGTGAAACAACAAAATATATAAAGATGAATAAGATAGCGATACTAACGATATTTTTTGCAGGAATAACACTTGCGGGGTACTCACAAAAGGTTACCGTAAAGACTAATCTGCTTTACGGGGGCTATACTTATACCCCCAATCTATCTATGGAGGTGGGTCTGGGTAAGAGAAGTACATTGGATTTTGGTGCGGGCTTCAATCCTTGGAATATCAGTGGCGTTGAGAACGACAATAAAAAACTGGCGCACTTACTTGGACAGGTGGAGTATCGTTATTGGCTTTGTCAGAAGTTTGCAGGACACTTTTTCGGAATTCACGCGCTTGGCACACAGTTCAATATTGCGGGATATGAGTTGCCCTTCTTGTTCGAGAAAGGTTCAAAAAATTACCGCTACCAGGGATATGGTTATGGGGCTGGCATATCTTATGGTTACCAATTTTATTTAGGTAAGCGGTGGAGTTTAGAGGCAAATGTCGGTGTGGGTTATGCTCGCTTGCACTATGACAAATATACGTGTAAAAAATGTGGCGAAAAAGTAGGCTCGCAGACAAAGAATTATTTCGGCCCTACCAAAGCAGGTATCTCTTTGATTTATATTATTAAATAGGTTATGAATATGAAAAGGCTATATGTGTTGTCCGTATTTTTTCTGTTTCTGTCTATGGGAGTGGCAGCTCAGCAGAAAGAGTATTCAGGTCAGATGCACGTAACTCCCCTTGTTTTGGAACAGAGGGGAGATTCGTTGTATATGAAACTCAACTTTGATATATCGGGCGTAAATGTCGATTCGAGGTATTCGATAAGTCTTATACCCTCTCTGGTTGCACCCAGCGATAGGCTTGATTTGCCTGCGGTGATGGTCAAGGGGCGAGAGAGCTATAATGTACACACGCGAGAGATGGCATTGATGAACAAAAGCGAAAGAGAACTATATTCAAAAACGGCTCCCTATGCCGTTCTTAAAGGCTTCAATGCCGCCGATTCCAAAAGCGTGGAGTATTCTAAAGCTATCAAGTATGAACCGTGGATGGCGGTTGCCAGGTTGGATATGTATGAGGATTTGTGTGGTTGCGCAAATGCTGCGCGTAGAATGGGTGTTACGATGCTTGTGAATGAGGTTGCGCTGGAAAAAATAATTATTATAGAGCCTTATGTGGTTACTCCCTACTTGTCTTTTGTGCAACCTGCTGTGGAACGGGTGAAATATAGAGAAATTCAGGGCGAGGCGTTTTTGGATTTTGTGGTCAATAAGACAGATATTCGTCCCGACTATATGAACAATCCGCGTGAGTTGAAGAAGATTACGGATTTAATTGCTGATGTCAATGACGATAAATCGATAGAGGTGAAGGCAATAAAGGTAGATGGTTTTGCCTCGCCCGAAGGATCATATGCCAACAATAAATATCTCTCAGAGGGACGTGCGAATGCTTTGGTGGACTATCTTGTTACACGTTTCAAATTCCCTAAGGATATGTACAAAGTGCACTTTGGGGGTGAAAACTGGGCAGGACTTATGGAGCTGGTTTTGCAAAGCGATATTGATAGAAAAGAGGATATTTTGACAATATTGGGCGATGCAAAAATAACTGACGACCAACGAAAGAGTCTACTGAAAAAACTTACGGGGGGAGTCCCTTACGCTTTTATGCTACGGGAGTGGTATCCGGGTTTGCGTAAGGCGAGTTGCAGGATAGAGTTCAGGGTGAAGGGATTTGACGTAGCGGAGGCTAAGGAGGTCTTTAGGAGTCGTCCTCAGAATTTGAGTCTCAACGAGATGTTCTCCGTGGCAAGCACCTACGAAAAGGGGTCGCAGGATTTTATTGACCTATTCGAGACAGCTGCGCGAATTTTCCCTAATGACGTCACAGCCAATCTCAACGCAGCTACGGCGGCACTTTCACGCGGGGACGTAATCTATGCTCAGAGGTATTTGGACAAGATTAAGGTTGCGCCCCCAACGGCTGATTATTACAACACTTTGGGCGTATTGGCAATGCTCAAGGGTGAATATTCGGCAGCAGAAACGGAACTTAAAAAGGCTGCGGCAATGGGGTTGGCAGAGGCTACCAAAAATTTGGCTGAGATTGCCGCAAAGCGCGAGAATATGCAACAAATCAGTGAGCAGAAGTCGGCAAAATAGATAGTCGCTGAGGAAGGTCATATAGTATTGTGAGGTGGTTTGATTTGCAGTGAATTATTGTGACACAAACGCCCAATCCCTGCACGAGGCGGCGTGGGTTATGTGCGGATGATTATAGCATTAAAACAATTTTGTGACATCGTATTGATACACTTTACAGATCCTGTCACCCCGCGCCTGACGCGGGGTCTATTCATAGCTGATTCTCTACACATTAGTGTAACTCGTACCCTATGCTTCGGGGCGCGGGGTGATAGGAACTATAAATTTATAGACAGAGTATCGAATGAAGACTAATAACAACTAAAATTTTATAACCAACAAAAAACAAAAAATGAAAAAATTAATGATGATGGCTCTTGCAGCCACGGTGATGTTCTCGTGCAAACAAAGCACCAACCCGGATGATCAGGGTGGCAGCGATGGAAAGCAGTCGTACATTAACCTAAAAGTATCAAGGAGCGCAGCGACTAAGGCTGACGTAGACAATGGAGATGGGACGCTCGTAGGCACGGATGATGAGAATGCTATTCACAACATTACAGTCTACTTCTTCAAGCCTCACGCCACGAATGAGTATCAAGGAACATATGTTTTTCACGATACTTATCCTATTACAAATAATTCAACTGGTACTGTGCCTATCGGGATTGCCCTTGGGACATATAACATCTATGTTGTTGCCAACGGTAAGGCAAAAGGAGTTACTTTATCTACTACAACGACTGAACAGCATTTCTTGGAAAATGCAGTTTATACGGTTGAAGATGCTAAATATACGCCCATGTCAAATGTTGTTCCTGAAATTGAGGGTTCAACTACTCAGAAAGGTTTTATAATGGTTAGCAGATTAGCAAACGGCGAAACTGATAATGCACTAAGCAAGACCTCTCCATACGCAAAAATCACTATCTTAGCAACTAACAATACAACCACCAACCCAGCTAAACCGAAGAATAAGATTGGTGGTGATCTTAATTCAGGAATTGATATGGAACGCGTTGTTGGTCGCCTTGAATTGGCAGCTGCCAACAAAGGAACCGGAACTGATATCAACGAATATGAGGTTACAGATAAGTCTGACGGTACAGGAACAAAAATTGCAACTGTTGAAATCAAGGAATATCAAGTCGTAAATCAGCATAAGCCATTTAATATATTTCGCCATGTTTCTGTTGCTGTTCCGTCGACTGTATATACATATGGTGATGCGTCTTTCGGTAACATCAATCGTTTTGTAAACGATCCAAAAACTAATGTCAAAGTAGCAAGTTATTTTGCAACTAATGGATATGGAGACGCTAAGCCTTTACCAACAGACGGTACTTGGTGGTACGACAACCCTATTAACATACTACCGAATACAGTATCATCAAGCACAGAATATAAAACAATGGTTACCAATACATCTTTTAGTGTTGATGGAACTAGTGAGGCCTGCATTGGTTATGTTAACGAGAATACAATGGGGCTCAAAGATTTGAATAGTAAAGATTTGCAACTTAGAGGTTTTACAACTGCTATTATCTTCAAAGCATCAATTAAACCTGTAAAGGTAGAAGAAGGTGGTACTTACACAACGGGTGACCTTTGGTTCTATGGAAATAAATTCTATAGTACACTTGCTGAACTAAATAAGGTTGGCCCTTGGTCATTTACCGCTGCTTCAACAATCGCTGATTTTGCAACTGTTGGTGTGAAGTACTACAAATCTGGGGAGTGTTACTATAAACACTTTATTCGTCACTTAGATAATGATGATCCCGAGGTAATGGGTACAATGGAGTTTGCAATTGTGCGTAACAATACATACCAAATGAAAGTAACTGCTATAAAATCTATGGGTGACCCAGGCGACGGTGAAGATCCAGACGATCCAGACGAAAAAAGCAATCTTTATATTGAAGTATTATTGAACGTATTGCCTTGGCAAGTTCGCAGTAACAATATCGAATTCTAGCCACCCACCACAAATGTGAGGGTTCACTATCTATGCAGGCGGTGATACGCCTGCATAGAGCAAATAATTATGGATACAATCTCGATTTGATGATACTAAGAAATATTTTTTCGGATAGGACAATATGCAAGGCGGTGGCGGCAATTATACTGCCTCTGCTCCTACACTCTTGCGCGGCGCTCAAAGAAGACTACAACTCGGAGTGCGAAACAGGCGTGAAAATCAAACTACAAGTTGCAGTCAACGTCAATGTGGGTACGGGAGTAAATACATCCGTCGATATTGATAGCTCGCCTGCTAAAGTCGAAAAATTCTATGCCGAAGTCCATTCGGTGAAATTTTTCGTCTTTGACTCAACGGGCACATACATTGACGTATGGGGAATGGAGGGCAAAGAGTTACTCCAAAAAAACGACTACACAATGGATATTCCCCTGGGAAAAGGTTTTTATAATGTGGTGGCTCTCACGGGACTCGAGGACACAAAATACATCGTACCAACACTAACTAAAGGAGTCTCGACAATAGAAGACCTAAACGTCAAACTCGAAAGAGATGCTCAAAACCATCAAGATAAATACCTAACTCCACTTTGGACTGGATACACATCCAAAGCAGTTGAGGTCAAAGAATTCTCACTCACACCCATCATCATATATGTCAATGTTCGTAAACTCACAAACACGGTCATAGCCCTCTTACAAGACCTATCAGGCAAGGAGGTACTGAGCGAAAACTACGACTTTGAAATCAAAGCCGATAACGGATACTTAAACTCGAGAGGCAGCTTAATGCCAGATGATACAATCACTTACTCGGCATACCTCAAAAGCAACGAGCAAATCGAATCGGCAACAATTGCACGTGCCGAAATGAACACACTCAGATTTGATGCCAAAAAAAATACACGGTTCGTTGTTACCGAAAAAAATGCTACAAAAGCGGACGGGACGCCCAAAAAAATTTTAGACATCAACCTCACAAAATATCTGCTGCTCACCCGCTCGCTCTACGAAGGCAAAGTCGGATTCAAACTAACCGAACAACAGTACCTAGACTATGAAGATGAATACGCTATCGTCTTCTTCCTAACTCCAACAGGTAAGGTGGATGACCCATATATTTGCGTAACAATAAACATTAACGGATGGATAATCCGATTGAACGAGTTTGAATTGTAGAAGTTGCTGATGTCTCGGATATTAAACCATTTACTTTACCTCGCACTGCTAACAGCCCTGGCAATGGCTTGCCGCCCACCGGGAAACAATGCAGAACAGAATGACATTGTCGATGTTAACATATCGACACGTGCCGTTGTGGGTGAAACTGTAAATGGCGTTAAAATATCAAAAGTCAGAATTCTGGTTGCCGACAACTCAACAGGTTACATTGTATATAATGAATTCAAGGATAGCAACGACAACGGTAATTTAGAGATTGTTCAACCTTATTTCCGAATTAAACTCAAAGGGGGTAGTTACACCGCTTTTGTTGTGGTAAATGAACCGGTAACTATGTCGCCCGAATTAGAGAAAGCCCCACTCAGTGTGTCGGATATAAGAGAGATAAAGTACAATAAAACCCAATTTGAGCAAGAAAAGGATAATGTACTCTTTAGCAGTCAGCGGTTTTTGCTCCGAGTCAATCCCTCTAGCCCAGATTATGGAGAGGTTAATACAAATGATGGAGCTGGATGGAAAAGTCAATTGAGCATAGACGTGCGGCGTGCCTTTGTCAAGTTCTCACTCTACCTTCGTCGGCAGAGCAATGTGACAACCATTAGTTTTCCCGAGAGTGCGGTAAAATTATGCAACATCCCGACTCAGAGCTATTTGGTCGATGGTAAGTATAACTCCACAGACCCTCAACTCCAAGATTTTGTGATGGCAAATCCCATTATCGATGACATTCCGATAAATAATGGGAACAAGGATGCCATTGAAAATTATAAGATTGTCGATTCAATAGTTTTTAACGAGCGACTATTCGAGAGTACAACAACAAATCCTCGCTCTAGATTGCAGTTTGAGATTCAGCGAAATGGAGTGCAAAATGGCTACGACATTGACTTGTGGAACAAAGACTCTGCAAACCTTGAGAGAGGTGTGCATTACCAATTATTGGGAACAATCACTGCTAATGAGATAATATTCACTGTTTCGGTCAAAGAGTGGGAGAATTGGGACTGGGAAGGTGTGCCGGGTGGCGGAAACGGGTTGATAAATGGTTCGATTCAAGAGCCTACCGCCTCGACATTAAATGATTTCATTTACGATAGAGAGACAATCTACCTGCTTGGGCTATTGGAGCGCTCATTAACTTGGGACTGGAGTGATGCATCGAAATATACATTTGCAAACATCAATACGATGACTCTCGATTTCTCGGGGGTTAAACTCAACAATAACAATGTGACTGTGATTGTATCCAATGGTTTCACTATCAATGGTTCGGCATATACCACAGGCACTGTCACCAACAACAAAATAACAATTAGTCGCAAGACGCCCAAACTGTTCGAGCCAACCAAAAACCAGCTCAATACGGTTCGCTCAGATAGCGTCATCACGTTGCAGGGAGCGGTGAACGGCTCTCCTGCGTGGGATTGGAGTGACCCCGAGTACACCCTAAACTCACTCAATAGAGGGCAATCTTTCAAACTTGATTTCTCAACTGTAACTTTCAACTCTAACATCACACTGAAGTTACCGCCTAACGTAACTGCTTCGGGCACTGGCGTGAGCGGCGATAACTCACCATACACCATTAGTAGTGCCTGCGTGGTAACAATCACCGACAATCGTGCAGAACTTGTCGCCTCACCAAATCAATCATTGCTCGATGCCGTGCCTACGGGGCGTATTGTTACAGTGCGTAATGGATTAGTTCCTCCGGAGACAAAATGGGACTGGAGTGGGTATTCATTGTATGCAATAGCTCCGGGTGGGGATTTCAAGCTCAAATTCGAGAGTGTCGATTTTGGTTCAAACAGTATAGAAATAAAGCTGCCGTACGGCTTTTTCGCCACTGGAAGCGGAGGTACAAAAGTTAATCCATATACTGTGTCAGCCAACGAAACGGTAACCATAACAAGCAGTCGAATTGTGCCCATAACCGTACGCGAGGCTGAGGATATCCTCAAAAATGGAATACACCAATTTCACGGATATACTGCCGGCAACCCAAATTGGGTGCTGCTTTCGGCTAAATTACCCAAATTATCAAGTGTAAGAGGTGATTATGTCAATTTCGATTTTAGCAATGTCAATTTCGAGAATTCATCTACATCCGTCTCTATTACCCTGCCCTATGGATTTATTGGCGAAGGCAGCGGTGTGAACAATAATAGAAATGTGGCTACAATTACACAACAAGCCAACGTAAAGATTAAAAATAATCGAATCCCGGTACAAAATAATATTAATTCCGATTTCAATCCGGACGGTGCGATTGTGCCGGGTGTGGCAGCCGATAAACCGGGATACAATGTTTGGGGTTGGTGGAGTGGACTTGACAAAGGATCTTCTTTCACAATGTCTCTTGCCAAACTTGACCTATTTGCAGATTTGTATATCTACCATCCCGTTGGATACCAAGTGAGTGACAGAATCGGAGTGGATAACTCTACTTTGGGACTATCTATTATTAAGGCAAATAGCACAGGTAGTATTACCTTCGGCAATGAGATAATTATTGAACCGACACAAGCGCAGATTAACGCACTAAGTAGCGGTGTCGCGGTTACCCCCTCGGGCAAATTTGTGGTGGGGGCTGAGGCTTGGAATTGGAGTGGCTATGCCTTTACGTCACTCGCGGCAGGCAATAGTTGCGCGCTCAATTTGTCGAGCTTCAGATTTACAGATGTCTCCACTTCAAAGATTACCATAACTCTACCAAACCACATAGAGGCTTCGGTGGGAGGTGTCAAACAGCCTAATCCTGTGGTTATTACTGCCCCCACTTTAGTAAACCTTAAGAGTACTTCAGCACCCGTGGTACAACCATCCGAGACAACACTCAATGCAGTAGTTAATAACGGCTCAATAACAGTAACAGGGGGAACGCTATTGACTAATGAAACTTGGGATTGGAGTAATGTGGCGTTTACGGCATTGGCAGGAAATGGAAATAAATTCAATTTGAACTTCTCTGGAGTTAATTTCAACAGCAAAACAATTACCCTCAAGCTTCCTGCAGGGTGTTCTGTGTCTGGAAAAACGGCAGGGACAGGTAATACTTACACCATTACCGGTAATGCTATGATAATAGACAGTAGTTATCCATTGCCCGCGGATGGTATGATAACAGATAAAATTACTACTATTGGTGATGGTCAAACACTAGTTCTAAGTGGTAAATATATTAATTACGTCCATTTTGGCGCAGCTGTACTTGCAATAACCTCAAGTGGACAAAAATTCTATATTGATATGACAAGATTGAATAAAGACTATATATCTATATTGCGTTGGGGAGGGGTTGGATTTACCAACTATACATTTACTGTCTCCGGTGGAGGAACTGCAACTGTTAATAATAATGAAAATGTTAGTGTTGCTCTATCGCCACGTGTTGGAATCGTAACAATAACAAGGAATTAATATAGACAATGAACCGATACTTCAAATATATATTTTTCACCTTTTTGGCATTTCTCGCGGTGAGCTGCCAAAGAAACGGATTTGGTGTTGATGAGCCGGTGGAGCAGACCACGGTCAGCTTCGATGTGGCAATAGGCGGGGGATATGCCATATCACAGGTACAAACCAAAGGCACACCACGTTCGGGCACGACGGCTTATGAAAACAACAACAAAATTAGGGTGATAGCATTGGAGAAAAATGTCCAAGGCTCATCATCAAATAACTTCGCAACGTATCTGTATAAGAGTGAGGTAGGTGAGTGGGAATACACACCCAAAAGGGATTACAACGGGGTAATGTATGACTTCTATGCTTACGCGTCGGATTTGGAAAAACCAATTACCGAATCCAAAAACGAGAACGGACTCTCAATCTCGACCACTTCACTCAGTGGCTCAATACCCACACTCACATATGAAGTACCCGAAAAGGTTGATTACCAGCCTGACTTGATTGTCGCCAATTCGGTATTGGATAAATCCAAAGGTGCAGTGGAGCTAACTTTCAACCACGCCCTTTCGTGTGTGGGGTTTGTGGCAACGTCCAAACTAACGGGAGACCGCAAAGTAAAAAGTGTTACCATCAAAAAAGTATATGGAAAAGGGAGTCTCTCTCTGGCAAAATCGAGGGAAAAAGCGTTCGAGTGGATCATTGACAAGGATTACGGCAGAGACATTACGTTTAGTGCGGCAATGAATGGCAATAATTTAGAGACAGACTTACCAACCAAACTCGACGACTTGATGCAGGAAAACGGCTATCTGATGATGGTGCCGCAGGTGCTTGAGGAGGGGGCGCAAATTGTGATGGAGATATGGGACGGAACAGACGAAGCATCCGTCAGTAAGATTACCTATGACATTCCGCCCTCGAAATGGGAGCCGGGAAAGAAATATATGTACTACTTCGACGAACCAATTCTCGAAGGAATAGCCACCTACTATGAGAAGTATGAAGACGGTTCGTATGGTTTGTACTATTACGATGGAAAAGATGATGATGCACCACTCAATACAGAGTATAAATTAGAGGACAACAAGAAGATATATGACAGTGGATATGGGTTATTGGTGCCGGCTTCTACATATTCTCGGTATCAATCCATCTATATGGGAGTAGACGACGACCCCCGCATAGGTGGATTGATTAAGGAAAAATCGACCTCTGACGGAAGCATTGTTGCTAGATTAAAGGCATTTACGACCGGTGACATCGAAATTGATTGCGTACTGTATCCATCGAGCCAAAACGACTATCCATTTGATAGCAAAAAATCTAAAAATGATTTTTCGCACAAGGGGCTACAACCAATCAAGGCAGGGTTCAAGGTTGTTGGTGGGGTTACCATATACACAAGTTCGGCGTCATCCTTGAAAATTAGTGCCGGCATTGACTCTCGTAGCAATAACATAATTACATATAACCACATTTTCCCAAACTACGCCAAGGGGGTCTATCTGAACGAAGGGGTACTTGATCACCATTCGATTCGCACCCCCATTCAAATGCGAAACATAAGTTATCAAACACACGATGATTCGCCATATGGCACAAAAGGATCTCAATACATACTAGAATTTTCGACTCTCGACTTCTCAATCGACAACAAGAGAAAAATATATGGCTCTGATGTAAGCGAATCAAGACCATACTTTGAATCTATTGTTGTAGGGGCTTTCGGTGGTATATTTGACGGAGGGGGCGACAAATACCAAATCAAAGGATTGATTATTAGCACACCGTCAGGAGCAGCGCGCAATACTGCGCTATTTGAACACGTTTGGGAAGGAGGAGAACTGAAAAACTGCGATCTCTTGGATGATTGCATTATCATTAATCACGCAGACAATAGAGGGAAATATTTGGCGGGCTTTGCAGCACGAAATGACGGATTGTTATACAACCTTATAAACAACGCCTCAATTACCAACTTCGCAACATACATTGAAGCGGAGGAGGGAACTAGTGTGGGAGGTATTGTCGGCTTGAATACCCATAAGGTGAAATTATGCAGAAACAAAGGAGCAATAAAAAATCTGAATGCAGGTAGGCTTACGAAAACAGGTGGGATTGCAGCATATAACGAAAAAGCATACAAATGGGCAGGTCTTGATCCAACAGACCAGAATAAGTTTATATCTATGGAAAAAGCTGATTTTGATGAGATGTCTCCACCACCCTCGGCATTGACGCTGCAATGCGATAACGAGGCGGAAATTTTGGGGTCAGCTATTACGGGAGGAATAGCAGGATACAACAACTTTGGCGGCGTGATATGGAACTGTAATAACTATAAATCAGCAAAAATTACCTATAACGACATCATTTTTGATGTAAGTGTCAGTATCGGCGGCGTGGTGGGTATGCAGCAAGCGGGAGAGTATCATACTAAAGACATAATTCCCCGATATTATTCTATTATAAGCAACTGCAAAAACTATGCAGATGTGATAGGATTGCATAAATACGGGTATGGCGCTCACGGGGGAATCGTAGGTGTAAATGACTATAATGCAGATGGAAGAGAGGATCTAGGACACCTTAGCCCAAGCTGCTGGGGGAGAGTGATGAAATGTGGTAACTATGGCAATGTGTCGGGCATAGGTCGCTCAGCAGACCAATACAGTAGTACAGTGGGAGGTATAGCGGGAACTAACAATGGTGCAATATCACAGAGCGAGTGCCGCGACATCACTGTTGAAGGTTCGGGCATCTTAGCCGGCGTTGGTGGCATCGCCGGATTCAATACTACATATATTGGTGATTGTCTGTTTTACAGCCAGTCCTCATCGTGCGCCATTACAGTGGTGAACGGCACAGCCAGACTGGGCGGTATATCGGGAATGAATGACGAATATTCAGATAAGTTTAAGTCGGAGTCGGGTTACATCACCAGATGCCTCTTTATAGGACGCGCTCCGCATACTGAAGCCAACAGCACCAATGCAATTCCCGGGCTAAGTCCGATAACAGTACCACTGCAATATTTGTACAGAAATGATAAAGGCAAATTGAATATGGCAGATGCAAATTCGGGAGCTACCCCGCTGTACACGGTTGAACAATGCTACTTCCTATCGGAAGGTGATTACAACCCAATGTCGGTTGAAAAAGAGGGGGGGCTCTATGAGCCGGCTCCGGATGAAGTTTTTACGCCTTTTGCTAAAGGGAGATACCATATCGGAACTAAACCATTAAAAAATTCACAGTTCCATATTCTATCCTCTTTGCATCCAAAGTGGAAAACGTATTGGACAATACCATCATCAGGCTATCCATATCTAATATCCACACCGCAACCCTCGTCAATTTCAATCCCCTCTGGTCAAACCCTCGATATTGAGGCGGTGATAATTAACTACCTCGAAACACAAATACCAAATACCGGCACGCCTACATACCAGATTCACCAATATGAACTAAAAAATGGACTGCGTATAAACCTTATGTACATTAATAAAGCACGTATAGAAAATCTTTCACAATTCACTCTCGATTTTAGTAACACAATATTTACTGACAGAACTGTGTTAAACAACAATGCCTATGGTGCTCTTGTGGTGAGAGCTCCAATAGGATGGCAGATTTCGAGCACCAATAATCCAACGCCTTACCCGGGTGGTGAATCGCAGTATGTATACATAACTAATGACACAGGAAAAACAGTGACATTCACCAAACAATAATTTCTATCTGTGACTTATCACTGCTCATAGGCGGCAACAATTTTTTCGACAAGTGGGTGGCGAAGAATATCTCGCTTCTCGAATTCGACAATGCCTATGCCCTTGATTTTGCGAAACAATTCCACCGCCGGCATTAGCCCCGAATCCCCCTTTCGCGGCAGGTCAATCTGTGTAACATCTCCCGTGATTATGAATTTAGCACTTCGCCCCATTCTCGTAAGGAACATTTTGAGCTGCTCGCTAGTGGTGTTTTGTGCTTCGTCCAACACCACACAGGCATTATCCAGAGTTCGTCCGCGCATATAGGCAAGCGGTGCGATCTGCACAACACCATCAACCAGATATTCATTGAGCTTTTTCAGAGGCATCATATCCCCCAACGCATCATAGAGAGGTTGCAAATAGGGGTCTAACTTTTCTTTCATATCACCCGGCAGAAAACCCAATTTTTCACCCGCCTCCACAGCCGGACGGGTTAGTATAATACGTTTTATCTCCTTGTTTTTCAGGGCGCGAACCGCAAGGGCAATAGCCGTGTAGGTCTTGCCGCTACCCGCAGGACCGATGGCAAAGAGCATATCGTTTTTACTGTACAACGCCACCAACTTTTGTTGATTCTTCGTACGTGCCTTTACGATATTGCCATTGACCCCGTGCACAATAACATCGTCGCTTTGTTGCTGTTGACTATCCTCGGCAGGTCTGTTTAGAAGATTGCTCTGATAGACCCTATCGATTACTTGCAGTGATATATGCCCAAACTTCTTATGGTAATCTATCAGTTCATAGAGCTTTGCTTGGTATGCCTGCTGTTGGTCAGCTGCGCCGATGACCTTGACCATATCTCCGCGCACAATCACCTTGAGCAGTGGAAATTTGGCGTTTATGTGATTTATGTTGGCATTCTTTACCCCGTAAAGTTCTTGGGAGTGAATACCTGTTATTTCAATTATTTTTTCGTGCATAAAAATACCATATAAAATCTACTTCTTTTTGAACAGCCAGCGAATAATAGCCATAAAAATCAGCGCGGATGATATCCAAATAAGAAAATTGGAGTAAGGTAGGTCTACCTTCGTCACCTGCAGGATAATTGAGCCGATGAAAAGTCCCACCAACATAATGGCGTAACCCATCTGGAAGCCGAAGTTGCGCACCAATCGCCGGAACATTGCCTCGTCATCGAAGCTCACCTTGTGGTGAATCTGCCCCTGCTTCACCTTATATATAATCTCACCTACGTCCGCAGGCAGATTGCTAATGAGTGTTCCGTAACTCTTCAGAAGGTCGAATAGCGAATTTGCCATCTTCTTGGGCGAATACTTTTTGGCAAGGAGCTCCTTGGCATAGGGCTTGACCATCTCGGTGAAGGGCAGCTGAGAGTCTAAATGTTCCGCAACCTTTTGAATGGTAGCCAAAGCCTTGATTAGCATAAATATACCACCGGGGATTTGCAAGCCGAAACGTGTGATTATATTGATGCAATCCTGAGCCATTTTCGAGAAGTCCAACTTGTCCGTAGGGATATGTGCACTCTTTTGCAAAAGCAGATGGATGCGGAAAATCAAATCGTCGCGCTTATCAAAATATCTTATATCACAGAGTGTTATAAGCGCATCTGCAATCGATGTCTCGTTTCGCCGTGCAAAACCGAGAGAGAGATTCGCCAAAAACTCCATATCGCGCGGACGCAACACACCAACCATCCCGAAATCAATCAATCCCACCACGTTATTTCTCATAATGAACATATTGCCCGGGTGAGGGTCGGCGTGGAAGAACCCGTAACGAAAAATCATAGAGAGAATTACATTTGCGCCATTACTTGCCACCGCCTTGGGGTCTAAGCCGGCTGCCATCAGCTCATCGTTGCTATCTGGGGTAATGCCAACAATCTTCTCTTGCACAATCACGCGGCGCGTGGTATACTCCATATAGACCTTGGGGATATAGACCCATTCGCTCTGAGCAAAGAGCGTACCAAAACGGAGCATATTTGCGGCTTCATTGTAGTAGTCAAGCTCTTTGTGGATGCTTTCGGCAAATTCGTCTACCACACCCACAATGTTGATTGCCGCCATCTCGGGGTAGGTTTTGGCAAACTTTTGGGCGATGATTCGCAGCAGATAGAGGTCTAACTTTATCTTCTTGTCTATCTTCGGGCGGCGAACCTTGACAACCACCTCACTACCATCCTTGAGCCGTGCCTGATAGACCTGCCCAATGGAGGCAGCCGCCAAGCAACGTTTGTCGAAATGGTCGAAAACCTCTTCGATTGGTTGGCGTAACTCCTCTTCTATTATCCGTAATGCCATCTCATTACTGAAGGGCTCTACCTTGGATTGTAACATTTTAAGCTCCAAACGCAGGTGCTCGGCAACCACATCGGGGCGGTCGGCAAGTATCTGTCCGAACTTAACGTAGGTCGGTCCTAACCGTTCTATTGTAAAGCGCAAACGCTCAGGTGTGGAGTAGACCTGTTTTTGTGCCTTTATTTGTTTGCGCCTCTTGTATCTGCCCCAGGGCGTTCGCAGCATCATCTCCTTCCAAAAAAACGAGAAGATGATTCCAAAAATCTGCATAAAGCGCACGGTCTTCAGATAGCTCGTATATATGTTTGCCAAGTTCATAGTTTTATCTTTTCGAGGTTGTCGTTCAGGCGGTTGATTGCTTGGGTGAGCTCGTCTATTTTTTTCTCCAACTCCTCGGTGGCGGCGGGGGGTGGTGGAGCTAGGAGTTGCCGGATGAGCAGTGTTTGATCCACACTCTCCATCATTTCGGCAATCCGTTCGCCCATTGCGTGCGCCGCATCTGTGTCGCTGCCGACTTTCTGCTCTATAATCTGGGCGGCTCTATCCACAAACGCCTCGCGGTCGCTCAGGGCTGCTGAGAGTGAGGTGCGAAGTAAAATATTTAATAATGTATTCATTATACTACTTTGTTTTTAGGGGGTGGCAACCAGCTTTAAGTTTTGTAAAACTCCTACAATAGTCCGTTAAAAATTTTAGTTCCTCTCGCCCCGCGCTTACCACGGGGTGAGAGCCACATAACTCTCCGGTATCAACTTAATGATGAGACATCTCTGTAAACGCAGGGGCGACAATGCAATATATTATGCTTACCGACTATACATTAACCACCTAGTTATTACCAACTTGCACTTGATAACAGGTCTGAGCAGTTTCGTTCCTCTGTAAAATATCAACCACAAAGGTAACAAACCTCACTCATAAAAACAAAACGGGTACACCGATTTTAATTCCAAGTAAACGACGTAAAAGCTAAATTCCCATATAACAACGACTTAACTAATTATCGCGAAGTGATGTTCATTAGAAAATCATTAGCAAAATACGACTTATCAATAATTATGCCTAACTTTGCGATATGGCAAGAATATTGATTATCGAGGACGAAACACGTGTTGCAGAGTTGCTCAAACGGGGTTTGGGGGAGTCGGATCACGTTGTAGAGGTTGTGCAGACCCTTAAGGCTGGGTTAGATGCTTTTATGTTCGGACAGTTCGACATTATTGTTTCCGATGTAATGTTGCCCGATGGTAGCGGATTTGATTTGTGCCGCGAAGTCAGAGAAAGGGACGAAGCCATCCCCGTTCTGATGCTAACGGCACTCGGCGCAACAGACGACAAACTCGAAGGCTTCGACTCGGGAGCGAATGATTATATGGTTAAGCCATTTGATTTCAGGGAATTACACGCACGCATAAATGCTCTGCTCAAGCACCGTCTTTTGCCCAATCCCGAGAAAATAGAGTACGCAGACCTTAGGATGGACTTGCGTACAAAATCGGTCTTTAGGGGCGACGACCAAATAGCACTCACCCCAAAAGAGTATAATCTACTACTATTTTTTGCCCAAAATCCCGAAAGGTTGCTCACCCGCACCGAGATTGCGGCAGCGGTTTGGGATACGCACTTTGATACGGGCACAAACTTTATTGACGTATATATCAATTATCTAAGGAAGAAAATTGACAAAAATTACGACACAAAACTCATACACACAAAACTGGGAATGGGCTTTATTTTTCAAAAGTGAAGTGAGGAGCTCCTTCCGCAAAATCCCGCAATAGGGGCTATCAGAATCGTATAAGCATAGCCCCCGAGGAGTATCCGCCGCCGAAAACCGTCATTCCGACCAACTCTCCCTGACCTACTTTATCAATATTCTGTGATAGCGCCAACATTGCACTCGCCGAACCGGTATTCCCAAGCTCGTGTATATTGTTGAAGAACTTCTCTGTGCCAACTCCCCACTTTCGCGCCACATTGTCTACAATTCTCAAATTTGCCTGGTGGCAGACAAAATGGTCAATATCACATATTGTCAGCCCGTTTCTAGCGAGAAGTTCCTCCATTGTCGAAGCCAGATATATGCAGGCGTAGTGAAAAACGTCTCTACCATCTTGCATAGTTATTCCGCCATTGTTTGGGTATAGACATACGCCATCTGCCCCCTTACCCACATTTGCCAGCCCCTTTGTCATTATATCCGTTATTTTTGCCTCTTGGGGCGAGCACTGCTCGGCTGATACAAACAGAGCCACCGCCGCATCACCCCATAGGTGACCGCTCTGCGGGTTGGAATAGTCGTTATATATCGAGTTTGCCTCCGAGCATACAACTAAGGCGCGTTGGGCTTTACCCGTTCTAAAATATCCCTCGACAATCTCCACCGCATTGACAAACGATGAACAAGCAGAAAATATCGAAACGACCTGAGCATTTTCAATCTCAAATCTTTTTTGAATCCTATGTGCCGCTGTTCCCACTGTGTCGGTAATGGTATACCCGGCAGAGATGATGAGGTCTACCTCGGAAATCGGATAAGGAATCTTTAGAGCTGCGTCATTTACGGCATTAATTGCCATCGTTACAACGTCTTCGTCGGTGCCGATTCTCGAACGGGTAATAATTCCTGTCCTTTGCAAAATCCAATCCGAATCTAAACCGTTAAGCTGCCTAAAATAATCATTGGTAATCCTAACCCGAGGAATGTAGTGCCCTGTTGCGTTAATGTACATATTCTATGAGACTTCTAAAAATTCATAAAATTAAGAAAGTTCTATGGTTTTAATATTTAAGATTTATTTTTATGCAAATTTTGAATTGATTATCAGAGTTAAACACCTTGATTCTAGGTGTTTTGCTCGCCGTAAATTCAAGCCCGCAAATTCCCAATGTTAAATTGTCTGCGTAAAAATAGGCATTTTATTCTATCGGACAAAATCCGCAACATTTTTTCGGCAGATATGTTTGTGCCCCATCCGATGGAAAATAGCCGAATTTCGTATAAGAAAAATTGGTATTTCCGCAAAAAATTCATATCTTTGCCATTAAACTACAATTTTTTACCGTTACTTAATAAACTATGGCAACAATTCGTCGGGCGAAAAAAGAGATTGCGTATCTCGTAAACGAAGTTATCTCTAACAGCTATATGGCTCTCTACTTTCAGGGCAATGATAGTGAGGATGCCCTTGTGGCAGTCATCAACAAAGCTGTTGAGTTACACAACAACCTCATAGACAGAGTGAATCACCCTGCTGAGAAAAACAATAGAAAGTTAGTTCGCAAACACTATCGTGCAGTTCGCGAAGACCTTATCAATGGCGTTGATGAGCTCTTTGGCGAAATCAGCACCATATGTAAGTAAAAAAATGAGGGGTTGTTTGCGGAGCACCTTTTGCTTTTTATGCTCTTATTTTTCACTATTTAGAAGTCCCCTCAACGAACGATTGTTAAAACAACCATAAAAATCAATAAAAAAATGAAGAGAATTCTTTCAATTTCACTGCTTTTGGCGGTGACTGTTTTGTTTGTCGGTTGCGGTGCCACTGCTCAGAAACAGCAACAACAGCCACAGACGGTGCAGATGATTAGAACCGTTACGCCCGAGCGTGCTGCGGGACAGACCGATGTGTTGGAACTTGCGACTGAGGCTCTGCCTGTTGTGCGGGTAGGTTTCATCGGTCTTGGTATGCGCGGACCGGGTGCTGTCTATCGTATGATGAACATTCCGGGTGTGGAGATAGTTGCTCTGTGCGATGTTGAGCAGGATAGAGTTAAAAAAGTAAACGACCGTTTGGAAAAAGAGGGTCGCCCACGTGCAAAGGAGTTCTATGGCGATACCGCAGTTTGGCGTCAGCTCTCGGCTCTGCCCGAACTTGACCTTATCTACATTGCAACCCCTTGGAATACACACGCAATGATGGGTGTACAGGGTATGAAAGACGGCAAACACGTTGCCATTGAGGTGCCCGCGGCTATGAATATGGATGAGATTTGGGACCTCATTAACACCTCCGAGCAGACTCGCAAACATTGTATGCAGTTGGAGAACTGTGTTTATGACTTCTTTGAACTCACCTCTCTAAATATGGCTCAGCAGGGTCTCTTCGGCGAGGTGCTTTATGGAGAAGGTGCTTACATCCACAACCTCGAGCCATTCTGGAAAGATTACTGGCACGATTGGCGTTTGGAATATAACATCAACAACTTCGGCGACTTGTACCCGACTCACGGTCTGGGACCTGTGGCTCAGGCTATGAATATTCACCGCGGCGACAAGATGAACTATTTGACCTCGACTCAGACCAAAACCGTAGCTATTCCCGAGTTCATCAAGCGCACCCAAGGGCGCGATGTATCCAAAGATTTCCGCAACGGCGACCACACCGTTACCATTATCAAAACCGAAAAGGGTAAGGTTATCAACATTCAACATAACGTTGCCGACCCACGCCCATACGACCGTATGTTCCAATTGACAGGTACAAAAGGTTTTGCCAATAAGTATCCGGTAGAGGGTTGGGCTTTGACTGCCGACAGCTTCGATGCCAACGCGAAGGTAGACCACGAAAAGTTAGACGGACATAGCTTCGTGAATAAGGAGATGTTCGACAAGCTGATGAAAGAGTATCGGCACCCCATTGTAAACGACCAACTCCTCGAGACTGCTAAGAAGGTGGGTGGTCACGGAGGTATGGACTTCATTATGGACTATCGTATGATTTACTGTCTGCAAAACGGTCTTCCGCTTGATATGGACGTTTACGACTTGGCAGAGTGGTGCGCACTGATTCCTCTTACCGGTATCTCCATCGAAAACGGCTCTGCACCCGTAGAAATACCTGATTTCACACGTGGTGGATGGGACAAGTTGGGCAAGCTGGAGTTTGCAACAAAAAAGTAAGTAGGGACAGATAATTAATCCCTGTGCAGATAGGGGAGGGTAGAGAGCAAAAAGAGGGGGTAGTATACACCCCTCTTTTTTTGCAACCCGCCCAAACAAGAGCATTGGGCACAAAAAAAGGGTAAGCTACTTACATCGCACCGCTCAACCACCTACCCTTGCTCGCTTCCGCGCCTGGGGGATTCAGCAGGAGCTGGTCGTGTAAGACTTACCCGAGGACAAAGGTAGCACATTTTTTTTGTCCTGCAAAATTTTTTCACATTTTGCCGTTTGTCCAATAGTTTATACCTTTGAATCCGAAATGAAATTTTACCTGACAATATTTTTATTGCTTTTCACTTTCACCACAACTTTTGCAAGCCCTGCTCCCGACTCGACAATCTACTTCAAGGGCACTGTTTATGAGGCACTAAACGCGGCACAGAGTAGCGGAAAAATGTTGATAGTGGAGTTCTATGCTCCGTGGAGCTACAAGAGTGGCTGGGCACACAAAAATGTGGTAGGCAATGGACGCGTTCGGGACTTTTTGAAGAAGAGTTACATATTGGCAATGGTTGATACTCAAAGCGAAAGTGGAGCCAATCTTGCGCTGCAATATCAGGTGCGGGACTACCCCGCGTTTGTGATTTTCAACCAAAATGGTAATGTGGTCGATAAGATTGAGACATCGTTGGATGCCGATGGCTTTATTCAACGCCTCGGACAGGTGATTTTGGAGAATGATGGTAGCAGTGCATTGGAAATTAAACGTATATACAACCAAGCAGAGGCGGGTAATTATGCGGAGGCTGACCGCTTGGCGATGAAATATTTCAATAGGGTGGGTATGCAAAAGGCTATTTCGCCCCTCTTTTGGGAACTCTTTAGCAATATAGGGGTCTGTTTTTGGGGCTCTTCCACTTTTTCGTATGTGATTGACAATCGCGAAAAGTTTAATGAAGTTTTTGGCGTGAACGAGGTTAATAGGCTCATTGCAAAGATATTGAACATAGAAGCTATGAAATATGCCATCGGCACAGGAGTGTACACGGACAGGGAGGTAGAAACAATGAAAAAATTGGCAGCGGGCGTAGATGGTAACGTCGAGATTTTTGTTGATTTGCGGGGGTATATTAATGATAATAAGGTGGATGAATATTTGATAGTGCTGGGAGAGGTTTTGAAAAAGGTGGAGAGCGAGCAGACATCGTCCCTGATTATGACTCTCGATTTTGTGGCGGAACGGGGCACTAAGGAGCAGAAACGCACGGCACACACACTGTTAAATCGTTATGGGCGAAGCAGCAAATCGCTCTCACAACTCAAACTTATTGATATTTTGTCGAAGCGACTTTCGGAATAAATTTTTAACTTTGCGGGGAGGTTTTAGAAAGTGTTTTTTGCACTTTTTTATTCATAATTCATAACTTATAGTAAACTAAATGACTATCTCTTATAACTGGCTCAAAGACTACATCAAGACTGATTTACGCGCCGAGGAGGTTGCTAAGATTTTAACTTCCATAGGCTTGGAGGTTGAGGGCACGGAAAAGGCTGAGGCTGTGCGTGGTGGCTTGGAGGGGTTGGTGGTTGCCGAGGTTCTCACCTGCGAAAAGCACCCCGACGCTGATAAACTGCACGTTACAACAGTCTCCACCGGTGCGGAAACTTTTCAAGTTGTCTGCGGTGCACCAAACGTGGCTGCCGGACAGAAGGTTGTGCTTGCAACGGTGGGTGCAACGCTCTATCCCGTGGGGGCGGCGGAGGGTTTCAAAATCAAAAAATCGAAGATTCGCGGTGTGGAGTCGCTAGGTATGCTTTGTGCTGAGGATGAGATAGGTATCGGAGCTTCGCACGATGGCATCATTGTGCTGCCGGCGGATGTGCCGGTGGGTGCAAAGGCTGCTGATGTATTTGATTTGCAGGAAGATTATATACTCGAAATAGGGCTTACCCCCAACCGTGTGGACGCTTCGTCTCACTATGGAGTGGCGCGCGATTTGGCGGCGTTTTTAAGAACTAAAGCCGAGTTGGCGGATGTCTCGGGCTTTAAGGCGGAGTGTAATGATACTCCGATAACCGTAAGAGTTGAAAACCCCGAGGCTGCTCCTCGATATATGGGTGTTACAATGACGGGAATCGAAATAAAACCCTCGCCCGAGTGGTTGCAAAATCGTCTTCGCGCGATTGGCATCAATCCCAAAAATAATGTCGTCGATATCACAAACTTTGTTCTGCACGAGTGCGGACAGCCGCTCCACGCCTTTGATTTGGATAGGGTTGAGGGTGGTGAAATTGTTGTTAGAACCTGCGGGGAGGGGACGAAATTTTTAACGCTCGACGGTGTGGAGAGGAGACTCTCGCAAGAGGATTTGATGATTTGTAACGCTCGAGAGCCGATGTGTATCGCCGGAGTTTTCGGAGGTATGGATTCGGGCGTAAGCGAAACCACTACGCGAATTTTTATCGAGAGTGCATATTTCAACCCTGTGTGGGTGCGTAAAACGGCTAAACGCCACGGACTCTCCACCGATTCGTCGTTCCGTTTCGAGCGCGGCACAGACCCCAATATGCCACCATATGCGATGATGCGATGTGTTGAACTTATCAGAGAATATGCCGGCGGTAAGGTCTCTTCCTATGTGGTCGATTCCTATCCTGTGCCGGTTACCAATTTTGAGTTCGAGGTAACCTACAAAAATATTAACTCTCTCATAGGTAAAAATATAGACCCTGCCAATGTCAAAGAAATTTTGCAGGGATTAGAAATATCAATATTAGAGGAGAGCGAAGAGTCATTAAAAGTATCGGTGCCGCCATACCGTGTTGATGTTCAACGCGAAGTGGATGTCATTGAGGAGATTTTGAGAATCTATGGTTTCAATAATGTTGAGAACCCCCACATTATTAAAAATGTGATAACCACAGGTAATCAGCCTACTACGGAGCGTTTGGTTGATTCGCTTTCGGCACTGTTGGCATCGGTGGGATGCACTGAGATTATGAGTAACTCGCTCACCAAATCGACCTACTATGATGCTTTGACAAGTTATCCCGCAGAGAAGCTTGTGCGCATTGTCAATCCGTTGAGCGTGGATTTGAACGCAATGCGTCAGACACTGTTGTTCAATGCCTTGGAGGCGGTGGAGCTTAATGCAAACCGCAAGAACTCCGATTTGAAACTCTTCGAGGTAGGTAACTGCTATTCATTCAATTCAGAAAAAGCAGACCACACACTCAGACCATATTCCCAGGAGAAACGTTTGGCGATAACCGTTACCGGTCTTGCCGTGCGGCAGAGTTGGCAGACAAAAGCTGTACCAACCAATTTCTACACGTTGAAGGCACTGATTGAAAAAATATTTGACCGCTTTGGTCTCGATTTCAACGAGGGGGTAATGGAGTCGGTGGATAGTGATTTGTATGGCGAGGGGGTGAGCTACTCCATTCGCGGCTCGAAACTCTTCGAGATGGGCTCGGTTGCCAAAAAGATACGTAATCAATTCGGCGTAAAATCGAATGTCTACTTCTTGGAACTCAATATAGAAAAGTTGCAGAAACTTGTGAACTCCGTAAAAATTCAGGCTCAGGAGCTCAATAAATTCCAACCGGTAAGTCGCGACCTGGCACTGCTTGTGGATAAGGCGATTTCGTTCTCGGAGCTGAGAGCGGCAGCGCAAAAGGCTGAAAAAAAACTGCTTAAGAGCATTACGCTTTTTGACGTTTACGAGGGCGACAAACTGCCCGAGGGTAAAAAATCCTATGCGTTGAATTTTATCATCGAAGATTCTAAAACACTTACTGATACAGAGATAGAGCGCGTTATGGGTAATATAACAGTTGCTCTTGAAAAGGTGGGGGCAAGCGTGAGAAGCTAATGAAAAGGGTGCTCTTTATATTGCTGCTAATCACCGTTATTGCACAAGCGCAGGAGAGGGTCAGGTTTTTGATTTTCTCTGACCTTCACTGTGATTTAATTCCGGATGCTGATATTCGTTTGCAACAGATAATGGATAAAGCCGCACAGGAAAAAGTCGATTTTGTTGTCGAGCTTGGCGATTTCATCTTTGCCAAGGAGGGTAACCGCCCTTTGCTCGAAAAAACCGAGGGAGTGGAGCTATATCACGCTATGGGCAACCACGATATGGACATATGCACCAAGGAGGAGTATATGAATTTTGTTGGAATGGCAGCACCATACTATAGTGTGGACAAAGGAAAATTCAACCTTATATTCTTGGACACAAATTCGTTTGTGGACGAAAACGGCACAGAACAAGATTACGCAAATGGCAACTACTACCGCAGCGGAATCACTCGCGAGAGAATCGGTAGTAAACAACTTGAAAATCTGATGATTGACCCTGAAAAAATCAATCTCATTTTTTCTCACCAGCCCATTGTAGACCCCTATTCAGAAGCAGTGGTAAACGACGATGTACACAACAAGCTAGCCGATTTAGTTTCTCAAGGGGTGAAAATCGTCGCCTTTGCAGGACATACCCACAGCGACAACCACCGGGTGGTAGAAGGGGTGAATTATATTCAGATTAATAGTAGTAGTTATTTTTGGGCGGGTGAAAAATATGCGGATACCACACGTTATCCCTCCGAGGTATACGCAAAATATCCATCTCTGAAGTACGTTTTTCCTTATCAAGAGCCTCTATATGCTATCGTAACCATAAGCGATAGAGGCGAAATAGAGATTGAGGGTAGAAGCAGCAAATGGATAGGTACTGCCCCTACTCAGGTTGAAACTGCACACCCGCTATCTAATTCAATCCAAAGCAAGAAGTTTAGTTTTTAACCATATATTCGGCAAATTTTCGATAACAACCAACTAAAAATGAGACTACTGCTAATTAGTAATTCCACCAACGCAGGTGAAGCATATTTGGAGTATCCCAAATATGAGATTCAAAAATTCCTTGCAAACGTCAAGGAGGTTCTGTTTATCCCTTACGCGGGCGTAACTCTCACGTGGGACGACTATCAAGCGCGGGTGGAGAGTCGCTTTGCCGAGATAGGAATTCAGGTGAAATCTATCCACCATTGTGCCAATCCCGTGCAGGCAGTTTATGATGCTCAGGCTATTGTGGTGGGCGGAGGCAACACCTTTAATCTGCTTAAGACAATGCAGGACAACGGATTGATTGCTCCCATACGAGCCAAAGTAAGTGGCGGCACACCGTATGTGGGCTGGAGTGCAGGTAGCAATATGGCTTGCCCTACGCTCTGCACTACAAACGATATGCCCATCGTTGAGCCCCAATCTTTCAAGGCTTTAGGGCTGATTCCATTCCAGATTAACCCGCACTACTTGGATGCTCACCCCGATGGGCACGCAGGAGAAACACGGGAACAACGTATCAACGAATTTACGCAAGCGAACAAGGGTACAAAGGTAGCCGGTCTTCGCGAAGGATGTATGTTGCTCTATGACAATGGTAAATTGTCTCTAATAGGCTCGCGTCAGCTGCGATTGTTTGAGTATGGAAAAGAGCCGTTGGAGCTTAATGCGGGTGATGATTTGAGTGTGTTGATGCAATGATATCCTAGACAAGGCTGATTATTAAGGGGGCTTCCAGAAATTCCAAAATAACAACGGAGAATTTCTAGAAGCCCCCATATCTATGCGGGCAACCACCTATGGGTCACTGACATTCAATCGGAGACCACACTTGAAGGCGTTAAATCCACCTTGACTTTGTGATAGGCATAGCCGGCTCTTTGTAGGGAAATTGCTACGCCGACTCTGAAAAAAACCGCCACCGTAGAAGCATAAAGGTGAAAAGCCTCTTTGCTACCGTTCTCCACCCCCTCGGCGCGCATCATTGCCAAAGCCGTGTGAGCGGCTGAGCATAAAAAATCACTCAACGCCACACTTTCGATACCGCCCATTTTCAACAGCTCTTCTGTCACATACTCGTCCATTGCATCGAACCCTCGCGGGGTACGAATCAACTCATATAGACTCTCGGCTGATGAATACCGCCCCCAATTTTCGTCCCAGAGTGCTGCCGCACCCATTCCGAAATATGCCGCCCACGCAATAGCCGCCGCCGGATAGTCGTCGAATTGAGGCATAGAGTCGGCAAGATAAGCTGGCGCATCGCTCTGCCAACTCGTCCACAGCTCCTGAACCTCCAACAACTCACCCGACAACATACCCCTTGTCCTACATTGCTCAATGAGTCTGCGTTCTAGTCTCTGCTCGTAACTATTCATAGTGGTAATCTGCTTGTGCCAATGCGGAAAAATTCGGGCTCAAGCCACTCTTTTCCAAGCACCTCTTCAACAATATCGTAGTAACTTTCTGCTTGCTCACGGGTTGATATGCCACCTGAAACTTTAATACCTACCCTTTTACCGGTCTCGTAATAAAAATCTTTTATTGCACAGCAAATAGTTCGCACAGCCTCAGGCGTTGCGCCATCGCCGCACTTGCCCGTAGAACTTTTTACAAAGTCTGCTCCGCCACGCATAGCACACATCGAGGCGCGATAAATCAAATTTTCGTCCTTCAGCACTCCGCTCTCGATGATGACTTTGAGAAGGGCATCACCGTCAATCTCGGCGGCAATAATCTCCACCTCGCTCTGTGCAAGGTCGAAATCACCATCGAGCATCGCACCTATATTTGCGACAATATCAATCTCATCAGCCCCATTTTCCACCGCCATTGCCACTTCCAGCATTTTCACCTCCACAAAAGTTTGCGGTGCAGGAAATCCACCGCATACCGCCGCGATAGCTATATTGGTATCAACAAGAGCATTACCTGCCGCTTCTACCATTGCGGAATAGACGCAAACTGCTGCCACGGCAGGCTTTGCTTCAACGATACGATTTGTGAAATCCGTTATCGTTTGGGGTGTATCACTCTGATTGAGTGATGTGTAATCTAAAAAGGAATTCAAATTTTTCATAGTCTGAAGCTCTGTGGATTTAAGTAGTGAAAAAGAATTAACATCGCATTAATTATTTTTCACTACTTATTAACTCGGCTTTACTCTCCTGATAGGTTGTGTAGAGCCCAGTTGTTTTAATTATTATATGATTGCAAACCTTCTGACCTCAAAAGTTTCCCGCTTCCAAAAATTATTTTCCACTTCCCGCAACCGCAACCGTATATTTGCTCATATCCATCTTTCCTAACTCTAACTTCTCGGGCAGATAGCCTTGCGACGCAGCTGAGATTTCGTCCCAGGTTACTGTTTGACCCGTATAGGCAGCCTCGCGACCCATAATCGAAGCAAGGTTCGAGAGTGCCATCTCCTCAGCCTGCATCAAAGGTTCACCGCTACGGATGTGGTTAATCCAGTTCACGTGCTCAAGCGTATAGGGGTTGTGTTGTTGGAATTGCTTTTCGGCAGCCTCTTTGTCCCACTGCCATAGGATGTTACCTTCTAAGTCGCGAATAGCAAAATCTGTACTGCTCCAGCTGCCCTTTGTCCCTTGCAGGAACTCACTCACGTTGTTGGAGCATCCGTCAATCTGACGACACATTGAGTGGAAGTGAACGCCGTTTTCACACTCGAAATCTACACTGAAATTATCGTATTGGTCGCCCGTAACTCTGCGCTGACGGCTACCAAAGCCTGTCGCCTTCACCGGCTTTAATCCCGAAAACCAAAGGAACACATCTATGTTATGACAATGTTGCTCCACAATATGGTCGCCCGAGAGCCACTTCCAGTTCACCCAGTCGCGCACCATTGCCTCCATATCGCTCCAGCCCGGCTGCCGCTCCTTGTACCACAACATACCACCGTTCCAGTAGACTGTGCCTCCGGTAATCTCACCCATAAGACCCTCTTCCACAATCTTTTTATAGGAGTCCACATAGGGGCGTTGGTGGTGGCGTTGCGTTCCCGTAATCACCGACAAGCCCTTGGCACGTGCCTGCTTGGCGGTCACCATACAGGAGCGATACCCTTCGGAATCGACTGCAATCGGTTTCTCGAGGAACGAGTGAACGCCCTTTTCTGTCGCATAGCGGAAATGTTCGGGGCGGAAGACGGGAGGTGTGCAGCATAGCACAACATCCACGCCCGAGTCAATCACCTTTTGGTAGCCATCGAAGCCAACAAAGCAGTTTTCGTCCGCCAGCTCAATGTTGTGTTTCTCTTTGAGCTGCTTGCGCACATTCTCAACCTTGTCTGGCAGCACATCGCATATGGCAGTAATCGTAACATTGTCGGCAGCCCTGAGGAAATCTGCAATAGCTCCGCTACCGCGTCCGCCACAACCTATAAGTCCGGCTTTGAGTGCTTTGCCATCTGCCGCCTTGTCAGTAAGATTGGGGATGTAGCCGCCTGCATTTTTCAGAGGTTTTCCAGCAACCTCCTTGGCAGCCGGGGCTGCTGTGCAAGCCGAAAGAATGGGGCTGAGACTCACCACGCTCGCCGCCCCTGCTATTGCCGTAAGTGATAAAAAATCCTTACGATTGATTTTGTTACTCATAACAGTTTGGATATAGTTTTTTTTAATTTGATTTTCCCGAAAATATCTATTCCTCGTGTGTTGGCTGCCATAGCCCGTATTGTCACCACGCTCCGTTTAGCGCGCCGTAGGGTCACGTTTACGGGGTGGCTTGGTTATTAACTCTTTATTAACTCTTTATCAAATAATTAAGGACTTCTAATAATTCATTTTTGAAGATTACTATGAATTATTAGAAGCCCCCTTAAACACAATATTCTTAGAAAGACAGCTCAATACCTGCCGTAACATAACCCTTAAAACCCATACCCAATTCGGTAAAGAAAGCTATGTTCTTGCCCCCCACTCTAAATCCCACCGGATTGACCTGAAAAGCAAAACCAAGGTAACCATCATTGGCTAATGCTGCACCGGCACCTACCGCACTATAAAGACGTATCGAACGGGTTTTAATGTAGTTATACTCTGCCGTTGGCAGCAGCATATAGTAGTTTTCAGTAACCCTTTTTTTGGTAATTTTGTCATCACCCGTAAAACTTGTAAAGACGAAATCAGCTCCCAAAGCCCATCGTGAGTTGTTCGTGAGGTATCGGTAGCCACCGGTAAACGCTCCAACTGTGGTGGAGTTGTCGAGGTTTACCATAGTAAATAGATTTACAACTGCCAAGGGCGTGGCATCCGACCAAGCAGCTTTGATAATGTTTTGATTGAAATTGCCGCCATCTTGAGCCGCTGCTGTGTTAAATGTTTGTAATGATGCAATAAGCACAATTACCATCAAAATTTTCTTCATGATAAATAAATTAAATTAAATTAAGACTCGCGCAAATATATAAATTTTTTTATGAATTTCCAAATCAAACTCAGTCGTCTTGTATAGAGGAGTCTACGAATTGCACACAGTGTGTTAGTGCGCTTCCCGTTTAGCAACGTTCCTCGCGCTTTTTTTGAATGATGGCATCAATGACGGCAATAGCCGTTATATTGACAATGTCGCGCACGGGCGATGCTATATCCGTAAAGTGAATAGGCTTGTTCAGCCCCATCTGTATAGGACCTATCAACTCGCCGTTGCACATTTGTTGCAAAAACTTATATGTGATATTTGCCGAACTCAAATTGGGAAAAATAAGCGTGTTTACATCCTTGCCCACAAGGCGCGTAAAGGGATATGTGGCATCGCGCAGCTCCTTGTTGAGAGCGAAATTAACCTGCATCTCGCCGTCAATAGCCAAGTGAGGGTATTGTTGCTGCATATACTCTACGACCTGATGTACGGAAGCAGGGCTACCGTCCTTATCCGAGCCGAAGTTCGAGTAGGAGAGCATCGCCATTGCTGGCTCGTGGTTGAAAAAGCGTACAGTATCGTCCGCAAGCTTGGCTATGTCGATGAGCGTTTCCGTGTCAGGGTGGCGATTGATAAGGGTGTCGGCAAGGAAGAAAGTGCCCTTCTTCGAGTTTAATATGTGCATCGCTCCGAAGTGCTTGTAGCAGGGGCGAATGCCGATAACCTCCTTGGCAACCTTTATCGTGTTCGTATATTTGGTGTAGACTCCCGTAATGAAAGCATCTGCTTCGCCGGTCTCTACCATCATCATACCAAAGTAGTTCCGCTCATACATCTTGTCCGAAGCCTCGGCAAGGTTTGCCCCCTCGCGTGCGCACTTCTCTGCCAAGATTCGGGCATAGCGTTGGTTGCGCTCTGCCTCACGGTCGTGGCGGAGGTTCACAATCTCCACCCCCTCTAAGCTCAACTCCAACTCCTTGGCAAGTTTTTCGATACGCTCCTCATTCCCCAATAAAATAGGAAAGCACAGTCCCTCGTTCTTAGCCTCAATGGCAGCACGCAACATATTGGGGTGTGTACCCTCGGCAAAGACTACACGCTGAGGTGCACGACGCGCGCGCTCGAAAATCTGACGTGTAAATTGCGACTCATAGCCCATCAACTGACGCAGCGAGTTGCGATACTCCTCCCAATTTTCGATGGTTTTACGCGCCACACCCGACTCTATTGCCGCCTTGGCAACCGCCTCCGAAACCTCGGTTATCAGACGCGGGTCTACCGGCTTGGGTATAAAATATTGCGCTCCGAAGGAGAGTATGCTATCATCGTATGCCGCAGTAACCACCGTTGGGACTGTCTCTTTTGCTAAGTCGGCAATGGCGCGAACGGCAGCCAACTTCATCTGCTCGTTGATAGTCCTTGCGCGCGTATCCAGCGCCCCGCGGAAGATGTATGGGAAGCCTATAACGTTGTTTATCTGGTTGGGATAGTCCGAGCGTCCGGTGGCAATGAGCGCATCGGGGCGCGATTCGAGAGCATCTTCATACGAAATCTCGGGCGTGGGATTTGCCAATGCAAATACTATTGGCGAGGCTGCCATCGACCGTACCATATCCTTTGTGAGCACATTACCCTTGGAGAGCCCCAAGAACATATCGGCACCTCGTATCGCCTCTTCCAACGTTTTTACGTCGGTGCGCGTGGTTGCAAACTCTCTTTTCGACTCATTCAAATCCTCACGAGCTGTCGAAATCACCCCCTTGCTATCCAACATCACAATGTTCTCCTTACGCGCTCCGAGCGAGATATATAGCTTTGTACACGAAACTGCCGATGCTCCCGCACCATTAACCACTATTTTGACATCCTCAATTCGTTTGCCCGCAATCTCGAGTGCGTTGAGCAGACCCGCAGATGATATAATCGCCGTGCCGTGTTGGTCGTCGTGCATAAGCGGAATATTCAACTCCGCCTTCAGTCGCTCCTCTATGTAGAAACATTCGGGAGCTTTTATATCCTCCAAGTTGATGCCTCCGAAAGTGGGGGCGATAGCCTTGACGGTCTCAATAAACTTGTCGGGGTCTTTCTCATCGACCTCGATATCAAAGACATCTATGCCCGCATAAATTTTGAATAGCAGCCCCTTGCCCTCCATAACAGGTTTACCTGCCAACGCCCCTATGTCGCCGAGTCCGAGCACGGCTGTGCCATTGGAGATGACCGCCACAAGGTTGCCTTTGGATGTATATTTGTAGGCATCCTCGGGGTTCTTCTCAATTTCGAGACAGGGCTCTGCCACCCCCGGAGAATATGCCAACGACAAATCGCGTTGAGTGCGGTGAGGCTTCGTGGGTACGACCTCAATTTTTCCGGCTCTGCCCTCAGAGTGGTATTGAAGTGCCTCTTCTTTTGTAATTTTTGCCATTTTCTTAATACAATATTCCGTTATAAAAGCATTTAACTAAGTAAATTTCAACAAAATAACCTTCTATTATAAACAGAGTGTCGAAAAATAAAAAGTCGCAACGACTCACAAATCTACAAAAAGTTTTCTAAATGCCAAACTCACCGCCTCTGAGACTCTAACGCACAAAAGGGGCATATAAGTATATATGTTACACTAAGCATCAGAAAAATTTCACTTATTATATGAAAATGTGAAAATATTGTATACCTTTGCGCCGTATTAAAACTGCAATAAAACGAAGATGACCAAACGCGAGGAATACCTTGAACAGATGCTTTTGCTGATGGAGCAGTACGGGGTTCGTGGACTAACTATGGAGCAGATTGCGCAGAAGTTGGGCATCACAAAGCGGACACTCTACAACTATTTTAGCGACAAACAGGCGATGGTCACGGCAATTATGGACTATTTTGTGGAGCAGAGGTTGCTAGACATAAAGCAGTTTATATCTTCCAAAGAGTTGAATGCCATCACCATTCAAACAACCCTGATGACTTGCCCCGAGCTTCAGCACAAAAAAATGTCGCCCATACTCATCCGCAGTATTTTTGAGAACTTTCCCGAACTATTTACCAAATACGATAATTTGCGCCGTGAAACGGTCAGAGAGTTTTTTGTGCACAATGTCGAGCAGGGAATCGAAGAGGGGCTCTATCATCGCGATTTCGACCCCAATATTATATCGCAATATATCTTCCGAACTTTCGATAGCTTTTGGGTAGATATTATGGATAAACAGGAGGATAAAGAGCTGTTAAATAACGCCTTTTGTCAGATATTTTGCTGCATTCTGCGCGGCTTGGTAACCCCGCAGGGTTCGGGGATTCTGGAGCCGGAAATTAAACGAATTTTTAATAAATAAGTGAATATAATCAAATTATGAAAAGAATTGCATTAACGTTTATTGCGGTTTTGTGCACATTGTCCTCGCAGGCGCAACTTAGGTTGAGCTTGACAGAGGCGCAGGACTATGCCGTGTCGAACAACCTCACTGTTCGTAACACGTTGATTGACTATGACAAGGCTCTGAGTAAAGTGTGGGAGACGACGGCGCAAGGTTTGCCCCAACTCTCGGCATCGGGCAACTACCAGCACCTGCTGACCTCTATCCCCGAAATAAACTTTGGAGAACAGAAGGTCAAATTGGGATTGGCGAACACCTTTAATGCTTCAGGTGCTCTGAATCAGTTGATTTTCAACGGGTCATATATTGTGGGTTTGCAGTCGGCAAAGGCATATAAGGATTTTGCCAAACTCGGTGTGGAGAAGGCAACCATAGAGATACGCGCCGCCGTGGCGCAGACCTACTATCTATGTCTGGTAACAGCCGAGACTCGCGCCATACTCCACGAGAACCTCACACTAATCGAAAAGACGCTGGGAGAGATGCAAGCAATGAAACAGCAGGGTATGGTAGACAGAACTTCGGTAGATCAGATTGAGGTCGCTTATAATCAGCTGTTTGCACAGCTAAATTCGGTGGAGCGTCAAGTGAAGAATACGCAGGATATGCTCAAAAACCTCATTGGTATGCCTCTGACTCAACCCATCGAGCTTGGCGAGAATCTTGTAGCTATCGTAGGGGCGGTTTCCGACGACTATCTTTCATTGACCGACTATAAGCAAGATGAGAACATTGGCATAAAGATGGCGGCAATGGATGTAACTCTGAGCGGTCTGTTGCTAAAATTGGCACAGTCAGCATATTTGCCCACAATAGGCGCTCAGTTGGGGTTGCAACACAACTTCACGATGCCTGAATTTAGCTTCCAAAATGCTACGACAGCCTATGTTGGGGCTTCGGTTCAGGTGCCTATATTCACCAGCGGACAGACTGCTGCCAAGGTCAAGCAGGCGCGTATGTCGCTCCAGCAGTCCAAAAACAAAGAGCAACAGGCACGCCAAGACCTCGACCTGTCGTTCCAACAATCCTTGGATGGATTCCAATTAGCGTGGGATGTATACGAGGTTCAGAAGAAAAACCTGGCATTGGCATCACGCGTGCTTAGCGATATGAAGAAATCCATCACAGTGGGTATGAAGAGCAGTACGGAGCTTATTCAGGCTAATAACAGCTACTTGGAGGCGGCAAGCGGTATGGTGACGGCGGAGTTCAATCTGCTCAAATCGAAGATTGAGTTGGATAAGATTCTTAGTAAATAGGAGGTTGAGAAGTTGAATCAATACCAACGATTTAGCAATTCGACCCCTCAACTTCAAAACAATAATAAATCAATATGAAACAGTTTCTTTTAATTTCAGCGGTTTCGCTTTTAGTAGTCTCGTGCGGCTCGGCTGACAAAAAGGCGCAGCTCGAAAAACTTCGTGCCGACTATGCGTCTCTTGGTGAACAAATCCGCCGGTTGGAGGCAGAACTGGGCGCAAGCTCATCATCGGCAGAGAATCCCAACATTAAGTTTGTGGAGGTGGCAACCCTCGAGAATCAACCGTTTTCACGCAAGGTTACCATACAAGGTACGGTAGATGGCGATGAAATTGTCACGCTCAACCCTCGTGCCTCGGGCGAGCTTGTATACCTCAATGCAAAAGTAGGTCAGGCAGTCAAAGCCGGCGAAGAGTTGGCTCGCATAGATGACAAGATACTCAAAAAGTCGATGGTGGAGCTTCAAACCTCGCTGGACTTGGCGAAGACGGTCTACGAGCGGCAGGCGGCACTATGGAAAGACTCAATCGGCTCGGAGATTCAATATATTCAAGCCAAAAATCAGAAAAAGGCGCTCGAAGATAGAATTGCCTCGCTCAAAGAGCAGATGGATCTATATGTGGTACGTGCTCCATTTGGAGGCACAATTGAGTCGGTGCCGGTGAAAATAGGGCAGATTGTATCACCCGTAGTACCTCTTGCTATGATGATTAACCTCACCAAACTCAAACTTGTCGCCGAGGTTTCCGAAAACTACAGCTCATCGGTTGCCAAGGGCGACAAGGTATCAGTAAATTTCCCCGATATTAACAAGTCTTATGATTTGACTATCACATCGGTGAGTAATTACATAAACCCCAAGAACCGTACTTTTTTAATCGAGTCGGTGCTTCCGAGCGGCATCACCGATGTCAAGGCTAATATGTTGGCTAAAATTGCCATAGAGAGTTACAAATCGGCGAATACGATTGCCATTCCCATCAATTTGGTCTTTGCGAACAATAGCGGCGAATTTGTCTATGTTCTCGAGCAGAGAGATGGTAAGAGTTACGCGGTGAGACGTGCCATCAAGACGGGCGTTAAGTCGGAGCGCGATGTTGAGATTTTGGAGGGTTTGCAAGTTGGTGACAAGATAGTAACCACAGGCTACCAAACTCTCGAAGATGGTGTGGAGGTGTCGGTGAAATAATTTCCGAGGAATCGGGTTGCCAAGAGTGCTTGTGCCGGTTGTCCCACTATAATTATTTACAAAAAAAAACAATGAAAAAATCAATGAAAAAAACAATCTTTATTATTGCTATCATTGCAACAGCTGCGATGGTAACGGGTGTAAAAGCACAAATATCGATAGGTCTCAAGGGTGGTTTGACCATCCCCAACCTCACCTCTAACAACGAATTTGCAACTCCTCTGAGCGAGGGTTACGGTTCGATAATGGCATTTGGCGGCGGAGCGTTTGCCGAATTTCAGATTTCAAAAACCTTCTCGCTTCAAGCCGGTTTGGAGTATAGCCGTCAGGGCGGACAGAAGAATGGTTTTCAGGCTATGCCGGCAGAAAAATTTGTCTCGACAATGTACACACCTGCGTGCGAAGGATTAGTTCAGACACTGATTCGGAATCAATTCCCCGAAGCACAAGCCAAGGCAATCGGCGCGGCAGCCAAATCTATGATGCCTACCGATTATCTCTGGGCAGACTTCAGTAGTAAGGCGGAGTTCGACTATATTATGTTGCCCGTGCAAGCTAAGTTCGGCTGGAATCTCGGAAACAAATCACCATTTCGTGTATATGTAAGCGCCGGTTTCTTTGCCTCTTACCTGACAAGCGCAAGGCAGGTAACGAGCGGAAAATCAGACCTTAAAGCATACTCTAATGGGTTGGACTTTTATGGTTATGCACGCGCCACGCCCACTTTTGGGAGTTTAGATGCAATGTCAAGAGCCATACTTTTTGACGGATTTGGTCAGATGCCCGGCTTCTTCAAAAGCTTTGATGAAAACGTCAAGAATCAATCCTTTGACAATACCACAGACATTACGTCGGATGTGAATCGCATCAACGTTGGTTTTATTGGTGGAGTGGGGTTCTCTTACCAGGTTTGCAACCGCGGCAAGGTGTTTATCGAAGGTGGTGGCAATTACGGTTTCCTCAACATTCAGAAGGATTACCAAAAGAACGGCAAAAACAACATTGGAGCAGGTTCGGTTATGGTTGGTTACTCGTTTACTTTATAGTGTGTAATGTGATTAGTGATTTGTGATTAGTGATTTGTGATATAATCGCTCATCACAAATCACAAATCACCAATCATCACAGAAAAATTATGAGCGAAAAATTCAAAGAATTCAAGCCCACCTCGTGGGCTATTAATAACAAGACGAGCATCTATGTCCTCACACTGATGCTTGTCCTCTTTGGTTGGATGAGTTACAAGGCGCTGCCCAAGGAGCAGTTCCCCGACCTTGTGATTCCAACCTTTATCGTCTCCACAATCTATCCCGGCACATCGCCCACGGATATTGAGAATCTGGTAACGCGTTATTTGGAAAAGAACCTCAAGGGGGAGAGCGATGTCAAAAAAATCACCAGCAAGTCGATGCAGGATGTGTCGATGATTAACGTGGAGTTCAACACGGGGGTAGACCCCGTGGAGGCGAAGCAACGTGTAAAAAATGCTGTGGACAAGGCTAAAAAAGACCTCCCTAACGACCTTCCCAACGACCCGCAGGTGATAGAAATCAGCTTCTCGGAATTCCCGATTATCTACATCAACCTTTCGTCGGAGGAGGAGAATCTCGTGCAGCTCAAAAAGTATGCCGATGATGCAAAGGACAAAATCGAGAGTCTGCCGGCGGTGAACCGTGTGGATGTTATCGGTGCTCTCGACCGCGAGATACAAATCAACGTGGATTTGTATAAGATGAATGCGGCGGGGGTAACATTCTCTAATATTGAGCAGGCTGTAGCCTTTGAGAATATGACGGTGGCGAGTGGTACTTTGAAGATGACCGGAATGGAGCGTTCGATGCGTGTGGTGGGTGAGTTTGCGGATATGGCAACTATCGAAAATTTGGTGGTCAGCTCCAGCAACGGTGCGCAGGTTACACTCAAGGATATTGCCAAGGTGGAGGACTCCTATGCCGAGCAGGACAGCTTTGCCCGATTGGATGGTGGTAATGTGGTTACCCTGAACGTGGTAAAGAGGTCGGGAGCAAACCTGCTGGAGACCATCGACAATGTCAAGGCGATAATTGCCGGCTTGGAGCAGGGTGCTTTCCCAAAATCCATCAAGGTTACCTTCACGGGAGACCAGTCGCGATATACCCGCGCTACGCTTGAAGAACTCAATAACACCATTTTGATTGGTTTCATCCTCGTAACCATCGTGCTCACCTTCTTTATGGGGCTGGTCAATGCGATTTTTGTGGGTGTTGCCGTGCCACTGTCGATGTGTTTGGCATACCTTACACTGCCCATTATCGGCTTCTCGATGAATATGTTGGTGATGTTCAGCTTCATCTTTGCGCTGGGTATTGTGGTGGATGATGCGATTGTGGTTATTGAGAACACACACCGCATCTTCAATAAACACAAGGGCAATATGCCTATTGCCGAGGCTGCAAAGCGTGCTGCGGGCGAGGTGTTTGTGCCGATTCTTTCGGGCACGATGACAACTATTGCTCCCTTCGTCCCGCTATGTTTTTGGCCCGGTATGGTTGGTGAGTTTATGGTTTTCCTTCCCGTGACCATTATTATTACTCTGACGGCTTCGCTCTTGGTTGCCTATATCATAAACCCTGTCTTTGCGGTTCAGTTTATGAGCCACGAGGAGGATAAGGGCGAAAAATTGGTGGGAGCAAAGTTACGCAAAGTGCTTAAAAATACACTGCTTTTTGCTTTGGTAAGTGCGCCATTCTATTTGGCAGGCTCGGTGCTGTGGGGTAATGTGGTTGTGTTCTTGGCACTCACATATCTATTCTACAATGCCTACGGACGTATCATCATACACCATTTTCAGGTGAGTTTCCTACCTGCCCTAATGCGTTTTTATGAGCGCGTTCTGCGGTGGACAATCAATGGTCGCCGTCCGATGTGGCTGTTTACTTCGCTTATCGGACTTTTGGTCGTTGTGATTGTGGCTGTGGGCATAGTAAAGCCGCAGGTTGTATTCTTTCCTGATAATGAACCTAATACCATCTTGGTATACACTCAACTGCCCGAGGGCACGGATATTCTGGTTACTGACTCCATCACGCGCGAACTCGAACGACGTGTGGCGCAGGTTGTGGGTAAGGATAATCCCGACGTGGAGTCCCTGATTGCCAACGTGGCGCTCAACGCCTCGGAGAGCAGCTTCGACGGTGGTACAAAGGTGGGTAACAAGAGTAAGATTTCGGTGAACTTCCGCGAGGTAGGCGAACGCACGGGTGAGCCCACTTCCTCCTATCTACCCAAAATTCGCGATGCGGTGCAGGGGGTGCCGGGAGCTATCATCAAGGTGGATAAGAACAAGATGGGTCCGCCAACGGGTAAACCTATCAATATGGAGATTCGCGGCGAAAACCTCGATGAGTTGGTGACCGCGGCACAGGGTCTGAAGGCATATATTGTTGATTCATTGCAAATCCCGGGTATCGAAAAATTGGAGATGGACTTCGAGACCTCCAAACCCGAATTGGTTGTTAAGATTGACCGCCTGCGTGCTAACTACAATGGTATGAGTTCGGGAAATATCGGTGCCACAATGCGTAATGCCCTCTACGGCAAGGAGGTGAGTAAATATCGCGATGGCGAAGACCAATACCCCATCATGGTGCGCCTGAAAAAGGAGCAGCGCGAGGATATTGATGCCCTCATCGAGTTGCCCATCACCTACCGCGATATGGCGAGTGGTACGTTCCGCCAAATTCCACTCTCGTCGGTGGTCGATTTGGACTACGTGAACTCCTACGGCTCAATAACACGCATCAATGAGCAGCGCGTGATAACATTGAGTTCTAACGTCTTGAACGGTTACAACGCCAATGTGATAATCTCGCAAATAGAACGTGCGCTGCCCACATATGAACTGCCCAAGGGTGTGACTGTGGGCTTCACGGGTGAGCAAGAAGACCAGCAAGAGTCGGCAGGCTTCCTCGGCGGAGCAATGATGGCTGCACTCTTTATCATCTTCTTCATTCTCATTACGCAGTTCAATTCACTCACCAAGCCGTTTGTGATTCTGAGCGAGGTGATTTTCTCGTTGATTGGCGTTCTGATAGGGTTTATGGCTACGGGAATGCCAATTTCGATAATAATGACCGGATTGGGTGTTGTGGCTCTTGCCGGGATTGTTATTAGAAACGGTATTCTTTTGGTGGAATTTACAGATGTGTTGATGGGCGAGGGTATGCCGCTCAAGGAGGCTATTGTTCAGGCAGGCAAAACTCGGATAATACCGGTGGTACTCACGGCTGTCTCTACGATTCTCGGTCTTATCCCACTGGCTATCGGTATGAATATCGACTTTGCAGGCTTGTTCGAGAGCTTCTCCCCGCACATCTACTTTGGCGGAGATAATACGGCATTCTTTGGTCCGTTGGCGTGGGCTATTGTCTTCGGTCTGACCTTTGCAACCTTCCTAACGCTTGTCTTCATCCCCGTTATGTACTACATAGCACACCAGGGGACGTTGAAAGTTAAGCGAGTCTTCTCTAAGAGATAGACGAGGCGATGGCTCTGAAAATCAATTTTCAGAGCCATCGTTTTTTAGAAGCCCCATTAATAATATGATTGAGGGTGTGAAATATTATTGCTACCTTTGTGCTGAAGTTTTGTAGATACATATATGGAGGATAAATATTTGCCGCAAATAGGGGCTATTGCCGATGAAATGGGGTTGAGAGCTTATGCTATCGGCGGTTTTGTGCGTGATACTTTTTTGCAAAGGTCGATAACCGATGTCGATATAATGGTCGTGGGCAGCGGCATTGCGCTGGCGGAGAGGTTTTCACAAGAGGTAAAAAGACCGGTTATGGTTTTCAAGAATTTCGGTACGGCGATGGTTCGTGTCGGCGAGCGGGAGTATGAGTTTGTGGGGGCACGTAAGGAGAGCTATAACCGCGACTCGCGCAAACCGATAGTAGAGCAAGGCACTTTGGAGGACGACCAACGCCGCCGCGATTTCACCATCAATGCAATGGCATTCGGCTTAAACGCCGATAATTACGGATTTCTATTAGACCCATTCGGCGGAGTGTGCGATATGCGGGAGGGGATAATACGCACCCCCTTAGACCCCGATGTTACCTTCTCGGATGATCCTCTGAGGATGTTGCGCGCCATACGCTTTGCCACTCAACTGGATTATACGATTTTTACCGAAACATTCGAGGCAATAAAAAGAAATGCCCTCCGAATTGAAATAATCTCTCAGGAGCGCATCACCACCGAGTTAGAGAAAATTATACGTTGCCCAAAGCCCTCAATCGGCTTCAAATTATTGGAGGAGTGTGGCTTATTGAAACTTGTTTTTGCTGAACTGTCAGCTTTGAAGGGTGTGGACAGAGTGGGTAACCGTGCGCATAAAGACAATTTTTACCATACTTTGCAGGTGCTGGATAACGTTTGTGAGCGCAGCGATAATCTGTGGCTTCGCTGGGCAGCACTGCTTCACGACATTGCAAAGCCTCAAACAAAGCATTGGGAGGAGAACATAGGGTGGACTTTTCACCAGCACGAAGTTCTGGGGTCGAAGATGGCGGGACGCATTTTTCGCAAATTACGCCTGCCTTTGGGTGATGAGTTGCGTTATGTGCAGAAGTTGATATTTTTGCACCTTCGTCCGATAGTCCTCTCCGAAGATGAGGTTACCGATTCGGCTGTGCGGCGGCTCTTGTTCGAGGCGGGGAACGATGCGGAGGATTTGATGCTCTTGTGCCAGGCTGATATAACGTCGAAGAATGACGAGAAAGTGCGACGGTATCTGCGTAATTTCGAGATTGTTCGTAGCAAAATGGTCGAGATTGAGGAGAAAGACCGCATCCGCAATTTCCAACCGCCCATCACCGGCGATATGATTATGCAGTTCTATGGCATCGAGCCTTGCCGGATGGTGGGGTTGATTAAAGAGCAGATAAAAGACGCCATATTAGAGGGTGCAATTCCCAATGAATATCAGGCGGCATACGATATGATGATAGAGATTGCCCGCCGCGACTTTAACTTAGAAATTACCCTCCCCCAATGACTCAAAATTCCCATCCAAAAGTGCGCATCGCCGACCATTGGTACGAACTCCTGCGGGATGAGTTCGACAAGCCATATTTCGACGATTTGATAAATTTCGTCAAAGAGGAGTATGCCACGCAAAAGGTTTTCCCTCAGGGAGAGAATATTTTTCGTGCATTTGATTTATGCCCTATAGATAAACTCAAAGTTGTAATCCTAGGACAAGATCCCTACCACGGTGAAGGACAGGCAAATGGCTTATGCTTTTCGGTGTCAAAGGGTGTTATGTATCCTCCCTCGCTCCAAAATATTTTTAGAGAGGTGGCAAGTAACGGATACACTCAGCGTCCCGAAGATGGTGATTTGGAGCGGTGGGCGGCGCAGGGCGTGTTATTGCTCAACTCTGTACTGACGGTGAGGGCGCATAGTGCCGCCTCCCACGCGGGGCGTGGCTGGGAGAGGTTCACCGATGCTGTTATTGCACGCATTGCCGAACACAAAAAAGGGGTTGTATATATGTTGTGGGGGGCTTATGCTCAACGTAAGGCGGCATTTGTTGATGCATCTGATAACCTTGTATTACAGGCAGTTCACCCCTCGCCACTCTCTGCCTATCGCGGTTTTCTCGGCTCGAGACACTTCGCCCTTGCTAATGAATATATGCAAGAGGCGATAGAGTGGTAGGACTATTAACTCGGCATTAAACGATTTGGATTTTTGACAACTCTTTCGCTCAATTTCAGCGTTATGCCCACCCAATAAAATCCTCATATAAGTCTACGATACTGCGGTTTTTATTGCGCGTCAAGCCTTGAACTTATTCACAATTATCCAAATTATTTAATGCCGATTTAATAATCAAATAATCTCTGATTATCTCCATACACCCGATTTATCCACATCCCGAATAACTTATCGGTGAGGGTGTATGTTTTGTTAGTTTCGGTTATCAAATCTCTATCCAAAAGCTTTGGTGTAGTTTTTTCTGTGGGCTACGTAATGGTCGAACTCCTCGGACGCGGATTTATTGATTAAAAATCAACTTATTGGTATCGAAACCACGGCGTTGAGCCTCGGCGAGGATTTTATTGAGTGTTGATTGCTCTAATTTGGGTGTACGCGAGAGTATCCAGAGGTACTTTTCGCCGCTGCTGACCAAGGCATACTCATAATTCTCGCCCAGCATCAGCACTCGATAGGGGGCGTAGAACCACAAAAAGAAAGATACCCTCAGAGAACCGGGCACGGCAGGCTTTGCAGCTTTTGCTTTGCCGATGGCGTGGGTGCGTTTGCCGCCCCGCTCTCCGCTGTTGTCCACTCGCACAGTACCATTTTCCCGAAGTGTGTACTCCGCAGTTACGTTTGTCATACCCCGCTCGAAAGAGGAGTCAAAGCGGGCAATTTCGTACCAAAGACCCATATATCTGTTCAAATCGAACGAAGTAACGGTCGCCTCATTGACCCCGTCAGCCTTTGCGCAGCAAATTGTTGTCATAGCCCCTAAGAGTATAATTATTATCTTTTTCATAATGAATATAATTGCAAATACCGTGCCAAATTACTACCTTTGGATTCTTATTTACTCAAAAAATGGAAATAGAATCTAATAAAGAGTTATGTACCCTCTGCACACGTTGTGTACGGGTCTGCCCCGCTACAATTCTCGAGCTTCGGGAATCAGAGATTCGGGCTACGAATATTGAAAGCTGCATCAAGTGCGGACATTGCGTTGCCGCTTGTGCTCACGGGGCGATGATACACTCGGAATTTCCGCCGACAAAGATACACAAAATTAATCGAGAATTACTACCCACTCCCGAGCAGGTGATGGAACTCATTCGTTCACGTCGCTCCAACCGCGCCTTTTCCAAGAGAGCTATATCTCAAGAAAAGTTGGACTTGATTGCAGAGGCGGCATATCGCGCCCCCACGGCAAGCAATATGCAGCAGGTGGCTTTTACTCTGATAACTGACCCCGCGAAAATCAGACTCATCACAAAGTTTACTATGGATACCTTTGGCGGCATCCTCAAGCTCGTAGAAAATCCACTGCTAAAACCTGTCTTGAAGTTGGTGATGGCAGATGTATATCGCTACGTGCCTGCCTTTAAGCAGATGCAGGATGACTATGCGGCGGGTAGTGACAAGATTATGCGCGGGGCTACGGCTGTGCTTTTGATTCACTCTCCGGCTAGGGGGCGTTTTGGCGCAGAGGATGCCAATTTGGCATATCAGAATGCGTCGCTTGTGGCTCAGGCGATGGACGTGACACAGTTCTACACCGGTTTTGTGCTGACAGCCACACGCCAGCGCAAGGGTGTGTTAGAGAAAATGTTGGGCATTGACGGGCGCATTTGGGCGGGAATGGCATTGGCAGAGCCTGCATTCGCAATGGAAAATTATGTAGACAGAAAGGATATTTCGCTTGCGGTTATTTAGCCAATACTCCGTTGGATTTTATTAACTCGGCATTAAACAACCTATGGAGACGGATTGCCTTCCGCTGCTGCAACCGCAAAAAAAAGCCTCCCGAAGGAGGCTTTTTTCGTGCTATCAAGTGTCCGTTAGTTTAGAGTAACGAATCCTTGGTAGGTCATTGCAGCACTCATCGAAGGAGTGATTGTCAATGTTGTTACACCTGTTTTTTTATAGATTTGGAAGTGAATGTTATATGTGCCGCTCTGAGTGATGGAAGGACTTTGGTTGTTGATGGCACTGTCTATTTTGACTGACACCACCCAATATTCTCCATTATCATAGAGAGTGTAAGTATACTGATTTGCCGTGAAGTTGTATATATACGGAGTAGCTACCACAGCGAATGCAGTCAAATAAGGAAGGTTCACATCCACAAAGTTAGGATATACCTCAAAGTAGTTGTGTGCAAAGGGTACATTCATAAAACCGCCGATATTGGCTTGCATTGAGTTGGCGGTGAATGTGAAATTCTGACTTTTTAGAGCCTGAAGAAGTTTGGCTTCATAGACTTGTTGACGTTCTGCGCGTTTTGCTTCGCGGATTGCCTTGTCTGAGTAGTTTTGTGCGGTCGCTACACCTACGATAGCTACAAGCATAATTGAGAAAAGTAACTTTTTCATTGTTTAAAGGTGTTAAATTGGTTTGTGTAAACTCTGTCTTTTGCCATAGACGTTGCAAATAGCGTGCCAAATCCAAATTTTTTTCATATCTTCGTACCAAAATTTTATACTTTTAATGCTATGAGAACAAAGATATCTGCCCTGCTCGCATCTCAACAGACCGATATTGAGGTAGTTGCTAAAGGATGGGTTAGAACCAAGCGCGGAAATAAAAATGTGACCTTCATTGCTCTGAACGATGGTTCGACAATCAATAACATACAAATCGTAGCCGAGTCTGCTAATTTCGATGAAGAGTTGTTGAAGAAAATTACTACCGGTGCGTCTCTGTGCGTGCGAGGTACTCTTGTTGCATCGCCCTCTTCGGGGCAGCCTGTGGAGATTTTGGCGCAACAGATTGAGCTCTACGGTGCGGCAGACCCTGAAAAATACCCCCTCCAAAAGAAAGGGCACACGCTGGAGTTTCTCCGGGAAATTGCTCACCTGAGACCACGCACCAATACCTTTGGAGCAGTCTTCCGCATCCGCCACGCGATGGCATTCGCTATACATAAATTTTTTAATGACAAGGGCTTTTATTATTGGCACTCGCCCATAGTGACGGCTAGTGACTGCGAGGGGGCAGGGGCAATGTTTTCGGTCACGACTTTCGACATCTCAAATCCGCCACGTACGGAGCAGGGTAGGGTCGACTACGCCGAAGACTTTTTCGCGCAACATACCAACCTGACCGTATCGGGACAGCTCGAGGGGGAGATGGGTGCAACGGCTCTGGGCGAGATTTATACATTCGGTCCCACATTTCGCGCCGAAAACTCCAACACACCGCGCCACTTAGCTGAGTTTTGGATGATAGAGCCTGAAATGGCGTTCTACGATATTGATGATAATATGGATCTAGCCGAAGAGTTTTTGAAGTATTTGATAAATTATGCGCTCAATAATTGTGATGAGGACTTGGCGTTCTTGGAGAAGATGTATGATAATGATTTGCGCGAGCGCCTGCGCTTCTGCGTTGCCGACCATTTCTGCAGAATCACCTACACCGAGGCAATAGATATTCTCAAGGCTAGCGGCAAAAAATTTGAGTTCCCCGTTTCGTGGGGATTGGATATGCAGAGTGAGCACGAACGTTATCTGGTTGAGGAGCACTTCAAAAAGCCGATTATGGTTACGGGCTATCCCAAGGAGATTAAGTCGTTCTATATGAAACTCAACGATGACGGCAAGACCGTGCGCGGGATGGACGTACTTTTCCCGAAGATTGGCGAGATTATCGGTGGCTCGGAACGCGAGGCAGACTACGACACATTGGTGGAGCGGATGGTTGAGGTTGGTGTTCCGGTGGAGGAGATGAGTTGGTACTTGGATTCGCGTCGTTTCGGCACAGTTCCGCATAGCGGTTTTGGGCTTGGTTTCGAGCGTCTTATCCTCTTTGTGACAGGTATGTCTAACATTCGCGATGTGATACCTTTTCCACGAACTCCCGGAAACGCAGCGTTTTAGAGAATAAAAAATGAAAAGTGAAAAATGGGGCGTGAAAAGTTTTCCATTTCCCATTTTTCATTTTCACTGTTAGATTTTTCATTTCACTTTTCATTTTTGACTCCCTATGGCACTTACTCAGAGTTTAGAGCAGAGGTTACAGCAGAAGTTGTCTCCGCAGCAGATACAGGGTATCAAGCTGTTGGAGTTGCCCAACATTGTCCTTGAGGCTCGCATTAAGCAGGAGATTGAGAGCAATCCCGTTCTTGAGGAACTTAGCAGCGAAGAGCCCGACGATAACACCCCATCGACCATCGAGGATTATATACGTAATGAGGAGGTGGCAAACTCATATAAGGTTCGCTCGAACAATTTCTCGAAAGAGAATGAGAGTTTCACCCCCACCATCGCACAAAGTATCTCGCTTGCCGACTTTCTCGAAGAACAACTCACATATACCGAGCTCAACGACAGAGAGAGAGTGATAGCCGACTACGTAATCGGCTCTTTGGACGATGATGGCTATCTACGGCGCGATATCAACTCGGTGATAGATGATTTGGCTTTTTCCCAATTTATGGATGTGACGGTGGCAGAGGTAGAGCAGGTGATTCGCACTATCCAACAGCTTGACCCTGCCGGCATTTGTGCTCGTTCGTTGGATGAGTGCCTACTCATTCAGTTGCGGCAAATCAAAAAGCAGAGCCGCTCTGTGGGCGTGGCTATCAAGGTTCTGAGCCACTATTATGATGAGTTCACCAAGAAACATTACGAAAAGATAATGTCGCGTATGGGCATTGATGAGGCAGAGCTTCGCGATGCTATTGAGGTTATCGTCAGTCTCAACCCAAAGCCGGCAAGCGGATATGCCGAGGAGCGGGCAAATGCTGCTCCGGTTGTTACGCCCGATTTTCTGCTCGATTATAATGACGGAGAGTTCGACCTTTCGCTCACTTCGGGGCGTGTTCCCGAGTTGAAGATTAGCAAGAGCTACTTGAAGATGGCGGAGCAGGGCGATAAGGATGCAGCAGAGTTTGTCCGCTCCAAAATAGAGTCGGCAAAGTGGTTTATTGCTGCTGTCAAGCAGCGGCAACAGACACTTCTGCGCACGATGAGAGCCATTCTCCAATTCCAACACGACTACTTTGAGGAGGGTGACGAAAGGCTGCTCAAGCCTATGATTCTCAGGGATATTTCAGATATTTCTGGTTTCGATGTATCGACCATTTCGCGCGTTGTGAATAGCAAGTACATACAGACTCATTTCGGAATTTTCCCGCTCAAGTACTTTTTTTCGGAACGGATTCTCACCGAGTCGGGCGACGAGGTTTCCACGCGGGAGATTAAACGCATTGTCAGCGAGTGTGTTGCCGACGAAAACCCTGCCGAGCCCCTTACGGACGAAGCTCTGATGGAGGTGCTCACGGAGCAAGGTTTCAAGATTGCCCGCCGCACGGTGGCGAAATATCGCGAAATGTTGGGCATTCCGGTATCTCGACTTAGGCGAAAGATGTGAGTGGAGGATGCGTAAAAGAGGCGATAGGAAGGGCTACTGTGTTTAATGTCGAAATTTTTAGCGAATTGTTGAAAAATCTAATAAGTAAGAAATGTTTTCAGGAATTGTTGAGACTACTGCACGTGTAGTCGATTTGAAAAAAGAGGAAGGTAACCTCCATATTACCCTCAGCTGCCCCTTTGCGGATGAACTTAAAATAGACCAATCGGTTGCCCATAACGGCGTGTGCCTAACGGTGATAGCCATTCAGGGTGATTGCTATACGGTTACCGCAATCAGCGAAACGCTGCTCAAATCTAACCTTGGCGAATTGAGCATTGGCGATGAGATTAATGTCGAGCGGTCGATGCGCGCCGATGGGATGCTGGATGGGCATATCGTTCAGGGACACGTAGATACAACAGCCACCTGCACCCAAGTGCGCGAGGCGGACGGTAGCCACTACTATAGGTTCGAGTACGAGGCGAATGATGAACAAATAACAGTAGAAAAAGGGTCTGTAACAGTTAATGGAGTGAGTCTAACGGTTTGTAATTCAAGAGATAATTCATTTGAAGTTGCGATTATACCCTACACCTACGAGCATACCAATTTTCACAATTTTCGTATAGGAACACGCGTGAATCTTGAGTTTGATATTCTCGGCAAGTACATTGCCAAGTTGTTGAAAATTTATCTTAACAAATAACTCAAATGAAGAGACTAACCTTAATCATTGTCATACTGGCATTTGCGCTGAGCGCTCGTGCACAGATAGAGTTTTCTACAGCAGGTTTTTTCCCCTTGGAGGGTTCGCCGCGTACGGTGGAGAGTATGAACCCCGCTTGGCGTTTCCACAAGGGAGCTGCCGAGGGTGCACACAAGGTCGATTACAACGACCGCGGCTGGGAGGTGGTGAATCTGCCGGATGGTTTAGAGATTTTACCCGCAGAGGCGAGTGGTAATGCCAATTATCGCGGGCAGGCGTGGTATCGTAAGCACTTCACATTGAGTAAGCAAAAATTTGAAGGCAAGCGACTTGTGCTCTATTTCGAGGCTATAATGGGCAAGTCGAAAATATGGGTCAATGGTGAATTGGCAGGCGAGCACTATGGCGGATTTCTGCCTATCCCATTAGACATTACTAACTTAGTAAAACTTGGCGAAAAGAACGTTATTGCCGTATGGGCAGACAATGCGGATGACCCGATGTATCCCCCCGGCAAGCCACAGGGCGTTCTTGACTTCTGCTATTTTGGCGGAATATATCGCGATTGTTGGTTGATAGCCACGCCAAAAACCTATATCACCGATGCCAATATGATGGGTAAAGTTGCCGGTGGCGGGTTATTAGTAAGCTATGCGGGGGTGAGCGATGAGCAGGCAACGGTCAATTTGAGCCTTAATTTAACGAACGAAACGGCAAAAAATGAAAGCGGAACGATAGAGTTTGAATTGGCAAAGGGAGTTGCAAAATTTGTGAAATTTGACTTGAAAAAGGGTGAGAACAAAACCTTTTCAACCTCAGTAGTAGTAAATAATCCGCGCCTTTGGTCACCCGATGAGCCTAATCTTTATGATATGAAAGTCGTTGTAAAGGATGCTAGGGGCAAGGTTATTGACGGTTATAGAAAGAAAATTGGTGTTCGTACCTTTGAATTTAATATAGACAAAGGCTTCATTCTCAATGGAAAGGAGTATCCGCGAAAACTTCTTGGTGCTAACCGCCACCAAGATTTTGCACTGGTTGGTAATGCGCTTTCAAACAATCTCCATTGGCGCGATGTTGAAAAATTGAAGGGTGCGGGGATGGATATTATCCGCAATGCCCACTATCCGCAGGACCCTGCCTTTATGGATGCTTGCGATGCACTCGGTATGTTTGTGATTGAGAATACTCCGGGGTGGCAGTTCTGGAACGCGGAGCCTATTTTTGCCCAACGAGTCTATGACGATATTCGCCAAATGGTGCGCCGCGACCGAAATAACCCCTCGGTGATTATGTGGGAGCCAATCCTTAACGAGACGTGGTATCCCGATGATTTTGCACAGAATGTACACAACATTATAAAGGAGGAGATGCCATATGCGCCAAACTATACGGTGTCGGATAGTGAGGCACGTGGCTCGCAACATCTCGATATGTTCTTTTCGCACCCCAAAACGGGCAACCCAAATTCTGCTTTCAAAGAGGAAGAGGTGCATAAAGTTATGTTTACCCGCGAGTTTGGCGACAATGTAGATGACTGGAACTCGCATAACTCACCCTCACGCGTGGCTGTACAATGGGGTGAAATACCCCAGATTATTCAAGCTCAGGGATATGCAAAGCCGAGCTATCCATACACATCAATCGACGCCCTATATCGCACCGAGCGTTACCACGTTGGGGGTACTCTTTGGCATAGTTTTGACCACCAACGCGGCTACCACCCCGACCCATTCTACGGAGGCATTATGACCGCCTTCCGCCGTCCCAAGTTTTCGTACTATATGTTCCAATCTCAGGCGCTCCACCGCGAACCTATGGTATTCATAGCCAATATTATGTCACCATTCTCTCCCGAGGATGTGACTGTTTATAGTAATTGCGAGCAGGTTAGGTTATACACTCAGACCGGCGATACCATTCGTTACTACAACCGCCCCAAACGCGATTTGCTTGGTGGCGAGGGTATGCCTGCGCCGGTGATTGCCTTTTCTAAGGCGTTCAACGTGATGAACGACAAGGCATTGACTCGCGCACGCAAACATAACCAATCGTTCCTTCTTGCTGAGGGTTACAATGATGGTAAATTGGTCGCCACCCATAGGGTTACCCCATCGCGCCGCCCCACACAGGTAAAGCTCTTGGTGGATACCCTCTCGGCAGTACCCGTGGCGGATGGTGGTGATTTGGTGGTGCTTGTGGCTCAGGTGACCGATGATAACGGCGTTGTTAAGCGACTCAATAACTTCTATATAGATTTTGAGGTCGAGGGTGAGGCGACGCTGGTTTCCGACGAGGCGGCGGTTGTGCCGGTTCTATGGGGAGAGGCAGTTACTATTCTGCGCACCACAACCACGCCGGGCAAAGTCAAGGTCAAAGCTTCGGTATACTTGGAGGGTGACAATAAACCCAAGACAGCTGAATTGCAGTTCGAGACAGTAACCCCCTTGCAATCAATGATATATGACAAGGCAGAGGAGGTTGTGGTTGGCAAAACGCTGATTAATAAACGACTGTCTAACAGCGCGCTAACTCCTTCTCAACGTGAGGAGCTGGAACGCCGACTCAAAGAGGTCGAGAGGCAGCAGGATGAGTTTGGTGAGAAGAGGTAGGGCTACTCTATGAAAATGCAAATCAAGAAGCAGATGGGCTCGAGCCATTTGTGTGGGCTCATAATAATTCTCTCTTTCCAATTTTTAGAAGCCACCATACTCTCTATTTTGGGTCAAGTGAAATTATTGTTGGTGAAAAGATGAATTCTTATCTTCGCATTAGGGAATTAAGAGATAGAATGCCGATATATGGGTGTCGAATTTTACGGTCAATCAATACTCCGGACGTAAACCCGTTCAACGTCAGTTTGTCGGTATCAGTTCAAAAATCAACGAGCACGTATTTGCCGAGCTGACACAAATGTTATTCAAAGGATTTCCGCAATGATAAAAGATAAAAACAGAACGCCTAAGCCTGATTAGACCCAAGGCGGGTGACCACTCATCCGCCTGATTGTTAATTTCGTCAAATATTGTTGCTGGTTTTCGGTTTATTTTTGTATTTTTGCCCCGAAATGTCTAATGGGCTTCTAAGAAATTAGCCGTTGGCTATTTAGAATTTTTAGATGCCCTCCCCCGAAGTTGAGCAACCTAATAAACTGAAAACTATATGAATGAAAATCTACCTGAAAATGGGGGCTACCTTTTCGAAGTGAGTTGGGAGGTGTGTAACAAAGTCGGTGGTATTCACACTGTTGTCGGCACAAAGGCTCTCACGGCAATCTCCCGCTATGGTGACAATTATATCTGTATCGGACCCGACTTTACATCGGAAACCAAGAATATCGAGTTCGAGGAAGATCCAACCCTATTTCGACAGTGGCATCAGATTGCCTATAACGAGGGATTGAGGGTGAGGGTAGGGCGATGGAAAGTGGTAAAAGGCAATCCGATAGTTATTTTGGTGGATTACAGCTCGTTTATCTCTCAAAAGGACTCTATTTTAGCAAATTTTTGGGAGGATTACGGAGTGGATTCAATCAGTGGAGGATGGGATTACATAGAACCGTTTCTCTTTGGTTACGCAACGGCTAAGGTTATAGAGAATTTTAAGCTCCACAACATTCACACCTGCGAGAGTGTAATAGCACACTTCCACGAGTGGATGACAGCCAGCGGCGGACTCTTCATCAAGAAGTATGTGCCGGGTGTGGCTACGGTCTTCACAACGCACGCTACCGTAGCGGGGCGTTGCATAGCGGGTAACGGACTGCCTCTGTATGGCAATATGGCGGGATATAACGGAGATGAGATAGCACGCCGATTCGGGGTTATGGCAAAACACTCCATCGAGAAGGCAGCTGCCCACAACTACGATGTCTTTGCAACGGTCAGCGAATTGACAGCGCGCGAGTGCGAAATCTTGCTATCTAAAAGACCGAACCAAGTAACGCCTAATGGCTTCGAGAAAGATTTTGTGCCCAAAGGCGGTGAGTATGATAAAAAACGCGAGCAGGCACGCGCCACGATGATAAATGTTGCAGAGGTGGCACTCGACGTGAAGTTCGAGCGTGAGCCGATGATTGTTGCTATCGGCGGACGATATGAGTTTAAGAATAAGGGGATTGATGAGTTTATTGATGCAATGGCAGAGCTCAACAATTCTGAGGAGTTCGTCGGCGAGATTCTGGCATACATTATGGTACCCAGTTGGAATCACGGTGCTCGAGGTGATCTTCGTCGCAAGTTGGCAAACCCAACAACCTGTGTGAACGACTACGGGCACATAGCCAATTCGACACACTACCTCGGCGACCCCGACAACGACCCTGTTATCAACCACTTGCGCCGACACAATCTGCTGGGAGTGTCAAAGAAAGTAAAAGTTATTTTCGTGCCCTGCTATCTGAACGGCGATGATGGGATATTTAATAAGAGCTACTACGATTTATTGATTGGTGCGGACGTTTCAGTATTTCCGTCTTACTATGAGCCTTGGGGCTACACTCCGTTGGAATCCATCGCTTTTGGTGTGCCCACGATTACCACTGACTTGGCAGGATTTGGGATTTGGGTCAAAGAGTTCGCCACTAAGGAAAATTGCGGAGTTACCGTCATCCATCGCGATGACTACAATTACCAGCAGGTAACGGTAGATATTTCAAAAACATTGCTCGCCTACGCAAACCAACCCAAGGGGGGTATGGAGGCGGCGCGTCTTGCGGCACAAGCTACTTCGGATATAGCCCTGTGGAGCAATCTGTTTAGTAATTACGAAAAAGTATATACAATGGCAAAAGAAAAAGTCGCAGAACGTCAGGGTGAATTTATCACCGATGGCGGCGAAGTACACGAACAGGTGAACTATGTGAGTCAGCAGCTGCTGCCGGGAAACCACCCCAACTGGACGCGGATTATGGTCGAAAGAGCCATACCCGAAGAGTTGCATAAGTTGGAGTTGTTGAGCAAAAACCTTTGGTGGTCTTGGAATGAGTCCGCACGCCAACTATTCGAGTCATTGGACCCCGAGATGTGGAATGTAGTGGAACGAAATCCAATCGCCCAGTTAGACCATCTAAGCCTCAAAACACTCCGCGAGTTTGCTCAGGACAAGATATTTCTTGCACGAATGGACTCTGTTTATGAGGAGTTTGAAACATATATGGCTCAGAAGGGTAAGGGTAGTGGTCCCAAGATTGCATACTTCTCTATGGAGTACGGCTTGCACGCCTCTCTGAAAATATATTCGGGCGGTCTGGGCATCTTGGCAGGTGACTATTTGAAGGAGAGCTCGGACAAAAATGTGCCGATGACAGCAGTGGGTCTGCTCTATCGCTACGGCTATTTCACTCAACGTCTGAGCAACGCCGGCGACCAAGAAGCAGGCTACGAGGCTCAAAACTTCGACAAACTCCCCATCACCGCCGTGCGCGATGAGCAGGGCAATTGGAAGACCATCACCGTAAACTTCCCCGGGCGTACGGTAACGGCGCGTATTTGGCGTTGCGATGTTGGGCGGACAGAGCTATATCTACTTGACACAGACCACGATTTGAACCTACCCGAAGACCGTTCAATCACATACCACCTCTATGGCGGTGATTGGGACAACCGCCTCAAACAAGAGCTTTTGCTGGGCATTGGCGGTATCCGCGCTATGGAGACGCTGGGCGTGAAGTCGGACGTATACCACTGTAATGAGGGACACGCGGCATTTATCGGTCTGGAACGTGCCAAGAATTTTATTTATGAGAACGAGTTATCATTCTCAGAGGCATTGGAGGCAGTGCGTAGCTCGTCGCTATTTACCACTCACACACCCGTTCCGGCGGGACACGATGCCTTCGACGAGGGTATGATTCGTCAGTATATGTCTCACTATCCCGAGCGTTTGAAGATTACTTGGGAACAATTCATAAATCTGGGCAAGACCAATCCACACGACCCGTCAGAGAAATTCTCGATGAGCGTATTGGCTGCCAACCTCTCACAGGAGGTGAACGGCGTGAGCTGGTTGCACGGGGAGGTGAGTAAGGATATTATGGCAAATATGTGGCCCGGCTACTTTCCCTGCGAATCGCACATCGGGTACGTAACCAATGGTGTTCACTTCCCAACGTGGGCAGCAAGCCGACTCAAATCGGTGTATCACAAATATTTGGGTGATGCTTTCTTTAAGGGCGATTATAGCAAGGCTAATTGGGACAAGGTGTATGATATTCCGGATGAGTTGCTTTGGGACTCACGACTTTATCTGAAGCAGCGTCTAATGAAGCTCATTCGCCGCCGCGTGGCAGACCCTGCACAGTTCCGTTTTGACTCTCCGCGCCAACTGGTGCAGATTCAAGAGGCATTGAAGGGTGATGTTCTCACCATCGGTTTTGCACGTCGCTTTGCAACCTACAAACGTGCACACCTTCTATTCACCAACCTAGAGCGTTTGGCAGCCATCGTAAACAATTCCGAACGTCCCGTACAGTTCGTATTTGCGGGTAAGGCTCACCCGGCGGACAAAGCGGGTCAGGATTTGATTCGTCGCATTGTCGAAGTCTCAAAAATGCCTCAATTCTTGGGTAAGATTATCTTCCTGCAAAACTACGATATGGAGCTTGCGCGACGTATGGTTCAGGGTGTCGATATTTGGTTGAATACTCCGACGCGTCCGCTGGAGGCATCGGGTACTTCGGGCGAAAAGGCTGTGATGAATGGCGTTATGCACTTTTCGGTACTTGACGGATGGTGGGTTGAGGGTTACAAAGAGGGTGCGGGTTGGATGCTTCCTCAGGAGGGCACATTCACCGACCAACGCTATCAGGATGAGTTGGATGCCGAAATGGTATACTCCACCATCGAGGAGCAGATTGCACCACAATACTATGCCCGCAACTCGAAAGGGTTGTCACACGAATGGGTGGCTACAATCAAACGTTGTATTGCAGAGGTGGCTTCTGACTTTACAACCAACCGTATGATGCAGGACTACGAAGACAGATTCTACAGCAAACTCTACGAGCGCCATACGGCTATGGTTGCCGGTAACTTTGCAATGGCGCGCGAGATTGCGTCTTGGAAACGTAATGTATCGCGACGTTGGGATAACGTTAATATATTGGAAGTAAAAACGTTTGACCTCTCCAAGGAGGCTTTCCTTATGGGACAGCACTACAACCTCGAAGTTACGCTTGATATTGACGGTCTCAAACCGGAAGATATTGGGGTTGAGATAATTACAGCTGACCAAATCACAGATTACAACAAGGTTGTCATCCGTCATAAATATCAGTTCGAGCCGGTCTCTGTCGAGGGTAACATTGTGAAATATCGTTTGGAGAATGCTCCCGAGATTACCGGTACGTTCGACACCGCAATCCGCGTGTATGCGCATAACTGTAAATTGCCGCACCGTCAGGACTTTGCCCTCGTTAAGTGGGCATAATCCTATGACGTAAAATCAGGGGTCAAGGCTCCTCCGCCCTCAATTTTGTATAGGGAGCGGAGCGAGCCTTTCCTTTTTTACTATCAGATAATGAAAAATGCCCTAACCTTTGCCGATGCCCTAAAATCGTCACGTCCCGTAGCCTTCTCCACAATGGTGAAACCGGTGGGGGCAGCCTGCAACCTGCGATGCACATATTGCTACTACCTTGATAAAGAGCTGCAATATCAAGCCAAACCTAAGCTGATGAGCGATGAACTGTTGGAGGAGTATGTGGCACAATATATCGAGGCGAACGATACACCGCGCGTTGATTTCTGTTGGCACGGCGGCGAGCCACTGATGGCGGGTATGGACTTTTATCGAAAAGCACTCGCTTTTCAGAATAGATATAAGGGGACGAAGGAGATTGGTAATACGCTCCAAACCAATGGATTATTGCTGACCGATGATTTTTGTAAGTTCTTTGCCGACAACAACTTTTTGATAGGCATATCCATTGACGGTCCCGAATCTGTGCATAATGCCACTCGTTTTACGGCATCGGGTGAGGGTACATTCGCGCGCGTGATGCAGGCTATCGAGCGGATGCACCGCCACAAAACCGAGTTCAACACCCTCTCGGCTGTGAGTAGGTATTCACAGGGGCGCGGGGCAGAGATTTATCGCTTTATGAAGGCTATCGGCAGTCGCTATATGCAGTTTCTACCGGTGGTGGAGTACCAAAAAGATGGGGTGATATGTCCGCCCGAAGCCGATGGTACGCTTGCCGAATGGTCGGTTACGGCACGAGGATACGGACGTTTTTTGAAGGATGTTTTCGAGGAGTGGGTGGTGGGAGATGTGGGGCTCTATTATGTGCAAATGTTCGATGCAACGTTGGCGGGATGGTATGGTGTGCCGGCAGGAGTATGCTCATTCAATGAGGTTTGCGGCGATGGGTTGGTGGTGGAGCACAATGGCGACGTTTACAGCTGCGACCACTTCGTCTACCCCGACCACCGTCTGGGCAATATCCTGCGGGACGACCTTCGCGGTATGTTCACCGGCTCACGCCAGTTCTCTTTTGGGGTGAACAAACGTAATACTCTGCCACAAAGTTGTGAGCAATGTGAGTGGCTCACCCTCTGTCACGGTGAGTGCCCCAAACATCGCTTCGAGGATGGTAAAAACGCACTATGCGAGGGCTTTGCAAGCTACTTTAAGTACACTAAACCCTATATGGAGTTTATGAAAAAGTGTCTCGATGAGCAGAAACCACCCTCGATGGTGACGGAGTTTGCACGGCATAGGATGGGGCTGATATAATAACTTCGATACCCATCTATGGCAATACACAGCGGCGATAATCACTACAAATGGGGATTGTAGGTTGCCATTTTTTGTATGACCTTTGTGCATATTTTTTACAAAACTATTATTTCAAAAAAATGCACAAAAAAATTATTAATTGCATCGGAGTTTTAATTCTCAGTCTCGCACTTTTCGGTTGCAAAAAGGAACGTCCTTTACAGACAGGGCACACCCACGGCGAACTCCAAAAAGCACTCGAGGGGTTGGGCTACACCTTCGACAACAATGAACTGGTCATCAATGACAAGGTGTTAAAGACCACATCATTAGACCTGAACAACAAAGGAATCACAAGCCTAACGGGCATAGAACTGTTTCCGGCATTGACAGAGCTCATCCTCGACGGCAACAAAATGGAGAAGCTCGGTGGTGAGGAGTTTAAGCCCATAGTAAAGAGTCCACTAACCAAGCTGAGTATGCGAAATTGCGACATCAGCGAGTTGGACATATCCTCCCTCAAGCAGGTAGAGGAGTTCTATCTGGACGGCAGTAACACCTTCGAGCATATCCGAGGCTTGGAAACGGATGCTCGCCAAGGGCTGAAGATTATCCACCTGCCTGCCTCTGTTAAGTGGAATCGCGATGAGGTACTTGCCCTCTATAACCAAAAGAGCCCAGAGAGGACAATGAAGATAGAAATAGATGGAAAACTGACCGATTACACATCCATACGCGCTGTGCCCGATGAGGTTTTTCGTGGATTTCTCAAGAAAAAATACCCCGAGGTCTTCACCGATGACAACAAACTAGACCTCAACAAAAAGCCGGATATCACCCCCGAAAACGAAAAAGAGAAGACAACGTGGAAGACGGGACGGTTTGATAGCTTCTTTTTCGACGCTTCGGGGATTAAAAATTTAGATGGGTTGCAGTTTTTCAAAAGCCGTGCCATCAAGGTATGGCACATTTACAATGCAGAATTTGAGTCCATAGATCTATCGAACGATGATGTTTTGGAGTCCTTTAGAATCGGCGCGAACAAGTCCTCCGAGTTGGAGATCAAAATAACGACCAATACCAAAATAAAGGATCTCAAAATATCTAACTGCAAAAACCTAAAGAATCTGATATTCGAGGGTAGTATCGACAAGATAGACCTTAGTGGTAACATAGCCCTCGAGGATTTAGTTGTCGGCAAGGCAATTCAAACACTTGATTTGTCTGACTGTAATAGCATTATGAGAATCTCGGCAACAAGCTCTCTCTCGGAAAACGAACCCGGTAAACTGACGACAATTACATTTCCAACCTCCAATGAGTGGAAAGGAGCACGAATGTTGGACCTCTCCAATACGCTCATTTCGGACATAGATTTCGCAAAGCTCAAAGCCGACGACTTCTTTGGAGTCACCCTAGCACTGGAGAAGTGTCCCAATCTGAAAGTACTCAAAGTAGCCTTGAAGCTGGGAAACGGAACGACATTCAACAATGGTCATTTCGAGTCGGTAGACCTGCGCGGCTCTACGGTGTGGAATGTGGGTGAAAAAAAGTGGCTCCCCGCCGACAATATCAAATCGCTCTACAAGGACAACGCTCGCTTGAAAACCCTCAACGGTAAGCCATACCAACTACAGGAGAACTATCCTGATTATGTGAAAACTATTGTGGTGGACGCCAGCGACCTGCTGAAGTGGACATATCTCCATTTTGACCAAAATGGAGAGTTGAAAACAAAAGGTATAGACACATATCCATCTGCCGACCCGAGTCAGAGCGGACAAGATGCTCAATGGCTCGAACGTAGCGACTGGGATTTTGCACTCCACTATCGAGACCTGAGAACCAACGCCAAAGGTGGAATCTACAACACAAAACAGGGCTCTTTCGAGGAGGTGACAGCAGAAAAAGCCGCAAAGTTCGATTACGTAAAAAATAGCAAGTGGAATTTGAATATGATACTTTCATTGGATAATATGCCCCCGCCACGAGCATCAGTATTGATGAGCAAAGAACCCATTTTTATGCAAAGGGGAGGGATGCCACCTGTATTCGAACCTACGGGAACCATTTTTGCCCTTAAAAGAGCGGACGGAAAATACGCACTGCTAAAATTCACCAATTTCTATGACCAGAAGAACACGGCAGGCTTCGTAGAGATAAAATATGCGCTAGCACGGTAACCGCCGTATCCCTAAATCAGAGAGTGTCATTGCAGTTCCCGCTGCAATGACACTCTGCTTTTTTGTACACCCTCAGGGGGCAATCTATGGGCGACTCTCAACCGATGCCCCGAACTCTCTATTGGGCGCACTGCCCATCACATATTTGAGTTTTCCGCCACTCATAATGTCGTTGTGAGTTATGTAGCTCTTAGTATATGGTTTACCGTTAAGCTCCACGGATTGAATATAGAAGTTGTCTCGGGAGAGATTCTGCGCCGTAACCTCAAACTTTTTGCCATTTTCGAGGTTGATTGTCAGGCTCTCCATCAGAGGCGTGCCGAAAACATAGTTGCCACCGGCAGGGTCTACCGGATAAAAACCCATCGCCGACATTATATACCACGCCGACATCTGTCCGCAATCCTCATTACCGATAATTCCATCGGGGGTGTCCTTATAAAATTCGGTGAACACTTGGTGCACCTTTTCTGCCGTCTTCCACTGCTGCCCCACGTATGGATATAGATATAGAGTTGCGTGGCTCGGTTCGTTACCGTGAGCATACTGCCCTATGAGCCCCGTAATATCCGCCGATGCACCCTCGTTGAGTTCCGATGGTACGGTGAAAAGACTATCTAACTTATTGACAAACCGCTCCTCGCTGCCAAAGAGCTCCACCAGTCCGGCAACATCGTGCGGCACGAGCCACGTATATTGCCACGCGTTGCCCTCGGTGTAGTCATCCTCGCGATGGATTGAGTGGAATGGGTTGAAGTTAGGGTTAAATTTGCCCGAGGAGGTCACTCCCCTCATAAACTCAACGCTCTTATCAAAATACCGTTGGTAATATTTAGCCCTCTTGGCATACTCCTTGTAATCCTCCTCTTTGCCCATAGCGCGAGCCATCTTGGCAATGGAGTTGTCGGCAATGGCATATTCAAGTGCCTTGGCAACAGACTCAACCTCCTTGTCACAGGGAATATAACCCAACTCTTTGAGATAGTTCAACCCGAACTCCCCGGTGTTTGCCGTAGCCTTCATTGCCTCCAAAGCTTTTTGGGCATCAAATCCTCGAAAACCCTTCAGGTAGGCATCCGCAATAACCGGCACTGCACTATAACCCACCATACAGTTGGTCTCATTACCAACCAAGTGCCACATAGGGAGCTTGCCCTGCTGCTCGTAAATGGCTAAAAAGGAGTTGATAAAGTCATTGACCTTGTCCGTGTGTATGATTGTGGAGAGAGGTTGCTGGGTACGGTAAGTATCCCAAAGTGAAAAGATTGAATATGGGATAAAACCCTCAGCTTTGTATGTTTTGCCATCAGCACCGCGATAATCGCCCGTGATGTCCATAAAGAGAATGGGCGAAATCATAGTGTGGTAGAGCGCCGTGTAGAATGTACGCATCACGGCAGGGTCGCTGCTCTGCGCATCGAACTTTGCAAGCTCCTTGTTCCACAATCTCTTAGCCTCGGTGCGCGTTGCAGCGAAATCCCAGCCGGGAAGCTCCCCCGCAAGGTTCTTGGCAGCATTTTCGATGCTCGTATAACTCACGGCAACTTTCATTTCGAGCGTCGTACCCTCACTGAAACCGATAATCGCCCTATCCACCGGAACGCTGTACTTCCCGTTGGACGAGGTGTATTCACCCTCAATGACCTCCATATTCAGAATTGGCTCAGAGAATTCAGCCACGAAATATATGCGGTCGTCCTCTGCCCAACCCTTCGAGAAGCGGTAACCCTCTATTCTAGTGTCATTCAGCTGCTTGACATAGGTTTTTGCCGGTGCATCCCATCCTATACCCTCGCATAGGTCGAGTATTACATTTGCCTGCTTCCCGACAGGGAACTTATAACGGTGATAGCCCACGCGGGCTGTGGCGGTCAGCTCAACATCCACCCCATTATCCAATAGAACACGGTAGTATCCGGCTTCTGCCGTTTGGTTGCCGGGTTTATAGGTGGATAGATATTCATTCTTATCCACGGACGGTGTGCCTACGGTGGGCATAAAAAGGATGTCGCCCAATTCTCCGATACCCGTGCCGCTCAGGTGAGTCTGAGCGAAGCCGATTATTGTGGAATCCGACTCGTGATAGCCCGAGCACCAATCCCACCCCTTGGAAATATTGGTTGCACCAACCTGAACCATACCAAAGGGAACGTTAGCTCCCACGAAGACGTGACCGTGGTATCCGCTGCCGATGAGGGGGTCTACATAAATTGTATAGTCCTTAGATGTCTCTTGTTTTTGACTCTTACACCCTGCCAACAAGAGAATTGCAAGGATAAGGAGATAGAAATTTTTACTTTTCATCTTTGTGATAATTTATACAAATGTAGTGCAAATAGAGCGAAATAAAAATTTATTTTCATTCCCGTACCCAACCCATATTATTAATTAGGATTTAAATAATTCGGATTTTTGATAACTCTTTCATTCAATTTCAGCGTTATACCCACCCAATAAAAATCCTATGTAAGCCCTGTAAAAGGTTTTGAATTTGATATTTCAAAAAAACTACTATCTTTGCAATGTCAATGTATTTTCTAAACGGTACTACCGGCAATAATTCGTTAAAAATTTTTAGTTCCCAACCATTACGGCTTTTGCCGTAATGGCAACTAAGGTGGTTTATGCAAACAGATGCAGTCTTGCAATTTTCCGCATAGAACACAGGTAGAACCTTCAAAATTAAGGTAAAAATGGAAGAGGGTAAAAAGATGTCATCTATAAAATTCGCCATTCTCAACGCTATTACAATTTCGGGCGGTGAGTTGTCCATTGCCGATATTAGCCGCCATACGGACACGAGCATTCCGACAGTGACCAAATTTATCGGCGAGTTGATAGACGAAGGTTATGTTGTGGACAATGGCAAGAATCGTCTAAATAACGGACGACGTCCGAGCATCTATGGCTTCAATCCGGACAAGGGCACATTTGTGGGTGTGGACTTGGCGAAGGATGTGGTGAGGATTTGCTCTATGAATTTTCGTGGCGATATGGCGGAGGTGGAGAGTCACCAATTCGAGACTGTTAATACCACAGAGTCCGTAGAGGCGCTCTGTGACCTCATTCGCGGCTACATTGGCAGACACTCTCTGGAGTGGGATAAAGTTTTAGCTGTCAGCCTCAGTATGGGTGGGCGAGTGGATTCACGCAGCGGTTTCAGCCACACGATGTACAGCTTTGGCGAGTTGCCGGTGGTGGAGATAATGAGCGGGGCTCTGGGGGGCGTAAATGTATATGTGGAGAACGATTCGCGGGCGATGCTCTACGGTGAGTATCTGTGCGGCTCGGGACGCGAGGAGCAGACGGTGGTATTTGCCAACCTAAGCTGGGGCTTCGGATTGGGTATCATAATTGATGGTAAACTCTTCTACGGAAAATCGGGCTTTTCGGGTGAGTATGGGCATATACCGATGACCGACAACGAGATAATATGTCAATGCGGCAAGATTGGCTGCGTGGAGACAGATGTGTCGGGCTGGGCTACACGACGCAAAATTATCGAAAAGCTCAAGGATGGGAGAGTATCGATACTCTCGGAAAAGTTTGCCAAAACGGGGGATGTCACCCTCAACGATATACTCGATGCCGCACAGGTGGAAGACACGCTCGCAATAGAGGTTATCGAGACCGTAGGCGAAAGCTTGGGTAAGGCTCTTTCGGGGGTGATAAACATTTTCAACCCCGAGATCATCATCATCGGCGGCTGTATGATGCCAGTGAAAGAGTACTTTATGCTGCCTATGCGTCAGGCGATTCAAAAATATTCACTTAGGTTGGTGTCGCGCGATACGGTCATCCGAACCTCAGCGCTCGGGGACAATGCTGCCGTATATGGGTCGTGTCTTTTTGCGCGAAGCAAAATGCTAGGTATAGTCTGATAAGTTGTTTGTGAGGCGGTTACAATAAATTGACGATAACCGCAAGATATGAATATTACAAATAATCAATGAAAAAAGCTAATGAAATCGACTATGGGTCGATAGGATTTGGGTATATCCAAACACCCTACAATGTGCGTTGCTACTATCGTGATGGTAAGTGGGCAGAGATAGAAACCTGTACGGACGAGAATCTGTCTATCCACATTGCAGCCACATCTCTACACTACGGACAGGAGTGTTTCGAGGGGCTCAAAGCCTTTCGCGGAGTGGACGGCAAGGTGAGATTGTTCCGCCCCACGGCTAATGCCGAGCGTATGCAACGCACGGCACAATATCTGCAAATGGCAGTACCAGACACCGAACTGTTTGTGAAAATGTGCGAAATGGCTGTAGAGCTAAATATTGACTACGTTCCGCCTATGGAGAGTAACGGTTCGATGTACCTACGCCCGCTGCTCATTGGAACAGGAGCGCAGGTGGGGGTAAAGCCTGCAAACGAATATCTTCTCGTTATCTTTGCCACACCGGTGGGACCATACTTCAAAGGGGGGATGTGCGGCATCAACGTTATGGTTGATAGAGAGCACGACCGCGCTGCCCCTCGCGGCACAGGGCATATCAAGGTGGGTGGCAACTACGGCGCAAGCCTTATCAGCTCGGTGGAGGCACACAACAAGGGTTTCGACAGCGTACTCTACTTAGACCCACGCGAGCACAAATACATCGACGAATGCGGAGCTGCCAACTTCTTTGCTATAAGGGGTAATAGCTATATCACTCCTGCCTCGCGCTCGATTTTGCCATCAATCACCAATATGAGCCTTAAGCAGTTGGCTGCTGATTTGGGTATGGAGGTGGAGGCGCGTGAGGTTGAATTTAGCGAATTGACAACATTTGAAGAGGTGGGTGCTTGCGGTACGGCGGCTGTGATTACTCCGATAGCTTCGATTTACGACCCCCAAACAGATATAAAATATGAGTATAAGTGGGTGGGCGAGAAGAGTCAAAAACTCTACGACCTCTATCGCGGCATCCAGTTGGGTAGTGCACCGGATACTCACAACTGGAATATGATTATTGATGAGACTTCTAAAAATTAGCCGTTGGTTCTTTGGGGAGTTTTTAGCGAGCAGATTTTGATGTGAATGGTTTTCAACATACCTCACGCCTCACAAATTAATGATTAGAAGTCCCCTTAGGTAGTGAAAAGAAGCGGAGTCGAGAAACTCAATGTTTCTCGACTCCGCTATTGTTGACCCACCAGGATTCGAACCTAGAAAGGCAGTACCAAAAACTGCAGTGTTACCATTACACCATGGGTCAGTACCATAGTTCCTTTTTGATGGTGCAAAGGTAATACAAAATTTTTTTTCTCCAAAATATTTTTGAAAAATTTTATTTGTCCGCAGAAAAGCAGTAGATTTGCATACGATTATTGGAGGTTGACGGGTTGAGAGATTGAAAAGTCGAATCAATAGAATGGTTTAGCAATTCAACTTTTCAACTGCTGACAATCAATCGAAAGATGCCGAGTTAATAACAGCCCCAAGACGGTGATTTACTAATTTTTAGAAGCCCCCTAATATGAAAATTGTTGTTGCAGGAGCAGGTGAGGTAGGCAGTCACCTTGCGAAGATGCTCAGTGCGGCGGGACACGATGTCACGGCGATGGACTGGGAGGAGCAGATGCTCGAAAAAGTGGCGGAGTCTTCGGATATTATCACAATTGAGGGGGATATTACCTCTTTCGAGACCCTCAAACGAGCGGAGGTGAGCCGATGCGACCTCTTTATGGCGGTCAGCTTCGAGGAGAATACTAATATACTCTCGGCAGTGCTCGCCAAACAGCTCGGTGCGCGAAAGGTGATATGCCGTATAGACAACGACGAATACCTGATGCCGGGTAACAAAGAGGTCTTTATCAATATGGGGATAGACTACCTCTTCTATCCGGAAAAAGTTGCAGCACAAGAGGTTGTAACTCTGCTGGGGCACACCTCCACCACGGAGTATATCGACTTCTCGGGCGGCAAACTAATTGTTGTGGCTTTCAAGCTGGAGTCCTCCTCACCACTTGTGGGAAAGACCTTGGAGGAGGTGACCATCGACCGCGACCAACTCGAATACCGCACCATTGCCATATCGCGCGAGAGCCGCACGATTATACCCACCGCCACTGACTTTTTCAAGGAGGGTGATATGATTTACGTAATATCGGAGAAAAAATCGAACGAGGAGTTGATGAAACTTATGGGCAAGAGCGACATACCCATCCGCAATATTATGATTATGGGTGGTAGTCGCATTGCACGCAGAATTGCGCGAATGATGCAGAACGATGTCAATATTAAAATTATTGATTACAAAGCTGATAAAGCATATAAACTTGCCGAGGAGTTGGATAAAACCTTGGTTATTCACGAGGATGGGCGCAAGACGGAGGCTATGATAGAGGAGGGTTTACAGCAGATGGATGCCTACATTGCGCTTACAGGAAGGTCGGAGACCAATATTTTGGCGGCAATGGTTGCTAAGAAGTTGGGGGTCAAGAAGGTTATTGCCGAGGTCGAAAATCTCAACTACATCGGTTTGGCGGAGAGTGTGGGTATTGATACTATCATCAATAAGAAATTGATTACTGCAAGTTCGATTTACGGATTCACGATGTCCACCGATGTGCAGGCAATAAAATGCCTCAACGGCTGTGATGCAGAGGTGTTGGAGTTTATTGTCAAGGCAGACAGTCCGGTAACCAAGGGCAAGATTAAACATATCAACTTTCCGCGAGGTGCGGTTATCGGCGGTGTGGTGCGTGGCGACAAGTCGTTCATCGCGCTGGGTAGTACCGAACTGAGAGCCTATGACCGTGTTGTGGTCTTTGCACTGCCCGAGGCTATTCGCAAGGTGGGGAAATTTTTTGCCTGATTATTGCAGCACCACTCGTTATTTATACTCCTTATTTTAATGATGAAAAATATTACAGCAGATTTTCCGATTCTCCGAACCAAGGCGCACAACCATCGCCTTATTTATTTGGACTCAGCCGCCACTGCACAAAAGCCGCAAGTGGTTATTGACACCGTAAACGATTTGCACGCAACCTGTAATGCGAATATACACAGAGGTATACACTATCTAGCCGAGCAAACCACACTTCGCTACGAGAAGGCAAGAGAGAGAGTGTGCGACTTCATTAACGGCGGCGACGCCTGCCAGATTGTCTTTACGAGCGGCGCAACAGCCTCTATTAATTTGGTTGCCAGCTCATTTGGCGAAAAGTTTATCGGCTGTGGTGACAACGTAATCATATCGCAGGCGGAACACCACTCCAATATCGTACCTTGGCAAATGATCGCCGAGCGTAAAGGGGCGCAAATCAGAGTACTACCTTTTACCGATGAGGGCAGAATAGAGGTGGAAAAGCTCGATGGTCTCATCGACGAACACACCAAAATGGTTGCCATCACTCAAGCATCCAACGTACTGGGAACAATGCCCGATATTGGGCAAATCACCGAAATTGTCCATAATAGAGGCGTTCCGGTACTCGTTGACGGATGCCAAGGCATTGTGCACGCTCCCACTGACGTGAGGGCATTAGACGTAGATTTCTACTGTTTTTCGGGGCATAAGCTCTATGCCCCGACAGGTATTGGCGTCCTATACGGCAAGCAGAAGTGGCTCGAGCAGATGCCACCCTATATGGGCGGAGGCGATATGGTGGAAACAGTATCGCTGACAAAGGGGACAACATACGCCGGATTGCCACTCAAATTTGAGGCGGGAACGGCAAACTTCACAGGCGCAATAGCCCTTAGCCGCGCAATCGAGTATGTAAAGGAGTTGGGCGAGGATGCTCACAACTACACTGCCAAACTCAACAACGCCTTTGCACAAATGTTGCAGGAGCGTATCGAAGGGGTAAGAATCTACGGCGTTCAACCGCACAAAACTCCGCTGACCAGTTTCACAATAGAGGGCACCCACCCGATGGATATAGCGATGATTGTCGATAAGTTGGGTGTGGCAATACGTAGTGGCACACACTGCGCCCAGCCGGTGATGACCCACTATGGTGTGACCTCTATGTGCCGTGCCTCGTTCGCCCCCTACAACACGGAGCAGGATGTGGAGGAGGCTATTGCTGCCATAGAACGTGCCGCAAAGATGCTGCGTTAGAAATAATTTCGCTACTTTTGCGCAATTTTTTAACAGAAAAAAGATGGAATCAATCAAAGGTATATTTCGCATCGGCAATGGACCCTCCTCGAGCCATACGATGGGTCCGCGTAAGGCGGCAATAGAGTTTCTCGAACGTAACAGCGACGCACACCGATTCGAGGTTACCCTCTACGGAGCACTGGCGGCAACGGGCAAAGGGCACTTAACAGACCAAGCCATACTCGATGTGCTGGCTAGGGCAGTACCAACTGAAATCATATGGAAACCAACGCAATTCCTGACATTTCACCCCAACGGAATGATGTTCGAGGCATTTGATGCTATCGACAAAAAGATGGAGAGTTGGACAATCTTCTCAATCGGTGGAGGAAGCCTTGCCAACGAAAAAACGGAAATTGTCAAGGGCGAAAGCGTCTACGATATGTGCCATATAGGCAACATTATGGATTGGTGCAACCAGAACGGAACATCCTATTGGGAGTATGTGGATAGATGTGAGCAGAGCGATATCTGGGACTACCTTGCACACGTGTGGGAGGTGATGCAGACGGGCATTCGCCGCGGATTGGATACTGATGGTGTTCTGCCGGGCGGACTCGGAGTCAGAAGGAAGGCGAGCGATTACTACATTCGCTCGACAGGATACACCGACGCTATGCGAAACAGAGGTTTAGTATACTCATATGCACTAGCCACTTCCGAGGAAAACGCTGCCGGCGGAGAGATTGTCACCGCCCCGACGTGCGGTTCGTCGGGGGTGTTGCCCGCCGTGCTCTATCACTTGCAACAGACACGTAACTTCTCGAAACAACGCATATTGAGAGCATTGGCAACGGCGGGGCTTTTTGGAGCGGTGGTTAAACACAATGCCTCGGTCTCGGGTGCGGATGTGGGGTGTCAGGGTGAGGTTGGCGTGGCGTGTGCGATGGCTGCAGCTGCTGCCTGTCAGCTCTTTGGCGGAACCACAGCGCAGATTGAATATGCAGCCGAAATGGGGCTGGAGCACCACCTCGGACTCACCTGCGACCCAATATGCGGACTCGTCCAAATACCCTGCATCGAACGCAACGCCTTTGCCGCAGCTCGCGCAATGGACTCTAACATATACTCAAATTACACTGACGGACGCCACCGCGTGAGTTTTGACCGCGTTGTGGAGGTGATGCGCGAAACGGGGCACGACATACCCTCGCTCTACAAAGAGACAGCCGAGGGGGGGCTTGCCAAGGCGGGAAGTTTTTAGAAACTTCAAAAGAGCAACGGAACACTCCTGTGAACAACCCCAATAGTTCCTTTAAGAGATGTACACAACGAAGGTGGAGATAGCCAAATCCCGATGGAGAATCACACCCCGACAGCGGGGTTTGGTTCTTGGCTCGTGCTTTGCCGAGAATATCGGCGGGCAACTTCGAGAGAGTTTTTTTGATGTGGTGGTCAATCCGTGTGGCATTCTCTTTAACCCCGTGTCCATTGGCAATAGCTATTGCAATATAGTTGAGCGGCGGAAATTTCGTGAGGATGAGTTGGTTTTTGCCAACGGTCTTTGGCACTCGATGGAACACCACGGCACGTTTTCGGCAGCCGACCCTGCTGTGGTTTTGGGACGAATCAATGGTGAAGTGCCTACCCACTACGACTATGTGTCGCTGACATTGGGTACGTCTTGGATCTATGAGCGTCAGGGGGAGGTTGTTGCAAATTGCCACAAGATGCACGCCGATGAATTTACGCGGCGACGAATCTCGGTGGAGGAGGCTGTTGCTTCCTTAGAGAGGGTAGCAATGAGCGGTGCCCAGGTAATAGTTACCGTAAGCCCGGTTCGACACCTGCGTGACGGGCTGGCTGAAAACAGCCTCTCGAAATCGATACTTCGTCTTGCGGCGGCTCACCTGTGTGAGAAGTACGATAATGTTGTCTATTTTCCTTCATACGAGATTGTTAATGATGAGCTTCGCGACTATCGCTACTATGCAGACGATATGCTGCACCCGTCGGCTGTAGCCATCAAATATATATGGCAGCGTTTTAGTGAGACATTTTTTGATTCCTCCACCCTCGACTTTGTGCATCAGGTGTCGCGCCTGAGGCGCACTCTCGCTCACCGACAACTCAATAACGATAGCCCCGAATACGAAATACTTAGGCTGAAAACAGAGGCTCAGCTGGATGAACTAGTGAAGAATTTTATGAAAAAATAGCGTTTTTTTCTGATTGCGATAAGTTTGGCATAATTTTTGCATAAATAACCAACAAGCACGCTTACCGGAGACCAAGTAGGTAGGTTAGATTGGTTATTTCGTGTAAATAATCGGTTTTCGCAAAAACGTGTTGAGGTGTCCCGTAATTCGGGACACCTCATTTTGTTGATATATTGAGGTGCAATGTACTTCTGACGTCATAATATAATACTCCCCTCTCTTCGGACAGTTTTTGTATCTGCTTAAGATAGTATTTGTTTCTTTGCTCTCGGGTTATAGTTAGTTGTTGTTTTAGTGTTTGTTTCATTTCGTTGCCCTTAAGGGCAACGAAATGAAACAAACTTTTTCTGTGCCGCCGTCATATAGACCTCACTCGGGGTCTTGTATTCAAGCGATTGATGTAGCCTTTCGGTGTTGTAAAGACGAAAATAGTCAGTCAAACCATCATATAACTCTTTGCCGCTGCCGGGGTTCGACAGGTAAATATACTCATATTTTACGCTGCGCCACAACCTTTCGACAAAAATATTATCCAAAGCCCTACCTTTACCGTCCATACTTATCCGTATCTCATTATCTTCAAGTATCTTAACCCAACTTCAACGCAGTATGTATGCAAATTCGCTGTTCTTTAAACCTTATCTGTTTTTGGCTTTCTGCGTGGGTACTACAGATTTTTCAATTCGGAGGTGGTGGTGCAGTTTTGATTGTGTGTCGTCTAAATGGTATAGGGTTGTATCGGAGCGTTCGATATAGTTCCGAGGCGGCATCTGTTGGGTCTGAACAGATGCGTAGTTCTATTTGTTCTCCAAGGGCGTTTTCTGCTTTGGTGGTGATAGCCTTTTGGGTGGATAGAATACGTTTTAATTCAGTCCAGTAATGAGTTATGCTTGTAACTTTAGTTTGTGTCGAACTGTGTTTACAATCCAGTATGATAGGAGTCCGAAGAATAGATGGGCATCGGAGTTGTCATCTGTCTGATGGTAGATGGGGCGCAATTCCAGGTCGGTTTTGAGTTGCCGGTTTGATGTCTTTATCTCTCTAATCAAGTTATAGTAGTCCCACGCAGATCGCTCGTCAAGGGTGGCTACGTTGGTGCGCAGGAAGTATGTACCAAAGCGTTGCTCAGCCTGGTCTTGGCTGATTTTGATTTGCCAGTGGATATCAGACATCTGCTCGGGGTTTTTATCCGAGCGTATGTAGTCTATTTGGTAATACTTGGATACAGAGGGGTATTTGCCGAGTGCACTTCCAATACGCTCCACCACCTTGTCGTATCTCTTTGTGCCTCCTTTTGCCGTAAGAGCGTTGCGTGCCTTTGTGAGTTCAAGCTCGAAACGCTCTCGCCACTGTTGGTTCATGGAATGTTCGGTCATTGCTTTGGCGGGGGAGGTAATGCGAAGGTAGAAGTCGCCTCCCTCCCGGTGCTCGACTTGGGCTATAGGGGACTTCTAAAATTTAATTCTTTGTAATTAAAATGGTTCTACAGGATTTCGTGTGAGAATAGTTATCTTTGCCGAATGACAGCAACCGAAGTATTGAGTAAATTATTATTGCCTATGAGTAGTGATTGGTCTATAGGCAGTGTAGACATCGACGAGCAAAACGAGGAAGTTCGTATTGAGCTTGTCTATAACAATGAAGTGGTAATTATTGATGGCGTAAGTTATCCTATCTATGACTATCGTTCAGTTCGAGAGTGGCGACACTTGGATTTGTGGCAATATAAGAGTTACCTTGTTGCCCGTATTCCGCGTTATATTGTTGGAGATAAGGTAATAAGCTTGGGCGTACCGTGGTCAGCGCCATTGGAACGTATGACCACTTTGCTCGAAAAAAAACGATAAAGACTTTGCAAGTAACCAAGAGTCAGAGTGGTACTGCAAGGTTATTGCGTATAAGTTTTGACCAAGTACATCGTGTGATGCACCGAGCAGTAGAGCGCGGTATGGCATTGCGAGATAGTGATGAGCTATATAAATATGTTAGCATTGACGAGAAAGCTATAAGTCGTGGTCACGAGTACGCATCAATTTTATCGGATGAGTTGAGCGGAATTGTGATAGAGGTTAGTAAAGGCAGGACAAAGGAAAGTGTTGATAATTTGTGTATTAAAGGTTTATCTGAGGAGCAGCGAGGGGCAGTAGAGCGAATATGCACCGATATGTGGGATCCTTATATTTACGCAGCAAAGGAGTATTTTGGGCAAGCATTGCACTGCCACGATAATTTTCATTTGGTCGGTTATTTGAATAAGGCTGTTGATAAGGTACGTCGCCGAGAGGTTAAGTTACACGAAGATTTGAAACGAACTAAGTATTTGTGGCTCAAGGACACAAATAATTTTACAGATAAGCAGTATGCGACTTTCGAGGCTATACGGGGAGCAAATTACGAGGTATCTCGGGCTTGGCAAGTGAAGGAGAATTTTAGAGATATTCAGTTTCGGCAAGAAAACTATCAAAGTGCATTATCAATATATATGTTTTGGAAACAGAACGCATTAAGGGTAAATATACCTGAGATAAACCAAGTAGTAGAAATGTTTGACAGGCATAAAAAAGGAATTGTAAATGCGATACTAACTGGCGCAAGTAATGCAAGGGCAGAGAGGTTAAACAGCTCTATCGAAGAGATAAAAAGAAGGTAGTGTTTCAAATTAGCTGAATTGGTATATTTATGGTGTTCTTTGGTAGAGGTTGTTTTCGATGTATATTCCTATCAGTTTGTCGTGCACTTGCTCGCTTTTTGAGAAACAAATTGTCTTTCGGCAAAGCCTTTTCAGGTGCGTTCTAAATGTTAAATTCAATCGCTCAATTTTCCAAGTGTAAGCCTTACTGATAACGTGTTTGCCCGCAGGTAACAGACTTGAATAAGACTCCCAATCATCAGTAAAATACCTATTTATTGGGAAACATTTCATTTTATCAAGCAACTTTTTACAGGTTTCGTTATCACGCTTGCCGTTCTGCCAAGCTACTACTAATCCGCTGCTGCGGTCGATGGCGTACCAAGTCCAACGACGATTTTTCTTGTTGCCTACAAAACTCCAAAATTCGTCCATTTCAACATTATAAGCTATTTCAACATCAAGCTCCCTGAGTAAGCCTGCCTCAACCTTGTCTAATAAATAGGGGTTAATTTCGCTTGGAGTTTTTTTTAACCTCACCTATTACCGTGTGAGGACTTATCCCTAAAACTCTTGCTGTATCACGTATTCCACTCCCATTGGTGATCATTGTGATTATCGTCCTTTTTACGTCTGGCAGGCGCCCTTTGTTCTTAAAAGATAGCTGAAAAAACTTCCCGCAAGTCTTACATTTCCACCTTTGAGTGCCATTGGGGCTATGTCCATTCTTCTGTAAATCTTCGCTACCGCAAAATGGGCAGCTAACTACTTTTACGTGTCTCATTTTCTCCGAGTTTTATACCTCAAAGATAAACATAATTCAGCTAATTCGCAACACTACCGAATTTTGATGCCTTTGATAAAGATGTTATTTGGGCTGTTTCAGCTTCTATGTTCAATGATCCCTACGACTCACTATACTATGCAGATGAAGATTTTATTTTTCAGAAAATCAAGGAGGAATCCTCATATGAGAATCTTAAATCAATATGGAAATACATACGTGCAAATCGGAAATTGCCTGAAACTCAAGAAAAATATTATGGCAAAAAAACTGCCAAAAAAATGGTTGGAAGTTATCTGAAAATGTCACTTGCAGATATTAAGCAGATTCATAATCAATTTAAAGCAACTGATGAACAGATCAAAGAAGAAATAAAACAATTTCTACACCACTGTAGAATAGGGGCTAAGGAAATCAACAAGATTGCATGTTTTAGCGAGGATGTGAAGTCTATCACAATGTGGTCACATTACTCAGACTACCATAAAGGATTTGTGCTTGAATATGATTTAAGAGGTTGGGATTTTCTTGTCTGCAATAATTGTGTGGACAATAAAAATTGTGATGACAGAAAAACAGCACTATTATATCCTGTAATCTATACAAATGATAGATACGATGCGACTGATTATGCTGGCAATGCAATTGTACATCGGATATTGACGAGTAACGGCTTTGAAGCAAATATACCTCAGCATGATCAGTTATTTCCCGAAAAAATGTTCCTAAACAAAGCAGTGGATTGGGAGTATGAAAAGGAGTGGAGACTTTTATGCTGTGCAAAAAATATAGTAGATAGAAAAACGCTAAAAATTGAGCTTAAGCAACCTACTGCCATCTATTATGGAACAAAAATATCAGAAATCAATAAAAAGATTCTTCACTCAATGGCAGAGAAAAAAGGGATTAAAGAATACGATATGTATCTTGTTGACCAAAAGACAGGTTGTGAACTTGATTTCAGAGAGATATTAAAACCAACAACTATGCAGTAATCACTGGCTGTATAGTAACTCTGCCATTGTAACGTACATCTTTGATGAGCAGAAAGGCAACCTGCTAATAATCAAAAGCTAAACATAGATTCTGAACTATATTACACTGTATAAATCAAGTCGTTAGCCGCGAAATTTAGTGCGGGAGACAGCTTGATATTCCAACCTTTGTCATTACCTTTGTGTTATAACTATAATAATATAGCAATGACAAAAGCAGAATTAATAAGCTCGGTGGCTAAAAAAACCGGTATTGAAAAAGGCACTATTGCTGCCGTTATTGAGGCTTCAATGGACTCGATTAAGAGCACGATGGCTGAGGGTGAGAATATTTACCTCAGAGGCTTCGGAACTTTTCTGATTAAAGAGCGCGCAGAAAAGGTGGCTCGTAACATCTCTAAGAACACGACCATTACTATCCCGGCCCATAAAATAGCAGCGTTTAAACCGGCCAAAGAGTTTCAAAAGGTAATCAAGTAGTTGAACAACATCACCAAATACAACCTCAAAACAATAGCAATATCGGTCACTGGGCTGATATTGCTGTTTTGTGTATTGTCTTTTCTGATAGCTCCCCAGAGCGATATATTTAAGTTGGAATCTATAAATCCGTTGGTTCTACTGGTTTTCGTGTGGGTAAAGTTTGAGGTTTGCATTGAAGAATAGTATTGCGATTCTGAAGTTTTCAAATTTACGGTATCCTCTGCCGATTCTTTTTATCTCTTCGATAGAGCTGTTTAACCTCTCTGCCCTTGCATTACTTGCGCCAGTTAGTATCGCATTTACAATTCCTTTTTTATGCCTGTCAAACATTTCTACTACTTGGGTTATCTCAGGTATATTTACCCTTAATGCGTTCTGTTTCCAAAACATATATATTGATAATGCACTTTGATAGTTTTCTTGCCGAAACTGAATATCTCTAAAATTCTCCTTCACTTGCCAAGCCCGAGATACCTCGTAATTTGCTCCCCGTATAGCCTCGAAAGTCGCATACTGCTTATCTGTAAAATTATTTGTGTCCTTGAGCCACAAATACTTAGTTCGTTTCAAATCTTCGTGTAACTTAACCTCTCGGCGACGTACCTTATCAACAGCCTTATTCAAATAACCGACCAAATGAAAATTATCGTGGCAGTGCAATGCTTGCCCAAAATACTCCTTTGCTGCGTAAATATAAGGATCCCACATATCGGTGCATATTCGCTCTACTGCCCCTCGCTGCTCCTCAGATAAACCTTTAATACACAAATTATCAACACTTTCCTTTGTCCTGCCTTTACTAACCTCTATCACAATTCCGCTCAACTCATCCGATAAAATTGATGCGTACTCGTGACCACGACTTATAGCTTTCTCGTCAATGCTAACATATTTATATAGCTCATCACTATCTCGCAATGCCATACCGCGCTCTACTGCTCGGTGCATCACGCGATGTACTTGGTCAAAACTTATACGCAATAACCTTGCAGTACCACTCTGACTCTTGGTTACTTGCAAAGTCTCTATCGTTTTTTTTCGAGCAAAGTGGTCATACGTTCCAATGGCGCTGACCACGGTACGCCCAAGCTTACTACCTTGTCTCCAACAATATAACGCGGAATACGGGCAACAAGGTAACTCTTATCCCAACTTCAACGCCAAAAAGTTTTTTCGGTGTTTTTTTGCTCAAAAACGGGGGTGATTTCATACTATTGAGTTGATTTTCAGAAGATGCTTATTTGGTGAAGTGCTTTGTAATACCCACGGGAGTAAATTTTATGTTGTACCTTAGCGGGCATGTACTTCACATCGAACATACGCTTGAGCCCCGAGCACGGCAGGGAACTCCCTTATTATAAAATCAAGGAGTCCTTCCGTGACGTTATAGGACGTGTGCATACCCGTGTAATGTTGACTCCGGGTTACCTTCCCGATTTGTGTAGCGATGAGATTGTGCAGATTCGCCGCGGTCTGACCTATATGATGGAGCAGAGTGCGTATATCCCAGCTCAGCAGGCGATGTTTACTGCCGATCCCAGAGGAGAGTACAGTGAAAAGGTTCGTGGATACATCGAGAAGTTTTGGAGTCAGATAAAGGGTAGCGGCAAGATTGATTCCGCACGGGCAAGTTATGATGAGGCAGAACGCAAAGCCCGCAAATTAATAGATGTCAACACAATACAGCATACAGATGCACGTGAGGCAGGTGCAGAGAATGTATGCCTTCAGGCAATACGCGAACTACAGCTCGACACATTTCTGCGACGCGAAGGATGGTCGGAGCGTAAGATAAATTCTACACTGGCATCCTTGATTATCCGGACTGTATATTCCCCATCGGAATGGGCGGCACTACGTATACTCGACGAGAATTCTGCCGCAATGGAGCTTCTGACGGGTCAGTTTGGCGACTGCCCGACTCAGCGCGAGGTATATGCGGCTGCTCCATCGCTTTATGCCTTGAAAGACAAGCTAGAGCGTCATCTGTGCTCTCGCACCGACTCGTTGTTTAATCTCACTAACCGGGTGATGCTCTTCGATTTGACCAACTTCTATTTCGAGGGTAGCAAGACAGGCTCAAAGAAGGCAAAGTTTGGTCGCTCGAAGGAGAAACGCTCAGACTGTCGCCTTCTTGTCCTCGCCTTGGCAATCAATACTGAAGGCTTTATCCGATACAGTTCAATCCTTGCCGGCAACACAGCCGACCCCGATTCACTACCGGCGATGGTGGAGGGCATTATCTCGAAGAATCCGGTCTCGACAAACCCCCAACAGAAAGTTATGGTGGTCATCGATGCAGGAATAGCCACGGAAGCCAATCTCGGATTGCTCAAAGAACGAGGATATAACTACCTTTGTGTCAGTAGAACCAAGCTCAAAGATTATACGCTCAAAGAGGAAGGTCGCTCTGTTACGGTACTTGATAGTCGCAAGCGTCCCATTACTATAGCCCAAGTCGAGCACCGGGAGGGAGGCGACTTCTATCTTCGCATTACCTCCCCCGCCAAAGCAATGACCGAACATTCCATGAACCAACAGTGGCGAGAGCGTTTCGAGCTTGAACTCACAAAGGCACGCAACGCTCTTACGGCAAAAGGAGGCACAAAGAGATACGACAAGGTGGTGGAGCGTGTTGGACGTGCACTCGGCAAATACCCCTCTGTATCCAAGTATTACCAAATAGACTACATCCGCTCGGGTGAGAATCCCGAACACATGTCAGATATCCGCTGGCAAATCAAAATCAGCCAAGACCAGGCTGAGCAGCGGTTTGGTACATACTTCCTGCGTACCAACGTAACCACCCTTGACGAGCGAACTACGTGGGAGTACTATAACTTGATTAGAGAGATAGAGACATCAAACCGGCAACTCAAAACAGACCTGGAATTGCGCCCCATCTACCATCAGACAGATAACAACTCCGATGCCCATCTATTCTTCGGACTACTATCATACTGGATTGTAAACACAGTTCGACACAAACTAAAGTTACAAGGCATAACTCATTACTGGACTGAATTAAAGCGCATTCTATCCACCCAAAAGGCTATTACCACCAAAGCAGAAAACGCACTCGGAGAACAAATAGAACTACGCATCTGTTCGGACCCCACAGATGCCGCCTCGGAACTATATCGAATCCTCGGATACAACCCCATACCATTTAGACGACACACAATCAAAACTGCACCACCACCTCCGAATTGAAAAATCTGTAGTACCCACGCAGAAAGCCAAAAACAGATAAGGCTTAAAGAACAGAGGATTTGCATACATATTACGTTGAAGTTGGGTTAAGACCAATTGGCGAGCACTTACATTCAAGGGTACAAAGCCTAGCGGTATTTGATGTCGTTGTCAATGCGGTGGTAATTTGGGCGAGTGGCGATGAAAATAAAAACAGCCTCTTTAGATACGATGTCGATTGTGATGTTACGATGTCGTGATGCTATTCAAGATTTTGATACTTCAACGCTACTTCGGATTATCTGATGGTCAGGTAGAGTACCAAATCATTGACAGAGCAAGTTTTAAGGCGTTTTTGGGGTTGTCTTCGGGTGATAAAGTTCCCGATGAGAAGACGGTTTGGTCTTTTCGCGAGAAATTGACCAACAACCAAACCACAGAAAAGACCTTCGTTCTTTTTCGCGATGTACTCAATGCCAAAGGTTTGATTCTCAATGAGGGAAAGATGGTTGATGCTACATTCGCAACTGCTCCTATTCAACGCAATACCCGTGAGGAGAACAAGCAGATAAAAGATGGCGATGGTGCTGCATTATGGAATAATAAACCCCACAAGAAGAGGCACAAAGACATTGATGCAAGATGGACACAGAAAGGTGGGCAGAATTACTATGGCTATAAGAATCACACAAAGGTGGATGCTAAGAGTAAGTTTATTGATTGTTATAAAGTTACTGATGCTTCGGTACACGATTCACAGCCGTTAGAGGATTTACTAGAGGATAACGACAAGGGGCAACCGCTTTATGGAGATAGTGCTTATACTGGTGCTAATCAGGATGATGTCATTGAGAATGCGAAGATGATAAATCAGGTGTGCGAGAGGGGTTATAGGAATCATCCTTTGACCAACGAGCAGAAGGCGAGCAATCGCGAGAAGTCAAGTGTTCGCTCTCGTGTGGAGCACGTTTTTGGGTTTATGGAGCAGTCGATGCACGGTATCAAGGTGGAGTGCGTTGGTATAGTGCGAGCCACCGGGATACTTGGTCTTATGAACCTCACCTACAACCTGTTTAAATACGAACAGGTTGTACGACTGAATCTATTACCGATAAAAAACTAATAATCAAGCTGAAATTTAGAACTGACAGTCGAAATAGAGTCTAATTGATTGTACCCGCAAAAGAAAAAATCGCTTGCGAGAGAGCATAAAACGTTCTTGCTCTTAAATTAACCCAAAAATACTAATTTTTAGAACCCACCTATACACTTATGCCCAACCATATGGGAATAGTGCTATTTTGGATTCAGTGTTCTCTTCTTATAGCTCATTAGATGTAGTTGGCGCGGTAAACCAAACGTGGGTGAAGGTTCTTGTCGACACAAAAAAGTCGCGAGAGGCAAAATTAAATGTGCAAGATAAATTTCGAATATTTGGTTATGTCGATGGTGACACATTTCGAAAAAATTTCAAGGAAGATATTCTGTATTACACCCATAGTGTTGATCAAGCACATTCAGGTAAGACCGGATTAACACCAGAGTGGGTTGCTCTACAACAAGAGTGGGCCCGCAAGTTGGGCGCTCCGCTCAATGCCGAGAATAGTTTTCCTATTGCGGTGTTGATTCTGATGGCTTTAATGTTTATCGCTCCGATTATCACAAGAGGCTATGACAAACGAACTCTTGCCATACAATATGTTTTGATGATGGCAATAATACTTATGGAGCTATCCTACATTCTGCTATTTGGCTATTAGTTCCGGTTTTGCGAGACTGTAATCTGAACTCTGTCCAAGAATAATTACCTTTGTATTATGGATAGGAGAAGTCAGGAGTATCAAATAATGCGTGATAAGGCATTATCTCAGCTGCGGAGTGGGGGTCACTCACGGGCAAAGATGGGGCATTTGCTCCACTGTTGAAAGAATTTTTAGAAGCCGCCTTGGATGGCGAAATGGCAGCTCATCTCGACGAGGCGGAACGCCGGCAAGGCAACAAGCGTAACGGTCGAGGAAGCAAACGAGTCAAAACGATGGCGGGTGAGATTGAAATAGAGACACCTCAGGATCGTCATAGCAGTTTTACACCCGAGATTCTCAGGAAACGGGAGACCATTTTGGGAGACTGTAATCTGAACTCTGTCCAAAAACACTTACCTTTGTATTATTGATAAGAGAAGTCAGGAGTATCAAATAATGCGTGATAAGGCATTATCTCAGCTTCGGAGTGGGGAGTCACTCACGGGCAAAGATGGGGCATTTGCTCCACTGTTGAAAGAATTTTTAGAAGCCGCTTTGGATGGCGAAATGGCAGCTCATCTGGACGAGGCGGAACGCCAGCAAGGCAACAAGCGTAACGGTCGAGGAAGCAAACGAGTCAAAACGATGGCGGGTGAGATTGAAATAGATACACCTCAGGATCGTCATAGCAGTTTTACACCCGAGATTCTCAGGAAACGGGAGACCATTTTGGCGGATAATATGTCCTCCAATATCATCAGTTTGTATGGTATGGGTATGAGCCTGAGGGATATATCTGCTCATATCGAAGAGATGTATGACGTTGAGATATCGCACAATACGTTGAGTGAAATCATCGAACGTATAGTTCCCAAGGTCAAGGAGTGGCAAAGTCGTCCTTTGGAGTCGATGTACACTATCGTTTGGCTCGATGCGATGCACTACAAGGTCAAAGATGGTGGACGTACCGAGAGTCGAGCCGTTTATAATGTACTGGCAGTCAATAAGGATGGTCGCAAAGAGTTAATCGGGATGTATGTATCTGAGAGTGAGGGAGCGAACTTCTGGTTGAGTGTATTGACCGATTTGAAAGCACGTGGGATGAAAGATGTTTTGATTGCCTGCATTGACAACCTTACGGGCTTTGCCGAGGCAATCGCCACCATTTTCCCGCAAGTAATCATTCAGAGCTGCATCGTTCATCAAATCCGCAACTCATTGAAATACATTGCGTCCAAAGACCAAAAGGAGTTTATGGGTGATTTGAAGACTGTCTATCAAGCTCCCACTCTGGATTTAGCCGAACTGAATCTTGATAAATTGGAGGATAAATGGGGGCAGAAATACCCTGTTGTTATAGGCTCGTGGCGACGAAATTGGGATAAGCTTAGTGCCTATTTTGCTTATGATGAGCATATTCGCAGACTTACTTACACAACTAATGCTGTTGAAGGATTTCATCGTCAGGCACGGAAAGTGACCAAGACAAAGGGAGTTTTCCCTAATGATATGGCATTGATGAAGTTACTCTACTTAGTCGCCCCTTAAAAGCCATTCAACACGCTGATTTATTGTAAATTAATAGTAATTATTTTTGGATTAGTCTGCAATTTTTCGTATCTTTGTGTTATAAACCTTGCAAAATTGAGCTATGTTACCACGCCCCAAAGATACTCTGCAAAGCAGCCTTTTCTTCGACCTTAGAAGCACCTTAAACCACCGCCACCCGCTCTTCCAACTCGCCAACAAAATCGACTGGGCGATGTTTGAGCGAGAGTTTTCGCCACTCTACTCACCGGATAAAGGAGTCGAAGCAAAGCCAATACGACTGATGGTTGGATTGCTGATACTAAAACATATACGCAATGTTTCGGACGAAAGTGTTGTAGAGCAGTGGAGCGAAAATGTATATTATCAATACTTCTGTGGAGGTACTGAATTTGTCGCGGCACAACCTATTGATGCGAGTAGTTTAGTGCATTTTCGCCACAGAATTGGCGAGGCTGGGTTTGAGTTGATTTTGGCAGAGAGTATCCGCGTGAATGATGATGTAGATTTCGACAAGCCGCAAGTTGTTTTTGTAGACACGACTGTACAAGAGAAGAACATAACATATCCCACTGATGCTAAGTTACATAAGAAGATAGTTGAGAATTGCAGAGGTATAGCTGCAAAATCGGGTGTTACCCTTCGTCAGAGTTATGCTCGGGTTGTCAAGGCGTTGAATAGAGATATCCGTTTTAATAAAAAGCAGAGCAAGGCAGCTCGCCGTAAGCTCAAGTGCATAGCAGGGCGATTGGTCAGGGAGTTAGATAGAGAGTTGCCTTTGGAATCATTACACAGAGAGCAGATAGATTTGTATAAGAGAGTTTTATCTCAGACTAAAGATAGTAAGAACAAGGTATATTCATTGCACGAGCCTAGTGTTTGTTGCATCTCCAAGGGTAAGGAGCACGAGAAATGGGAGTTTGGGAACAAGGTTTCTGTGGCGTACAATGAAGATGGATTGATAGTTGGGGCATTGTCGTTTCGTAATGAGTATGATGGGCACACACTTTTGCCTGCTATTGAGCAGGTTGTACGATTGAATCATCGCCCTATAAAGATTGTTCCGTGCGACAGGGGTTACAAGGGTGTTTCACAGGTTTTGGGTATTCCTGTTTTGATACCGAGCAATGGTAAGGGCTGTAAGAGTGAGTATGAGCGAAAGAAGCTGAAGAAGTTGTTCGCGCAAAGAGCAGGTATAGAGCCAATTAATGGGCACTTAAAGAGTGACCACCGGATGGGTCGTAACTTTTACAAAGGTATATTTGGTGATAATATCAATTCTATGCTCGCCGCCGCCGCATTCAACTTCAAAAGAGCTATGAATGTTCTTTTGGACTATATTTTAAGATGGATATTACAGCTATTTGAACAAAATATCTCCATAAAACTCCAAAACTAAAAGAACCCTGAAAACGAAAATGCCCCTTTTAAGGCACGACTAATTATCTTTAATCCCAGTCCCTCGAATAATAGCTTATCTGAAAATAGGCTATTGGTAGTTTTCACCTCTGTGGGGAAAATGTGGGGAAAAACTCAAAAGAAAAATCCTCTAAAAAGTTGAAGTTCAATCGATTAGAGGATTTTAACGTACCCAGAGCCGAAACTGTACTCTGAAAATATATGCAAATTCGCACTATGTATATATTGCTATAACAGATTAATATATAGCTATATAAGGTGTTTTGCAAATTTTCTCATTGCAGCTGTTTTTAAGAGCTTTTTGAATTTGCGGACAAAATGCGGACAATTTTTGTTTGCACAAATCACTTTAAAATCATAGCTTTGTAGAGGTTTAAAATCAAGGCTATGTCAAAATTCAGTTATAATATCTCTTCTGTTGCCGACCAAAATGGTGAATCGGAGGTCATAATGCGTATCTATGTTACTCGTGATAGTCGCTTTCGGATTAAGTCGGGCATTCGTCTCGACCCAAAGCGGTGGGGCAAGAAGAATGAGATAAACATTCCGCTTGTCGACAGTCCGGAGCGTGACGAGCTTCTGGAGAAACGCACCAAGCTAAAAGCCTTGACAGAGTATCTTGAAACGGAGATTCTCAATATGAGCGATCGTGAGCTAATCACAAAAGAGTGGTTGGAGAAGCGTGTGGCAATGTATCATAAGCCTGTCCGCAAAAAGAGAGAAAAGGAAACCGCTCCGCCTGAAACCATATTCACCATATTTGAGCAGTACCTCGCTACGCAAAAGTTTTCGGAAGTTCGCCGTAAAAATCTACGAGTGCTGCTCCGCACCTTGCAACGCTACGAGCTATACAAACGTGTTACGGGCAGTCGCCGCTTTGAACTCACATTCGACTATCTGACAGCCGACACGCTATCTGACATTGAAGATTTCATCTCCACTGAACCCGATGTTTTCAGGAAGCATCCCGAAATATACGAGGCAATACCATACGCCACAAGGACAAGCTTCAAAACGCCAACCCCAAGAGTCCGCAAAGAGGAGTATAAACGCAAACTAAGCGAGCCGGGCGAAAGAGGATTGAACACAGTGTGCGATTTGATGGGTAAATTTCGCTCGTTTGTCATTTGGTCTTTCGATAGCGGGTATGCAAAAACAAACCCCTTTAGGCGTTATACGGTTGGTGAATGTGTATATGGAACGCCTTTCTACATCTCAAATGATGAGCGGCAGCGGTTGTATAATGCCGACCTCTCGCATAACAAACAACTCGAAACGCAGCGTGATATTTTTGTTTTTCAATGTTTTGTCGGTTGTCGAGTGAGCGACCTCTACAAAATGACCTACAACAACATCATTGACGGAGCGATTGAATACATCCCTCGAAAAACCAAGGAGGATAGACCCATTACAGTGCGTGTGCCGTTGAGTAAAACAGCCTGTGAGATTATCGAAAAATATCGTGATGCGGAGCGTGGCGTGCTCTTTCCGTTCATTGTTGAACAGAAATACAATCAATACATCAAAGAGGCTCTGCGTGAAGCAGGTGTGACTCGCACTGTTACGATTATCGACCAAAAGACCAGAACAGAGGTGCAAAAACAGATTTGGGAGGTGGCATCATCGCATATGGCTCGTCGCAGCTTCATCGGCAACATCTACAAACAGGTCAAAGACCCAAACCTTGTCGGAGCACTGAGCGGACACAAGGAGGGCAGCCGAGCTTTCGCCCGCTACCGAGCCATCGACGACGACATCAAAAAGGAGCTAATCGGAATGTTGGAATAATTCACTACTTTTGTCTTAATTTTAGATTGTTATGATTAATCGAGACCAAATAAAAGAGTTGCTTGGCGATATAGAAAACGAAAGAGTTGAGCGAACAATATCAACAAACAACACGGATAAATTTGCAAGGGCTGTCTGTGCTTTTGCCAACGACCTGCCGGGTAAGGGCAAGCCGGGCTACCTCATTGTGGGAGCTCATGACGATGGTTCATTAAACGGTCTAAAGGTTACTGACGAGCTGCTCCGAAATCTTGCGGCATTGCGTTCTGACGGCAATATTTTACCGCAACCCGCACTTATGGTTGAGAAGTTCTCTTTCCTCGATGGTGATGTTGCAGTCGTTGAAGTTCAGCCAAATAAAAATACTCCTGTAAAGTACAAAGGCACTACCTGTATTCGCATCGGGGCAAGACGTGGCGAAGCCAATTGGGAGGAAGAGAGAATATTGAAAGAAAAAAGCGAGATTAAAAGTCAAACATTTGACACAACCCCTTGTTTACACACAACGATAGATGATTTGGATATTGCACTGTTCAAGTCTGATTATCTGCCCAAAGTGGTAGATGCAAAGGTTTTGGAGCGAGACAAACGAGGACTCAAGCAACAGTTGGCATCACTAAAGTTGTTCGATATATCGCACGACTGCCTAACCGTTGCAGGATTGTTGTTGATAGGCATTAATCCAAAATCAGAGCTATTTGGAGCATACATTCAGTATGTTAAGTTTGCGGGAACAACTCGTGCCACTACCGTACTAAACGAGCAACAGTTTTCGGGGAATTTAATCTCTATGCTCAAAGATTTGGACGCATTTGTCAAATATACTATTCAGACAAAACGCCCTGTGCTGGTCTCTGCCTTACGTGAGCAGATGAAAATCAACTACCCCTATGAGGCTATCCGAGAGTTGTTGATGAATGCCGTTATGCACCGCAACTACCAAAGTAACGCTCCGATAAAATTCTATGAGTACGCAGACAGAATCGAGATTGACAATCCGGGCAACCTTTACGGTAAGGTAAGACCCGAAAATTTCCCCAATGAAAACGACTACCGTAATCCAGTTATCGCCGAAGCCATGAAATCTTTGGGCTATGTAAACCGCTTTAGTCGAGGCGTAAATATGGTTCAAGAGATTTTGGAGGAGAATAATAATGGTAAGGCACTGTTCAATTTTGGAGACATTACAACTTTCAAGGTCATTGTTGAAAGTGCAGACATTGAGACTGATGTAGTGGTTAATACAAGAAATAAAGCAGAAAATGAAGCAGAAAATGAAGCAGAAAATGAAGCAGAAAAATTAACTTCACGACAAAAGGAAATTATTTCAATTCTTAAAGTAGACAATGCTATCTCAAGAGATGCAATTGCAAAACGGTTAGGTGTTGCCGAATCCACCGTATATAGAGATATTGAGAAACTTAAAAAACTCGATAAAATAGAGCGTATAGGGGCAGATAAAGGAGGATGTTGGCGAGTTAAATAACACTTTCACAGAATATTATGGCGCTGAGTATTTTCACGCAGTGCATTCAGTAAAAACAATATGGACTTAAATAAAATATCAGAACAGACGATTATGTATATCGTAACGGCGATTGCGGTGATGATTATTGCCGTTGGGGTGCGGTACGCTTCTGTTTTGGGTGGGGTTGATGTCGGAACGGCAAATCTGTTGTTTGTTATCGTGTTGGCGGTTGAGTTGGTTTTGTATCTTCTTCTGCATAAAAGTATTGACAAGGCAACGGCATTTTTTGTTCTTCGCCGAAAGAAGTCCGAAAAGTTTAAGCCAAGCGTACTTACAGGTATAGCCAAGGAGCGATTTGAGCAGAGTATAGCCATTTTTGCCGACTATACTAAACTTGCTTTTGCCGATAAACTTAGCGGTGAGGATATTGAACGCCTGTGCCTTTACGCGGAGCTGTTTGCCAAAGAAGAGGAGTTGAAAAATATCGCTCCGATAAAGGTGCTCTCTCGTAAAATCTCAAATAACGACCTCTATCACTACGGTTGGAATCTCTGGAACCACTCTCGCAGCTATCGGGATGACCGCCGTCAAGAGTGTGTAGTTGCGTGGCTTAAAACAGTTTTTGATAACCTTTCCGCAATTGAGACCTCGACTGTCAAAGGCAAATTGACCATCTTCGACTCGAAGTGCAACATCACAATTCAGAAAAATATTTTTGATTATCTACGAATTATCAAAGGGTAGAACATCTTCTCTTACTCTCAACCTCGCATCGAAATACGGTGCGAGGCTTTTTGTTATTTGACGGAGATGAGTTGGTGATTTTGGCTCGTCTGCATATAATCAAAAATATCTCAAAAGTTTAGCTGTCAGTATATTGCACTTATCTCCAAAAGAGATGAGCCGGAGATGTTTTTTGCAAAACCTTACGATTTTTCTCTCCGCAAAATCTCTCTTTTTATTCGCAGTCGACTTCGTGCACGGTGCACGGAGAAAAATAATTTTAACGACTATGAATCTAAAAGATTGGTTCTACAGGATTTCGTGTGAGAATAGTTATCTTTGCCGAATGACAGCAACCGAAGTATTGAGTAAATTATTATTGCCTATGAGTAGTGATTGGTCTATAGGCAGTGTAGACATCGACGAGCAAAACGAGGAAGTTCGTATTGAGCTTGTCTATAACAATGAAGTGGTAATTATTGATGGTATAAGTTATCCTATCTATGACTATCGTTCAGTTCGAGAGTGGCGACACTTGGATTTGTGGCAATATAACCCAACTTCAACGTAATATGTATGCAAATCCTCTGTTCTTTAAGCCTTATCTGTTTTTGGCTTTCTGCGTGGGTACTACAGATTTTTCAATTCGGAGGTGGTGGTGCAGTTTTGATTGTGTGTCGTCTAAATGGTATGGGGTTGTATCCGAGGATTCGATATAGTTCCGAGGCGGCATCTGTGGGGTCCGAACAGATGCGTAGTTCTATTTGTTCTCCGAGTGCGTTTTCTGCTTTGGTGGTAATAGCCTTTTGGGTGGATAGAATGCGCTTTAATTCAGTCCAGTAATGAGTTATGCCTTGTAACTTTAGTTTGTGTCGAACTGTGTTTACAATCCAGTATGATAGTAGTCCGAAGAATAGATGGGCATCGGAGTTGTTATCTGTCTGATGGTAGATGGGGCGCAATTCCAGGTCTGTTTTGAGTTGCCGGTTTGATGTCTCTATCTCTCTAATCAAGTTATAGTACTCCCACGTAGTTCGCTCGTCAAGGGTGGTTACGTTGGTACGCAGGAAGTATGTGCCAAAGCGTTGCTCAGTCTCTTCTTGGCTGATTTTGATTTGCCAGCGGATATCTGACATGTGTTCGGGATTCTCACCCGAGCGGATGTAGTCTATTTGGTAATACTTGGATACAGAGGGGTATTTGCCGAGTGCACGTCCAACACGCTCCACCACCTTGTCGTATCTCTTTGTGCCTCCTTTTGCCGTAAGAGCGTTGCGTGCCTTTGTGAGTTCAAGCTCGAAACGCTCTCGCCACTGTTGGTTCATGGAATGTTCGGTCATTGCTTTGGCGGGGGAGGTAATGCGAAGATAGAAGTCGCCTCCCTCCCGGTGCTCGACTTGGGCTATAGTAATGGGACGCTTGCGACTATCAAGTACCGTAACAGAGCGACCTTCCTCTTTGAGCGTATAATCTTTGAGCTTGGTTCTACTGACACAAAGGTAGTTATATCCTCGTTCTTTGAGCAATCCGAGATTGGCTTCCGTGGCTATTCCTGCATCGATGACCACCATAACTTTCTGTTGGGGGTTTGTCGAGACCGGATTCTTCGAGATAATGCCCTCCACCATCGCCGGTAGTGAATCGGGGTCGGCTGTGTTGCCGGCAAGGATTGAACTGTATCGGATAAAGCCTTCAGTATTGATTGCCAAGGCGAGGACAAGAAGGCGACAGTCTGAGCGTTTCTCCTTCGAGCGACCAAACTTTGCCTTCTTTGAGCCTGTCTTGCTACCCTCGAAATAGAAGTTGGTCAAATCGAAGAGCATCACCCGGTTAGTGAGATTAAACAACGAGTCGGTGCGAGAGCACAGATGACGCTCTAGCTTGTCTTTCAAGGCATAAAGCGATGGAGCAGCCGCATATACCTCGCGCTGAGTCGGGCAGTCGCCAAACTGACCCGTCAGAAGCTCCATTGCGGCAGAATTCTCGTCGAGTATACGTAGTGCCGCCCATTCCGATGGGGAATATACAGTCCGGATAATCAAGGATGCCAGTGTAGAATTTATCTTACGCTCCGACCATCCTTCGCGTCGCAGAAATGTGTCGAGCTGTAGTTCGCGTATTGCCTGAAGGCATACATTCTCTGCACCTGCCTCACGTGCATCTGTATGCTGTATTGTGTTGACATCTATTAATTTGCGGGCTTTGCGTTCTGCCTCATCATAACTTGCCCGTGCGGAATCAATCTTGCCGCTACCCTTTATCTGACTCCAAAACTTCTCGATGTATCCACGAACCTTTTCACTGTACTCTCCTCTGGGATCGGCAGTAAACATCGCCTGCTGAGCTGGGATATACGCACTCTGCTCCATCATATAGGTCAGACCGCGGCGAATCTGCACAATCTCATCGCTACACAAATCGGGAAGGTAACCCGGAGTCAACATTACACGGGTATGCACACGTCCTATAACGTCACGGAAGGACTCCTTGATTTTATAATAAGGGAGTTCCCTGCCGTGCTCGGGGCTCAAGCGTATGTTCGATGTGAAGTACATGCCCGCTAAGGTACAACATAAAATTTACTCCCGTGGGTATTACAAAGCACTTCACCAAATAAGCATCTTCTGAAAATCAACTCAATAGTATGAAATCACCCCCGTTTTTGAGCAAAAAAACACCGAAAAAACTTTTTGGCGTTGAAGTTGGGATAAGAGTTACCTTGTTGCCCGTATTCCGCGTTATATTGTTGGAGACAAGGTAGTAAGCTTGGGCGTACCGTGGTCAGCGCCATTGGAACGTATGACCACTTTGCTCGAAAAAAAACGATAGAGACTTTGCAAGTAACCAAGAGTCAGAGTGGTACTGCAAGGTTATTGCGTATAAGTTTTGACCAAGTACATCGCGTGATGCACCGAGCAGTAGAGCGCGGTATGGCATTGCGAGATAGTGATGAGCTATATAAATATGTTAGCATTGACGAGAAAGCTATAAGTCGTGGTCACGAGTACGCATCAATTTTATCGGATGAGTTGAGCGGAATTGTGATAGAGGTTAGTAAAGGCAGGACAAAGGAAAGTGTTGATAATTTGTGTATTAAAGGTTTATCTGAGGAGCAGCGAGGGGCAGTAGAGCGAATATGCACCGATATGTGGGATCCTTATATTTACGCAGCAAAGGAGTATTTTGGGCAAGCATTGCACTGCCACGATAATTTTCATTTGGTCGGTTATTTGAATAAGGCTGTTGATAAGGTACGTCGCCGAGAGGTTAAGTTACACGAAGATTTGAAACGAACTAAGTATTTGTGGCTCAAGGACACAAATAATTTTACAGATAAGCAGTATGCGACTTTCGAGGCTATACGGGGAGCAAATTACGAGGTATCTCGGGCTTGGCAAGTGAAGGAGAATTTTAGAGATATTCAGTTTCGGCAAGAAAACTATCAAAGTGCATTATCAATATATATGTTTTGGAAACAGAACGCATTAAGGGTAAATATACCTGAGATAACCCAAGTAGTAGAAATGTTTGACAGGCATAAAAAAGGAATTGTAAATGCGATACTAACTGGCGCAAGTAATGCAAGGGCAGAGAGGTTAAACAGCTCTATCGAAGAGATAAAAAGAATCGGCAGAGGATACCGTAAATTTGAAAACTTCAGAATCGCAATACTATTCTTCAATGCAAACCTCAAACTTTACCCACACGAAAACCAGTAGAACCAAAAGATTTAATGTTACAGAACGGCAAGATTACCGTCGCAGTAACGCTCGAAGAGCTACGTGCATGGCACGATGAACTTAGCGCCACGACCAAAATCCAATCCCCTGAAAAGCCCCCAACCAAAGAGGCGTTGCTGACCCGCAAAGAGGTTATCTCATTGCTTGGGGTGGACTCCTCTACCCTGTGGCGGTGGGCAAAAACGGGCTATCTCTCGCCCGTGAATTTCGGTGGTCAGCGGCGATACCGCAAAGCCGAAGTCGATGCAATTATCAATGGTGTTAAACGCTAAAATTTCAGAACTATGAATACCAAGGATTTTAATATTGATGACTTCGTCACTTCAACAGCTCCAATTAGTGAGCCGACAAAGCCAACTCAGCAGAGTATACCTACTCAATCTACTGAAAATAGTATGTCTGTTGTCCCAATCCCACACCTCACAGCGGTAAGCCGTACCTCCACCAAACAACGTAAGGCATCGCTCGATGAGTATCGTGAGGCGTTTATGATGCCGCCCAAGATTACCGACCGCCAGACTGTGTTTGTCAGCCGAGAAGTGCGGGACAGGATAGACGAAATAGTTCGCCGTTTCGGTGAAAGGAAAATGAGCGTGTCGGGGTTTCTCGAAAACCTCGTCCGCCATCATCTCGAAACCTATTCCGAAGATTTGGAACAATGGAGACGGCTATAATCAAAGTCAGCAAAGTGAGCAAACTCAATGCAATTAACGTGGGCGAAGCCCATTTTCAGGGAGTTTGGGAAGCAAGTTTGTGTTATTGTCCGGACAATAACAATGAATCCCGATGGTCTAAGCCGTGCGACGGCAGCGAATAATTTTAATTAGTACAATATGAGAACGATAAAAAACAGGAATGAAAACGGTCGCCCAAAGTTGGCAAGTACAGAGGTGCGGAAGTATCGAATAGTATAATACTCCCCCAAAATAGGACAGCAGTTTAAGCTATAATTTGGTTATCTTTGGTCTCATAAAAAATGAGACAAACTATGAGGAAAAAGATTTCGGCAGAGACCAAAGCGGCAGTAGCCTTGGAAGCTATCAAGGGCTTGAAGACAGTCAATGAGATTGCTTCGATTTATGAAGTTCATCCGACGCAGGTTGGGGTATGGAAGAAGCAGTTCAAGGAGGGAGCGACCGCCATTTTCTCGACTGACAAGGAGCGTAAAGTCAAGTCTGATGAGCAGGTAGAGAACAATCTTTATCGCAAGATTGGTCAGCTTGAGATAGAGAACGAGTTCTTAAAAAAAAAGTGGGAGCTACTCAAATCTCGTTAGCCGAGCGTAGAGAGATGGTAGAAAAGAATCATCCTCGGCTGAGTTTAGTTCAGCAGTGCATATTGCTAAACATTTGCCGCAGTGGCATATACTATGCGAGCAAAGGAAGAGCAAGTGCAGATGAGCTTGCTGTTAAAGCAGAGATAGACCGCACCTATACCAAAATGCCTTTCTATGGTGTCGAGCGGATGACTGAACACTTGCGAAAGAAGGGTTTTACGATAAGCCCTAAGCGAGTGCGTCGTTACTTTCGGGATATGTGCATCAGTGCTATCTACCCCAAGCCTAACACCACGTGGCATAATAAGGAGCATAAGATATACCCCTATCTATTGCGAGGATTAACTATTGACAGGGTAAATCAGGTTTGGAGTACCGACATCACCTATATCCCAATGAATGGAGGTTATATGTACCTGTGCGCCATCATTGATTGGCATTCGCGCTTTGTGTTGGCTTGGGGGATAAGCAATACTCACGATAGCGAGTTCTGCCAAGAGTTGCTCAAAGAGGCTATTGCCAGATACGGCAAGCCGGAGATATTCAACACCGACCAAGGGAGTGAGTTCACGGCCAAGGAGTTCGTTAAGATACTTGAAGAAAATGAGATACAGATAAGTATGGACGGTAAAGGTAGGGCTTTGGATAATATTTTTGTCGAAAGGTTGTGGCGCAGCGTAAAATATGAGTATATTTACCTGTCGAACCCCGGCAGCGGCAAAGAGTTATATGATGGCTTGACTGACTATTTTCGTCTTTACAACACCGAAAGGCTACATCAATCGCTTGAATACAAGACTCCGAGTGAGGTCTATATGACGGCGGCATAGAAAAAGTTTGTTTCATTTCGTTGCCCTTAAGGGCAACGAAATGAAACAAACACTAAAACAACAACTAACAATAACCCGAGAGCAAAGAAACAAATACTATCTTAAGCAGATACAAAAACTGTCCGAAGAGAGGGAAGTATTATACAGTGATGTGATTAAACCTATATTAAAAAATATCAAAGCAATAACATCAGCAAATAATATAGACATAAATTCTGGTATGACTACCAATGGATATTTGATTAATAGCGATATGTTAGCATTCTTAAAAAAGCATAATCATAGAAATTTTCAAATAACACTCGATGGTAATAAGGAAAGACATAATAGAGTTAGATATTCAAAGAATGACCATAACACATTTGATGTAATTGTGAATAATATCAAAAATTGTATTAAGAATCAATTTTATGTATCAGTTAGGTTAAATATTTCTTCGAATACAAATATTGATGTGGAAGAATTATTAAGAGACTTCATTTCATTATCTGAAATTGAAAGATCTTTTTTATGTTTTTCAATACATAAAGTTTGGCAAGAACCAGATGAAGTAGAAGTAATTGTGGATGACACAAAAGAAAAGATAAGATTAATGGGATTCAACGCAGTTACGTATCATTCTAATCCAACTACAATAAAAAATACTTGTTATGCAGATAAGACGAATCACGTGACTATTAATCCTAAAGGATTAATTTACAAATGTACAGCAAGAGATTTTACTAAGGAAAATATTGAAGGATATTTACTGAGAAATGGAGTTATTAAGTGGGAGCCAATTTATTACATTAGAAAAGATGTTTCAATATTAATGCGTGATTCATGTAGAGAATGCCAAATTCTTCCGATTTGTAATGGAGGGTGTTCGCAAAAGAAAATAGAGAATCGTGATAACAAATGTTTGTATAATTTTGATGCTAAGTCAAAACTAGAATTCGCGAAGAAAATTATTTATTCTAAAATATTACAACAATGATGATTAAACATTACTTGACTCTAATCGCCTTTTTAACTTTACATAACGCAGTTTCTGCACAAGAAATCAAGGGAGTCGTACGAGACTCCACGGGATCATCAATTAGTCATGCAACGATAATGCTTTTTTCTCTACCTGACACTGTGCAGATTAACTATACGATAACAGATTTAGAAGGGCGATTTAACATGAAACCTATAAATGAAAGTGATTATCTGCTTTACGTATCAATAATAGGGTACAAATCTCAATATGTTAGAGCAAATGACTTTCAAATTATTACCATGGAGCAAGAAATGACCTCAATTGATGGTGTCGTAGTTAGAGGATTTCGTCCAATATCGAAGATCACTGCTAATGGTGTTCAAACAATAGTAGCTAATACAGTGTTGAGTGATATGGGGTCTGGTAATGATGTGCTTAAAAGAATCCCAATGGTTACGGGAAATAATGGTAATTTTGGAGTATTCGGGCGCGGAAAAGCAAAAATATATATTAACAATCGCGAAGTGCGTGATCCATCGGAAATTGATAATCTTAATTCTAAAGATATTCAAAGCGTAGAAGTTATTTCAAGCCCAGGAGCACGCTTTGATGCTACGGCAGTAGCTGTCATTCATATAAAAACAATTAAGCAGCAGGGTGATGGGTTTAGTTTTAACTTACGTTCGAGTTTTTATACTTGGGAAAATCAAGACTACATCAATCAAATAAATACAAACTATCGCAGAAAAAGACTAGACATTTTTGCGAACGCATACTACTCAAATACAACTACTATTCAAAAAGGGAATGTGTCGCAAATAACTACAATAGATACGCTTTGGAAACAAAATAGTTATATTGACACTAAATTATACCGTAATAATCTGAATGGAACATTGGGTGCAAACTTCCAAGCAGACGATAACAATATCTTTGGATTTCGTTACGATATAAAGACGACACCTTTTGTCAATCTTGGCAGTACATATTTTACAAGTAATGTTTATGCTAATAACATGCTCTTTGACAAATGGAATAATAATGAAATAACAAAAAAAGAAAATAGAGCCAATTCCCAAGTAAGTCTCTATTACGCGGGCAAAATCAAAAAAACATCAATTGACTTTAATGTAGATTATATGAACTCTGGTTCTATATCTCATAATACCAATATAGAGAAAAGCGAATTGGAAGGAGACAGAGTACTGCATAGTACAAGCAATATCGACAATGAGTTATTGGCAGCAAAACTACAACTATCGCACCCTATTTTTAACGGAGAACTATTAATAGGGACTGAATATGTGAACATAGAACGCTTAGACAAGTATATAAATAATGAGTTAACACATTATTCATCGAAAGTAGGTATTTCTGAACAGAATTTTGCTTTATTTTCACAATATCAAAAACAAACTAAAATAGGAAATTTCTCAGTGGGAGTAAGATATGAAAATGCTGCATATGACTATTTTGTTGATGATATAATCACCAATGATAAAAACCGAAAATACGGACAACTGTTCCCAAGCGCTTCATATTCTAATCGCTTTGGTGAAATAAATGTACAGCTAACGTATGACTCAAAGGTGGTTAGACCTTCATATGAGCAACTCAGCAATAATATTATTTATGGTAATAAATTTACTATCCAAACAGGGAATCCATACCTCAAGCCTTCAATAATACATACTGGTTCACTAATTGGCATATTCAAATTTATCCAAGCTCAAGTAAGTTATACTCATCAAAAAGATGCTATTGTATTGTGGATTGATAGATACGAGAAAGACCCAAAAATTTCTTTGATCAACTATCGTAATATCGCAGAACTACCAAAACTTTCAGCATTTATTTCTATTGAACCAAAATTTGGAATATGGCGTCCACGATTAAGTGGTGGCGTACAACGATTTTGGCAAAATTACAGAGAATACGGTATTGACTTAGATATGAATGAGCCTCAATTCTATGTCGCATTAAGTAATACATTTGACTTGCCTTACAATTTTCTTGTCAACATTGATGCGGCATATATAAGCAAAGGATATGGTCCTACAATATATAGTTATAAAGATGCACTTTCGCTGGACTTTGATATTTCAAAGTACTTCATTAACAAAACCCTTCAGGTGAAGCTTGGAGTATCTGACATAACCAATGTCAGCAGTGCCAATTTAACAATAATGCCACAAACAGAACTTAAAAATATATATTATTTTGGTAACAGAAAAGTATGGCTAACTTTTCGTTACTACTTCAATTCTACAAATAGTAGGTATAAAGGTGTCGGAGCTGGAAGAGATGCGATTAATCGCCTATAAGTGGGGGGGATTATTCAAAGACAGATTGTCGTTACAGTTGTCATCCTACAACCAATTTTTTAAGTGGACTCAGTATTACAAGTATTCACACAAACTTTTCGATATGACTTACAATGATATGAATCGACATACAGTAGTTTTGACAATGCGATATAACTTCACTACAATTCGTCCAAATTTCCGACAAAAGAGTGCAGATTCTGAAGAGAGAGATAGAATGTGATAACTATTTGAGTTATGAAAATTAAGGAGATATTTGTCAAGCAGCCCGACTCTATGGATTGCGGCCCCGCGTGTTTGTGTATGATTGCCGGTCATTATGGCAAGAAGTACACTCTTGAGGGGTTGCGGCAAAACTCCTTTATCGGCAAGGATGGTGTGTCGTTGCTCGGGATTAGTAGGGCGGCGGAGAAGATTGGCTTCAGGACTTTGGGCGGCAGATTGACTTTTGATAAGCTCACGGAGAAGGTTTTACTTCCCTGCATTGTGCACTGGAAGCAAAACCATTTTGTTGTGGTATACGACATCAAAAAGAGTCGTAAAGGAAAAGTTACGATATTAGTTGCCGACCCCGGCAAGGGGCTGCTAAGCTACTCGAAAGAGGAGTTTTGCACCAACTGGATTAGCACCCAGACCAACAGCGAAGAGAAGGGAATAGTGTTGTTGCTTGAGCCGACAAGCCTCTTTTATGAGCAAGAGGGCGATTATGTTCCCTCCGCCAACCGCTTCAAATTCTTAGGCAGCTATCTCGTGAAATACAAACGTTTTTTCGGACACCTGATTCTCGGATTGCTCATTGGCAGTATTTTGCAACTCATTTTTCCGTTTTTGACACAAGCCATTGTGGACACGGGAATCAACGGAAAGGATATAGCCCAACTTCAACGTAATATGTATGCAAATCCTCTGTTCTTTAAGCCTTATCTGTTTTTGGCTTTCTGCGTGGGTACTACAGATTTTTCAATTCGGAGGTGGTGGTGCAGTTTTGATTGTGTGTCGTCTAAATGGTATGGGGTTGTATCCGAGGATTCGATATAGTTCCGAGGCGGCATCTGTGGGGTCCGAACAGATGCGTAGTTCTATTTGTTCTCCGAGTGCGTTTTCTGCTTTGGTGGTAATAGCCTTTTGGGTGGATAGAATGCGCTTTAATTCAGTCCAGTAATGAGTTATGCCTTGTAACTTTAGTTTGTGTCGAACTGTGTTTACAATCCAGTATGATAGTAGTCCGAAGAATAGATGGGCATCGGAGTTGTCATCTGTCTGATGGTAGATGGGGCGCAATTCCAGGTCTGTTTTGAGTTGCCGGTTTGATGTCTCTATCTCTCTAATCAAGTTATAGTAGTCCCACGTAGTTCGCTCGTCAAGGGAGGTTACGTTGGTGCGCAGGAAGTATGTACCAAAGCGTTGCTCAGCCTGGTCTTGGCTGATTTTGATTTGCCATTGGATATCAGACATCTGCTCGGGGTTTTTATCCGAGCGGATGTAGTCTATTTGGTAATACTTGGATACAGAGGGGTATTTACCGAGTGCACGTCCAACACGCTCCACCACCTTGTCGTATCTCTTTGTGCCTCCTTTTGCCGTAAGAGCGTTGCGTGCCTTTGTGAGTTCAAGCTCGAAACGCTCTCGCCACTGTTGGTTCATGGAATGTTCGGTCATTGCTTTGGCGGGGGAGGTAATGCGAAGGTAGAAGTCGCCTCCCTCCCGGTGCTCGACTTGGGCTATAGTAATGGGACGCTTGCGACTATCAAATACCGTAACAGAGCGACCTTCCTCTTTGAGAGTATAATCTTTGAGCTTGGTTCTGCTGACACAAAGGTAATTATATCCTCGTTCTTTGAGCAATCCGAGATTGGCTTCCGTGGCTATTCCTGCATCGATGACCACCATAACTTTCTGTTGGGGGTTTGTCGAGACCGGATTCTTCGAGATAATGCCCTCCACCATCGCCGGTAGTGAATCGGGGTCGGCTGTGTTGCCGGCAAGGATTGAACTGTATCGGATAAAGCCTTCAGTATTGATTGCCAAGGCGAGGACAAGAAGGCGACAGTCTGAGCGTTTCTCCTTCGAGCGACCAAACTTTGCCTTCTTTGAGCCTGTCTTGCTACCCTCGAAATAGAAGTTGGTCAAATCGAAGAGCATCACCCGGTTAGTGAGATTAAACAACGAGTCGGTGCGAGAGCACAGATGACGCTCTAGCTTGTCTTTCAAGGCATAAAGCGATGGAGCAGCCGCATATACCTCGCGCTGAGTCGGGCAGTCGCCAAACTGACCCGTCAGAAGCTCCATTGCGGCAGAATTCTCGTCGAGTATACGTAGTGCCGCCCATTCCGATGGGGAATATACAGTCCGGATAATCAAGGATGCCAGTGTAGAATTTATCTTACGCTCCGACCATCCTTCGCGTCGCAGAAATGTGTCGAGCTGTAGTTCGCGTATCGCCTGAAGGCATACATTCTCTGCACCTGCCTCACGTGCATCTGTATGCTGTATTGTGTTGACATCTATTAATTTGCGGGCTTTGCGTTCTGCCTCATCATAACTTGCCCGTGCGGAATCAATCTTGCCGCTACCCTTTATCTGACTCCAAAACTTCTCGATGTATCCACGAACCTTTTCACTGTACTCTCCTCTGGGATCGGCAGTAAACATCGCCTGCTGAGCTGGGATATACGCACTCTGCTCCATCATATAGGTCAGACCGCGGCGAATCTGCACAATCTCATCGCTACACAAATCGGGAAGGTAACCCGGAGTCAACATTACACGGGTATGCACACGTCCTATAACGTCACGGAAGGACTCCTTGATTTTATAATAAGGGAGTTCCCTGCCGTGCTCGGGGCTCAAGCGTATGTTCGATGTGAAGTACATGCCCGCTAAGGTACAACATAAAATTTACTCCCGTGGGTATTACAAAGCACTTCACCAAATAAGCATCTTCTGAAAATCAACTCAATAGTATGAAATCACCCCCGTTTTTGAGCAAAAAAACACCGAAAAAACTTTTTGGCGTTGAAGTTGGGATAGGTTTTATATGGCTGATACTCATTGCACAATTGATGCTCATTCTCAGCCGCACAGCCATCGACTTCATTCGCCGCAAAATATTGCTTCACATAAGCACGCGTATCAATGTGTCGCTGATATCTGACTTCTTTATCAAGTTGATGAAGTTGCCGATGAAGTTTTTTGACACCAAACTCACAGGCGATTTGTTACAACGAATCGAAGACCACAGGCGTATAGAAAACTTTCTTACGGCTCAGACACTGGGTATGCTCTTCTCGGTATTCAGCTTTATCGTTTTTGGGATAGTGCTATATATATACAGTTTGACTATCTTTCTCATATTCATCATCGGCAGCATTATCTACGGTTTTTGGATAGTCGTATTTTTGAAGAAGCGGCGCATTTTGGATTACAAATTCTTTGAGCAGCAGGGCATAAATCGAAATGTGGTCTATCAGCTTATCAACGGTATGCAGGAGATAAAGCTCCAAGGGTGCGAACAACGCAAGCGGTGGGAGTGGGAGGATGTGCAGGCAAACCTCTTCGATGTGAATTTGAAATCGCTCACACTCCGACAAAATCAGGAGGCGGGGAGCATCTTGATAAACGAGCTAAAAAACACCTTGATAACCGTTGTTGCGGCGGCAGCCGTCATCAACGGCAATCTGACCTTGGGTATGATGTTGGCAATCCAATATATCATCGGACAACTCAATAGCCCTGTTGAGCAGATACTTGGATTCATCTATCAGTGGCAGGATGTGAGCATAAGCTTAGATCGTATGAACGAGATTCATACAGAGCAAAACGAAGAGGATGATAACAGAGAAATTGTTCAATTACCTCATAAAAGTGATATTCATATCGAGAATCTATGCTTCAAATATGACGGGGCAAGGGCTGATTATGTCCTCAATAACATCAATCTTCGCATTCCGCAAGGCAAGGTCACAGCCATTGTTGGGGCAAGCGGCAGCGGCAAAACGACGCTAATCAAACTGCTGCTCGGTTATTACTCACTCAATGAAGGTAAAATTGAGGTGGGAAATGTCAATATAGACCAATTTAATCTCGCTTGGTGGCGTACAATGTGCGGCACGGTTATGCAGGAGGGTTATCTCTTTTCGGACACCGTCGCTCGCAACATCGCCATATCCGAAGATGAGGTGGATTTGGAGCGCCTGCGTTATGCCGCCCGTGTAGCAAATATATCCGACTATATCGAAGCTCTGCCACTGGGATACAATACGCTAATCGGTCAGGATGGGCAGGGGGTAAGTCAGGGGCAGAGGCAGAGAATCCTTATCGCACGAGTGGTCTATAAAAATCCGCAATTTGTCTTTTTTGATGAAGCAACCAATGCCTTGGACGCAAACAACGAAAAAGCTATTGTCGAGAACCTGCAAGATTTTTACCGAGGCAAAACGGTTGTCGTTGTCGCCCACAGATTGAGCACGGTTAAGAATGCCGACCAGATAGTGGTTCTCGATGGCGGAACGATTGTGGAGATTGGCTCGCACGAAGAGCTGACCATTAAAAGAGGCAAGTATTACGAGTTGGTCAAAAACCAGTTAGAATTAGGAAGTTGACAATGGAAAGAAATATTGAGCTACGTAGTGAAAAAGTGCGAAACATCATCGGTCAAATTCCTCCGATGCTTTTGAGGTATGGCGCTGCCATTATCGGTGCTGCATTGTTGGCTATGGTCTCAATTTCGGCATTTATACCTTATCAAGAGATACTGCCAATTGAAGTGACGATAAAGACAATACCTGAAATTCACGAGGTTAACGCCTCGTCATCAGGAATATTTATTGCGAATAAATCCATAGAGAAGTATATCGAAAAAGATAGTACGGTGGGTTATCTCTACCATTCTGACAAGATATTGTCCATCGTCGCTCCAATCTCCGGGAATATTGTTTTTAACTTAAAAGACAAGGCAAGTGTTAATTGCGGCGAACTGATATGTGTCGTTATTCCCAAAGATAGCCTATGCTATTATGGCGAAATTGAAATATCAGAGAGTGATAAAAAGCGAGTCGACAAGAATCAAACCGTAATACTGCAAACATCAGAAACTGGTGATATTACAGGGTGTATTACTGATATATCTCCCCTAAGTTCAGGCAATGGTCAATACAAAGTGACTCTTAATTTCCCCAATAACGTAATGCTTGCCCCTTACGGTACGCTCAGCGGCAAGATGATAATAACACAAACAACCATATTGAAAAGGTTCCTTAACTCTTTCAAAATGAACCCCTGATTTGTGAAATTATTCGACCTCGCACGATTTGCGGACAAAATGCGGACAACATTCCCAAATAGCCCAAAAAGAAAAACACCTTAACTCTTGTTAATCAAGAAATTAAGGTGTTTTCTATAGTACCCGGAGCCGCATTTGAAATAGTAAATATCACTGAATTTGATTAAATAGAAATTCACAGAAAAACACAGCAAACTAATTGATATACAATTATTTTAATCGGTATTAAAATTTAATCGTATTCAGCTCGATTGAAATTATTTTAGCACATGTGGGGAAAATGTGGGGAAAACTCCGTATATTTGTGCATTCAAATTAGTTTCAGGGTACTATGAAGGTTTCTTTAATTGTTAAAAAGAGCGTAAAACGCTATGATACAGACTCAACTGCTACTATTTACGCTCGTTTGCGTGATGGAAGACAGGTTGATATGGTTGCTCCCACCAACCTCTCTATCAATCCAAATTTGTGGGATGATAAAGCCGAACAGGTAAAAAGCAAGATAGTTTGCGATGACGAGCTACGCTCTTTCTACAATGACGAGGTGCGTAAAATCAAGTCCTATCTCGAAAAAGAGTACCAGTCAAAAGAGGAGGAGATAACAAAGGATTGGTTAAAAATCGCCCTCGACAAATATTATAACCCCAAGAAGTACTACACCGAAGAGGAGATTGCCGCAGAGTATGTACCGACCCTAACGGAGCTGTTCGACGAATTTCTGACAAAGCATAAACTTTCAGAGGTTCGAGCGAAGAACTACCGTGTAATCAAGCGTGGCATTCAACGATACGAACTATATGTTCGTGCAACCAAAAGAGGAAAGAAAGGCTTCACTCTCTACATTGACGAGGTCACCCCCGATACGCTCCGTGATATGTGGGACTTTTTTGAGAATGAGTATAAATATTTCGAACTCTACCCTGCTATTTACGAATCCATCCCCGAAAAGCGAACTCCGCAGCCACGAGGACGAAACACCCTGCTTGACTGTTTTTCTCGCATCCGCACGTTTTTCTATTGGTGCAACGACAATAAAAAGACACCCAACAAGCCGTTTGACGATTTTCCATTGGAAGAGTGTACATACGGCACTCCATACTACATAACCATTGACGAGCGGAATAAGATATACGCCACCAACCTCAAACGCCATCCGCAGTTGGAAATCCAACGAGATATTTTTGTTTTTCAATGCCTGATTGGTTGTCGTGTGGGCGACCTAATCAAGATGGCAAAAGGTAATCTGATTAACGGAGCGATTGAGTACATCCCACGCAAGACCAAGGAGGGGCGACCGCTGACGGTACGTGTTCCACTGAACGCAACAGCACAGGAGATTGTCGCACGATACAAAAATTGCGAGGGCAACAAGCTACTGCCGTTCATATCGGAGCAGAAATACAACGTAGCCATCAAACGCATCTTCAAAGCAGCAGGGCTGAAACGAATGGTAACAGTCGTCAATCCCACCACCAGAGAGGAGGAGAAACGAGTGCTTTACGAAATCGCCTCATCACACTTAGCACGTCGCACCTTTGTCGGCAACCTCTACAAACAGGTAAAAGACCCCAATCTCGTCGGCTCACTCAGCGGACACAAAGAGGGCAGCAAGGCTTTCGCACGCTACCGAGAGATTGACGACGAAATGAAAAAGGAGCTGGTTGATTTATTGCAGTAAAGATTATGAACGCAGTGCGTTCATAATTGTGTCCGCACTGCGGACACAATTGCAATAATCTAAATATAAGATATTTGCAAAACGATACACTCTGATGGCGAATGTTTGCCGAGCATCATAATTTCTCAATACAGATTCCGAACGCACTGCGTTCGGAATTGTGAACACAGCGTATTCACAATTAAAGCCACAAGTTCATCGGCACGCTCATTGCTTTTAACAACTTTGTTACTAATAAAGTTATTACTAATAAAGTTGTTACTAACAAAATTATTACATACCTTTGCGTAAACATTCAGGGAGACAATCATGGAAAACAAACCATTTATATTCGGAGTAGCCACTTCGGGCGACAATTTCACCGATAGAGAAAAGGAGACCGCTCGCCTGCTCTCAAATTTCACACACGGAGTTAATACGGTCTTGATATCGCCTCGCAGATGGGGTAAGACTTCACTCGTGAAGAAGGTCTGCAAATTGGCACAGACCGACAAACTCAGAATAGTATATTTAGATATATTCTCGTGCCGAACCGATAAAGAGTTTTATGACGCTATTGCTTCGGCTGTCTTGAAACAGACCTCTTCAAAATTTGACGAATTGATGGAGAATGCTAAACTTTTCCTCTCACGCATCAGTCCAAAATTCACTATCGGAGCTGACCCTATGACAGACTTCTCAATGTCATTAGAGTTAAACCCAAAGAGCAATGATATTGATGAGATTTTGCAACTACCTGAGAAGATTGCACAGAAAAAAGGGTTGCGAATTGTTATCTGCATTGATGAATTTCAACAGATAGCAGAGTTTAAAGACTCTAAGACATTCCAAAAACGGTTGCGTACCATATGGCAACTTCAACAATCTGTCTCATACTGCCTGTTTGGAAGCAAAAAGCACCTAATGAACGAACTTTTTGAAAAAAAGAGCCTGCCATTTTACAAGTTTGGGGATTCGATATACCTACCTAAAATCTCAACTGCTGATTGGATTCTATATATCTGTGAGCGTTTTGAGAGCACAGGTAAATCTATATCTAAAGAGTTAGCAGAGAGAGTTTGTTTGACTGTTGACAACCACTCCTCGTATGTTCAGCAGTTGGCGTGGTTGCTCTGGATTCAGACAGATGGTGAGGCTACGGAGCAGAATTTTGCAGATGCCCATAAAGATTTAATAGACCAAAATACGCCACTATTTGAGAAACAGACAGAAAATCTCTCTGCCTATCAGATGAATTTCCTTCGTGCGTTGGTCGATGGCGTGCATAGCGAATTTACCTCTGCCGAAATTTTGCTGAAATATCAGTTTGGATCTTCCGCAAATGTCAGTACAATTAAACGAGCCCTCATAAAAAAAGAGATTATCGAAACCGAGAACAAACAGGTACAATTAGCTGACCCGGTTATGAAATTGTGGCTCAAACAAGAATTTGCCAATAATTAACGTAGGAATCAATGAGTCAACAAGAATACGATGCTTTCCGTGAGCAGATGAAACAGTGGATGTTTGACAATTCCGACATATATGACGAGTTCGAGGAGATGATGAACTCGCAGAGCGATATGGGCGTACAGCAGATTATGGCTCAGGCGATGACGTTGATTCCCGAATATGGCAAACTAATCTCCAAGAAGATAAACAGCGGCAATGCCGATGATGTGGCAGAGGTTGAAGCTGCATTTGAAAAGGCTAATTTAGCGGAGGAGCTTGTGAACCAATTCGGTAAGGCAAGCACCGTTCCGGCTATGATTTGTTGGCTGTTCTTTGGTCGCAGCTTTGAGACGATGGTCGAAAATCTTGAACGGATAGTCAAAGACCCTACTCAAAACCAATCGGATAAACTCTTCGCCACACAAGCAATCAAACTCGTCATTGAGCAATCCATCATTTCGGGCATACGCACAGCGGAGGATTGGGGCAAATACGGCAACTTGAGAAACATTACCAACAATAATAACGCTTTGGAGTGGGCATTGAGCAACCTCGAAGAATCGGACGAGGAGCTAACACCGCTGAATCGCCCCGAACAGGTATCAGTTCTGGATGGCATGATACTGCTGGACGGTGAAAAGAAAAAGATGCTACTAGATAAGATTGGCGAGTACATCAATACAGGTGTCAAAGGCAAGCGTGTCGCCTTTATGATTCTTGCATTGCGTGGGCTTGGTTATCTGCCCGAAATCACATCCGACCGCCAACTTTTCATGGCTCTTAAAACCCATTTCAATACCTATATAGGCTCCGATAAGAGCATATATGCTTACCTTGAAAATGGAATTTCAACCCAATTCAAGAGCGAAATCGACAATCTGACCGTCTATTTTAAGGTCGATTAACTCTAAATCTGCTTCACTCAGATTCAAACTCGAAAGTTTGAAGTTTTGTGAATTATTGTGAACCTTTTCGCTTGCTAATCCGCTGAAAATCATTATATTTTTGTGCCATCGCTCCATGTCGGAGCGGTGGCTTTTTTGTCTTTAACCACCATGCGAAAGAGCCTGAAAATAGGTGGGCGAAAAGAAAAATATGGACGATTTAATCAGAATCCTACACAGCGGTAATGCCAATGTAAAAGTGGAGGTCAATGGCGAAGACCTACTCACGTTCTCAAACGAACTAATCAACCGAGCCAAAACGGAGCTCTCAGCCGATTATGCCGAGGCACAAAAAGAGAAGTACCTCACCAAAGAGGAGGTCAAAGCGATTTGCCACGTGTGCGATGCCACGCTATGGCATTGGAACAAAAAGGGCTACCTGAAAACCGTAAAAATAGGCAGCAAAGTGCGATACCGCCAATCCGACATTCGCAAAATCTTAGGCGAACGAGATGTTAAGTAACGAAGCCCTTGCGGAGCTATGGAGTCAGGCTCGGCTGACCGCAACCGACAAGTTCGATGCACCGCCTGTGATACTGCGTGTCGGAAACTCCATCATCGGCACGCTCGGCAATTTCAGTGCATCAACAGGCAAGGCGAAGAGCAAGAAGACGTTCAATGTTTGTGCGATTGTGGCTGCTGCCCTCTCGAATGATACTGTTCTTCGATATGTGGCAGAGTTACCCGATACGAATCGTAAGATTCTCTATGTTGACACAGAGCAGAGCCCGTTCCACTGTGGGCGAATTCTAAATCGCATTATTCGGTTGGCAGGATTGCCACAAGCGGAACACCCGGCTAACCTTGAATTTCTTGTACTTAGGCGATACACCCCCAGCGTGCGTGCCGAGATTATTCGGCAGGTTATCTATAATACCGAAGGTTTGGGACTCGTGGTGATTGATGGCATTCGTGATTTGGCGTATGATATTAACTCTCCGAGCGAAGCCACAACGCTTATCAGCTCGCTGATGCAGTGGACTGACGAGCGACAAATCCATATACACACGGTACTGCACCTGAACAAGGGTGATGATAACACTCGTGGACACTTAGGCACTGAGCTCAACAACAAAGCCGAAACTATCCTACAAGTTACCAAAGATGACTTTGACCGAGATATTAGCACCGTACAGGTAATGTGTATTCGAGATATGGAGTTTGACCCTTTTGCTTTTCGCATCAATGATGATGTGCTGCCTGAGCTGATTGAGGAGTACTCATTTCAGAAGAGCACAACCTCGAAGAGTTTCGACTACCACGAACTCTCTGCCGAGCAGCACCGTGAGGCACTTACGATGTTATTCACAGAGAGTGGCTCTGTCTCATATTCAAAGTTGATTACGGCACTTCGCAAGAGCTACGCTGATGTTTTGGGCTGCTCATTCGGTGAGAACAAAGTGAAGAGCCTTAAAACATTTTTGGAGAATAAGCGAATGATTCTCAAAGAGGGTAAGAGCTACCGCTTCAACCCGGATTTCAGTTATTAATCGGTTTAGTTTAGTGTGGGTGTATATATAATAAACCATACTAAACCACCTAATCAGAGATGATTTAGGTTAAACCATCAAACCAAACAGATAAAAATTATGAATATAGAACAAGCAAAGTCAATACAGTTGACTGACTATATGCACTCAATCGGGTGTACGCTCATAAAACAACAGGGCGTGAGCCTTTGGTATCTCTCGCCCCTGCGTGCCGAGAGTGAGCCATCTTTCAAAATAAACCTTAACCGCAACGAGTGGTATGACTTCGGAGCAGGTGTTGGTGGCGATATTATCCGCTTGGTGATGGAGCTGCATCGGACGACTGATGTGGGTGAGGTGCTACGGATTCTTGGCAATAAGCCCATCTCGCACGACTCTTTATCTTTTCGCCCACAAGAGAGTTTTCAGTGCTTCGAGGATATATCGGTCAAGCCTTTGGAGAATGTTGCTCTGCTGCAATTCTTAGCCGAGCGGAAAATCCCTGCCGACATAGCGGCTGCTTACTGCAAAGAGGTTCACTACAAGTTGGGAAGCAAGCCCTATTTCGCCATCGGTTTCGAGAATGTGTCGGGCGGTTATGAGCTCCGCAACAAGTATTTCAAAGGGTGCATCTCGCCCAAAGCAATCTCGCATATAGGGAATACTAACCGCTCGTGCTGCCTCTTCGAGGGGTTCATGGATATGCTCTCGTTTCAGACTTTGTGTCGACAGAAAGGGGTTGATCTTGTCAAATATGACATAGTGGTTTTGAACTCGGTGGGAAATGTTTCTGCTTCAATTTCGCCACTTCGCAACTATGAACAGGTGCATTGCTATCTCGACAACGACTCCGCAGGACAGCGAGCCACGGCAGAAATCGGCAGGCAGTTGGGCTCAAAACTCATCGACCGCTCTCTATCCTACGCCCTGCACAAAGACCTGAACGACTACCTGTGCGGCAAGCCAATCGCCTCCGAAAAGCACATTATCAAACCTCGAAAAATGAAGCTGTAATGACACCAATAATTGTGACAGAGCCGAACTCTGCATGGAAGACTTTCGATTTGAACGGGCTTCGCCGCAACGAGCATTTTGAAAAATGCCATAGCTTATTAGGGAATTTTCTTAACGCTCCGTTGCACTTCACTAAAAATTCCCGAATAAGCCAGCGAGGTTGCACCCCTCTGGACTCCCCAATGGCGAGGTGTCGCCACAAGAAAAACTCTCGATTATTAACGCTTAAAATCTTCGACCAATGGGTTACGCAGTGCTTCACCTATTGAAGCCGAAAGGCTCTTCATCCTCGATGTCGGCACACATCGAGCGAACCGTTTCGCCTGCCAATGCCGATGCCGAACTCACTCACCTAAATCGGGAACTCATAGAGTTTCCCGATACGGTGACCAACCGCACCGAGGCGATTCAGCATCGCATCGACACAGCAGGGCTGCAACGCAAAATCGGCAAGAATCAACTAACGGCTTTCAACGTTCTGCTATCGGGTAGCCCCGTTGAGATGAAACAGATTGAAGCGAGTGGCAAGCTCGACGAGTGGTGCTCCGACAATCTCGATTGGCTTCGCAAAACCTACGGGGCAGACAATGTCGTTTCGGCAGTGGTGCACCTTGATGAGTCAACACCACATATCCACGCAACCGTCGTGCCCATCGTAACCACTGAACGCAAAAAGAAAAAGCACGAGGAGCAGGCGAAAAAACGCTATCGCAAGAAGTCGCCCAACGCTGCACGCCTCTGCCTTGACGATGTGATGAGCCGTGAGAAGCTCAAAGAGTACCAAGATACATACGCAGCAAAGATGGCAAAATACGGCTTACAGCGTGGCGTGCGTGGCTCCGAGGCTCGCCATATCTCCACCGCTGAGTTCTACCGAGAGACCTTCGCCCAAACCCAAGCTGCCAAAGCAACACTCACGGAGCTTGAGCAGCAAAAGGAACACGCCCAAACGGAGCTCTCCAAAGTCAAAGCCGACGTCAGCAAAGAGCGGCTCAAAAACTCCGCTGCCGATGTGGGCTCTAAACTCATCGATGGCGTTAGTTCCCTGTTGGGTACGCCAAAAGTTGTCAAAACTGATATGGAAAACAGAGAGTTAAAAGCCAAAATCGAGCAGTTGCAGAGTGAAAACGCCACCATCCGCCAACATGTTGAGACCGTCAGACAGAACGCAGCAAGCCAAATCACCGCCCTAAAACAACAGTTCGACAACCGAGAACAGGAGCTAATCAAGGAGAATAACGATCAAAAATCGACACTTCAAAAGATTTACGACCTCTTCCCACACGTCAAAGAGTTACTTTCATTTGAGCGGTTCTGCCGACAAGTGGGTTTTGGCACGGAAATGATACGACGAATGTTCAACTGTGAGGATGTCAGCTTCAAAGGTAAAATCTACTCCCACGAATACAAGCGAGACTACGAGACCGACCATTCAGTCGCCAAAGTAGAACTCGACCCCACCCACAAACCCGACCCCAACCGCCCCTACAAATTTCGCCTCACCATTGATGGTTCCGAAGTCTACGACTGGTTCCGCCAAAAACAAAAAGAGTTCTTGCAAAAGCTCGGCATCAATCCGCCTGAGCCGAAGAATAATAGAGGGATGAAAATTTGATATTCTGCAATAATTTTGGCATAGAATATAATTATTTTATTACTTTTGTAGTCGATTGACAACTAAATAGTTGTCTAACATATGTAGAGATAGCGTTTAGCTATTGCAGTGGGAAGAGAAAATCGCCAAAATAATCGCTCCGCAAGCAATAAGTTTAACGCTCACGATTTGCGTGGGCATTACTTATTCGGAGCGTGGGCGTTTGGCGATGCCTCTCTTCCAGTTTGTGATAGCCCACGCTTTTTTGTGAACTAACTTAAGGATTAATAATATATATGGGAAACGCTTTACTGCAAAGAATTGAAACATGGAAAAAGTTACTTCTTGATTTTGGTAAGAGGAATCGTCTTATCAATTTCAAGGAGACAAAACGTTCCAATGTAAAGATAACCACACCATCATACAGACACCTATTCGACCTATTAGCTGTACAGGAGAAAAGTCTGGATTTCCCATTTGCTAAAAAAGTAAAGGTAGATGAAGATGGTGAGGAAGTTTATGATGCAGTCGTGCCCGGAGATATAGAAACGGCTAAATCTTTGGGTGAGTTACAAAAAACACTTAAAGCACTACGCTATAAAGCGAATACATCTATCGAAGAGCAGGGTATAAATACCTTATTTCTGGCATTTGGTTTATTGAAGTGGACTGAAAGCGATGATTCTGATCAGATTTTGACTTCCCCACTTATCCTTGTTCCTGTAAAATTGACTATTGAATCCCTTACGTCTCCTTATGTTTTATCGTCTCACGAAGATGAGGTAGTTGTTAATCCGACGTTATCCCACAAGTTAAACCATGATTTTGGAATCCATCTCCCTGAATTTGATAGTTCCAGTGATGATATTGAGACCTATTTCTCGAAAATAGAGAAGCTTATAGACACAAAAGACTGGAGTGTGGTTCGTGATGTAAACCTCACGATTCTATCCTTTCTCAAAATCAATATGTATAAGGATTTGGAACGCAATGAGGATAAACTCAACGAGAACCTATTCATTACAGCGATTGCAGGCGAAAGTGACTCTATTCGCATATCTGAGGAGTTGAGTAACTACGACCACGACAATAACACTAAACCAATAGATGCTTTTCAGGTTGTTGATGCAGACTCAAGCCAACAGGATGCCGTATTACTATCTAAATGCGGAACAAGCTTTGTATTGCAAGGACCTCCGGGAACCGGTAAAAGTCAAACAATCACTAATATAATCTCTGAAGCATTAGCGGATGGTAAAAAGGTTCTATTCGTTTCAGAGAAGATGGCAGCTCTTCAAGTAGTTTATAAACGACTTGCTAATGTTGGACTGTCGGATTTCTGTTTTACACTCCACAGTCACAAAGCAAACAAAAAAGAGATATTGCGTGAACTTGCCAACTCAATTACGATTGATCGTAAGAAAGTTAGAGAAGAGGCACTCACCCAATTGGAAACACTGGAACGCAAACGAAATACACTCAATGAATATCAAAAAGAGCTACATACACCTTGTTCGGGCTTAAATTGCTCCATATATACAGTAAATGGTAAACTGGCAAAATTAGAGCGTGTTCCTGAAGTTATCTTTGAGATTATAGATGTTGATAAAGTTACACAATCGGAACTTAATGATAGAATATATCTACTGTCTGAGTTCTCAAAAACCGTTGGTAAACGTAGTGAAGATTACTCTCAAAATGCTTGGAGAAATGCAACTGTTGAGTTTCTATCTAATGAATTAAGGCATGATATTGATTCTAATGTATCCACTCTACTTCCTTTACTGAGTGAGATAAACGAAAGTATGGAAGAGTATTGCAAGATACTCGGATTATCTATTAAACCATCTTTGTCTGGATTAGAATTGATCAGCCAGCTGTTGTCCCTTGTCGGCAAATCTCCTGTAATCCCAACCAAATGGATATTCGAAAGTAATATAGACCGTCTTCTCACTGATGCTGAAGAATATAAAAACCAATCACAGAAGATAGTCGAATTGCAAATGGCTATTGATGAGAAGTATGATGAACGAATCCTCAATACAAATGGAGCGGAAATCATAGGTCAATTAACAGCATTGCGAAACAATGTACACAACTCGCTTCACACAGTTAGCCAAAAAGGAGTTGTTATCGACGACTTAAGGCTGGCTATATTACAGATAAAAGACGTATCAATCAAATTAAATGAACTGTACGCTAAATCAATTTCAGTTGCAGGTATTTTGGGGATTGAGCAACCAACTAACATAGCTAAAGTAAAGTCTATTACCACATTGTCAGGATTATTGCTTGAAGATACTATGCCGACAGCTTTGTGGTTTGACAAAGAGACGTTTGCAGGTATAGGTAGCCTCATAAATGAGTGTCAAACTTTGCATAAAGAGATTGCACAACTCAAACAAGAGGTATTGCCAAAGTTCGATAAGGAGATATTTGAACTAGACTTCTATCCCATATTAAAAAGATTTAGAGGCGAATACAACACTGTTTTCAGGGGGATAAAGTCGGAATATAAGAGCGATATAAAAAACCTAAAACAATATTTGTCGAATAGTTCGAAACTAACTTATACGGAGGCATTTGAAGTATTAAACAAACTCAAAGCTATTTCGGATAAGTCTGACGAAGTAAAAAGTAATAACGAAAGATACATTTCGCACTTTGGAAACTACTACAAGGGGATTGATACTAATTGGAATTCGTTACACGAGGCAACAAAGGCATTTGCAAATATAGTAGCTCAATTTACGACAGGTTATATGCCGGAGAAGCTAAAAGAGCTACTCTTGTCTAAGTCTATGCCCAAGGCTGAGCTATCCGAGCTGTGTCATTTCTACTCAGCAGAGCCTTTTGATAATATTATCGAAAGGATAAATGAAATCATCATAGTTGATTATACGGAACACTCATTATCCGCAGATATAACCAACAAGCTGCTAAGTGTAATTGCTGATGGAGAGAAACTAATAGAACAATACGAGAGTATAAATTCGGCAAGGAAGGACAGTGCGCCTTTCGATGATATATTGAACGACCTCGCTGAGCTTGCTCAATTACAATCTTTATGCCGTGATATAGATGAACAACAGCAAAAGATCTCCGAGCAATACGACAGTTACTACACAGGTGTTAAGACTGATTGGGATAAAGCATTTGCAGCTCTGATGTTTGCTAAAGAGTTGAAGGACTTCATTGAGACAACACATCTTCCGACTGATTTTATTGAAAAAATATGCAGTAGCAGCAAAGTCATATCTTACTGTAAAACATCATCAATCAATCTAAACAACTTAAAAGACAAAATACAACCCAATATTAGTTGGGTACTCAATTTGTTTGATGCCTCGGAGCAGCTAACAAACTACCACCTCAAAGACCTTTCAGATAGGCTGACCAAATGTAAAAATAAGAAACACTTGCTCGAAGAGTGGGTTGATTACTGTTCAAATAGACGTAAGTGTGAAGAACAGAGCTTGCTTCCATACGTTATACAGATAGAAGAACGAGATATTTCAACAAACCATATTGTAGATGCTTATCTAAAGCGTTTTTACAGGCTTTGGTTAGATGCTATGTTGCCGCTTTTTCCTGCGGTACAGTCCTTCAGAGGTCGGATACATGACCAAAACATCAAGGAGTTTCAGGAGCTGGATAGAATCCAATTCCGCATAGCACAATCGAGAGTGAGAGAGCGGATATTCAATAGGATGCCCGATTTTGATTCTATTACTTCAACCAGAGATGAGATTGGTATTCTAAAAAGAGAATTGAATAAGCAGCGACGTTTGATGCCGTTGCGTAAGTTATTCAATGAAATTCCAAATCTATTGACTTCTTTGCGACCTTGCTTTATGATGTCGCCTCTTTCTGTGAGTGTATTTTTGGAGGCAAAGAGTTACGATTTCGATTTGGTAATCTTCGATGAAGCTTCACAGGTTCATACGGAAGATGCAATTGGAGCGATAATGAGAGGTAAACAAGTGATTATTGTCGGTGATACAAAACAGTTACCGCCAACAAGTTTCTTTACCAGTGCATTAGAAGATGAGGATTTTGATACAGACTCCGAAGCAAGCGATAACGATGCAGGTGCTTATCAGTCTATTTTGGATGAATCGGTTACAGTTCTGCCAGAGAGAAGTTTACGTTGGCACTACCGTAGTCGCCACGAACACCTGATAGCCTTCTCCAATATTAAGATATACGGAAGCTCGATGATAACTTTTCCTTCATCGATTGAGAAAGCCCCAGATTGCGGAGTTGAGTATGTCCACGTATCGAACGGCGTGTATGACAGAGGTTCTAAGCGTAACAATATCAACGAAGCACAGAAAGTATCAGAGTTGGTGTTTAATCATTACCGTAAATACCCAAATCGCTCGTTAGGTGTGGTTACATTTAGTGAAGCTCAACAGCAGGCAGTTGATGCGGCAATACGTCAGAAGCGGCTTCAAAACGGTATGTATGAGCAATTCTTTATGGAAGATAGAGATGAGCCATTCTTTATTAAGAACTTGGAAAACGTGCAGGGTGACGAACGTGATACGATCATATTCAGCATAGGTTATGCTAAAGACAGCAATGGTATTATGTATATGAATTTCGGACCTCTTAGTAAAGAGGGTGGTCACAGACGTTTGAATGTTGCTATTACTCGTGCCAAGCATAATGTCAAGTTAGTAGGCTCTATTGTGCCGACAGATATTGATACCGAAAAAACGTCTGCTGAAGGTGTAAGACTTCTTCGTTCTTACATAGAGTTTGCACAACAGGGTATTGTAGCATTGCAGAAGGAATTGTCGTATGTTGATAGCCTTGATTTCGATTCTCCATTTGAGGAAGCCGTTTATGATTTTCTTTCAGACAAAGGATATAATGTTGTAACACAGGTTGGATGTTCTGGTTTCAGAATTGATATGGCTGTGAAACATCCAAGCCATAGCGGCAAGTTCGCAATAGGCATCGAATGTGATGGAGCAACGTATCACAGTTCTCGAACGGCAAGAGAACGAGACCGTCTGAGGCAAACAGTATTGGAAGATATGGGCTGGTCAATCTATCGAATATGGTCAACCGACTGGATCAAAGACCAGAAAACGGAGGAGCAAAAATTAATTGCAGCTATCGAGAAGGCTCTTGAAAGAACCTCAGATGACCATATTGCAGAGGAAGACACGTTTGATGATATTGACACGACTGTCAGCTCCATAGAAATTGAGGAGGATTTTGATATGGATGATATGCCTGATGATGGTTTCGGGTTTATTCCCTATCAATGTGTAGATGTATCTTATTACGATTTTTTAAATGAATATGGGATAATAAGCAAGATTATTGAAATAGAGCAGCCAATCCATTTTGAAGAATTATGCAGACGAGTGGCACCCGTGTTTGGTAATCAGAAAGTAACATCAAAAATTCGTGAAGGTGTGGAGTCTGTATTTAGGTGGCATCTTGCCGAAACGATTGATCGTAAAGGAGATTTCATTACGATGAAAGATTTTGACCAATTGCAAGTTAGAGTGCCCAACGAAGAAGATGGCTATGTTCGACCAATCGCATACATCTCAGACGATGAGTTAGGTAAGGCGATGAGACGAATTGCCAAACGCAGTTACGGCATTACCCCCGACGATTTATTCGTTGCCACCGCACGTGAATTTGGCTACAAACGTACAGGCGAGAATATCGTTAGTGCACTCCGTGCTGCTTATGATAAGATGCTCTCTAATGGGAAAGTAAAAGAGATAGACGGGAAAGTTGCCGTTCTTAAAAAATAATGCGTAAAAATGGAGCTATTATATGTCTATATAGAAGATGACGGTCGTAATATAAAGGATTGCCAATTTAACTTTTCACCGCAATATCGATTCCATTACGACAAAGTTTCTAATACTCTTTCAAAAGAAGAGCTGTCTGGCTATATTCCAAATTTTTGGGGAACTAACATAAAGAATAGTACTGCAATAATAGGGAAAAATGGTGCCGGGAAAAGCAATCTCGTTGAGTTTGTAATTAAAGCGATAGCAGGTGGATTAGAGTGTAAAAAAAGGATATTGATATGGAAGTATAATAACCAGTTTTTTATCAATTATCCAGTTGATAATAATTTTAATGCCTTGACTTGTGAAGGACTTTGTACGCCCTTCATGTCAAACGGTATTTATCAAATTAAAGACACTCTTTTACTTTACTATTCGCCTAATATTGATAGAAAAGTAATCACTAAAAAACACAGAACAAATAACTTCAAAGATATCTCTACTGCTAATCTTCTTAAAATTAGAGATGCTTCGGACAATAGAGAATACCATTTCCCTGAGATTGAGTATTTGCAAATAAAAGACACTTTTCGTCAATTTGTATTTTTAAGTAAATTTAATGCGTTATTGCCGTCAGATATTACTATTCCTGAGTACTTGGAGATTGAATTATTTTGCAGGGAGACAAAAGCCGATCATCCAACATTCCAAAAACACGCAATTAAAACCGAGAAAAATACCTTTGAAAAGAAGTTAAGAAACATCATACTCGGTCAAATCTTTGCTCAAGATATTCCTGCAAATTGGGACGAAAACATGCCTTTAAATGAAGTATTGGGCGTAAATAAACAAGATACTGATGTGTTGTCATTTTATGATGAAATGATAAAGTTATATAATCAAGGAGATGTTGAGTGCAAAATACAGCAATTGGAAGGATTGCGAAAATGGAGCGACTTTAAATTTTTAGTAAAGCGTACAGCAATTAATAATAGAATTTTTACATCTATTATTGAATTTTACAATAAGATAGGCGGATTCAACAATTCTTCATTTACATCGATTGAACACGATTCAGGATATCTTAATAACAACTGCATTATTAAATGGAAAGGGTTGTCTTCGGGCGAATTGGCTTTACTGAATCTCTTTTCTCGTATTTTCAGCATAATATCAGCATCGAAAGGAGAAATTTTTAATCGAGGAACATTTGAAGTGTATGATAAAGACAAGTCAAAATACAAACATATTATTTTATTATTAGATGAGCCAGAACTCTCCTTTCACCCTGAATGGCAAAGGCGATTCATTCATTTACTAACTACAGCTCTGGGTAGTGTATTCAAAAGTTTCAACTTTCAAATTGTTGTTGCCTCTCATTCTCCGATTCTTGTTTCTGATTTTCCTAAAAATAACATCATTTTCCTAAATAGGAATGATGATGGAACTTGCAAAGTGGAAGAATCAATAGGTCAGGAGAATACTTTCGGGGCGAATATCCATACATTATATCGTAATAGTTTTTTCATTGAGGGGATGCCTATTGGGGATTTTGCAAAGAAAAGAATAGAAAATTTATTCGATAGATTAAGGTGCAGTAATTCGTTTATTGACAAAGAATTGAAAGCAATAAAGAAAGAGATAATGCTTATTGGGGAACCATTGCTGAAAAATGAATTATTAAAATTATACTATAAAAATTGCGAAGTAGAGGAACGAATTGAATATTTGGAAGAGGAGTTGATAAAACTTAAGAGTAGCAAAGGCGATGATAAAAATTGAGATATCTGATAGAAATACTATTGAAAAGTGGTATTTTGAATCTATTAATGCTCGAAAAAGGCGAGGTATTGGCGGAGATTCGAACGCACAAGAAATATTCCGATATTTTGAATCGAATATGTCACGAATTGTTCTTTGCAAAGCTATAGAATTAGAAAGCGTTATTACAGAGTTTGAAACTCAAATTAAAAAAACGCCCAAGGGAATTGATGCTTTTAAGAATTATATGGAGGGGCAATATGATGATTTTATTGGGAAATATGGCTATGAGTTAGCAACAAAGCTAAATGTGAAGGTTTGTCCTTATTGTAATCGACAGTATACTTCTACGATTAAGAAGAAGGGTGAGAAAATTACAAGACCACAATTCGACCACTTTTACCCGAAGTCACGATACCCTTATTTGGCACTCTCCCTCTACAATTTAGTTCCTTGTTGTCCGAATTGTAATCATTCTAAAGGCGAGGATGCAATTTCAATCAATCCTCACATAAACGGATTTGGTGATGATTGCAGATTTGAGATTGACACGATAGAGGAATGCGTATTCGGCAATAATAATCGGAATAGCTGGGGAATAAAACTTCCAGATTCGGGGGAGCATTCTAATCATATTGAAATATTTGCCTTAAATGATTTATACAATGAACATAAAGATTATGTAGAGGAGATTGTATTTAAGGCTCAGGCGTATTCAGATAACTATTGTGAGGACATCAAGAAGTTTACAAGATCATTATCCGATTATGTGTTAACTGAAAAGGAGATAAAACTATTAATATTTGGCAATTACACACATATATCAGAATATAGTAAAAGACCATTATCAAAACTTACAGCAGATATTTTACATCAGTTGGAAATTTTGAAATAATTAATCGCAAATTGCCTCTGTGGGGAAAATGTGGGGAAAATCCTGAATGCAAAAATGGCTAACAAGTTGATTTTTCAACTGTTAGCCATCTTCTTGGTACCCAGAGCCGGGATCGAACCGGCACGAATTGCTTCACTGGTGTTTGAGACCAGCGCGTCTACCAATTCCGCCATCCGGGCGTACTTCATCGCAACGGGCACAAAGGTAGTGATTATTTCTGACTTTCCAAATCTTTTTTGCCTTTACCCGTGAAAATTTTATAGCTCAGCCCAGCCGAAAGACTCATATTATCAACGGGTGAGAAAAATGGATTATCCTGTACCTTATTCTTGCCCTTCAATACATTAGATAACATAATCTGGTAGCGAAATTCAATGCCAAAGTTCAAATTGCGCAAAATACCAAACTGCAAACCGCCACCAAGTATTAAGCCACATTCTAATCTATTATCCCTGATGGTGTTATACTCATACACGCCCTCCTCTATTGTAGCTCCGGTGCTCTTCTCATAGATCCGATAGTCGCTGCTGAGCGAGTAGCCGAGATAGGGTCCTATGCTGAGATATAGGCGACTCATACCGTTTTTCTCGGAAAGTGGTAAGTAGGGTTGCCACAAAATGGGTAGTTCGATGAGGGTATATTTGCGAGAATAGATGCGGTTAGACTCAATATAGGTCTCATATGCAAAACCTTTCTGTGCATAATTCAGGTCAATCTCAACACACCCCACATACTTCTGCGAGGGTGCATCAAAGCGATATATTAAACCTAAATTGAGCAGCCCCTTGTAGCCCTCGCTCAGGCGTAGCGGCTCGAATCGTTCCTTGCCTATACCATAGCCTCCGCGCAAACCAAAGTAGTGGTTGGTAAGCACCGGCTTCCACTCTGCCTGGAGGGTGCTAAACTCCTCCTGTCCCCACAGGGGGAGCGTCATTACCACCAGGGATACCTTCAAAATAAGTCGCTTTATCATTTTTCAAAAATATTTTTCAGATTCACTATCTCCTCAACCTCCCATCGTTCCTTTGCAATAAACTTTTTATCGCCTCCGCCATCACGTACTATTCGTACCCTCTCCGGTTGCCGCCTATCCACCAGTGAGCCGGTATCCCACTTGCCGTTGTGGTTGCTATCCTCAACAATACGAAGGTAGTAATCACCCGGCTTGACATAATCGAACTTCAATACATCACCCGAACGAACCCCCACCTTGCGCATCACAATCTTGTATGAATTTTTCTGACGCTCGAGGAGCTCGAAAATATAGCTGTTCTTATCCGATGTGTCCTTGATAGTTTTGAAAATTAGGGTTCCGTACTTATCGGGGTCGGCTATTCTGAACTGCGATTTGAGGGTGTCGTTACTCAGGTGGGTAATGTCGGTGAATGTGCCGGAGGGTATGATAAGTCGATAATCTTGATTGGCTTTCCAGTCGGCACGAAGTGTCCATTGCCGTATGTTTGTGGGTGATTTGGTGAGGATGAACGGAACTTTCACCTCCTGCTTTTGAGATGCTGCTGTGGAGCTTTGTGCCGTAGCCGCTTTCACCTCTGTGGAGTGGTAGAGCTCGATACGTGCCGTATCAGCACTTCTAAGTGGGAAGTCAAAGGTGAACACTATGTTGTTGCTGGGTATAAGAGGATTGGCGGCATCAACTTTGAAATTAAATGGGTTTTTTGCCTTGCTCTTCGCAGAGTCTGCCTCGATGGTAACGGGCGTGATTAGCGAATCTGCTACGGGCAAGGTATCCTCTTGTCGTTGCCGCGGTTGCCGTTTTTGCTCACGTTTCGCTTCGCGCTCTTTGGCTTTTATTTCTTTCAGTTCCTCTTCGCTGAGTACGATTTTGTGGGTGAAACTCAACTTCTCTTTGGACATATAGTTGTTCCAGACGCTGTCTTGTCGTCGGAGCAACATTGTGCCTGCGATGGTGTCTTTGAGCTGCTTGATATCTTCTATCGTCGTGGGTGCAATCCACAGGGTCACCGTATCTCCGACCGTGCCGTTTTCGCGTATTATCCAATCGGGGTCAATGCCTTTGAGCTCGAGTGAGTCTATGAGGACGTCACTCGAATTGAAACTCAGTACTATTTTTTGTCTGTGTGGGCGTTCTTGCTTGAGGATTGTTTGGCGGCGAATGGGTGTCTCCTTGAATAGTTCGAGGGTAACTTGTACGGGGTCGATAACCATATGTTTGCGCACCGAGTCCATAGTCAAAGTAAATTCTTCCAGCTCGGTGGGGTTAAATCGCTTCTCGGTAAAGGCTATTCTGTCTACCCCGGGCTGGTACTTTTGGTCGCCGTTGGTGTCGTCGAGCGCATAGATGAGGTATGGTTTATCTCTGAGTATGTCCGCAACAAAATATCCTGAAGAGTCGGTGCGGAACATTGCGCTGACTTTGCCGTTGAAGACAGTGGAGTCCTTTTGTTGCTTATCTTGCGAGGGGTCGTAGTAGAATATGATGGCATTGATTACTGAGTCGCGTTCATATGCTCCGATTGTTTGCCCCACCATCACCAACGAGTCTATCACATCTCCTGTGGAGAAGGTGTATGTGAATCCGTTGAGTTTATTGCCCTCGTTATTATCGACAATAGAGCTACCAAAGTCGAGTCGATAGGTGGTAGCCGAGTCGGGCATCTGTTCAAATTGGACTTCGATTGTTTTGCCCCTGATATTGAGTTTCGGTCGTTTCTCCATCGGTGGCGAGACGAAGAAGAATTTGGACTGGTCTTTGAGCTGCACATACTCATCGAACTCAATAACAACTTTTTTGCCGTTAAAATTAGTGGTGAATTGTGCCGGCGTGGTTCTGATTACCACCGGTGGAAGCGAATCGCGAGGACCGCCCTTGGGAGCTGAAATATTGGCACAACCCCACGCAAAAATCATTACCAAACTTGCAAGTATGGTGTATCTTATGATGCTCTTCATAACGTTTGTTTGTTAAAAACTCTCTCAAAAATCTCTTCAACCTGTTGGGGTATGAGGATGTAGAACGCAAAATTAATAATTTATTGCTACTTTTGCACCATCTATGCAACAAATAACAATTTATACGGATGGTTCGGCTTTGGGCAATCCCGGAGCGGGTGGCTATGGAGTTGTACTTATGAGCGGTGCTCACAGGCGTGAGATATCGTGTGGCTATCGACTGACAACGAACAACCGGATGGAGTTACTTGCCGTTATTGTTGGCTTGGAGGCTATTAAAAAGGACGGTTACGAGGTTGTCATCTACTCTGATTCGCAGTATGTGGTCAATCCCGTTGAGAAGGGGTGGTTGATGGAGTGGGAGCGTAAGGGGTTCAAGGATAAGAAGAATCCAGACCTTTGGCGTAGATTTTTGGAGGTGTATCGTCGTCACCGCGTCCGTTTTGTTTGGATTCGCGGGCACAGCGGCACGCCCGAAAATGAGAGGTGCGACCTTCTTGCCACCTCGGCGGCTCGTTCGGCTAAACTTATCGAAGATTCGGGCTACGTTGCGGGATAGCCTATCTGTGCAGTTGCTCGAAAGCTGCGCCTATTTTTTGTTGCATCAAATTTGAAATTTCCTCGATAGTTAGTTCGGGGTCATAGGGTACTGCCTCCATAATTTTGACCGTAAAACTGTGTGGTGTTTTTACTTTCCAATCTTTAATTGCATCGAAAGTTCCATCAATCATAACGGGCAAAATATCAGCCTTGCTCTTGCGCGCAAGAAGAAATGCCCCTTGGTGAAACCGCCCAATCTTGCCCGTTTTTGTGCGAGTGCCTTCGGGAAAAATGATTACACTCACCCCGTTTTTGAGCATACGGTTACTCTTGTCCAACATCTTTTTTGCACCGGCACTCCCGCCACGTTTGATTGCAATATCATCGTGCATTGCCAACACCCACCCGAAAATGGGAATATGAAAAACCTCCTCTTTCGACACCCATTTGAAGTTGAACGGTAGCACATACAAAAGCGGTATATCCAACATAGCCTGATGGTTAGATACCACGATATAGCTCTTGCCTTTTTCAATATTTTCCATTCCGCTCACCCTAACCCTCCACCAAGGGTTGAGTCTGTAAATCCACTTCGACCAAAATCGAGAAATCTCGTGCGACACAATCCTGTGTCTGTCAAATGGATACGCAAATAGCCACGCCACGGAAAACGCCAGAAACAGCACAATGCTGAACAGAATGAATGTTGTGAGGTAATATATTGATTTCATAATTTTTAGAATCTGAACTCACCAAAATATCCAACCCGAATCACAATCTCTGCCTTGGAGATTTTTTGAAGAATCGGAATCTTCAACTTAGCCGCGCCGCGCTCGCCCGGCGCAACATCGACCGCAATCCTGCCGCTCTCCTTCACCTTCCCTTTTTGAATTATTTGGTAATCTATATTAATATCTTTGAGATTAGCAAATTGCAGGTTATTCTCAAACTCATACACCCCGCGTTTTACTTCGCGCACCACAACGGGTCTCTTACCCAAGTCAAATGACTCGGCATTGGGTAACTCGACTTTTCCGCTGCCGAGTTGTTGCAGCCGATAATCGTCCGAAAGGCGAGCGAATTTGCCACCTGCCGATATTGCCGGCGACTGCCAACGCGTCAAAAAACCGCCCTGCACCCCCTCCACATCCCAAACTGCCTCTGTGCAACGCGAAAGAATCACGGGTTGCCCGTCCATAATGGGTTTAATCTGAGCAAGTTTAGATAAATCAAAATTATCGGGACAGAAAATATCGCTATTAAACTCCAACCCCGCTCCATTATAGGCAATGGGGCGAGTCTGCTCTTGTGCTTTGAGCATCAGGTATGCTTCATACATATTGTAACCATTACCCGCATTGTCGCCCAATCCCCACATTATCACAGAAGTATGTGCCTTGTTTCTTTGATATGTGTTGTCTACTCGGAATATAAACTCATCGCGCCAAGCAGGGTCATTCGCCAATGTGCGCCCCTTATAGATGCTCGTCCCTATACCCTGAGCATTGATATTGGCAACATCCCACACATAAAGCCCCATACGGTCACACAGTTCATAGAAATAGTTCTGCAGCGGGTAACCGTCTGTGCGAATGGCATTAAAGCCCCGTTCCTTTATTTGCTTCAACACTTTTTCGATATCCTCTTTCGACTGCACATTGCCTGTCGAGGGTGAAAACTCTGCAAGGTTTACCCCCTTGATTTTTGGAGCTTTACCATTGACCAGAAGCCTTCCATCCTTGATTTCGACAGTGCGGAAGCCCGATTTTACGGCAATAAACTCACTCCACTTTGTGTCGCGTTTTATGCGATATAGTATAGTATATAGATTAGGAGTCTCATCGCTCCACTGCTTCACGTCCAAAATTGTAGCCGTAAAACGCACCGTATCTTGATAGCGCATCCCGATTTGCACATCCTTCTGAGCCTGATTCACAAGATTTCCATCGGGGTCATACAAGTCATAATATACAGTGACAGTATGTGGATTGAGTAGTTGTGTTTTAAGGAGCAGTGCGGTTTCCAATAGCCCGTTTTTGTATGTGGGGTCTAAGGTGGTGCGTACGGTGTAGTCGCGAACGCGGATTTTGGGTTGTGCAAAGAGATAAATTTCGCGGTTCACACCCCCGAGCCTCCAACCGGTCTGGTCTTCCAGATATGAGCCATCGCAAAACTCATCCACCACCAATGCCGCGCGGTTTCTGCCGCGCACTATGTATTTGGTGATGTCGAACTCGGCAGGATTTCTCGAGTCGGTGCTATATCCGACCTTTACACCGTTTATATACAGCGTAACCGCCGCCGAAGCCGCACCGATATGAAAGAAGACCGCTTTGTCCAAATAGTCGAACGGCACGGAAAAATCGCGCATTAGGAGAGCTGCACCGCCGCGGGGTTTCGCAAAATCGTTTTTCAGAGGGGAATCTTTCAGAAAAGTATATGCCTTTTCGGCAAAAATTGCTTCGCCGCCAACTCCCTGCAATCGGAAAGCGGCGGGCAGAGTAATTTTTTTGAGGTCACTCGTTACTGCATTTGTTTTCAGCATCATAGTGTCGATATGCCGTGGGTTGTCAAACCATTTCACAAACCATTCCCCACTGAGCGGGCTGTAATTTTCCGACTCGCTCCATTCGCCCCTGAGCGCGCTTTGTGTGTTGCGGTAACTCATAAACACGGGGCGCGAAAGCTCGCGATTGGAGCTGGTAATACCCTGTGCCACAGCTGATAGAGCGCAGGAGAAGAGCATAGCCGATATGATAATGTGTCTCATAAAACTATTTTTGTAGAGTGCAAATACAATGCAAATATAGTGCAAATCTGAGAAATCAAGCTCGCTTGATTTCTCAGATGCAGTTTATATTGTGCAAAATTAGCATTTTTTGGCAAAAAATTATACCTTTGTCTTTGGAAAATTAAAATTTACAAAAATATGAAAGCATTCGTTTTCCCCGGTCAAGGTGCGCAGTTTGTCGGAATGGGTAAAGAACTATACGACACGAACCCCGCGGCTAAAGCACTCTTCGAGAAGGCTAACGACATTCTCGGATTCCGCATCACCGATATTATGTTCAGTGGTACGGACGAGCAACTCAAACAGACCAACGTTACCCAGCCTGCTATTTTTTTGCATTCGGTGATTCTTGCAAAATCTCTTGGCGAAGAGTTTAAGCCGGATATGGTTGCCGGTCACTCCCTAGGCGAGTTTTCGGCATTGGTGGCAGCCGGTGCGCTCAGCTTCGAGGATGGTTTGCGCCTTGTGGCGGCGCGTGCGGCGGCTATGCAAAAGGCGTGCGAAAAAGAGCCATCTACAATGGCGGCAATTTTGGGGTTGTCGGATGAAAAGGTCGAACAGGTCTGCGCGGCGATTCCCGAGGTTGTGGTGGCGGCAAATTATAACTGCCCGGGTCAGTTGGTGATTTCGGGTTCGATTGAGGGTGTGGACAAGGCTTGCGAGGCTCTGAAAGAGGCGGGTGCAAAACGTGCTTTGAAGTTGGCAGTGGGTGGTGCGTTCCACTCTCCGCTGATGGAACCTGCACGTGTGGAACTTGAGGCGGCAATAGAGGCAGCACAAATCGTTGCTCCCGTATGCCCTGTTTACCAAAATGTTGATGCAAAGCCATATACCGACCCCTCACAAATCAAAGCAAACCTTATTTCACAGCTCACCGCTCCCGTTCGTTGGACACAAACAGCTGAAGGTATGATTGGGGACGGTGCTGTGGAGTTTGTGGAGCTTGGACCGGGCGCTGTTCTATCGGGGCTAATCAAAAAAGTTAATAAAGAGGCAATTTGCTCTAATAAACAGTAATGAAAGCACTTACACATACAGATTTCCATTTCGATGGACAGACAGCCACCTATATTGGTAAAGTCCGCGATGTATATACCATTGACAATAAATATCTTGCAATGGTTGTTTCTGACCGTATCTCGGCGTTCGATGTTGTTCTGCCCAAGGGTATTCCCTACAAGGGTCAGGTTTTGAACCAGATAGCCTCTAAGTTCTTGGATGCCACCTCAGATATTTGTCCTAATTGGAAAATTGCCTCGCCCGACCCGATGGCAACCGTGGGGCATAGATGCGAACCATTTGCAGTTGAGATGATTGTGCGCGGTTATCTTACGGGTAGCTCGTGGCGCGAGTACAAAAACGGGGCACGCGAAATTTGCGGTGTGGCTATCCCCGACGGGATGCGCGAGCACGAACGTTTTGCAGAGCCTATTATCACCCCTACGACAAAAGCGGAGCTGGGTCTTCACGATGAGAATATCTCGCGTGAGCAAATTTTGGAGCAGGGTTACGTCTCGGCAGAGGATTATGCGATTCTCGAAAAATACTCTATGGAGCTTTTCAAACGCGGCTCGGAGATGGCAGACGAGCGCGGTCTTATTTTGGTGGATACTAAATATGAGTTCGGCAAAAAGGATGGAGTAATCTACCTTATTGACGAGATTCACACTCCCGACTCTTCGCGATATTTCTACAAGGAGGGATACGAAGAACGTTTTGCAAATGGTGAGCCGCAACGCCAACTCTCAAAGGAGTTTGTGCGCGAATGGTTGATGGAGCACAATTTCCAAGGCGGAAAAGATGATGTGATGCCCGAAATCTCGGATGAGTTCGTGGCACGGGTAAGCGAAAGATATATTGAGCTTTACGAGAATATTACGGGAGAAAAATTTATCAAAGTCCAGAGCGATAACATCGCCGAACGTATCGAAGCTAACATCTCGAATATGTTGAAGAGATTGGTTTAGAAATTGGTGAGGGGGTTGGTAGTAACTTAATAACTCAGAAAAAATGTTGAAGTACCGTATCAAAATTTCATTGGATGGTGCAAAGCCTCCAATTTGGCGCAGGGTAATTGTGCCGGCAGATATTTTACTGCCTGATTTGCATCGGGTTATACAGGGCGCAATGGGGTGGGAGGACGAGCACCTTCACCATTTCGAGAAAAACAGGGTCTTTTATGAGCCTGCCGAGGATATGGATGAAACCGATGCTCCGCTTTTTTTCGGAGAAGCCTCTAGCGAGGATTATTCAGAGGTTACTCTGCGTTCATTGATATACCTTGTCAAAGATAAGTTGAGTTATTGTTATGACTTCGGCGATAATTGGGACCATACGATTCTCATCGAGGAGATTATCGACAACGACCAAGATGACGACCCAACACCGATTTGCATCAAAGGAAAGGGAGCGTGTCCGCCCGAGAATTGTGGCGGCTTGTGGGGCTATTATGCGATGTTGGAGGCTCTGGAGGATACAAAGCACCCCGACCACAAGGGGCTTCGCGACTGGATGGGCTTGAAACGAGGTGAGGTTTACGACCCTGCGTATTTTGATATTGATGAGGTAAATAGGTTTTTAAGAGGTGAATATGACGAAGTTGAGCAGCGGGAATTTGCAATTACCGAGAAAATTTTGAAATTAGACAATTCGCAGTTGTCCGAAATTTCGGAGATTATGGTTTTAGAGTCCGAGGCAAAGGCGCGCGAGTATTATATGGATATTATCGAAAAGCGTATCCAAGAGAATGAATTATCCGAAAGAAGGGCTGAATTTGTGGAGGGTGCTAATTATTTATTAGAGCTACTCTTCAATAACATCAAAACATTTGCGGCAGTTGCGGGAGCTGCTGCCGCGAAGGCAGAAAAAAATAGTGCACCAAAAGGGATTGTTGTAGATTTTCCCAAGAAAAAATAGATTAGAGTATGAGTGAAGAGATAGAGAAAGAGGATTTTGTGTCGGAGCAACAAGCAGAGGAGGAGATAGTTGAAGAAGAGGATGTTGTGGAGGCTGTGGCAACGGGAAAATTTTCTCGTTTAGTTTCGGCTGAAAACTCTGTGCCGCACAAACTTACGGGTATGTACAAGGAGTGGTTTCTGGACTACGCCTCCTATGTTATTCTGGAGCGTGCCGTGCCACACTTGGACGATGGGTTAAAACCCGTGCAACGCCGTATTCTCCACTCACTCAAGCGTATGGATGATGGACGCTACAATAAGGTGGCGAATATTATTGGTCATACGATGCAGTTCCACCCTCACGGTGATGCCTCAATCGGCGATGCGCTTGTGGGGCTGGGGCAGAAGGATTTGCTTATTGATTGTCAGGGTAACTGGGGGAATACACTGACGGGAGATTCGGCTGCCGCACCGCGTTATATAGAGGCGCGTTTGTCGAAATTTGCGCTCGATGTGGTCTTCAATCACAAGACTACCGAATGGATGTCGAGCTACGATGGGCGTAATCAAGAGCCTGTAACACTGCCTGTTAAATTTCCACTTCTACTCTCGCAAGGGGTCGAGGGGATTGCTGTGGGTTTGGCATCCAAGATTCTGCCGCACAACTTTTGCGAGCTGATTGATGCCTCAATAAAATATTTGCAGGATGAGCCCTTTGAGCTATATCCCGACTTCGCCACCGGCGGCTCGATAGATTGCAGCCGCTATAATGACGGGCTCAGGGGTGGAGCAGTGAAGGTGCGTGCAAAGATTGTTAAGACAGACAGGAAAACACTGACAATCACCGAATTGCCATTTGGGAAAACAACCTCATCCCTGATTGATTCAATAATCAAAGCCAACGATAAGGGAAAGATAAAAATTCGTAAGATTGACGATAATACATCGGCTAATGTAGAGATTATCATCCATTTAACAAACGATGTTTCGCCCGACAAAACGATAGATGCGCTTTATGCCTTTACCGATTGTGAGGTTTCCATTTCCCCTAATTCGTGCGTAATTTTAGACAAAAAGCCTCTCTTTTTGGGTGTATCCCAGATACTTCGTATTTCGGTGGACAATACCCGCAAACTTCTGTGCAAGGAGCTGGAAATCAGGCTCGCAGAGTTGGGAGAAGATTGGCATTTTTCGAGTTTAGAGAAGATTTTTATTGTCAATGGCATCTACAAGGTTATGGAGCAGTGTAGCTCTCTACAAGAGGTTGTACAGAGGATTGACAATGAGCTAACGCCCTATAAATCAATGCTCAAACGAGAGATAACGCGCGAGGATATCCTGAAACTCACCGAGATAAAACTTATAAAAACGACTAAATATAGCGTCTTTCGTGCCGATGAGCATATCCGCGGTTTGGAGTCGGAGATTGAACAGGTCGAACGAGACCTTAACTCACTCACCCAATACACGATAGCCTACTACAAGGATATACTCAAAAAGTATGGCAAGGGACGCGAGCGCAAGTGCGAGATTCGCAGTTTCGACACCATCGAGGCTACGAAGGTGGTCATTGCCAATGCCAAGCTCTATGTGAATAGTGCCGAGGGTTTTTATGGAATCGGGGCGCAGATGAGAAAGGAAGAGTTTGTGAGTGATTGTTCTGATATTGATGATGTTATACTGTTTAACAAGGAGGGGAAATATATAATATCGAAGGTTTCGGAGAAGGGATTTTTTAGCAAAAATATCTTGTATTGCGGGGTCTTCAAAAAGAATGACACGCGCACGATATATAATGTCATCTATCGCGACGGCAAAAATGGGGCTATCTATATGAAACGCTGCTCGATAACTGCCATCACACGCGACCGCGAATACGATATGACCAAGGGAACGCCGGGGTCTGAAATCCTATACCTGAGCGTCAATCTCAATGGTGAGGCTGAGACTCTCAAGATATATTTCAAGCCTCGACCACGATTGAAAAAGAACACAGAAGAGCTTGACTTTTCGACACTTGCAATCAAAGGGCGCTCCTCGCAGGGCAATCTGCTCACGCGCTATGCCATCCACAAGATAGTGATGAAAGAGCGCGGAATTTCGACTCTCAAAGGTTTGCAGGTGTGGTACGATAGCTCTATCCGCCGCTTGAATACCGAAGGGCGTGGCGACTATCTAGGTGAGTTTGAGGGAGATGATAAGCTGCTGATTTTCACAAAGTCTAACACATATCTCACTTGCGGTTACGATATTTCGCAACACTTTCCCGAGGATATTGCGAGTATTGAAAAGTGGGATTCAGCTAAGGTCTTTACTGTCATCTATGTAGACAAGGAACAAGGTTACCACTACATCAAACGATTCACAGCCGAGCAGTGCGACCAGCGTCCGCAACTATTTGTTGAAGAGGGAGATATTTTTGTTCTGATGTGTGATGATAAGTTCCCGGCGCTGCAAATCAGATTTGGAGGTAAATATAATACTCGCCCATCGGAAACGATTGATGCAGAAGAGTTTATTGGTGTCAAGAGTCACCGAGCAAAAGGTAAACGACTGTCTAACTACGAGGTTGCCGAAGTGGTTACACTCGAACCTCTAGAAAAAGAGCTACCGCCGATAGAGTACCAAGAGGAGGTTGCTGAGTTGCCGACTGTACACGAAGAGGTAGCTGAGCCGAAGCAAATGGAGCTTTTCTAGCAGAAGAAAGGCTACAGTAACTTATTCCCAAAGCACTTGTTTACAAATATATAGTGCAAAACAATGCTGCCACGATAGATTTGCCCGACCATAGTGCGCGCAAATTCGTCGTGGCGGTTTAGTTTTCTGCGAAAGCGCCAAAAGTCTCTGTGTCCCCGATAGATAGCCGATGCAAATGAGAATTTGAGAGTTGTCAGGTAGGATAGGGCACGGAGCATATCTGTCCCTACGCGACAGCAATATACAACCGCAAAGCGCCACATTGGCAAGTTTTTGTAGAGCATCGCGATGTTGTTACGGAAATTGAGGTAGGTCTTTCGGGGCGACCATATCGGCAACGTTCCCGCCCCAACGTGATAGACAACGCTCTGGGGTACAACCATAATTTTACGCCCCTGCCTCTTGAGCCGCCAACATAGATCTATCTCCTCTTGGTGTGCGAAAAAAATCTCGTCGAATCCTCCGCTGCGGTGAAAATCCTCCGCCCTGACCATAAACGCCGCTCCGGTAGCCCAGAAAATTTCGCGCACATCGTCATATTGTCCCCTATCCTGCTCGCACTCGCCAATTAACCTGCCGCGACAAAAGGGGTAACCGAGTGTGTCAATAAATCCACCCGAAGCTCCGGCATACTCAAAGAAGTCGTTGTAGCTGTATGATAGTATTTTGGGCTGAATGGCAGCTATTTGAGCATCGCTATCCATCAAGGACAACATTGGCTCAATCCAGCCCGGTGTAACCTGCACATCGGAGTTAAGGAGAATGTAATACTCTGCTCTAACAGCTTCTAAACCTTTGTTATAACCTCCTGCAAAGCCGTAATTTTTGTCAAGAACCACCCGCTCTACTTTGGGGTGATTTGTGGCAATCCATTCCACCGAGCCGTCAGTGGAGCAGTTATCCACCACCACCACCGATGCACCGCGCGAGCAATCGACAACATTTCCAAGAAACTTTTCAAGAAAATGTTGCCCGTTCCAATTAAGTATAACTACGGCTACTCTTTGCATCGTTTGTGTTTCCAACGTCTGTGCGACCACATCCACAGTTCGGGTCGTTCGACTATCATCCGTTCTAAATGCTCTATATATCTGCGGGTTACCTCATATTCGGTCACCTTCTCCACGCCGTCGTAAATAAGCTCGAACCGCGCGCGATAAAATCCTCTCTTCACTTTATCTATGTGCAAGAAAGCCACGGGCATACCCAATTTCAAAGCTATCTTTTCCGTGCCCAAGAAAAACTGCGTAGGTTGGTTCAAAAAGGTAAACCACGGGTGAGATTCGTTGCGGGGCGGTGTTTGGTCGGCAATGAGGGCGACAGCTACGGAGCGACCCTGCAAGCGCTGCCTAATCACTTCACGTACAATATCATTCATTGCTACGGGACGCGCCCCGAAGCGCGAACGGACTTTCTTGAAATATTCATCTATGCCGCGACTATGGAGGGGACGATAGACGGCTAAAACTCCATCGTGCTGTGTGTGAAGCGAGTAGCTGATAGTATACTCCCATGAACCGTAGTGTGCCATTGCACATATCCACGAGCGTCCCTTTGTAAGTCGTTCAATCTCTTCTACATTGGTAAATTCAATGCGTCGCATTATCTGCTTTTTCGAGACCGAAGCCACCGAGAGAATCTCCAAAAACACATCTGCCAAGTGGTTGTAAAATCGCTTTTCCACCATCCGCAATTCCTCGGAGGTTGCCTCCGGAAAAGCATTACGAAGATTCTCGCGCACAACCTTCACCCTATATTTTAACACATAGTGCAAAAGCCACCGGATTACGTCCGAAAGCAAAAACTGTGCCTTGTAGGGCAACCACCCCACCAGACAACAAATTGGATACAGTATATAATAGCTCAGTTTCAACTGTTTATTATTTCCGTAAACGAGGCGTGCGTAACACCGTTAGTTGCAATTATCTCCTTGCCGAACACATAATTATTGCCCCCTGCGAAGTCGGTAACTCTGCCGCCTGCGCGCTGGACGATGAGTGCTCCGGCAGCAACGTCCCACGCAGAGAGGTTTGCCTGATAGAAACATTCTGCACGCCCCGCGGCAACATATACCAAGTCTGCCGCTGCCGAACCTATGCGGCGGGCTCCGTGAGAATTGCGGTTGAAGTAGTCGAACAGACGGTTGAAATGGGCACGATATTCCTCTATATTATATGCCAAGCCAGTGATAACTAATGAATTTTCAATCTTGCTTTCCTCCGAGACTTTTATAACTCCGCCATTGAGATAAGCATATGACCCCTGCCAAGCGTAGTAACATTCGTCAAGAGTAATCTCATAAACCACACCCACAACAATTTCCGTGCCACATTGCAGCGCAATACTCACGCAATAGGGTGGCATACCGTGTATGAAATTTGTAGTACCGTCTAACGGGTCTATAATCCACATATAATCGGATTCACAATTGCTGTCGCACACACCCTCTTCTCCAAGCACAGATGCCGAGGGTAGAATCTCTTTCAAGGATGCCACAATCATCCTCTCTGCTTCTTTATCTACGTATGAGACAAGGTTTTGATGCCCCTTGTGCTCTACCTTTTCAGCCGAAAAGGTGGCTCGTTCGCCACGGATAAATGCTCCCGACCATCGTGCAACGGTGCACACTTTTTGACATATCTCTTGGTAATCCATCTCTATTTAAGAAAGTCGTTATATGCCTCAAATAGCGGCAAGTGTTTAAAATACAGCTTCTTTGCCTGCGCCTCTTTCGGCACGCGCTCCTCTTCGATGAGCCTGAAAAACTCCTCGTCCGGAGTCTCGCCCCGGCGAACCAACTCAACAAAATCTGTGGGCATAGGCTTCGCGCTCCCCTTCTTGCGAAGATAGGCGGCAAAGTTATCTATCAGAGCTCCCTCCAAACTGTTTTTGTCGATGTCCATCTCCAAGGCTTCGTAGCCATCCTCATCGTCAATGGCTAAGTAGGCAATAGCCAGTTGCGGAATCACCACAAAGTGGTCTTCGGAGTCTAGGGATAGCGCGGTCTCGAAGAGCGTTGCCGCCATCTCGAAGTCGCCGTGCATATAGAAGTCGCTACCCGAGGCGGCGATAATCTCTATAAACTCCTGATTCTCTTCGTTCTCCCACTCTAATTCAAAAAACTCCTCGTCCTCGGGCAGCAACTCCACAGCCACACTCGCCGCAGCGAATCGCACCTGACACGCCTTGCCATACTCGCCCTGTGTGCTGTATTTTGCCGACAGGGTCATCGCCGCCTCGAAGTTCCAATCCTCCTTGGCGTGAATCTTCTCCAACTGTTCGACGGACATTTTGTCATTGACCACAGTCGGTTCTTTAGTGTATGAAACATTGAAAAGGTCGTTACCCGCCGGCGAAAAGGTGATTGGTTGTTGCATAGTTTACCCGATTTATTTCGACAAATTTACGCTAAAAAAATTAGATTATCCACACTTTTGTCAATAAAAAGTTATCCGACCGTCCCGAGCAGAGTTTAGACAAAAAAGTGTACCTTTGTTGGACAACTGCGGCGCAGTGCTGTGGAATCAGGGTAGTAATGGACTCTCTATCAATTCTCAAAAAATATTGGGGACACTCCGCCTTCCGCGAGTATCAGAGTGAAATAATCAACTCTCTGCTCAGCGGACGGGACACTGTTGCCCTGCTTCCCACGGGCGGTGGCAAGTCGGTAACATATCAGGTGCCGGCTATGATGCACCAGGGGGTAGCTATTGTCGTTACGCCGCTCATTGCCCTGATGAAAGACCAGGTGGAGGCACTCCGCCGCCGCGGAATCCGTGCTGCGGCTATCAATTCGGCGATGACTCTTCGCGAGATAGATATTGCGCTCGATAATTGTGTATATGGCGATGTGAAGTTGCTCTATATTGCCCCCGAAAGGATTAATACCCCAATTTTCCGCCATCGGGTTATGAAGATGGTAGTCTCGTTGGTGGCGGTGGACGAGGCGCACTGCATCTCGCAGTGGGGTTATGACTTCCGTCCGAGTTACTTGAAAATAGCTCTGTTGAGAGAGTGGTTACCCGAAGTGCCCTTTATTGCCCTCACCGCAACGGCTACAAAGCTTGTTTTGGAGGATATTTGTGATAAACTCAATCTCAAAAATCCTAATGTCTTTCGTTCGAGTTTTGCCCGCGAAAATCTTGCCTTTGTTGTTCGCCACACGCTAAATAAGTTGGAACACATTGCTCGAGTAATCAACTCTATGCCCGGTAGCAGCGGCATTATTTATGTGCGTAGTCGTCAGGATGCTCAGGATATTGCCGACCACCTTCGTGCTCGCGGAATTGCGGCAGACTTCTACCACGCCGGCTTGGGAGCTTCCATTAGAAATATAAAGCAGAACGAGTGGATGCAGGGTAAGACCAAGGTGATTGTGGCAACCAATGCTTTTGGTATGGGTATCGACAAGGCTGATGTGCGTTATGTTGTCCACCACCAGATACCCGAATCTCTCGAAGCATACTATCAGGAGGCGGGACGCGCCGGCAGGGACGGCAAACGCTCCTATGCCGTGCTACTATACAATGAGCAAGACAGCGAGAAAGCCACCCGACGCATAGCCAACGAATATCCCGAACGGGAAACAATAGAGAGGGTTTATGAGCATATTTTCAACCACTTGCAAGTATCCATTGGCGGTGGCAAGGGGGAGATTTACGATTTCAAGATATGGGAATTTGTGAGTCGCTACAAGCTCTATACTCTTACGGTGCTCAATGCGATAAAGATTTTGGAGCTCAATGGCTATATGACCCTCACGGACGAGATGGATAATCCCACGAGAATAAAATTTCGCGTTGCGCGCGATGAACTATATAGGATTCAGGTGGAGAGGGTTGATTTCGATGGCTTCGTAAAGGTGTTGCTTAGATGCTACACGGGGCTTTTCACTCAGTTTGTCACCATAGACGAGGCTTTGCTTTCGCGCCTTTCGGGTTACTCCGAGCAGCGTATCGTCGAGATGTTGATGGAACTTTCGCGCGCACGCGTTATCAATTATATCCCGCGCCGTCGCTCGCCGTTGTTGATATTGGAGGAGGAGCGTCTGCCCCTTGCGAATCTGCGTATCGCGCCCGAAACCTACAATAGACGCAAGATGCAGAGTGAGCTGAAGGTTGCTGCTATGTTGGAGTATGTGCGCGAGATGTCGGTGTGCCGCGGGGTGGTGTTACGCAACTACTTTGATGATAATCGGGCAGAGGATTGTGGTGTTTGTGATGTATGCGTAGGACGTAGGGGAAGTTCTCCGGCAGAGACAAGGCAGTTGCAAAGAGCACAATCCATTGAGGAGAGAATCATAGAGTACCTCACACACAACCCCCGTGGCGATATCCACGCCCTGATGGCGACTATGCCGCTAGACCCCACACGCGTAATGGGCTCGCTTAGAGAGTTGATGCGGCGCGATGTGGTGGTGCAACTGCCCGGCGGGGAGTTGGTATTGCGTCCCGATGGGCGGTAGAATCATCAACCCGACACCTACCATTATTAATCCGAGTTCAGAGGTATGGGTGTCGGGTTAGTGGGTTATTGCTTTGCAAAATCCTACTATTCTTCAATGCAAACCTCAAACTTTACCCACACGAAAACCAGTAGAACCAAAAAAAACTGCCCCATAACTTGCGTTTTGAGACAGTCTCTTCAGTAGTTCTGGTGACTTCTAAGAATTAGCCGTTAGTCATTTTAGGATTTTTGGAAGTTTCCTCTATTTAATCACTCCCAACTCTCTGCCGACTTTCGTAAAGGCGGCGATACATTTATCTAAATGCGCGGTTGAGTGCCCTGCTGAAACTTGCACGCGGATACGTGCCTGCTCTTTAGGGACAACAGGGTAGAAGAAACCGATTACATAAATTCCTTCGTCCATCAACTGTGCAGCCATTTTTTGGGCAAGCGGTGCATCGTAAAGCATCACGGCGCAGATTGCCGACTGTGTAGGTTTAATGTCGAAGCCCGCCTCGGTCATTCTCTTTACGAAATGCTTCACGTTGGCAGCTAGTTTGTCGTGGAGTGCGTCGCTCTCTTTGAGCATCTTAAACATCTCTAGAGATGCGCCGACAGTTGCAGGAGGAATCGAGTTGGAGAATAGGTAAGGGCGAGAACGTTGGCGCAGAATGTCGATAATCTCCTTGCGACCTGTTGTGAAGCCGCCGATACCGCCTCCCATTGCTTTACCGAGCGTGCCGGTGATAATATCTACCTTGCCGCGGCAGTTGAATTGCTCGGTCACACCACGCCCCGTAGCGCCCACAACGCCCGCTGAGTGGCACTCGTCCACCATAACCATAGCATCATATTTATCAGCTAGTTCAATGATTTTGTCCATCGGCGCAACATTGCCGTCCATCGAGAAAACACCATCCGTCACGATGATGCGGAAGCGTTGAGCCTGAGCCAATTTAAGTTGGTTCTCGAGGTCTGACATATCTGCATTGGCATAACGGTAGCGTTTTGCTTTGCAAAGACGTACGCCATCGATGATAGAGGCGTGATTCAAAGCATCCGAGATGATTGCATCCTCCTCGCCCAATAGCGGCTCGAAAACGCCGCCATTAGCATCGAAACAGGCTGCATATAGAATAGTGTCCTCTGTTCCGAAATAGTCTGCAATGGCAGCCTCCAACTCTTTATGGATATCCTGTGTTCCACAGATAAAGCGTACCGAACTCATACCAAAGCCGTGAGTGTTCATTATATCCTGTGCCGCCTTGACCAAGCGCGGATGGTTCGACAAACCCAAGTAGTTATTCGCGCAGAAGTTCAGAACAGTTTTACCACCCACAGTGATTTCCGCCTGCTGAGCCGATGTAATAATACGCTCGGTTTTGTACAATCCCGCAGCTTCGGTAGCCGCCAATTCGTTTTGAAGATGCTCCTTAATTTTTCCGTACATCGTTATTGAGGTTTTTAGTGATTTAGCTAAACTTTGTACGAAGTTACGATTTTTTCATATATCGGCAAAAATATTATGAAATTCTCATAAACTAACACTATTGACCGACTAAACTCGCCCTGTGGGGAAGCGCAACTACGCGATTGTCCTCCTAGCCTCGCCACTGGGATTGCGTGCTTCTGACATCACTGCTTTGTCATTCGCCAACGTCAAGTTGGACGGCAGCAAGATTGTCTTGACAATGCAGAATCCTCTGAACCCAGGTTGATACTCTGTTTATGTATTGGCATTGCCCATCATCGGTGTTATCGATGGCGTGGTGCCGCGATGTTTTATCTTGCGATACTCGCCCGGCATCATTCCAAAGCGCCGCTTGAAGTGTTTGTTTAGGTGGCTTGAGTCTGTGAACCCGAGGTCGGCAGCAATGCTACTGATGGTAGAGTTACTGGTGAGTATACGATTTTCCACCAAAAACAGGCGGTAATTGAGTAGATAGTTTTGCAGTGTTTCTCCCGTATGTTTTTTAAAAAATATTCCGACGTAATTTTTTGACATATCAAAATTTTCGGCTATCGCATCCACGCTTATTTTTTCCGGCGTGTAGACGTTGTGGCGAATGTATGTTAGGATGGATGATATGCGAGAATTTTCGAGGTCTGTTCGGAACTTGTTTTTAGGTTGGTAATTGTAGTTGATGTTGCGCGCAATGATGCTTACAAGCATAGACATACCGTCCGCAACAATTTCGGGAGAGTGGGAGCCCTGCTCCTTGTGTTCCTCCAGAATTATTGAGGTTAGACGTAGTATATGTTCCTTATCATTCCCCCTGAAACGGATCGCTCCGGGTGTCTGATTCGGTACTGCGATTATGGTCTCAATCCTCTCGAGCCATTGTCGTTGTTCGTCGTCGGTTTTATTCTTTTTGAAGACCAATTCGGTGAATTTTATGAAGCAAAATGAGCTTTTTTTCAAGATCCCGAAACAGTGATGATCCTCCGGCGAGAGCAGAAATATATCACCCTGCTTGTATGGAAAGGTCTGCTCGTTAATAGTATGAGTACCTTCACCGTTGCGAATAATTACGATTTCATAGTAGTTATGTTTGTGCACGGGAAAATCCCACACATCGGCCTCCCACTCAAGAACCGAGAAGGGGGTGTATTGCCTGTATCTTAGCATTGCTGTTAGTATTATTTCATTTGCATCAACTGTAATCCTCACATATAACGTTAAAAATTCAGCAATCTTATATGTAGGTATAAATTTTTTTTTGCATTTTTAACAACTTTTTTCACACCGTACCAAAAAACAATAAAATTATACCTTTGCCATCTTCTACAACCTCCATACCTTTGCACTCGGGAATGAGAGTTAAACTACATTGGTGTGCCACTCGATATGATGAGGACAATGGGCCACTCAATAAAAAGTACGCAAGTTCATTCTATGGAGTTCGTTTATGTGCAAGGATAATGTAGTAGAAATGGACATAGAAAATGTAGTTGTGCTCCTTACGACCAGATATTGAGAGTTATATGACTATTATTTGAGATGTTGATTATGCTATCGGGAGTGTAGCAGTTCGGAGGCTGAGGATTCCGAGGGGACAATTTTATTTGTTTAGCCACATTTTTTTTCTTTGTTTTTTTTAATTGGATGTGAATCGGTTACTCAGCTTCCACTGCTCTACTCCCGCGAGCATAATCGTTAATTGTTTTTGGGTTTATTTTATGTTTCTAGCAAGAGGCTTGGCACTAGTGCCAGCCTCTTTTTTATTGCATACTCGGAGGTTCTGCCGGGTTTTGCACGAAAAATTTGGATAGTTCTCAAACTTTTTGCGTACTTTTGTGATATAAATTTTGGATGATGATGATTACTAACGAACAGATTAAAGAGGTTATAAAGCGACTGGACTCGCTGGGGAGGCATCTTTGACATCTCTGCAAAGCGTGAAATGGTGGCTTTGGACCAAGCCAAAACATTAGAAGCAGGCTTCTGGGACAATGCAGATGCTGCACAAGAACACCTCCGAGAGAGTGCCGTAACCAAACGGTGGGTTGCCCAGTTTGATGCTGTGAGCAAAGCGGCTGAAGATTTAGAGCTTATGCCCGATTTTTTGAAGGAGGAACTCGTGAGCGAACAGGAGCTTGAGGCTCATTATTCCCACACGCTTGCCTTGCTCGAAGAGTTGGAATTGCGGAATATGCTCGGCTCAGAGGAGGATGCTATGGGTGCGATTCTCGAAATCAACGCTGGAGCGGGAGGAACAGAGGCGTTGGATTGGGCTTCGATGCTTCTCAGAATGTATTTGAGGTGGGCGGAGCGTAATGGCTATGCGGTGAAAGTTCTTGATATGCAAGAAGATGGAATTGGTGTGAAGTCGGCAATGCTAGAGATTACCGGTGATTCGGCTTATGGTTACCTCAAGTCGGAGCATGGTGTTCATCGTTTGGTGCGACCCTCACCATTTAATGCCAACAATAAGCGCCAGACAACGTTCGCCAGTGTTTCCGTGACCCCTGCTGTGGATGATACGATTGAGATTGAAATTAATCCGGCTGATATTAAGTGGGATACATACCGTAGTGGGGGTGCTGGGGGGCAGAATGTCAATAAGGTAGAGACTGGTGTGCGGCTGTACTATGAGCCCGAGAAAATAGTTATCGAAAATACAGAAAGCCGCTCGCAGCTTATGAACAAGGAGAATGCTATGCGAATTTTGCGCTCTAAACTCTATCAAATAGAGCTCGATAAGCGTATGGCAATCAAGAATGAACTCGAGGGCAAAAAACTCAAAAATGAGTGGGGCTCTCAGATTCGCAGCTATGTTTTGGACGATAGGCGAGTGAAGGACCATCGCACGAATTATCAGACCTCCAACTGTGATGGTGTCCTAGATGGTAAGATTGAGGATTTCATTAAGGCTTATTTGATGGAAAATTGAGGTACTGTTTAGGGGGCTTCTAAAGGGGACTTCTAAAAATAGATCAAAAATCTCAATCGATTAATTTTTAGAAGTCCCCTAAATATTTCAAAGCAACCTACCGACCATTCCTCTTTTATCGACCCCGAGTTGATGACTTACTAATTGTTAATTGTAAGTGGCGAAAAGGTAATGCTGCTAATTAAGCTCAGACTATGAAAATTCTCTATGAAGATAACCACACAATAGTAGTAAATAAGCGTGCCGGAGAGTTGGTGCAGCCCGATCCTGATGGCGCGCCGGCTCTGGAGCAAGAGGTAAAAGACTACTTAAGAGTCAAATATAACAAGGCGGGCGATGCCTTTTTGGGGGTGGTGCACCGCATCGACCGTCCCGTGAGTGGTGTTGTGCTTTTTGCCAAAACCTCCAAGGCGCTTGTACGACTTAATGAGCAGCTTCGTGAGCGTGGTTTTCAGAAGAAGTATTGGGCAATAACCGAGAAACGTCCGCCCAAGGAGGCTGACGAGCTGGTGCACTATATTGTACGCAATGCTAAGACCAACAAGTCCACAGCGCACGCAAATCCAACTAAGGATGGTCAGCAGGCGGTGTTGAGGTACAGATTGATGAAGGAGAGTGACAGATATTTTTTGTTGGAAATTGAGCTGGTCACGGGACGTCATCATCAAATCCGTGCTCAACTGGCAGCAATAGGTTGTGTGATTAAGGGTGATTTGAAGTATGGAGCGGCACGCAGCAATCGTAATGGCGGCATCTCACTTCATAGTCGTTCCTTGTCCTTCACCCACCCTACCACCGCCGAACGTATCGAAATCATAGCCCCAGTGCCCGAGGGTGAGTCTATTTGGCAATTTTTCGATTTGCAAGCAGCTGAATTGTAAGAATTGCTGTCATAAATTACACGAGTAAGGATAGGTGTCAAATACGCCTATCCTTACTTTAGGCAACCTCTAGCGCAATCAGTTTACTAGAGTTCATCGGTAGTTTGCAATTTCTCGATTGTGGTATCGAACTATTTTTTGTCACTCATTTGCTTTAGCTGACGTGCTGATTGCAAGATTGTTTTGCGCAATTCGGGCAGTTCCTTGAGGATAGCCTGCACACGGTGGTTCTGGAAGCCGGTCATTGCCGGTGAGCCCAGCATAAATTCTCCCTGCTTTTCTACACTGTGTCCAATGCCCGACTGCGAACCAATCTTCACTGAATCAGCAATTTGTATGTGACCTACGATGCCTACCTGCCCACCCATCATCACATTGCGCCCAACCTTGGTAGAGCCAGCCACACCGCACTGCGCTGCCATCACCGTGTTTTCGCCAATAACCACATTGTGAGCTATTTGAATCAGGTTATCTAACTTTGCCCCACGTTTAATCACCGTTGAACCCATCGTGGCTCGGTCTATGGTGCAGTTTGCCCCAATCTCCACTTCGTCCTCGATTACTACATTACCGATTTGCGGAATCTTTTTAAATGTGCCGTCCGCCATCGGAGCAAATCCGAAGCCATCGCCTCCGACAATCGTGCCGCTGTGGATTGTAACGTTGTCGCCAATAACGCAATCCTCATAAATTTTCACTCCGGCAAATATCTTCGTATTTTCGCCAATGACGACATTATCACCCACATATACCTGCGGATAGATTTGTGAGCCCTCGCCTATTCGGACATTTTCGCCGATAACTGCGAACTCGCCAACGTAGACATCGTCCTCCACATACGCCGTGGCAGCGATAAATGCCTGTGGCGAAACACCGCTTTTGCGCGGCTTGCTGCTCTGATAGAGGTTTAGCAGCGATGCAAAAGCCTGATACGGGTCGTCGACTCTTATCAGAGTTGATTTGACCTCTTTTTTTAGCTCTAAGCTCTTGCTAACCAAAACTATCGAGGCATCTGTAGTGTAGAGGTATTCCTCATATTTTGGGTTGCTCAAAAAGGCGAGCTCCCCTTGAGCTGCCTCTTCGATTTTGGCAACCATCCATACCGTTGCCTGAGGGTTACCCTCAACTTCTCCTGCAAGAAATGCGGATATCTGTTCTGCCGTGAATTGCATATATTGTTGATTTTTAATCTAAAAAACAGAGAATGTGAATATCAGTCTAATAGCGGAAATCCCTCACCTAACACCCGTGAGACCACCGCCAGAAGCATTCCCGAAAAGAGCACTAAACATACCACCATCGAGAGCATCGCAAACCAGCCTGCTCTTTTGCTGCCGCGGCGAAACACAATCACCGCAAGCATAACCATAACCGCTCCATACGCAAAGTTTAGCCACCGGCGATTTGCGCCTAATGTGGTGCTGTATATTGCCAAGAGCGCTGATAGCGACATTATTGCAGTCAGTAACAGGGTGGTTATTCTGAATAGCTTTTGTATCATAGCCATTTGCGAAGGCTCATATTAATTCGGCGTTAAACAATTTGGATAATTTTGCATAAATTCTGCGTCGTTGGGCAATTCAAACCGCAGCATAATAGACTTATATGAGGGTTTTATTGGGTGAACATAACGCTGAAATTGAGTGAAAGAGTTGTCAAAAATCCAAATTGTTTCAAGCCGCGTCAATAAGATGCCGATAAAAAACAAAAGAACAACTGAACGCTCCTAAGAACAGTCCCAAGATGATGAGTCACTAATTTTTAGCAGCCCCCACATCCTATTGTTGAGAGGTAAATGCCTTGACCCCCTCTTCAAGGAATTGGACATAGGCATCAATGTTGGTATCATAGGAGCGCGGCTTTGCCAACTCCTTTTCGGTGAATGGATTCATCAACACGTAGTAGGGTTGAGCATTGATATTAAACTTGGCAATCTGCAACATTGAGTTGATTTTGCCCAACGTCTTCAGTACTTTGCCTTTTTCGTCCGTAACCCATTCGTTCTCGGGCAATTCCTTTTTGTCATCCACATAGAGCGCGATGACTACATAGTCATTTTTGAGATATTTAAGCACGGCAGGGTCTTTCCAAACATTTGCCTCCATAGCTTTGCATTTGCTGCACGAGTGTCCTACAAAGTCGATAAAGACAGGCTTTCCGATTTTGCGTGCATATTCCATACCTTGCTCGTAATCAAAGAAGCCTTCGATTCCGTAGGGTAGGTGTAAAAAATCGGCGTACTTTGGCTTGCCCGCAATTGAGTGGTCAATGGAGGACTTTTCTTGATTTGCACTGCCATCAAATGAACCACCACCTTGTGTAACCACGTAGTCCTGAGTATACATAGGAGGCAGATATCCGCTCAACGCCGTCAGCGGTGCGCCCCACATACCGGGGATTAGATATACAACGAACGAAAATGTACAGATAGCCAACACAAGGCGCTTCACGGGAATAAACTCCATCGGGTCATCGTGCGAGAACCGCAATTTCCCAAGTAAATAGAGACCCAATAGTGAGAAAATCACTATCCATATCGCCAGAAATACCTCGCGACTGATAAGATTCCAGTGGTAGGTCAAGTCTGCCACGCTCAAAAATTTTAGTCCGAGAGCCATAACCACGAATCCCAACACAACTTTCACCGAGTTCAACCAACCACCCGACTGGGGCAGATTTTTTAATAATTCGGGGAAGAATGCAAAAATTGCAAATGGTATTGCGAAGGCTGAGGAGAATGCCAACATAGTTATAATGGGCTCCCATACCTCACCTTGGGTCGATTTTACAAGAATTGAACCTACGATAGGACCCGTACAAGAGAACGAGACCAACACCAGAGTTGTCGCCATAAAGAACGTACCCACAAGACCACCTTTGTCGGCTGCCGTATCGCTTTTGTTCACCCATTTGCTCGGAAGTGTCAGCTCGAACGCGCCCAAGAACGAGAATCCGAAGACTAAGAAAATCAAGAAGAAAAGGATATTAGGAATCCAGTGCGTAGCCAACCAGTTGAAAATATCTGCTGTAACCGCATCCCCACCAACGAAATATGTGATAAGGATGATTGCTGCAATGGGCAGGGTGTAGACTGCAATAATTGAGAGACCGTAGAAGATAGCCAAGAACTTACCGCGTGCTTTGCTGCCGCTACGGCGCAAGAAAAATGTCACGGTCATCGGAATCATCGGGAAGACGCAAGGGGTAAGCAGCGCCGCCAAGCCAAGCAACATAGCTTGAATAATGATGCTCCACATCGACCCCCGGGGTTCGCTCTCTACATCTGCTGCAACCCCAGCCGTGTTGCCATCAATCAACATTTCGGCATCTATAGGGCGAGCAGGGTCTTCACCCACCGTTACCGGCGCATCGCTCACCGAAGAGGGCTCAACCACGAACTCAAAATCTTCGTCCGTAGGGGGCAGGCACGACTCACCATCGCAACACTGCCACTCTATGTTTACTTTGATTTTTTGTTTCGTGCCTGTCCCGTTATAAAATTGTTGCTCGAAAACGGCTTCAGTCAGATAATATCCGATTTCCATTTTAAAGATCTCATCCTGCACCTTTTTGCCTTTTGATAAAGGCTTAATGGTGCCATTTAGGGAGACTCCTTCGGGCATCGCAAATTTGAAAGTCGTAGGATTTGGCCCATCCTTGTAAGGTCCCAAATCGTACATATACCACGGCGACTCAATTTGGGCTGTAAAAGTTACTTTATCGCCCGCAGCCGTTATCCGCCAAGAGACCGGATTTTCGACCTGCGCCATTGCCGACACCGCCGTCAGTAGCGCGAAGAGTGAGAGGAGGAGTTTTTTCATTCTATTGTTTTGTTGTTTCTAAATGGCAATGATGTCAAATGAAAATAAAGAGGACTTTCTATAGCAAAATCCCCGTTGTTCTCTAAGAAACCGTGTCAAATTTTCAATTTTGATATCTAGTAAAATATCTTCTATTATCACACTGCGACAATCGCAAGGTGACATCATCGCTTAATTATTGTGGATTTTATGAGGTTGATACCTCGCATAAAGTTTAGCTGAACCATTATCTATTCTTGTCAATGACCGCGCAGATTCTCTCGAAAACCTCTTCGATAGTGCCCATTCCGTCCACTCCGAAATATTTATTTTGTGCCGCGTAGTGCTCTGCTACAACGGCTGTTTGAGCCTTGTAAACAGCTATTCGATTGTGGATTACCTCCTCGCTTTGGTCGTCGGCTCTGCCCGATATTTTGCCACGTTCGCTGATGCGCTTTACCACCTCTTCGTCGGTAATTTCGATGGCAATCATCATCGAGACTGACTGCTCCTTGAATTTCAACATACGGTCGAACTCATTCGCCTGATTCATCGTGCGGGGAAAGCCATCATAAATCACGCCCATTGTATCGTCGGCAACGGAGGAGATAAATTTGTTGATGATTCCGCATACCAAATCGTCCGACGCCAACGCGCCGTCCGCCATCTGCTTGGCTGCCAATGTTCCCAATGCCGAACCGCTCCTTATCTCGTTGCGGATGACCTCACCGGTGGAGAGGTGTATCAAATTGTATTTCTCTTTTAGTTTGTCGGCTTGTGTTCCCTTTCCCGAACCCGGAGCCCCGAATAGTACTATATTAATCATATTTTTTATGTTTTGTTAATCCATTTAGCAAATGTAGGCATTTTTTGTTTCAACAAAAAAAAAATCGGAAAAAATTTGCAATCTTCGATTTTTGATGTACCTTTGTGGTCTCTTTTACGAAAAAAAGAGGCCCATTCGTCTATCGGTTAGGACGCAAGATTTTCATTCTTGTAAGAGGGGTTCGATTCCCCTATGGGCTACAAAATTAATGATAAGTGTTTAGTGGTGAGTTATTAGCGAAAATGTGTCTCTTTTCGTGCATAGTTCAGAACTTCTCGCTTTTCACCTATAACTTCAATAGAACAATGGCAAACCATAAATCAGCAAAAAAGCGTATTCGTCAAACCGAGAAACGCCGCGTACACAACAGATATTTTGCTAAAACTGCTCGAAATGCAGTAAAAGCTCTTCGCAACACAACAGAAAAAGAGGCGGCTCTTGCTCTTCTTCCCAAGGTTACTGCGATGTTGGATAAACTAGCGAAGAAAAATATCATACACGACAACAAAGCTGCCAACCTCAAGAGCAGTCTTCAGTTGCACGTGAACGCCATCGCGTAGGCTTGCGACCAATGACGGAAGTGGGGGATTAGAGAAGTGTGGGATTAGAGAAGTGGAGGATTAGGTCTGAGGCGGAAACAGAGGAACTGGATATTACAGGATTACCCCGAAAATATATGAATAGTGCCACACTTATGGCTAGTGTGGCACTATTTTTGTGCTGTGTAAATCGTTGCTATGCCGCCGGTTAGAAGTTTATGTCGGCAGTCTGTAAATGATGCTTTGTCAAGTAGCGCTAAAAACTCTTTGCCGCAGGCAAAGTTCTTGATGCTCTCGGGCAGATAGGTATATGCAGCCGCATCGCGTGAGACCATTCGCCCCACACGTGGCAAAATATGTTTGGAATAAAATTTGTACAGAGTTGCGAATGGCGACTTGGGCGGGACAGAAAACTCGAGAACAACGATAGTACCCCCTCTTCTTAGAACACGGTTAATCTCCGATAGCCCCCTGACTGTATTCTCGAAATTGCGCACTCCGAAGGCGACTGTAACCACGTCGAATTTTTCGTCGGCAAAAGGGAGATTCTCTGCATCAGCCTCCACCATTTCGATTGATAATCCCGTGCGGGCAATTTTATCTCTACCCACAGCCAACATCTCGGGAGACAAATCGCCGCCAATAATCTGAGCATTGGGCATAGCCTTAGCCAAGGCTATCGCCAGGTCACCCGTACCTGTTGCCAAGTCCAATACCCGTTCGGGTTTCAATCCTGCGACAATAGCAACAACCTGCCGGCGCCACCCCTTATCCACGTTCATTGAAAGGATGTGGTTAAGAAGGTCATAGCGTGGAGCTATCGAGTCGAACATTTCGCGAACTTGCTCTTTTTTTGCCATAGTAGCTAATGTATTGCTCGATAAATTCGCAGCAACTTTTCTAACAACGGTTCCACCAAGTCTAGTTGCAACATATTAGCGCCGTCCGACTTAGCCTCTGATGGATGTGGGTGAGTCTCCATAAACAAGCCGTCTGCACCCACGGCAATTGCCGCTCGTGCGATGGTCTCAATCATTTGCGGCTGACCACCTGTCACACCACTACTTTGGTTGGGTTGCTGCAATGAGTGCGTAATATCCATAATCACGGGGCAGCCCGTGCGTTGCATTATGGGTATCGAACGGAAATCCACCAACAAATCTCCGTAACCGAACATTGTGCCGCGGTCGGTAAGCATCACATTGTCATTGCCTTGTTCGCGCACCTTTTCCACGGCAAACTTCATAGAGTCGGGCGCAAGAAACTGCCCTTTTTTGATATTGACAGTTTTGCCGGTCTTCGCTGCCGCCACCAACAAATCGGTTTGCCGACAGAGGAATGCAGGTATCTGCAACACATCGACATATTCTGCTGCCATTGCCGCTTCCTCGGGGTTGTGAATGTCCGTAACTATCGGGCAACCATACTTTTTGCGCACTTTTGCCAAGATTTCGAGTGCCTTTATATCACCTATTCCTGCAAAAGAGTCACCTCGTGAGCGGTTAGCCTTGCGATAAGAGCCCTTGAAATAGAAGGGAATAGCCAAGCGACTCGTAATATCTACGAGTCGCTTGGCGATATCCATACTCGTTGCCTCGCTCTCGACAACACAGGGACCTGCTATAAGAAAAAAGTTGTTCATTATTTTTGAGGGCTTTTGTTGTTCTGCTCAGTCTCCGATAAAAACACTAGGCTACCGGCTCTTTGGCGAGTGATTCGCGAACTAACTTTTCAAGTTCGTTTGCCAACTCTGGTGTAGCCAGAAGCAATGTCTTGACCGCATCACGTCCCTGCCCAAGCTTTCTCTCTCCATACGAGAACCACGAGCCACTCTTCTTGATGATATTCATATCTACACCCAGGTCAATGATTTCACCAATCTTCGATATGCCCTCTCCAAAGACAATGTCAAACTCTGCCTTGCGGAAAGGAGGTGCCATTTTGTTCTTGACAATCTTCACTTTAGTGCGATTACCGAGCTGCTCTTCACCCTCTTTCAAGGATGTACCCTTGCGCACATCAACGCGAATGGAGGCATAGAATTTTAACGCATTACCACCTGTGGTAGTTTCGGGGTTTCCGAAGACCACGCCTATTTTGTCGCGTAACTGGTTGATGAAGATACACGAAGTCTTAGTTTTATTGATAATCCCGGTCAGTTTACGCAACGCCTGCGACATCAGTCGCGCCTGTAAACCCATCTTCGACTCGCCCATATCGCCCTCAATCTCAGCCTTTGGCGTGAGTGCCGCCACCGAGTCAATCACCACAATATCAATCGCACCGCTACGGATTAGCTGTTCGGCGATTTCGAGTGCCTGCTCTCCGTGGTCGGGTTGCGAGATGATGAGGTTGTCCAAATCTACACCCAGAGCCTTTGCATAGGTGCTGTCGAAGGCGTGCTCCGCGTCTATAAATGCCGCAATGCCTCCCGCCTTTTGAGCCTCGGCTATGGCGTGGATTGCCAGAGTGGTTTTACCCGAGGACTCAGGTCCGAAAATCTCAATAACCCGTCCGCGCGGATAGCCGCCAACGCCCAATGCCACGTCCAAAGCGATAGAGCCCGAAGATATTACCTGAACCTCCTCGACAGGCTTGTCCCCCAAACGCATCACCGTGCCCTTGCCGAAATCCTTCTCCAACTTATCCATCGCCGCCTGCAATACCTTGAGTTTATCGGCTGTAATCTGCTGTTTAGCAGCAGTTTTTTTATCCTTTTCTTCTGCCATTGTTCTATTTGTTTATTATTTGTTGGTAATGGTTTTTGGTATCCACATTCTCAAAAACTTTTTCGATAATCCCCTCTGTGTTGATTATGAAGGTTGCTCGAAGGATACCCATATATTCGCGCCCCATAAATTTTTTGAGTCCCCACACTCCGTAAGCCTCAGCAATACTATGGTCTGTGTCGGCAATCAAGGTAAATGGAAGAGACTGTTTTTCTATGAATTTGCGGTGCGAAGCTGTCGAGTCGGGGCTAACACCCACCACGGTGTAACCCTGCTTTATCAAATCGCTATGTCCATCGCGGAGCGAGCAAGCCTCAGCCGTGCAGCCCGGTGTGGAATCCTTTGGGTAGAAATACAGAACCACCTTTTTGCCCTTTTCCAAAAGTCTTCCAAGCGAAACTCTATCATCGTTTTGGTCTACACCCTCCCATAGAGGGGCTTTGTCATTTACTTGTAACATCGTCTATTTTCTGTTTTAAGGGGTAATTATGCGGATTGGGCAATATTCATTATTTCGTTAATAATTCACTTAATATTTGATATTTAGCATAATATTTCTTTGTCTATTGACTATTGACATAGATTCTTCTCCCCTGCTTAGATAATTTTTTAACAATAGTGCGTATTGTTAATATTCTATAAGTCATCTTTTTAACGGTGAATCAGGCTCATTAGCCATCACCCTGTAATACATCTTGTCCAAAAATCGTGGTGCAATAAATTTTAGCACCCACGAAGCCCTACCGTTGAAGTCCATCAACAAAGTCCGTTTGCGTTTTTCTATGCCGCGAATGATGCGTTCGGCAACCTCCTCTGCGCTCATCATCCTCTCTTCCTTGCGCGGTGATTCGCCCTGTGGCGAGCCATCCGAGGTCATTGCCGCAAAGCGAACGTTACTCTCCGTAAAACCCGGGCAGGCAACCATAACGTGCACCCCTTTATACATATTCTCGCTCCTGAGGGTATCCAAAAATCCCTGCATCGCATACTTCGACGCCGAGTATCCCGTTCGACACGGCAACCCGTGAATCCCCGCCACGGAGGAGACACCAACTACCGAACCGCCTGAGGACTGAATGTAAGGCAGAGCATACTTAGTGCAGTAGACCGCCCCCCAAAAGTTGGTATTCATCGAGCGGTGCAACACTTCCAGATCGACCTCATCAAAGAGAGCCCGCATTGACACACCTGCGTTATTTATCAATATATCAACACCCCCAAATCTATCCACGCAAAGCTCTATGAGCCTCTTGCACTCTTGCTGTCGCGAAACATCACACTCCACAGCAAGAGAATCAGTGGGCAACTCCTCCTCGATTGTGCGAAGTTTTTCGATAGAGCGTGCCGCGAGCACCACCTTTGCTCCGCGCTGAGAACAAGCACGAGCTAATGCCAACCCTATCCCCGATGACGCACCGGTTATTACTACTATTTTACCGCAGATTTTCAATTATTAAACTCTGTTAAACAGTTCGTTGCGAAATGGCGTGAAACCACCACGCGGCGAACTTTTGTTTAATCGAACCTTCTCGACTCTACAAATTTACGCTAAATTTTTCGGATTACAATATTTTTAGAAGCACCCTAAATTAAAAGAAGCCGATAAAAAACCAAAAGAACAACGGATTATTCCTGTGAATAACGCCAAATTGGTGATTTGCTAATCTTTAGAAGTTCTATTTAGTTTCTGTCTCATTCTCAATTTACAGCACCCGACTAGCGCGTGTTTGGGGCGTGAGTTCGCGTTTGTGGAAATCTATATCCGTCAGCAAGACCGCGCCGGGTTTTTTGCCAACTTCAAAAGAACCTATCTCTTGCGATATTCCCAGCGCAGATGCGCCGCCACGGGTCGCCCACCCCAGCATTACCTCTAACGGTATATTGGGATTGGCACGTGCAAGCCACTTCACCTCCTCTACCATCGACAACGAGTCGTTCGATGCCAACGAGTCCGTCCCCAATGCCACATTCACACCCATCTGCCACAACATCTCTGCGGGCGGATATGCCTTTTCGATATAGTGGTTCGAGCGAGGACAGAGTACAAAAGTTACCTCGCCGAAGTGCCCGACGATTCGCTCCACGTCTTCACGCTCGATATTGGTATTGTGTATGAGCAGTGTCGGAATACGCCCATCCACCGACTCCACCAATCGTACCGAATGTGAACCGTAGTTCAAGAAATCCGGTGTCATATCAGATTGAACAAGAAATTCATACATCTGCCCCCTGCTTTGGAAAAGTTCCAGCTCTGCCGGCGTCTCCATAAAGTGGATTGACAACCTCTGCGAGAGGTTCGCTTTCTTGAAAAGCCCCTCCGACACCAAATATGTCGAGTGGGACGTGGGTGTAACCGTCAGCCCCATTTCGTGCCCCGTGGCGATATGTGCTGTCTGGCGCGAATAAAATTCTTCGCAACTTTCGTGGATAACCATTCCGAAATATTCGGCAAAGGTGTGATAATAAATCTTACTGCCGACCTTTGTTTCAAAAGAGGTGGCATCGTTGCTTATATCTCCAACCGCCTGAATGCCTTCGCCCCACATAAAATCATCAGCCTTGGCAATAGCTCTCTTTTTCTGCTCCGGTGTAAAATTACCGCGCTGCGAGACAACCTGCTTTATGAAGCCTATTAATCCCGTGTGTTTTGGGATAACATCCTCGTAAAAAGATAGTTCCAAATGGCAGTGGGCATTTACCATACCGGGAATCAGTATTCCGTTATAGTATCTGGTCGAGGGCAGAGAGTCGATGTCGGCAACGTTGTACTCAACGCCTACCACCTCTGCTGCCTCATTGAACTCCACAACCGAGTTTCGCTCTAGTTTACCTTCTGCCGATAAAAGGAGGGCGGAGGCTATCCGCGATGTCGTCTGTGTCATTGTCGAAAGGTTTTGGTGTCAATCTTTGGTTGCCGTATACTAATTCTTGGATGTAGTTGAGACGGGCGGTTTCGATTTTCGGGTAGTATATTATGCGAATGTTTGATATTGTTGAACTGTCTACGATATCCGATTTTTTCTCCAACTTCGGAATATTGAATTTGATTACCAATGAGTCGTAGCGAGAGGGGATTAAAATCTCGCTTCTCATCGTCTCTTTATTGTTGCTGCGGTTGAACCAAAACTGATTCTCTTGCTCAACCCTATTGTTGTTATAGCTCTTATATTGGAGTGTGCGCGTGCCGATGCGATAGTCGAGTGTGGACGTGTAGTCGAATGTCACCACATACTTACCTGCCTTGGGGCGGAAAATTTTTGGCAACCGATATTTGCCCAAAGAACTGACGAAGGTGGTGTCAATTTCATAAATAGTATCGGCAAAATGGTTAAGTGCCAGTGTGTCAAATTTCTGAAAACGACGATACAGCTCTGATGCTTGAGCCTCACGACCGTTAATATCTTCGACCACTCCGTCCAAAATATTGGTCAGAGGGTTGCTCTTGCGAATGGAAAGCACGGCAATAGTATGCTCGAAGTCACGCAAATCGTATCCGTAGCGTTGCAGAATCGGAGTGTAAATATCAACACTATCCATCCCTTTTTGTTGTTTGGGAGATATGGTACGCACGACAGCCTCGCTGATGAGACTCTCCGTTATTATCTTTTTGAGTTCAGATTCCGGAATAACCTTAGGCGAGTTGCAGGAGACGAAAAGCAGGGATAGCAACAATATTTTTAATGCGAATTTCATAGTGCAAAGTAAGCGATTTTTTTCAAAACTCATTGTGTTTATAGTGTCTTATTAACTCCCCATTGTGGGTAATATCTACTGTTATCATCTCAATAAAAACCTCTTTATCAATACTTTTTTCTCTAATGTAATTTTCGGCAGCACGTGCAATTCTATCCATTTTCGCACGTGTGAGTGCCAATTCGGGTTTGAATGCACCGCTATTGACCCTCGTCTTTACCTCCACTAGATATAACGCTCCGTCCCGCTCGGCTATTACGTCCACCTCCAAGTGCCCCGTGCGATAGTTCTGTTCCACAATCTCATAACCCTGCGCGCGTAGATAGTCGGCAGCTATCTGCTCCCCGCGAGAGCCCGTCTGTTGCCTGCTCATTGTTTCCGTTTCACCAGCATAGCTGCAAAATATAACAGCGACAGAGCCAAAATAAATACCGATAAGCGCGCTATAATATCCTTATATTCAACATAAAAAGTCTTTTCCTCGTTGAGGTTTACAGTGCCGTTAATCACTCCTCGCTTATCCCACCCCAACTCATCGACCACATCGCCTCGCTGGTTGATTATTGCCGATATACCCGTGTTTGCCGAGCGGGCAATGCTACGACGGGTTTCGACGGCACGCAGGCGCGAGTAGCTCAGGTGTTGGTGATAGCCGCGCGTATCGCCCCACCACGCATCATTGGTGATAACAAACATAAGCTGAGCCCCTTTGTCGATATACTCGGTGAAATATGCGCCATAGACCGACTCGTAACATATTGCCGCTCCCGTCCTTTTGAAGACCGCCCGCTCGGCTTGCGTGCCGTAATTTCCGCAATAGTCCGAGATATTGTCTATCCTGAGAAACTCAAACACTTCGGGGTATGGTATCATCTCCGTTCCTATCACCAATTTCGACTTGTGATACACATCCACCGCCGCACTACTATCCACCCAAATTGCCGAATTGTAGTGCTCTTTTTCATCGAGCGTTGTCGCCCCGAACACAAAAGTTGCCTTGGGGTAATTCCTGCGCAGAAACTCCTGAAAAATATTTATGACCTGATATTGAGGTAGGTTTGCTTCTTTGAAAAAACCGGTCAATGCCGATTCGGGAGTGACAATAAAATCGACATTCTTTGGAGCTTCGCTCGAAAGTGTCAATAGCAACTCTGTCATTGCTGCCAAATCGTCCCTATACATACGATTGGTGTATGGGTCTACATTAGGCTGAACCACACACACTTGTATGGGGTTTTCCTTCTCTTGATAAGTAACGTACCTCACCAACGAAAAAACTGTCGGCACGCCCACCCAAATCAATAATGCCGTCCGGCGTTTCAAACTCTTTCTCTCTTGCCAGAGGTTGAATGCCAAGATATTGGCAACCAAGATCCACAACGTCCCACCGAAAGTACCCGTATATTCATACCACTGAACAGCCCAAACCGTCTCGGCAAAGGCATTTCCTAGATTCAACCAAGGGAATGAAATATCTTGATATGTATATAGTGCCTCGAACGAAATCCACGCCGTAACCAACACCACCCACGCCAAATGCCCCTTTGCTCGCTTCCATACATAGTGGTAAATCATAAAGGGTGTCCAGCTGAAAAAGAGTCCCACTATGGGCACGGCAAAGAGCGCGATAATGGTGGAGACCGACACCCACCACGCACTGAGCATTATCCACCCAAAGAGAGAGAGGGCAACCCACCATCCAAATTTTTTCTCACGCTCACTTTGCAGAATCAGCAGCGGTACAAAAGCAATAACCGCCCACCAACCACCCGCTCCAAGCCACGGCAGAGCCAACAAAAGAGATGTAAGTAGTGATAAACCTATTTTTTTTAGCATACTTGGCACAAGTTTTGCACAAAGTTAGTACATTTGTATAAAATAAGCTGCATCTCGGGAATAAAACTTGTATTTGTTTTGCTCGATTTGCCCTGTTTCTATGGTTACATTTGACTAAAAATATGCTTTTGTCACACATAACTCTTATTATACAAGGCGCGATAGTGGGCTTTTTAGCCTCTGCCCCTCCGGGACCGATTGCCATTATCTGTATTCAGCGGACACTGAACGACAATCGTAGTTCCGGTTTCATATCCGGACTCGGTGCGGCAACGGCTGATACGGTCTTCGCGCTGCTTGCAGCCTTTGCACTCTCTTTTGTGCAATCCTTCATTCAGCAACATATGTTCTGGTTTCAGGCTGTGGGCGGTATTTTGGTTATGGTGCTCGGCTTTTCGATATATATGAAGAAGGTGAACAACCAGTTGGGCAGCGTGGGCACAGTCAAATCGTCCCACCTGACAAACTACCTATCCACGTTCCTGCTCACAATCACCAACCCCATCTACTTTGGAGTTTTTATGGTGCTCTTTGCAGCCTCGGGCATAGACGGAGCGGAGAATAGCCTTATATCCAACCTCTTGCTAATTCTCGGTGTGGGTGTGGGCACCTCCTTTTGGTGGTTTATTCTTTCGTGGGGTATCAATAAATTCCGCAAGAAATTTACGGTGCGAAGCCTCAAATGGCTCAATCGCATCTCGGGTGTTGTGATAATTGTTGTGGGAGCATTTGCAATAATAAAGATGCTCATCGACCTATTGCCTCGTATAGTTATAAGTTAAAGTGATTATGATAAAAGTATTAGACAGAGAAAATTCGATTCTCAATCGTTTCATAGCCGAGATGCGCGACCAGACGATTCAGCGGGACGCGATGCGTTTTAGGCGCAATTTGGAGCGAGTAGGCGAGGTGATGGCTTACGAAGTAAGTAAGACGCTGAGCTACAAGCCTGAAAAGGTGATAACGCCACTCGGAGAGTCCGAAATAGAGCTCCCCGCCCAGCAGATGGTAGTAGCCTCGATTCTGCGTGCCGGCATCCCGATGCACAATGGGGTGCTCAATATTTTTGATAGGGCAGAGAGCGGCTTCGTCTCGGCATATCGAAAATATAGCAAGAGTGGCAAGTTTACAATCGATGTTGAGAGTGTCACAACCCCCTCGCTCGAGGGTAAAATATTGATATTGATAGACCCGATGCTTGCCACCGGCGCATCCATCGAGACTGCATATCGTGCTCTGTGCGAGCGCGGAGGCACTCCGCTCCACACCCATTTTATGGCGGCAATCTCGGCAACGGACGGGGTGGAGTATGTGGAACGGCACTTGGCGATCGAGCCAATCACCATTTGGACGGCTGCCTTGGATAGCGAGCTTACCGTGAAGTCCTACATCGTGCCCGGCATTGGCGACACGGGTGATTTGGCGTTCGGCGAAAAGTTGTAATACGGGGGCTTCTGAAAATTTCAAAATATTAACTCGGCATTATCCAAATTGTTTAATGCCGAGTCAATAAGTCCCCATAATCTAATCGACAACAATGAGACAGCACCTGACCAACTATCACTCGCATTGCAACTTTTGTGACGGACGTGCTCCGATGGAGGATTTCGTAGTCTCTGCCATTGGTAGTGGATTTTCGTCCTATGGCATCTCTTCCCACTCTCCGCTTCCCGACTACATTGAGCTCTATAGCGTTCTTCGAGGTGACCGCGTGGACGACTATATCGCTCAGGCTAATGAGCTCAAAGAGAAGTATCGCGACAAAATTGAGCTATACACAGGGATGGAGATAGACTATATAGACGATACACATTGCCCGGCTAACGAATATTTTCAATCATTAGATTTGGATTATAGGATTGGCTCGGTGCATTTTATCAAGATTGGCGAACGCGAGGCTATGGATGTGGATACCAATTTTGCCCACTTTTCCCGGATGTTGCAGTGCTATTATGGCGATGATATTCGCCCATTGGTGTGTGACTATTTCGATGCCAAGATGCGTATGGTTGCTCGCGGAGGGTTTGATTTTGTGGCTCATCCCGACAAGATTTCGCTCAACGCATTGCGCCGTGATCCACATATAACCGTGCAGAGATGGTATCAAGATAAGGTTCAGCAGTACTTTCGCTTTATTGCCGAGCAGGGGCGGATGGTTGAGATTAACACAAAGGCATACCTCACCGAGGGGCTCTTTTTTCCCAACCGTCAGCATTTCAAACTGATTGGCGAACTTGGCATTCCGGTGGTCGTGAATTCCGATGCTCACCATCCCCACCTTATCAATGCAGGCAGAGAGGAGTGCTTTGGCGAGCTTGCGGCTGCCGGTGTGGGTGCGGTGATGGAGCTTGCCTCGGGCAAGTGGATTGAGGTGGCTATATATTGACCCGAACTCAGATTATTGGAGTGGGCGGGTCAAAAGAAGTTGTCGTTTTTGAAAAAAAAGATGTAACTTTGCATCCGAAAATAAGATAGTTAATAAAATGAAAAAGTTACTTTTAGCCGCCGTGGCGGTAGTAGTTTTCACAGGCTGTGAAAACAACAAAGAGAAGGTTGCACAACTAAACACCTCTAAGGACTCCTTGCAGCAGATTGTGCTGATGAAGGACTCGATTATTAACGAGGCATTTTTGGACATCAACGAGATTGCCACAACGCTCAGCAGCATCACCGAACGCGAAAAGTTGGTTGCCGGTCAGACTCAGGGCGAAATCACGAAGACCAAAAAGGAGCAAATAACCGAGAACATCAATGCCATTGCTGCACTTTTGGAGAAGAACCGTCAAACCATTGCCCGTCTTTCCGGAGCTACCCAAAAGCTCAAGGAGGCAAATGTTCAAATTGAGGGTTTGAAGAAGCTGGTAGCTTCTCTAGAGCTGCAGTTGGCAGAAAAAAATGTTCAGATTGAGGAACTTGCGCAAAAGGTGCAGTCGCTTAATATTGAGGTTGCAAACCTAAATTCGGCAATTTCGGGGCTCAAGGAGGATAAGGCATCGCTCGAGAGCACACTGGCGGAACAGACCATCGAACTCAATACGGTGTACTTCGTAATTGGGAGCGAAAAAGATTTGATGAACAATAAGATAATTGATAAAAAAGGTTTTATAGGTCGCACCAAGACAGCCAATGCCAACGCCGATTTGGGCAATTTCACCAAGGCAGACCTCCGCAACGTCGAGCGTATACCCATCAACCAGAAGAAGGTGACTCTGGTGACGGCACACCCATCAGACTCGTATATGTTTGTGGAAGGGGCAAAGAATGTGACTGAGGAGCTGATAATTACCGATAAGAACCGCTTCTGGTCGAACAGTAAATTCTTGGTAATTTCTTATAAATAATGAGATATTTCGCACTTCTTGCGGCGGTGGTGATGATAGCTGCCGCCTGCAAACGCACAGAGCCTCCCGAACCCACAAATAACTTGTTGGGCAGTTGGGAGACGACTATGAATGGTGCGGACTACCACAGTTTCACATTTACCGGTAAAATGGAGTATGACTATACTGGCTACTATGGTAGTGAAAACGGTATATATTCCACCGACAAAGCCGACTTGAGTCTCACTCCTGCCATATCGGGCGCAAGTGAGAGGGTTCTCTCCTTTGAACTTGTCGGCGGCAGACTTACCCTGCGAGGACTCATAACCCACACTTCGGCAATTTCTCAAACTGTGATATTACAGAAAAAATGAATCACTTGTTATTTAGAGTTGTAAATGAGGGTGTTTGAAAAATTCTAAAAATGCAAAATGGGCTCGAGAGAATTGAGCCCATTTTGCATTTTAAATACCCGATTTAATGGTTATTCCGAAGGTAAATTGTATTGTTTCACACATTAATCGCCACCAATCACCTGATGTAAATTAGGTAACCCTTTGTGGGTTCGATTCTGATTTTGTCAGTCGCCTTGTACTCTGCCGAACTCTGAAAATCAACGATTTCGGGTTGTACAATGCGAGCCGTTGCGGGGTTAATACCCAGCGCTTTCCAATCTATCTTTAGGGTAAAGTCCGTTGGTTTTTCCGCCCAACTGCCCACAGCGACAAGTATCTCGCCATTTGGGTTGATATAGGTTGTTGCCAGTATTTTATCATTTGATGTCCTTACCGGAGCATCCGCCCGCCAGTAACCAACCATCTTAGAGTCGGCAATGCCGAAATTGTCCCACACTTTCCATACGGGGCGTGGGTCACAGAGTATACCGTCGGTCATCCACGGGTGGCGTACTGTCATACCGTAGACCATCCCACGCCAGCGGTTACCGCCGCGATGGAGCATATCGCCCATCAATCCGAACGGAATGCCCGACACCTCTACAAGCCAATTTTCGGGCGACATACGATTGTAATAAAAACTTTCGCCAAACCAGAGTTTATCAACGTAAGGGAAAAATTCGGTGTACTGAATCACCGCGCCTCGCGAGAATCCGGTGTTCGAGTGCAGGTCTATTGCACAATCGCCATTCGCATCCATCACCCGACGCATACGCTTGAGCATATCACGCCCATAGGTTACGTCATCAAGATATATGCCGTTGATTCCAAGATTTTTGACCAACCATCCTAGCCCCTCGATATAGTAGTTATACCAGCGCGACTCACCGGGTGAGTTCACAATCGAAGCATCGGCACTATTGACCGGTCCGAGGTATTGGTACCACTGTGGCAGATAGTCGTCCACCAAGTGTTCGCGCAGCCAAGGGTAACCACCGCCGCGCCCTGAGCCCAAAATCTCGTTGCCCAGCGAACGCAGTGCCCAAATTTCGGGAACGTTGTTGGTCAGCTCACGGATGGTGTAGTAGAGTTTTACTTTTACATCCTTAGAGTGCCAGTAATCTGTGAAATTCTTGATTTGAGCAGTTGTCAAGAACGGATAGTTGATGTACGGATTCAACTCATTGGCGTGGTGGACATTGATAACCTTTACGCCGGCTGCTATATCCTCCTCTGCCGGTGTCGGATTCGAACCGTTATGGTAATAACGGTCGTTGAACTGACTCTTGTAATCAATACTCTTGACAGGGGTGATGATAAATGCAAAGTCAAAAACAATAGTCTCATTAGGTTTCAACTCGCGCTCGCCGCTGTAAACGCTTGCCAAAACTTTGCCCCCCTCTTTCTTTATAACAAATCCCCCCTTGCCGCCATTGTTCCAACTCACGGGCGGAGCCGGGCGATAGAGGTTGAGCAGAGGACCGGTGTAACTTGCCCCGCGAAGTTCTACGCTCAGACCGGCATCACTATTACCCACCCAGAAGCTATCCTGCAATCCGTCCAACTTCACGGGAGCATCCGAGGTGGTGGAGATAATCGGTTTGTCACTCTGTTTCGCGCCGAACCATTTGCTAGAGTGTGCCGAAGGAACATTACCCCCCTCCAGACCCATACCCATCATATAGCGGGCAACTTCGCCGCGCATAGAAATGTTTAGTCTAATATCTTTAACCTTAATGTTTTTGAGCGGTGTGATGGTGTATATGTAGTTTACCCAGCCGTCAAATTCCAAGGCGGCTCGGCAGTTGAGTTTCATTTCATCGTTTGCCCCTATGGTTGTCCACTCCACACGTCCGTTGTCTTGGAGCGTGTATTCCGGTTTTCCTGTTCGCAGTACGGTATTACCTTTGTCTGTTTGGATAATAAACTCTATTCCGCCCGCAAGAATTTCATTGTCCTTAGCTTTGATAGAGTGGGGTAGACCATCGTCACCTAAGACCACCTGACGACCCTTTACCGAGAGCTTATTTCCATCAACCTCCACATTCGTATAACCTTTTGTCGGTTCGTTACCTATACCGGCGCGCGAGTTGAGCCACCGCAGGCGACTGTGTCTCCACAACTCGGAGTCGCCGCGGTCAGCGGTGACCTTATCACTGATTTCTATGGCAACATCAACACTCTTTGGAGCGACACCCTCAGCCGAAATTGTTACCGTACCCCTATAAGTGCCAGCCGTTGCACTCTCCGCAATATCCACGCCGAACCATAGTGGCTGAATGATACCCTCTTTCACCGATATGTTTTTCGTAAAGTATTCTCCCCTAGGGTTGTATCCCTCCGTGTTGAAACAAGTTATATCTTTCTTCAGAATGGTATTATTACCCGATTTGAGATCGCTCCACTCCACTTTGAGGTTGTCCAAGGCACCTCCGGCAGCCCATACTCCAATCTGATATGCGTAATATTCGTTGCGCTCAGCCCTACCCGCAAAAGCTGATCCTTGCTTTGTGGACAGCCATTTTTGGGGAATTGCATCGCGCATACGAATCTGGAAAGATCTATCTTCGGGGAAGAGCAACATTTTGTCGCTGTTTTTGCTCTTGTAGTCGGCGGTTTCGCTCGCCAAGGCGGTAACTTCCATTGGGTAGAAGGAGTCGAATTCGGTGCGTGCCTGAATGGTCTGTACCTTAGCTTTGGGTAAATCTTTACCAATTTTTGCCACCCATTCGCCATCGGGAGCATCCTCGGATTTGAGGTAGTCTGCACCGAAACCGCCCCAACCCGTATGTATAGGGTATGGAAGATAGTAGAGGTAATATTCGGTTGCGGTATTGACCGGGCCGAAGACAATGTTGCACCGTTCGTTATTAACCTCCTTTCGTAGAATGTTTTTGATTTGAGAGCCATCCTGAGCATTGATGAGGATGAAACGGCGATTTTGCGGATCTTTGTCGTGCCGCCGCCAGAGGAAGTCGAGCTCTATGGCTTGCGAGGGTTGAGAAACCTCTATTATCGCGCGGTGGTTACCGAGCGCATCGTTCCAAATTTTAATAAAATTTGGAGTCGTATACTTTATGTTATCCTGCGGCTGTGCCGACGCGGCTGCAAAAGATATTAACGGCAATAGAAGGGTTAGTAATTTTTTCATCTTTTTTTGGGGGCGTGTGTCTGTAATATTGAACTAGACCTTAGGTTGTTAATACGAAAGAGGTGCTCGTATTTCCGACCATTCGAGGGCGGTTTAATAATATGAGGCTGCCTGCACTGGTAGCGGACAGCCTCATTAATTACAAAGAGAGGTTTATTAGTTGTTGAGAGTAACCGTTATCGTCCAGTCCGAATATGTTCCATCGGCTGCCGTTACACGATACTTTTTCCCGCCGCCGCTCCAATTTCCGGGAACGCCCAGAGTTGGTGCTCCGTCCATTGGTTTGATAATGGCTGCTGCCGAGATGGTAAAGCGCAATGCAATGTTATTCAGACTAACCTTGGCACGCTCCGCTGCGGTGAAGTTACCGCTTGCCGCAGGAACAGTGAACGTTACGGCGATAGTATTAGCGTCATTGTTGATTGTTTGCGCCGACCTTGTGAGTTGTACATACTCCACTAGAGGTTGTCCTTGCCACGATTGAGGTCCATAGTAACGGTATTCACCCAATATGGAGGAAATCTTCGAGTCGCCATAGAGAGGCAACTCCTCAAGTCCCGCTTTCATACAAGAGCTAAGTCCGCTTATGACTGCAATTAGCAATATGAAATTTCTTATAAGTTTCATTTTATCTATCTTTTTCAAATTATACAATAGTTATTACTACCATCCCGGATTTTGAGTTCCAAGGAAAGGATAGGCATTCAGAGTACCTTGTGGAATAGGGAGTAGATATTGGCGGTCGGCACGGAATGAACGTTTGTTAATCTCTAAGTAATTAACAGGTGCAACCACGAAGCCCGAACCATCCGGAGCAATCTCTATCAAAGTAGGCTCTTCCAACAATATAGCTACATCACCCTTGGGAGCGGCGCCGTTATTCGCGTTTCCACCATAGATACCCCAACGAATAGCAGCCCAGTAGAGGTCGCCTTCCATTGCAAGTTCGCAACGTCTTTCGGTGATATAATCTTTCCAAGCGTCGGTTGCCGTTGCTGCCGCGGAAGCGGGAAGCTGACCGTGGATAGTGCGCGTTTGGTTGATTGTAGCTACTGCTTCGGCGTAAGTAGTACCTGCTCCGAGGTCTGCCAAACGAAGTTGAATTTCGGCAAGATTCATCACCACGCGACCAAGGCGGAAGATGATGCGGTGATATGCCGTTTTGTTGGATACGAATATAACTTTATTTTCAACCGTATTATAGAAATATTTTCTCCAATAGTAGTTGGTAGCTGTTCTGTAGTACGCCATACTACCGTTACCTCCCGTCCAACGGTTGAGATTACCGAAGAAGCGAGTTGAGGCTGTTTCGCCGTTCCACTCCGTGCCATCCAATACGAGTGTCGCAGCCATACGTGCGTCGCGGTCGGCATAGATGATTGAGGTGATGTCGGTCATAGGATTTTTCACCGTAGCACTATATTGTATATTGGTGAAAGCCTTGTAGTTGTCTTCTATTTGGGTTTGGGTTTGCGAAGTGCGGTCTGTGCCCCCCGTACCTATTTTCTTTCCATCCACCGTTTTAGTAATCCAAGCAGGAATGGTTGAGGTATTGTTGAAGTTTATGGCAGCTTTCACCTGCGAGGCATCTTTCCAATTAACAGCCTTACCCGTTGTTTTGTCTACCATAAGGTAAGCATCGGCGAGATTTTGAGTTGGATATTGCGTAGGCCACGCCTCGAACGCTTTGTCAACCTTGAAGAATGGAGATGCGTACGATGTTCTCACTTGGTCGTTGCTTGCATTGGGGCTGGTATACTGCATCTCCGTACCACCGACAGTGGTGAGAGTGTAGTCATAGTAGCGTGCAAGAATAATTTCTCCGACAGCGCTGTTCACCTTGTCGTTGAAAAGGTCACTGTAGGTGGGATGAAGCGCATATCCGCTTTGAGCAAGAAGAGCTTTACCCGCTGCAAGACCCTTGTTTAGATAGGTAGTTGCCTTGGCGGGAACATAAGCGGCAGCAGTCAAACTCACCTCGGTCATCAAAGCATATGCAGCCCATTTGTTTGCACGTCCCTGAACCTTGATGGTTGTCATATCTGCCATTGCCTCTTCAAGGTCTTTTATAATCAAATCATAGCTCTCATCAACCGTTTTTGTGAGTACATACTTTTTCAGACCGTCACCCGCAGTATCGGCAGGCGAGAGCACCTTGTCGATATAGACAATGCGTCCAATGGCACGTGCCTGGCGGTAGTAGTGCATCGCCCGCAGGAATTTGCCTTCGGCAACAAGCTCTTTGGTATCTACATCAGAGAGACCTTTGCCCTTGTATTCCTGTGCCTTTTCGATAATCATATTAATTGCACGAACAGTTCCGTAACTGCCGAAGACGCCAACGAAGTCTTGGTCGCTTTGATAGTTATTTTGGTTGAACCAGTTTTGGCTCATACCATCCACAGTAGAGATGCCATTCGGAGTACGGTCTTCCCAGTACATACTGTTACTCATCCCTATATAGCCGCCAAAAACGCTGCCATATACGTTGTAAACAAATGAGTTTGCCGTAGTGCGGTTGCTCCATACGATGCTTTCGCTGTATGACGTGCTCGGTTGAGTATCCATAATATGGTTACACGCACCCAAGGTCAATGCAAGCCCAAGCAGAGCAATAATTTTTATTTTTGTTCTTTTCATTGTCTTTTTCATTATTAAAATCCGAGACTAAGCCTCATTGCATAAGTACGAACGACAGGATAACCGTATCCGGCAGTACTTGCCGTCTCGGGGTCGTAACCATACTTAACGGCATCAGATATTGTGAATACATTATTACCGCTCAATGATAAACGAAGGTTAGATATCCACTTAGCGTTGTTCAATAGCACCTTTTTGAAGTCATAGCCCAGCTCGACCGTTTTCAGGCGGAAATATGCAGCATTAACATTCCAGAAGTCAGATGCGGGGCTGACATTGTGGTTTGCATTGTCGAACTTGTTGGAATTCTGCAAGCGAGGATATTTAGCACCTTGATTGTCCGGCGTCCAGAAGTCGAGTTGGTAGCCATAGATAAAGCGGTTTTGAGCACCCACACCCGAGCGAAGGTCAGCTGCAATTTGAATGTCGCGGCGCGAAGCACCTTGGAAGAGAATGTTTAGGAATGCTCCCTTGTAACCGAGGTTGAGGAAGATACCGTAGTTTGCGCGTGGGAAGCTGCTCTTACCGATACGCCATTGGTCTTCACCATCCACATTACCATCGCCGTTGAGGTCAGCATAGTTCAAGTCTCCCGGAAGCAGGTTGTTCACAATACGGCGAGGGTTGTTCATCACATCCTCTGAGCTTGTATAAAAACCTAAGCTCTTGTAACCTGTACCCCAATAGCCGGTCTGTTGAGTGGTACGTTTGTATGGATTCTTGATACTTGCTTCGGATTCAGACCAGTTTACGGCATTGAGTTGGTCGAAGTATGTAAAGTTCATACCTACGTTATATGTGAAGTCTGCCAGATTGTCATTCCAAGAAAGGCTGAAATCGAATCCCTCACGACGGTGCTCACCTTTAGAAAGCACAGTAGGAAGTGAGATACCCAAAGGAGAGGTATAGCTTGTTGCCGAGGGAGAGGCAAGGTAATTTTTGGTAACCATATAGAAGTAGTCTACCGAACCTTTGAGGCGACCTTGCAATAATTCGAAATCGAGACCGTAGTCAAGTGTATTGCGTTGATACCAAGTAATATCTGGGCTTGGGAGCGCGCCTTCGCCGAAAATTGGGTAAATCTTACCGTCGATTATGTAACCATTTGCATTATATCCGTAAGAGGAGAGGTATTCCCAACGGATAGGGTTGCCGTTACCATCAAGGTGGACTAGACCTGTCTGTCCGTAAGAGGCACGCAATTTGAGGAAGTTTACGACACTTGCCAATTTGGAGTTTTGGAAGAACTTCTCGTTCGAGATAGTCCAAGCCAACGAACCGGAGTAGAACAGACCCCAACGTTTGTCGGGTGGGAAGAGGTCGCTACCGTCGTAACGCATAGTAACCTCGGCAAGGTAACGGTCATCGTAGATATATTTTGCACGTCCGATATAGCCTGCATTTGCAATACTTACGCCCTCGCCACTACCGTTGGTCTGTGATGATGCCGGACCGGATGACATTTGGTCAATGGGGATAAGGAATCCGCTACGTGCTGCCAAAAGACTTTCGCCCCAACCATAACTAGCCTCGTAACCAGCCGTAACATCTACGTCGTGCTTATCGTCAAATTTACGACGGTAGCTACCGAAGTATTGGAGTGTATACTGATAAGAACGGCTCGATGATTTACTCAGGCTCATCGGCGCGGCGGGCGAGAGTTTGCCCTGCCAGTCATACACCGGAGTTGAGGCATTCCAACTCTTGTCCGCTTGGAAGTTGGCAGAGTAGTTGCCGGTAGCACGAAGCTCAAGACCTTCGACCCAAGGAAGCGCCCAATTTAGTTCTAATTGACCGCGCAAACGAGTTGCGGAACGTTTGTGGTAACCACCGTCCGCCGACATTTCTGCTAGAGGGTTGTCGGTTGTACCGCTATAAATCTGTCCAAATGGGTTCAGACCGTTTTGTTCGGGTGATTTATTTTGAACGTGGCCGAAAACATAGTAATAGTAGTTGTCGATTCCGCCCGGAGCAGTAGTGTTCAGCGGAGCGCGAGTCTCCTCTTGGTAACCCTCGATAGAGGGAGATATGCGCAACCCTATTTCATTGATATAGGAGTTTTGCGCGAAACGGAAGTTATAACGTTGTTGGTCGTTGGTATTAGCCTTGAAGATTGTGCCTTGGTCTAGGATACCCAACGAAAGATAGTAGTTATTATTCTCGTCACCTCCCTGAGCTGTAATGTTATACTTTTGTTGAGGTGCGAAGGTGTTGAGAGCCGCCTTTTGCCAGTCGAAGTTACCGTAGTTAAGAGGGTCAGAGCCATCTAGATACTTATTGAGTTGGTCTTGCGAATAGGTTGGAGCTAATCCATACATATCTTGCAAATTGTTCATAGCCACGGCACGTTGGTATGAGTCCAATTTACCTTCCAGAAGGGTTGGCTGAGTAAGCATAAAGTCGGCGGTTACGTTGAATGTGGTTTTCCCGCGTCCTGTTTTGGTTGTTATGACAATGGCACCATCGCCACCGATAGCACCATAGACAGCCGTTGCAGCAGCATCCTTGAGGATGTTGAGCGAAGCAATATCTTCGGAGTTGATAAGTGCAAAGTCGTTGTAGCTTGAAATTACGCCGTTGATAACAATTAGAGGAGTTCCACCACCACGGATAGATATGTTATCCTTTTGGTTGATACCACCACCGTTACCCACAACAATCAGACCTGAGGCACGACCCGCCAAACCTTGTGTGATGTTGGTTACTGGTGTTCCCACGATTGCTTCGGCTTTGATTGTAGAGACCGAAGATGCAAGGTTACGTTGTGTGGTCTTACCATAACCGATAACGATTACATTATCAAGACCAATTACCGATTCCTCCATCACCATATTAATCTCTTTTCTTCCCTCTACCGCTGCCTCTTTGTTATTATAGCCCACGTAAGTAAAGAGAAGAACACCATTCGAGGGCACTTTGTCGATTGCAAAGTTTCCCGAAACGTCTGTCATTGTTGCATTATTGGTGCCCTTGACAGAGACAGTTGCACCTATTATTGGCTCATTATTTATGTCCGTAACCTTACCCGTCACTTTGAGGGTTTGTGCAAAAGCAGCATTGTTAGCCGCCAAAGACATAATCAGAGCAAAAACCACTGTTGCAAAACGATATGGAAGATTGCTTCCTCTCGTTGAGAATTTTTGTAGAATTTTGTTCATTGTTAAAATTGTTTTACTTCTTGAATGAAAATTTAGAAAGTTATTCGTGACTTTATCTTCCACATCCGCAGAGTAATGAAATTATTTTTACTCTTTGGTTTCTCTAACCTTCTATTAAATCGACAGTGTAGATTTTGTGCCGAATCATAACTTTGGGTTGCTTCTTTATTTTGCCATAGGCTGTTATCGTTTAAGTTAAATATTAAATTCTCATATCCATCATACCAAATATGCAGGCTTGAAACACCTAATTGTGGTAAAAGAGAGTCTGCTTTGTCTATTTTGTTGGGTGTGTTTCAATGCTGACGATTATCATCGCGCAGAAATTCGCAATGATAATTATAAGCATTAAGTGATGATTAAAAACCACCCATTGTCCAAATAGTATAAAACAGCGAAAATAGTAACTAACAATGTTGTTGATTTTCACACCTAAAAAGTAATCCGCCATTGTTTAAGAGGCGGGAAAGTACACCTAATTGCATCTGCGAATGTACAATAAAAATTTTTACTTGCAAAATACTAATGGTAATTAAATATTTTTACTCGTAAAACACTAATGGTAATTAAATATTTTTACTCGTAATACACTAATGGTAATTAAATATTGCAACCTTGTGGTGTATTATAGTTGTAGAAATTTATACAACATCCTCTAACTCTATTTTATTAACCATTGCCAACCACCGTACTGAAGTTGTTTAGAGTTGATTTTTAGTGCGTCATTCACGATTTGTTTACCAGTTAAAAGCAGGTAGTATTGTAAGTTATCCGGATGATAATTAGCGTGCTAAACACTTCCAAATGGACTATTATTGCTCGGGCAGCCTATGAATCGCTTCCTATCATAGTTTATCAAAAAAAAAATCTGCCTCTTAAACAGAGGCGGATTTTTTGATTTATCTATCTACCGATTTTTCGATACGCTGTCACAAGCCTATTTAACGCATTGATATGTATCGTCATAGACCCTATTATCACTCTGCGGCAGGGGAGGAGGTGATACTCTGAGATATTATAAACAATATCAACGTTTTAATTAACTTTATTGCCACCGGTAGAGCTAAATAACAAATTTTTGCAGACAGCTTATTTCCCCAGAGCCACCTTTTTCATAAACCACTCCCACAGGTTCGCCATCAGTTTGGGAAAATCACCATTAGTCGTACTCTTCAATCCCAGGTATCCTGACGAGGCATAAGGGTTGAGATAGTGAGTACCATCCTTGGCAACCCCTCCTTGCAAAAACTGCAACTCACCTTGGAATACAATATGACGTTTGGGGTCTACTGCCAGAATTACGTTGAGTATGGGAGCGCTCGCTGTTCCGACATTATTGTATAGCAGAGGTATAAACTCTGTTTTATCCACAATATCAAATGGAATACTGCCATAGGTGGGGGTAGCTCCATAGAACCGTGTAGCGGGGTTTGTTAGGTTTACCGGATTTCCGGGGAAGGCTGTCCAAGAAGTGTAACTGCCCTTTACCATAATATCTTGGAATACCTCGTTGTGGAATTTTTCAGGCTCTACTGACTCTGATATTTTTATCAGATCGTTAGATTGTGAAGCTGAGTATGTTCCGTCAACGCCGAAGAATTTTTGGTTAAAGGCTACGTTATTGATGACTTTTATACTGTTACCCCAGTCGCAAGTGTAGTAAAGTCCGCGATTGGGGTCTGCTTCGAGCCACGCCAATATTTCTTCAACCTGTGTTGCAGTTGGTCCCTCATAGCTTGAAGTTGGAGGGGCAAAGCAGACAAGGATATTAATCTTATTATCATTTAAGATATTAATAAGCCCTCTAAAGTTGTTATCATTTGGACTCGGTGCTGCTGAACTTGTGTTGTAATTATAGACCTCAAATTGATTGGTAACAGGCATCCCTGCCTTGCCAAAGAAAGTGCTAAGGAGCGCTCCCAAACCACTGGCGTAATCAGTTCCGCTGGGCGGTTTGCTCCCAAGCTGGTACTTTGTATCCCCATAACCCCCTGCTTTGCCATCCCAACCTTTGATTCCCGTACGTCCCACAGTGAGAATACGTACTATACCTTCGTATACACGTTGGAATTCATATGTATTTTCGTACCATTGTCCATTATAGAACGTACATACCATTATATATTGCACTGATTGTACGCCAACTTCATAAGGCATATCCGGCAGGGTGATGGTTCTATCAACGTCTGTTCTTAGGTCTGCCTCCTGCTCTTGATAGAGTGGCGCGCTTCCTATTTTGTTGCCATTTTTGTCTACCTCCCAAGCCTCGATAATGAATGGATAATCGCCTTCATTTTTGAATATGAATGAAAAAGTGTTGTTAGCATAATAGGTAGTACCCTCTATCACGTTTGAGGGAGGAGTCTCTAATGGAATATCCTTGAGTCCGAAATGCACTTTTACTCGCCCACCTCCATCTCGGCGTGAAAGAAATATGTTCGTGTATCGTGGCGACATATTCATCACGGAGTTAAATACAAAATATATATCTCCCTCGTCAGTGGTAACGTAAGATGATCCCGAAGCAAGCGAACCACTCGAGGAGGTGGATAGTTTCACCCAAGATGCCGAGGCATCTTTTATCTCGCCAACAACGTGCAGACCGTCTGCAAAATCGTCGCAAATTCCGCTTGGAATGTTGTTTAATCCATCTTTGACTTCGACAATGACATTTTTCGTGATACTTCCAACGGTCAGTTTTATAGAACCTCCCGTGAATGATTCGGTGATATTAACCATTAATTCTCCACTTTGCACACTGCCATCGTTGTCGGCAAAAGGCGAAGGGGAGGCTAACTCAATACCCGTGGGGAGCTCTATTTTAATATTGGAAACTCCCCGGGGAGCGTTGTGGGATACGGTAGCAATGGAGAGATTAGCCGATGAAAGCCCAAGGGTGCCATAGTAGTAATAGCGCGAATTACTAACACCAAGATAGTACTCGCCATTGTCCACAATATCGTGGCTTGATAGGTCTATAACGTCTACCGATGCACTTATCACGCTGTTGTTTGCATTGCCCGCCATCGCCTCTTCGGGTGATGCGTAGCCCTTGTCTGAAACGGATATTATATTGAAAAGATAGTGGCAGTTGCGCAGAAAGTAATTGTCGCCTCGCTTTACCGGCATTGTTTTGACTACTCCATCGATATCTTTGTAGGAGTATGTGTAATCTTTGTCCACCTCCAAGCGGTAGTAAGTACTCACGGCACTTCCATTATACCTTCCTTTTACGATTAGGGCACTCTTCTCTTCCTTTCGAGATTCGTAAACGTAGAGTGGGGATGCCGAAAAACTATAATCAATCAAACCACCTGTGTTGTCGCGCATCTTTGCGGGGTAGTCCGTAGGCGAGAAAAACCAACCACGTGTGGGAGCATTATATACACTTATTCCATCCAACTGGAATTCAGATGCTGTCGAATTAACCTCCACCTTTGCCACCATTCGGGTAAGGTTAATCTCAATGGGTGCGGTTAGCTCTTCGAGCTGTTTTTTTGTGTATTCGCCCGAAACTCCAGTCATTGGTATTTCCGTGCCCGTAACACCAGAATGGTCTATTGGCAAGGTATTTAACCTCTCTTTTAGTGCGGTGTAATCTGAAATATCTCCCCAGAGAATGTCGCTAAACTTTTTGTCGATAGTTCCATTATTGAATTTGGCGGGTGGGTTGGCGATAATCACTACACGATAGGTGTCGGTCTCTTCGCCCAAAAAAGTTAATGTAACTTCGACAATTCCCGTGGCGGGATTTATCGTGGTACTCTCAGCGAGTACGTTATTCCAATCTTTATCGAGCAAAAACAGCTCTACATTATTACTCTCAATCCCCTCGCCACGAGTTGTGGGCTTGGCAAAGCCCGCAAAGTTGGTCTGAATCTTGATTCGAGTCATACCATCGGGCAGGGGTTTCTCTTCTGGCACGTCAATCTGGCTCTTTGTGCAAGCAAAGAGAAAAAGCAAACCACTTACTATTACATATTTTAATGCGTTCATCTTCTGTTTCATTCAAAAATTTAAACAGTTTCTTAATTTCCACCTCCATCATCCACCACACACCGAATGGGAGAGGCTTCGTCTTTACTAATTCTCATAGTTACACCAAAACGATAGGTCGTACTATTTATCCAAATATCTAGCCCCCAGCCGTAACTATATTGGTTACTTGCTGGATTTTGAATAATTTCACCATTATCTGTGTGGGGAATGGATTGATTGCTCGACCAATATAGCGCCGCAACTCCTCGGCTATACAGACCGCCCGGTGTTATTCCTTGGAATGACCTTGAGCCGGAATGGGCAAAAAAAAGCGATGCAAGAGTTCTTTCGTTGAAAAAGAGTGAACCGAAATATGCAATCTCATTACCTTTGCCTACTCTTAAATCAGTATTATCGCTCCCCGCAATCTTTCGGCGGTCGAAAAATCCATCAGCATACAAACCCTGATTACTATTGATAAAACCCGCACCGTCCTTAATAAGATAACTACCACTGTAACCTGAAAATTTCTTTATAGCTGCCGGCTCTTTGAATAAAGATTGACCAAACTCAGATTCTCTATAGTCATAGTAGATAGAGGCATCTGTCTGGTACTCTCTGGGGCGGCGGAATCCTACGGGCGCAACTTCGTCGAGTTCAGCATCCCAGGGTTTATTGGTATAGAAATCCGAGGGTCTTGCGCCACTGATTCCCGTTCCCGCATCAGGCACTGCCGGATTAAATGCTAATCTATTGTAATTCAAAAAGAACATATATCCTGCCTGTGAGGGATATTGAGCAAACTTAGCCCCTCGCACTGGAACCTGAGTATAGGAATTATAATTTGTATAACCAGGGTTATTGTTAGGGTCAATCAAATTATAGGGAGAGAATTTCACAGCCCTATCTCGCTTATCGGTTTTGGGAACCGTAGGAGTGCTATATGACTGCATATTAATCGGATAGACTATATTGACGCCATTAGTCACAATATTGGGAATAACGCTCCAATCCGGTGAGTTTTGGTAGTTCTGCACGGGGTAGTAGTAGTCTCCTGTGGGATTCATCAAGTAATCGGGCTCTTCGCCCTGACGCACATAAAGTCTCACCACGGGTGTAGCTCTATTTATCTGTTCCTCGGTTGTGAGTTTGCCGTTATATATATTTATCACGGCGTATCGGTTGCGTAGGGAAGAGGATACGGAGCTGCGAGTAGGCGGCGGAACGTTTTTTGAATCCCACCCCACGCGAAGGTATATTTTGTCCGTTCCACTTACCCAGCGCTTGCCTTCGGCTGTTCCTAGTCCCCCTACAACATTTTTCCACTCAGAGACATTGTAATCTTCGGCATCACCCGGATTATCCGTATATAGAATACCTGCCTCGAGTGCAGGACTCATAAGGCGGTCTATCAAAACGCTTTGATAATCGGCATATTCACCTCCAAACTCATCCTGCGAGGGTGTGTCCATAAGCACCGCCGTCCAGTCACCCGTGTTGTTCCACGTGATGATGCGTTCGCCTACCTCATTATTGCGGTGGAACGTACCCACATAGGGGGTCGAAATGTTGCCCGAGGCGGGAGTGTTCTCCAAAATGTGGTTCAGGCGAATGGAGCGACGAAGTGGTTTGTCGATATATTTGTCGTTCGATGCACAGAGAAAGACGTGGTAGTTGAGATTCTCAGGAGCTCCCGAATTTGTGACATTCTCAACATCGAAATAGCCCTTACCAGTCGAGGGGTCATAGTGAAAGTTTTTGACATTGTTATATGCGCCGTATTGTGCATCTATCACTGCCTTCTTGTCTGTGGCTGCGTTAATTGCAGCCATATTAAATTGATAACCAATCTCGCGAAAGTGTTGATTTACAGTTTCGCCCACACGTGGTGATGCAGGGAAATCCGTTGATGATGTCCCTCCGTATATCTCCGAGTTTTCAATCCACACGTATGGCTGGTTGCTCCAGAAGTAGATGCGCGTAACCGCCCCTCCCCACACCTTTGCCCAAAGGCGCGTTGCATTGAGTTCTCGTTGGAGAATCTCCAAGTCTGAACCAACCTCCTGCCACTCGGTAACCTTTGCCTCAAGAGTAGCCTTTTTGGTTGCCAAATCGGTCATATCTATATTAATCATATAGTTGATAGCCTCGCCCTGTTTCCAATCGAGGGCTGTTGCCTCCAGCATAAACTCGATGGGGTCGGTGAAGAATCCGCTATCTCCCTCTGTGGCTTCATAACTGGTCGTTACCCACACTTTTAGCTTAGTACTCAACCCGTCTCGTAGTCCCGATAGCACTTGCGGCATCATCAACAAGTAGCCATCGTCGGCTGTAATATTTGTGTATTCGGTGTGGGTAAGTTCAATATCTCGCAGTCCGCCACTACCGCTCGCATCCGTAATATTGTCCAGATGATAAGGGTTTTCTACGGGGACAACCTCCGAAAGGTCTGTCCAAACATCATCACCATCCATCCTGTGAGTACCGCGCGAATAGACCCCATTAATCTCTATTTTTGATATTTTGACCCAGTCTACCTTAGGAATCAAGCTCACATCGTGAGTGATTTTTGCCGAGAAGCCGATTTTGGTCAGTGCGTGCTGCATCTGCATTGTTACGGAATTTTCGGTCTTGGTGCGGTTGAGTGCAGGTTTTGCAACCATCAAATCGACTTGTTCCTTTTGGGATTTTTGGACTGTAAACTCAATTTTGGGAGCACCCGCATCGGTGGTGCTTATTGTTGCCCCTTTGGCTGTGTGGGGAGAGTAGGCAAAAAAGGTGGTCTTACCCACGGGCCAATACTGGGTATTGGCATAGCCCCAAGGCGAGGAGGCATCGGCGCGCGACACCTTCATATCGGTAATAAAGTTCACCTTGTGGGATGCGGGATTATACTCTTGCTCACCCGTAGTAGCGGCATAGACACCCATCGTTGTAATGATATTTGCACCCTTGCCATCGGGTACATAAGAGGATGCTTTTGTGTCGAATGTAGAGGTGCGAAATTGTATTCTGTCATTGGTGGGTGCGATGTCAATCTCCGACTTGGCACAACCAGTCAGTGCTACAGCTATCAATAGCCCAAAGATTAGCCTATCTATTATTTTCATCTGTTCTTTGTTTATTCTCTGTTTTGGGTGAGTTGCGGGGGTATCACCCCCCGCAACCCTGTGTTGGTTTAATCTGCGCTTAGATTATCGTGTGAAAGTTACAGTACCTGCACCGGTAACGATAACTTGTTTGCCATCAGCCGAAAGAACATTGCCGGCAGATGCAGCGTATGTCCAGTTAGAAGGAATGTCCATAGTGATTTTGTAGCTACCGAATGTTATGTTGCTGAATACATAAGCAACAGTACTTGTTGCCGAAGCATTATCTCTAACTGTAACAGAGTTTAGGTAACCTGTTTCGAGGTACTCGTCTTTAGCGAGAGTAACAGCGTTTTTAGCAGCATTCACAGTGTAAGAGCAAACCGCGGGAGCAGCCAATCCTTCGATGTTCTTTTGGATAGCCAAAGTGAATTGGTCGATGTCGGCGAACAATGAACTCCAAGTGATTGAAGATTCAGCTGTTTTTGTCAAAGTTACAGTCTTAGCGTTAGGGTTTGCAGGAGTGTTGTCAATTACCACTGCCCAACCGTTTGAAGCGGCAAAATCTGTATTTGCTAAACCGAAAGTACTCCAATCAGCAGTTTTAACACTCCAAGTGATTGTACTACCCGGACGGAACCATTGACGATTAGCAACCGAAAGGAAATCAGCTACCGATACATTAACATTAGCAGTGAGAGCGTCAGTGTTAGTGCTGTTTACATTAACCTTAGCTTGGAATGACTTAGGATATTGAGCACCCTTGATGTCGTTAAGCACTTGGTCTGAGTAACCCTTGATGAAAGATGTTGTAAGAGGAGATGAAGTGTTACCTATAACATCAGCAGTAAGAAGAGGTACATCTTGTTCAACCCAGTCCTCGAGAGCAACTGTGAAGCGGATAGGGATAAGAACCGGTTTTGGGTCTACGTCTTCGCCGTTGTCTGTCCAGCCACCACCGCCAGAGCCTGATGTGCGGTCGCCGAATGTGATGATGTAGTTAATCTTACGACCGGGTACCCACTGACCAAGAGGAGCATTAGTAACGTCGTTCACATCAGTACCCAATGAGGAAACAGGAATGTAGATAGGCATTTCAGTGTATTTTGAAAGGTCGCTCTCTTCTCCAGCCACGCCATTGAATTTACCGTGAAGAACAACATTATTACCACCTCTTGTTACCCAAATTTTAGCCATCAACTTCACGTATGCACCTTTTGCATTTGCGTCGTTGTCTGAGATTTTCACCTGAGGGTCCCAAGCGTTGAAGTCCTGAGGAATCATCAACAATGAGAGGTTGTCGCCAGTTTGTTTGATAGTTGTAGCATTAGCAACTGTACCTGCTGTGCCTGTACCCAATGTGGTGAAAGGGGTTGATGGGTCAGCCGAGTAGCCGATGCCGTCAGTCAATGTGCCCCAAGCCTTTTGCTGAATGGTATTGTTCGTACCGGTGGTTGCAGCAGTCCAAGCAAAGTTACCCTTGGATTGGATGTTGTTGATAGAAACACCAGAGATAGAGACTTTAAGTTGGTCATCTGCAGGAATAGCGACGCCACCTATCTGATTTACAACCATCGCCTTGAAGTTTACTTGTGTCAAAGCGTGTTTGAACTTCAACATTGTGCGGTTCTCTTTGGTTTTGCCAAGCTCTTTAGCTACAACGAAGTCGATTTGAGAGTTATTAGTAGTACCAACGGTGAAGCCATCTTTAGTGATACCTGTGGCAGCAATGGTTGCTGCTACGTCCGTACCTGTAACACCTGCTGAATTGGAAGTACCCATTGGAGCATAAGCCATAAAGTTCAGTGCTTGTTGAGGCCAATATGGCTCGTTGGTGTACTCCCAAGTGCTACCGTTATACTGCGGAGAAGCAGTAACATAAGCAACATTCTCGATTGGTGCTGCCGTGCCATAACCCACTACTTTGAAGTTACCCAATGCACGCAAGTCATCGGTGCTCTCCATAGCGTGACCGGGAGCTGCCTTGGTTGTGAGGTTTTGGATTGACGAGAATTTGATTTTTCCGTCGTTTGCCTGTGGTACCTCGTTTTCGAGGATTTCGTTCTTCTGACAGCTAGACAACGCTACCGTTGCTGCTGCCGCAAACATCAAGATTTTCTTCATTTTTTTGTTTTTTTTGTTAATAAAATTGGTTTTAATAAGGTTTTCTTTTTTTGATATTAATTTAATAGTGCGTTAATAAATTTGATACTACCTGATTTTTGATAACCATTATCGTCTAACTCTTCTTTTGCCAGATAGCATAAAGTATCACTCCGCCGCGGGGCATAATAACTGTCGTGGGTGGCAGATAGCTCACTCCCGTGCCGTCCGCCTTGGTATTCCACTCTTTGAATTCACCCCCTGTTGGAGGTAAAAACACGGGAGTAGGCACAATGATTGTAGTTCCGATATTTCCGCGACTCCAATAAGCATTGCCTATGCCACCGTTCGGGTTGAAAAAGACGATGTTGGGTGCATCCAGTGGAACATCGTGGTCGTCCCAATCCTCCAGCTCGGCATCCATACCCTCGCCCGTCTCTATCAACTCCTCCAATTCTATATCTACCTCTATGTTGATGTGGTCTTCGGGGTGGTCGTGGTCGGGCTCTTTGATAATCTCCATTATAGCCTCCCGATGGAGGTCGATATCCTTAATTACAACGCCCCCTTGGTGCAGCAATCTTATCTGAAGTCGGTAGTCGGGATTTATGGCTTGTCCGGGGTGTAGCCCGTCTAAAAGTCCGATGACCGTAAACGAACCAATGTATGATGTTGTATCTGCGCCTACTCGTGTGGCTAATTTAGGGGCTAAATTTATCGCGTGATTGATGGCGTGAGTCGAATATCTATTTGTACACAAATAGTAGCTCTCTGCCATACCATAAAGCATAGGAGGATAGAGCTTGGATATAGTGTAACCCTTGAAATTGATAAAATTAATCTTCATATTAGTTACCGAAAATGGTCTCTTTGGCAACATATAAATTATAGTATCTGCCTTGAAATGGTTAGCCTCATCCTCGGGTGTGGGGTGGATATGGTAACGATTTATCATATCCTGAGTAATGCTGAGGTTCATTATCCTATCCACACCCAAGGTGTCGGGACTAACACGATATGGGGTCTTGCCCTTGGAGGAGATATATCCACCGCCGTCTATCAAATAATCATCCCTTGAGAACACCTCGAATTTCTCCCACCTATCAATGTTCCGATAGGCAAGCGTTGCAGCGTGCGGTCCATCGTCACTTATTGACTCGTTTACGACCGTCAGGTGATACTCCCCCACGGGCAGGTCAATGAGTTGTTTGCGAGGATTCTCCATCTCCAACGTCTTGTAGTGGCTGCCATCGGCACGGTGTATGACCAGTGTCGCACTGTTGGGCAAAAGCCGTGAATAACTCCAATCCACCTGTAACTCTATCATTACACCATCGGGGTGCAGGTAGCATAATTCATCGCGGTAACAACTATTTAATATTATAGCCGATACGATTAGCATCAATAAATACCTCAGACTCTTCATTATTTATCACCTCCTTTACTGTTCTTTACCCTAAATCGGGGTATCCACACAAGCGAAATCTTTGCCTTGGTAGGTCCAAACCAAGTATATCGCCCCGGATATTGATACACCTTGTGCCCATCCATAGGAGTGTAGTTTTTATATTCAGTTTGCAGATAACCAACCCCCACGGAGTACTCCATATGTAGGTATTTACCAATGGGGTGAGCGAAACCACCGCTGATACCGGCAGCAATAAAGAACTCGCCCTGAATCCCCTCGCCACCAAACTGAAAATCGTACAACCCCATTCCTGCATATGTACCCACGAACCAACCGTTCAAAGGGTTGTAGTCGCCCCACTTAGTTGCCTTCTGTTCTAATGTCTTGCTTCTTGGAAACCAATAACGGAGCTCCAATCCGCCCGAGAGCATCTGGAGGGTATATTTTTCCGAGTAGACAGGAATGGGAGCTACCCCGCCACGGTTACCTAATCCTCCCCAGAAAGGAAAAGTCCACTCACCCAACACCGAAAAACGCTTGCCCAATGGAATCTCAAGCTCAACATTAAACAAAGTGGCAATATCAAAGAGTAAGTTCGTTTTGAGTGCAAACGGACGGATATACTTATAAATGGGCTCCTCTGCCACCTCTACAATGATAGGCTCGGGCTCAATTATGGGCTCGGGCTCAGGCTCAGGCTCAGGATCGACAACAGACAATGCAACAGGTTCAAAATTTATATCTACAGGCATCGCCGGATTGTAGATTACAAACAGTGATGCTCCACTACGCAGCTTGGGGTAGTATTGGGGGTATATATAATCTCTATATATGCGACCACCATCAAGGCTGACTATTTTTGCCTCACGCTGAGTGAGGGTGAGATTCGGATTGTCTATGATGGATAGTATCTCGGCTTTTCGCGGCAAATTAGTGTCGGCTTCTGCCAAACGACGAAAACCTTCCCAGTTCTCGCCTTTACCCAGGGCGAGAACAGACGAAATAGAGAATTTCGGATACCTATTCAGAATGTATTGTCTGAAGGATTCGGCACGTCTCTCAGAAAGTTTCTGGTTATAAACAGGAGGCCCTTCGGGCGACGCAAATGCAGTTATACGTAATGTGTCAATGTACTCGGCACTCTTGAGACTCATCAGGGAGTCAATAGCATTCAGAGTACGGGTGTTGGTTAGATAGGTGGGGTCGATAAGGTCTTTATCTAAACGGAAATAGATGGTCATATGAATCTTGTCATCTTCGCCTCCCGTGATTATTGTTATCTCGGTAGGGTCTAAATCGGGATTGACAAAATCCATATCATAATCACCAAGTTCCATATCTGATGATGCCATTGGTGATGTTTTGTACCACGACAAGACTTCGGATATTCTCTCTTGATTTTGCTTCTCTTTCGTGAAATATATTTTACTATTATGTGAGTTACCATTTGCCGGTGAGCATTCAACGCGAACAGACTCGTTGTTGTCGGTGGATACCGCAAAACGGAAATTCTCTTCGTTAATGCCCTTAATATTATTCATCAACCACTGGCGAACCATCGCCGCACGTAGTGAAGCGAGGTTTATTGCTGCCGGATTACGCCTTTGCTCGGCAGGGATAAATGACGTGAGATTTATCGCCATTTGTCCTGACTGAATATCATCAAGGCGCTCTTTGATATTATCCGCTATCAACTCCATACCTGCAACATTCTCTTTGTAAGCCCTATAAATGGTCTCGCTGCCGTGGCGGAAGAAAATCACAGATTCAGCAGGTTGTTTTATTGCGTTCGTTTGCGGACTCTGAGTTGGCGATGCCGCACTTTTCGCATTGTCTGCGTGGGAAATTGTAGGGATTTTGTCGCCGTACTTGGCAATAATGTTGCTGACAGCATTAATATCTTTTCTGCTTATTTGTGTGTAGTAGATATTTTGTTGTGCCGATGCAGGAACAGAACCCTTTACATAGCACACCTTTACTATGTTCGATTCATTGCCACCCTCATACCGAAATACGAAATTGGTGCTTTTGTTTAATCCGTATTTGGCACTCAAGTAGGCTCTGACAACGGATGCTTGTATCGCCCCATTATTCAAAACAAAATTATCAGACAAAAATTCTGTGTTCACCCCAGAAGCAAGTTCTATATATCCACAACCGTTCAGGATATCTACTTTATTTTCTCTGATTATGACCCCTATCTGCGATAGTGCCGAGTGGTTGTCCTTATATGTACCCACCAGCACATCACTTTCCCGTTGAAATGATATTGTCTGCCCGTGTGCATTTGTAAATAAATTCACCAATGTAATTAAAAAGCATATTGTTCTTATGTAACCTAATATTTTCATTTGTGAATACTTTTGTAAGTGGCTTATTATTAGTGATTCGAGTTGTTTGCTGAGCCGATTTTCTAGGGCGTAAAATCGGGCATTCCCTCTCCCGTAGGCAGTATGCCGAGTTAATATGTGCGCAAATACTGTTATCTGTTGGTATGCTAATAATTAGTTTATGTCAATTTATTCAAGGTGTTGTGGTAATCCTATTGTTACTCTTCCGGCATAATCAGCCACCGATATAGTACGTAATCTGGCAGAGGCACCGTCTATCACTCCGCTGAAAAAAGAAAATACTCCGCATAGGGTTTTATCCTTACAGTCACATCTTAGGTTAGGCATTAACTCTTTGCAACAATTAAATTGAGCATCACCCTCCAAAACATTCAATATCTTATATAAGGTTAGCTCCGCCGGGTCATTGGCGAAGATGAATCCGGGTTCTTTGCCACCAACGCGGCTTCTGAGTATTCCCATCCGGGTCAATTGACGCAAGGCAGGCATCAGGGCACGTACATTCATATTATGATATTCGGCAATCTCCGGAGCGGAAATATATCTATTCTCATAGTACCCCTTCACCAAATATCGGCAGGCAATTACACCCAATCTTGTTACAATCAACATTATATTAATCACTATTTTTATACATCAGCCGTATACGAACGCTCTTTAATATATACCTCCTCGACCCCGTTATAATCGAATGTCAGTTCATTACCATTCATCTTGAAATCTATGGCTGCATAATCATAGAATGAACCGCTTGACTGAAAAACAATTTGATTGTGCTCCACGTAGAATTCAAATTCGCAAAAAGTATCCTGCGTCGGCAGTTCAGAATCATCTTTATACGAGTGCGTTCCTGTTCCGTCTTGCTTGAAAGTGTACCTTTCAATGTAGTTTACCATTGCATTTGCCCCCATTTCCAACTGAAAGCTACCCAGTTTACTCCAAATACCTAACAGTTGTTCGCTATGTGATTCATCTTGAAAAACTGCCATATCAAATACAGTATTGATGTGTATTAACACAATTAAGTGAATTTCCTGTAATTCATTTTTGAAAACTCTCAATTTATTTCATACAGATTTTGAATTGATTATCCTTTGGTGATATCGGGCGTAGAACCCTGATGATGAATGCAAAAGATGTATGAAACAAATCAAAATTATCTACACGATAGAGCCCCCTGAAGGAATTTTATGAATTTTTAGAAGTCCCCCTAAGAATATCCACTACTTATCCCAACTCTCTACACATACAAAGCCATCTTTGAAAATTTAAATTTCTAACTTTTTCTTTGGTCAGATGCAATCTCTCGCATTTAGCGGCGCAAAGGTCGGAATAATAATCACAATAAAAGCTGTAAAAAAATGGCTAAAAGCTGTAATTTATTTTAGATATACTTCTGTTTTATTGTGTTTTATAACATCATTTGCGGGTCAGACGGCGATAGCACCAGCCAAGAATCGGTGGATCAAGTAACTCGTAAAAAGTCGTGAGAGAAAACTGAACCCTCTTTCTTATTCTCTCATTGTTTTTTAGAAGTAATTTAGTATCTTCGCAGCGATTTTTAGTTACGTTTATGAAGACTATTAGCAAGGAGAGAGACAATAACTGCGTGGCGTACCCATTCGTTCTGTCTCTCACCGTCATCATACTACTTGTTGCCACAGCTTTTATTCCCCCGCTCAATCTTTTTGGACTGGAGTTGCCACGGCGTAGTATCCTTTCGCAAATAACAAAAATATCCGAAAATGAGAGCGGAGCAGGTTTCCAAGCCAATATTCCGATAGATAGTTCTGCTAATCTTCCCGTTACGGACACTATGGAGATTGTGCCGAAACGTTCTTATTCCGATACAACGGAGCTCAAAACAACCTCTTGGACAACAAACTCATATGCCCATTGGCAGGAGCAGCCTATGCCCGCAAAAGGTAAGCGTCCCAATACTCAGCGCGAGGACCGATTTACGGACACGAGCGAGGAGGTAGTCATTGAGAGTGCCGACAGCACGTTAGCCAACTTTTTCGTGGCACTCAACGGGCGTGAAACCCTCTCGCGCCCTGTTAGGATTGCTGTTATGGGCGATTCATTTATCGAGGGCGACATCTTTACGGCTGACCTGCGCGAGATTCTTCAAAAACGATACGGTGGCAGCGGCGTAGGATACGTCTCCTTTGCATCTCCAATAGCAGGTTTTAGGGCGACCGTGGGGCACACCTTCGAGGGTTTTACCACCTATAACCTTGCCAACAGTGCCAACGCAAAGTCTGAAATGAGCAAATACTTTACCGTTGCCGGTCTGTTCGTAACCGCCCAAGAGCAAGCGCAAGCCACATTCAAGGGGGTCTCCTTTCGTGATAATCTCCGATATTATCCCAAGGCTAAGATATTGTTTATCAATCAAAAAAATAGCACCATTACGGTTGGTATAAACGACACCTTGCAACAGATATTCACCCCTGATCCTTCTGCAAATCTTCAGGAGATAAACATCAATTCGCTCATCGAGAATATGAGTGTGTCGGTGAGCAATGCTGATGGTTTCATCGGATATGGTGTTGAGATGGAAAGCGATATGGGGGTCACTGTGGACAACTACTCGATTCGCGGCAGTAGCGGAATACAGCTCACACGCACCAATGCCAAGATTAATAGCCAATTCAACAGACTATTGCCCTACGATTTGATAATTCTGCAATATGGGTTGAACGCTATGTCGCCTCAGGTGACCAACTATACCAACTATTCAAACCAGTTAATTCGAGTTGTGGCATTTGTGAAGAGCTGTTTTCCCGATGCTTCGATTATGATTATGGGTGTAGGTGACCGTGCGCAGAATGTCAATGGCGAGATGGTTTCGATGGCAGTTGTAGAGAAGATGGCGCAGGCGCAACGGCGTGCAGCGCGCGAAAGTGGAGTAGCCTTTTGGAATACCTACGAAGCTATGGGCGGCAAAAATTCGATGATAACTTTCGTCAAAAATAACTTTGCATCAAAGGACTACACTCACATACGATATGAGGGTGGAAGGGTCATAGCCCGCCGGTTGGCTCAATCTCTCGAAGATGCCGCGACGCGCTGGGCTGAGCGAAACATTGTTCGCAAGGATTCATTCACCACCCTCTCCACTCCGGCACTCGTACTGCCTGACCGCTTGGGAGGTTTTAAGTTAGACTCTTTGAGGTAGATATGGAATTTGAGTTTGAGAAAATTTTAGATTTGTTGAGTTACAACAACGGCGAGCCGCTCATCTTTTCGAGTGGTCTATTTTTGTTTCTATTTCTTGGATTCACGGCAGGTTATGCGATGCTCAAAAGGCAGCTCAACCTCCGCATACTATATGTGGTCTGCTTTTCGCTCTTTTTCTACTACAAGACCAGCGGTTGGTATCTTCTTATTTTAGTGGGGCTGTCGCTCTCGGATTACGCCCTTGGTTGGCTGCTCAGTGGGGCGGCTGAGCAGTGGAGGCGTAAAATGCTTGTAGTCATAGGTGTTTGTATCAATCTCGGAATCCTCTGCTACTTCAAATATACGAACCTGATAGCGGAGACCATAGATGAGTTATTTGATGGACGGATTTCGACGGGTGATATTTTTCTGCCTATCGGAATTTCGTTTTTTACCTTTCAGTCAATGAGTTATACCATTGATGTATATCGTGGTCGTATTGAGCCCGTCAGGCGTTGGGTGGATTATCTTTTCTACCTTTCGTTCTTTCCGCAGTTGGTTGCCGGGCCTATTGTACGTGCCAAAGACTTTCTGCCGCAAATCACAAAAAATCCGGTGGTTGTAACGCCCGAAATGTTTAATCGCGGTGTCTTTCTCATTGTTTCGGGTCTCTTCAAAAAGGCGATAATTTCGGATTATATAAGCCTTAATTTCGTAGACCGCATCTTCGATGCGCCGATGCTGTACAGCGGTCTGGAGAATCTTTTGGGTGTTTATGGCTATGCTATGCAGATATATTGTGACTTTTCGGGCTATTCTGATATGGCAATAGGGATTGCACTGCTGTTGGGATTCTACTTCAATCCCAACTTCGACTCGCCCTACAAGTCGGCAACTATTACGGAGTTTTGGCGGCGATGGCATATATCGCTGTCGAGTTGGCTCAAGGATTACCTCTACATTTCGCTTGGTGGCAATCGTAAGGGTAAGATTAGAACCTATATTAACCTGATTGTCACTATGCTGCTCGGAGGTTTGTGGCACGGTGGGGCGTGGAGGTTTATGCTTTGGGGTGGTATTCACGGCGTGGCGCTGGCTACGGAAAAGTGTGCACTCGGCACTTTCCCGCGGATGAAGGTGAGCGGTATGGAGATGAAGAGAGTGTGGCGCGTTGTGGGGATTTTCTTGACTTTCAATATAGTATGTTTTGCGTGGATTTTTTTCCGTGCCGAGAATATGGCTGCGGGGGGAGAGATACTTTCACAAATTTTTACGAACTTCTCAGTGGTAAACGCAGCAGAAATCGCGAGGGCTTATTGGGGTGTTTTGGTGCTTATTGGGTTGGGCTACTTGCTGCATTTTGCGCCCCGCAGCAGCGAGATGGTAGCCGAACGGTTTTTGGGGCGCGTACCACTTTGGGCAAAGGCGGTCATTATTACCTTGATAATATATGTGGTGATGCATATTAAGTCGGCTGATGTGCAACCGTTTATATATTTTCAATTTTAGTGATTCAATACTACGTTATAATTAATGCCCCGCGGTAAGTGCGGGGCGAGCACTACATTATTTTCACTATGAAAACATACCTTCAATATTCACTTGGTCGCACCTTTGAGACAGTGGGGGAGTGTCGGGTTAATATATGCTCAGTAGAGGGAGGGGGTGATGACGCGGGCGACTCTGCCTCTATTTTGGACTATCACGGGCATACCCCTTTTTATTGCTCTGCTATTCTCCGTTGCCGACTACTCAAGCTATAAATGTTATTGCGAAAACCGATGAAAACCTATCTCCAATATACTCTTCACCGAGTGATAGTTCCTATGATGGTAATTGTGCCACTCATCTTTTTAATTTCCACAGACGAGTTGTCGGGCAAATTCACAATATTTATGATTCCCTATTGGATAGTCTATTTTGTGGCTTTCAATCGATTGAGAAAACGGGTTGGGTGGGTTCGTGCAAGAATTAATAACAGCTATGTGACCACTGATGATGATGCAGTTACCTATTTCCTTTCTAAAATATTATTTATTAGCGTCGGAGCTGCCGGAGCAATCTACCTTGCCGTGTTGCTAATGTTTTTTGAGCCTGTTTTCGACTTTTCATTTCTGCTCACCTTATTTTGCATATTCTACCCGCTCCTTTTAGTATTCAGCTATTTTAGCTATCGCTCCTATAAACAATATACAAAATCACACAAATCAGAGTAATATTTAACAAGCGTGTATTTAATTAAACAAAATTACTACTTTTGTTTCGCGAAAAATATAAACAAAACAATATGAAAGTTGCAGTTTTTGGAGCTACCGGTTTGGTCGGTGGCGTAATGTTGGAGGTTCTTGCCGAGATGAACTTTCCGGTTACAGAGTTGATTCCCATAGCCTCCGAGAGGTCGGCGGGGAAAAAAGTTGCGTTTGGCGGCAGGGAGTGGACGGTGGTAACTCCGGCGGTGGGTCTGAGTATGGAGCCTGCGTTGGCTATCTTTTCGGCAGGTGGGCAGACTTCGTTGGATTGGGCACCTCGATTTGCGGCGGCGGGGTGCTACGTTGTGGATAATAGCTCGGCGTGGCGGATGGACCCAACTAAAAAACTTGTTATTCCCGAAATAAATGGAGATAGCCTCACCAAGGACGATTACATCATCGCGAATCCCAACTGCTCGACAATCCAAATGCTCGTCGCACTCGCCCCAATACACAGAGAGTATACCATTAAGCGCATCGTTGTCTCTACTTATCAGGCAATTACAGGTACGGGTGTGAAAGCTGTGCGCCAGATGGAGAATGAGCGTGCGGGGGTGATAGACTGTGAAATGGCTTACCCATATACCATTGACAAGAACTGCATTCCGCAGTGTGATACCTTTACTGAGAATGGTTACACAAAAGAGGAGATGAAGCTCGTGAACGAGACGCATAAAATCCTTGACCCCTCAATCACAGTTAGCCCCACGGCAATTCGCGTTCCCGTGGTTGGGGGGCACTCTGAATCTATCAATGTGGAGGTTGAAAAGCCCTTTACGATGGAGGATGTGCGAGCACTGTTAGAAAACTCTCAAGGCGTTGTAGTTCAGGATAATCCGGCTAAAGGCGAGTACCCGATGGCGCGCTTTTGCCAACACCGCAACGAGGTCTTTGTGGGACGTTTGCGTCGCGATCTCTCGAATCCGCAGGCGATGAATATGTGGGTTGTGGCTGACAATCTCCGCAAGGGTGCGGCTACCAATGCCGTTCAGATTGCTCAAATACTCCTTAGCAAAGGCTTTATCGTGTAGCACTAGTCACACTAAGAGAAAAGTATAATACTCCCCAAAAATAGGACAGCAGTTTAAGCTATAATTTGGTTATCTTTGGTCTCATAAAAAATGAGACAAACTATGAGGAAAAAGATTTCGGCAGAGACCAAAGCGGCAGTAGCCTTGGAAGCTATCAAGGGCTTGAAGACGGTCAATGAGATTGCTTCGATTTATGAAGTTCATCCGACGCAGGTTGGGGTATGGAAGAAGCAGTTCAAGGAGGGAGCGACCGCCATTTTCTCGACTGACAAGGAGCGTAAAGTCAAGTCTGATGAGCAGGTAGAGAACAATCTTTATCGCAAGATTGGTCAGCTTGAGATAGAGAACGAGTTCTTAAAAAAAAAGTGGGAGCTACTCAAATCTCGTTAGCCGAGCGTAGAGAGATGGTAGAAAAGAATCATCCTCGGCTGAGTTTAGTTCAGCAGTGCATATTGCTAAACATTTGCCGCAGTGGCATATACTATGCGAGCAAAGGAAGAGCAAGTGCAGATGAGCTTGCTGTTAAAGCAGAGATAGACCGCACCTATACCAAAATGCCTTTCTATGGTGTCGAGCGGATGACTGAACACTTGCGAAAGAAGGGTTTTACGATAAGCCCTAAGCGAGTGCGTCGTTACTTTCGGGATATGTGCATCAGTGCTATCTACCCCAAGCCTAACACCACGTGGCATAATAAGGAGCATAAGATATACCCCTATCTATTGCGAGGATTAACTATTGACAGGGTAAATCAGGTTTGGAGTACCGACATCACCTATATCCCAATGAATGGAGGTTATATGTACCTGTGCGCCATCATTGATTGGCATTCGCGCTTTGTGTTGGCTTGGGGGATAAGCAATACTCACGATAGCGAGTTCTGCCAAGAGTTGCTCAAAGAGGCTATTGCCAGATACGGCAAGCCGGAGATATTCAACACCGACCAAGGGAGTGAGTTAACGGCCAAGGAGTTCGTTAAGATACTTGAAGAAAATGAGATACAGATAAGTATGGACGGTAAAGGTAGGGCTTTGGATAATATTTTTGTCGAAAGGTTGTGGCGCAGCGTAAAATATGAGTATATTTACCTGTCGAACCCCGGCAGCGGCAAAGAGTTATATGATGGCTTGACTGACTATTTTCGTCTTTACAACACCGAAAGGCTACATCAATCGCTTGAATACAAGACTCCGAGTGAGGTCTATATGACGGCGGCATAGAAAAAGTTTGTTTCATTTCGTTGCCCTTAAGGGCAACGAAATGAAACAAACACTAAAACAACAACTAACAATAACCCGAGAGCAAAGAAACAAATACTATCTTAAGCAGATACAAAAACTGTCCGAATAGAGGGAAGTATTATACACATCTTGCCATTGATGAATAAAGGTCATCATTTGTTCAATTGGACTATTTAGCTGACCAATGATATACTGAACAGCCAACATCATACCCAAGGTAAGTTCTCCATTAATCACTGATGTAGCTGCCAATACAGTTATAAGGGTGTTTTTTAGTTCGTTAATTAGAATGCTCCCTGCATCTTGATTTTGTTGCAGGGTTAAAGATTTGAGATTTATGTCAAATAAATCTGCTTGTGCATCTTCCCACTCCCACCTCTTACGTTGTTCGCACCCCTGTAGTTTTATCTCTTGCATCCCATTAATGAGTTGATAAACTATATTGCGATTTTTACCCTGTTGTTCAAATGTCTTATAGTCCAGAATCTTTCTTTTATGTAAAAATACTGTTATCCATAAACCATATATTACACTACCCAATAAGAAAACAATGAAAATTTGAAAACTATATATTAGCAGTACAATTCCAAATACAATTAAACTGAATCCTGAGAAAATTAAATTTATGGTTTGGTTTGTTAGAAATTGATCTATTCTACGATGATCTTCGATTCGTTGGATTAAATCTCCCATAAGTTTTGTCTCAAAAAACTTCATTGGCAATTTCATCAATTTGATAAAAAAATCTGAAATCAATGAAATATTGATTCGAGTACTGATATGCAATAGTATCTTATTTCGAAAAAATCCTATTGCAGAGCGGCTGAAAATTAACATTAATTGAGCTATTAATACCAACCATATAAAATTGAGATTTTGTTCTTTAATACCGGTATCGACAATTGCTTGTGTCAAGAATGGTAATGTAAGTTGCAAAATACTACCGAATAATAGCCCGAGAATCAACTGGAATGCAAACCTGTTATACTTTTTAACATACCGCCATAAGAACCGTAATCTATTTGGATTAAGACTTCTGCTGCACGAATTTTCATAAAAGAGTTGTGTCGGTTCTAATAATAACAAAACTCCTTTTGACTCACCATTGGATAGTGTGCCTATCCAATGGTGATTAAACTCTTCATCATCGTACCAAATTAGACCTTTGCCCGGATCTGCGACTAATACTTTATGACCTTTTTGGGTTTTTACTACTTTTGTAACTACTACAAAATGTTTCTGATCCCAATATATTATACACGGGAGAGGTGTTTTTTCAACCAACTTTTCGAAAGTCAATTTTCCTCCAATTGTCCTTAATCCGATTTTTTCAGCTGCACTACTAATGCTCAGCAGCGAGACTCCGAGATTTCCTTGAAAGCACAAATCTCTTAGCCCAACTTCAACGCCAAAAAGTTTTTTCGGTGTTTTTTTGCTCAAAAACGGGGGTGATTTCATACTATTGAGTTGATTTTCAGAAGATGCTTATTTGGTGAAGTGCTTTGTAATACCCACGGGAGTAAATTTTATGTTGTACCTTAGCGGGCATGTACTTCACATCGAACATACGCGTGAGCCCCGAGCACGGCAGGGAACTCCCTTATTATAAAATCAAGGAGTCCTTCCGTGACGTTATAGGACGTGTGCATACCCGTGTAATGTTGACTCCGGGTTACCTTCCCGATTTGTGTAGCGATGAGATTGTGCAGATTCGCCGCGGTCTGACCTATATGATGGAGCAGAGTGCGTATATCCCAGCTCAGCAGGCGATGTTTACTGCCGATCCCAGAGGAGAGTACAGTGAAAAGGTTCGTGGATACATCGAGAAGTTTTGGAGTCAGATAAAGGGTAGCGGCAAGATTGATTCCGCACGGGCAAGTTATGATGAGGCAGAACGCAAAGCCCGCAAATTAATAGATGTCAACACAATACAGCATACAGATGCACGTGAGGCAGGTGCAGAGAATGTATGCCTTCAGGCGATACGCGAACTACAGCTCGACACATTTCTGCGACGCGAAGGATGGTCGGAGCGTAAGATAAATTCTACACTGGCATCCTTGATTATCCGGACTGTATATTCCCCATCGGAATGGGCGGCACTACGTATACTCGACGAGAATTCTGCCGCAATGGAGCTTCTGACGGGTCAGTTTGGCGACTGCCCGACTCAGCGCGAGGTATATGCGGCTGCTCCATCGCTTTATGCCTTGAAAGACAAGCTAGAGCGTCATCTGTGCTCTCGCACCGACTCGTTGTTTAATCTCACTAACCGGGTGATGCTCTTCGATTTGACCAACTTCTATTTCGAGGGTAGCAAGACAGGCTCAAAGAAGGCAAAGTTTGGTCGCTCGAAGGAGAAACGCTCAGACTGTCGCCTTCTTGTCCTCGCCTTGGCAATCAATACTGAAGGCTTTATCCGATACAGTTCAATCCTTGCCGGCAACACAGCCGACCCCGATTCACTATCGGCGATGGTGGAGGGCATTATCTCGAAGAATCCGGTCTCGACAAACCCCAATCAGAAAGTTATGGTGGTCATCGATGCAGGAATAGCCACGGAAGCCAATCTCGGATTGCTCAAAGAACGAGGATATAATTACCTTTGTGTCAGCAGAACCAAGCTCAAAGATTATACTCTCAAAGAGGAAGGTCGCTCTGTTACGGTATTTGATAGTCGCAAGCGTCCCATTACTATAGCCCAAGTCGAGCACCGGGAGGGAGGCGACTTCTACCTTCGCATTACCTCCCCCGCCAAAGCAATGACCGAACATTCCATGAACCAACAGTGGCGAGAGCGTTTCGAGCTTGAACTCACAAAGGCACGCAACGCTCTTACGGCAAAAGGAGGCACAAAGAGATACGACAAGGTGGTGGAGCGTGTTGGACGTGCACTCGGTAAATACCCCTCTGTATCCAAGTATTATCAAATAGACTACATACGCTCGGGTGAGAATCCCGAACACATGTTAGATATCCGCTGGCAAATCAAAATCAGCCAAGACCAGGCTGAGCAACGCTTTGGTACATACTTCCTGCGCACCAACGTAACCTCCCTTGACGAGCGAACTACGTGGGAGTACTATAACTTGATTAGAGAGATAGAGACATCAAACCGGCAACTCAAAACAGACCTGGAATTGCGCCCCATATACCATCAGACAGATGACAACTCCGACGCCCATCTATTCTTCGGACTCCTATCATACTGGATTGTAAACACGCTTCGACACAAACTAAAGTTACAAGGCATAACTCATTACTGGACTGAATTAAAGCGCATTCTATCCACCCAAAAGGCTATTACCACCAAAGCAGAAAACGCACTCGGAGAACAAATAGAACTACGCATCTGTTCGGACCCCACAGATGCCGCCTCGGAACTATATCGAATCCTCGGATACAACCCCATACCATTTAGACGACACACAATCAAAACTGCACCACCACCTCCGAATTGAAAAATCCGTAGTACCCACGCAGAAAGCCAAAAACAGATAAGGCTTAAAGAACAGAGGATTTGCATACATATTACGTTGAAGTTGGGTTAGCTCGGGAAGCTCTATGCTCTTGCCATAATAATTGCAAACCATTTGAAGGCAAGCCGGCCCACAATCTCGGGAGTCAAGCTGAGGAAAAAATGTAAATCGAGTTCTCATTTTTAAAGTCGGTTTGTAATATCGCTATTGCTGTAAGTTCTTGTTTTGGATGATATTTTCGTGCCAAAGTTGTATGATACCGATAGCCTATACGTAGGAATAGAATAGTGATTCCTGATATTCATAGTCATACCGTTAGAGTTGATAAATCCGGTAGCAGCGTAGAGATTAAATAGGTTACTCACATTAAATCCAAAGTTTATCCTATTGTTCAATACGTTATACCTCACTCCTCCGTTCATCATTACATACGAGTCCATAGTCAAGTTACCCATGTATGAACGTGAAGAGTAGTTTGTGCTGAGTGATGCCACTAAAGTTTTCTTTTTATTTAAATAAAAATCACTCATCACTACTGCATCGTATACCCATCCACTTACGCCCGGGTTTGAGGCTACACTACTTGTATTTGCACTGTAATATAAGCCGTGTTGAAAATATATCCGCAACCAGTCCACTTTATTTAGCGAGTATGAGTTAGTAATTCCAAATCGCCTCTGAGTCAGGAAGTTATCCCACAGTACTCCGATGATCTTAGTTTGTTCGTTAAGTTCTAGCAATTGACTGAAAACATTGTCGGAAATTGAGTAATAAAGTGAGAAATTAAGATTGTTTTTATACGTATATCCTATTTCAGTGTTATAACTGAAGTATGGTTCGAGTTCAATTTTGCCCTGCACATAACTATACTCGTTGGCATATTGTTTGAAAGGGTTGACCATATTGAACGAGGGACGTGATATGCGATTTGAGAAAGTAAGATTGAGAATGTGGTTTTTGGACGGATTATATGTTGCATACAATGTCGGAAACAATCGAAAATACCCCTTGTCAAAGCTGTCGCCCAGTACCACCGAGTTGCCGTTTGTAGTAGTATTCTCGCCACGTAATCCCACTTTTAATGAAAACTTATCTGAAATCTTTTTATCTAAATCGACGTATAGTGCCAAGATATTTTCACGATAAATAAATCTATCGTCGTAATTTGGGATTTTAGTGTCATTAATATGGTTAAGTCGGTAATCATTTTCCGTGTGTGAAAATTTGACACCGGTTGTTATTGATAATGTGCGCATTGGCAATATGAAATCCAATAACGACGATACAACTCGTATATTTCGAGATAAATGTTCGTCATAACCATAACCGGCATATGAATCATTTTGACGAATAACTTCCGACCGAAATGAATTATCCCGATTGGTAACAAAAGATAGGTAATCTGCATCAAAAAGCATCTTTTTGCCGAGAGAGTCAAAAGTTCTGTCAAAATGCAAATTCGCATTTATTCTATCTCCGGCACCATGAGTTAAATTTGTCCCGTATATTGTCGAATCAGCAATAATATATCCTGTTGAGTAGATGATTGAACTATTATTTTCGGTGTTCAATAAGTCAGTTTTATTATATGAAATGTGAGCACCGATAGAACTTTTATCGTCCAACATAAAATCAAAGCCTCCTCTAATATTTACCGGTTTGTTGTTAGCTATTGTAATCATGCGATTTTTCCATAGTTGCTCAGGATAATTTATGTTATTTGATTCTATATAGCCACTCTCACCATTTGAATAATTGACATTCACGAATGAAGAAAAGGCAGATTTGTTGTATTTTAGATTCAGCGAAGAATAATTATCATATGCTTTAACTTCTTCAAAGTTTTGGTAGTATCCTGTATAAGAGACTGTTCCACCAAAAAAATTCTGAGGAATTGTTTTCAGGATAATATTAATAATACCTGTATTACCTTCGGCATCATATCGTGCAGGCGGAGTCGTTATCACCTCTATTTTTTCAATCTCGCTTGCGTTATAACTTTTAAGTAGATTTATCAGGTCATCGGAAGTAAGTTTTGTTTCACGATTATTTATGAATATTTTGACCGACCCCTTTCCGATGATTCCAATGGAATTATGTGAGGCTTTTACCCCCGGCACATATTGGAGTAACTCAAGTCCGTTTGCTCCGTGTGCATAACTTGAATTGTTGAGATTGAACGTAACTCTATCTGCTTCTCGCTTTATTGTTGGCCTGACACCTAACACGGTGACCCCGTCAATCTCAGTATATTTTGTTTGCATAGTAATTGTTCCAATATCTATACTCTTATCTAAGATAATATTTTGGCTAATATCTTCTAATCCCAGAAACTTCACACTCAAGGTATATTCTCCACTCGGAATGTCAAATGTAAACACACCATCGGCATCACATAAAGTTGTATGATCGTTGTTGTTATCTGACGTAGTTATTGCTACTACCGCACCAACCACCGGTTGAGCAGTTTCATCAATTACCTTTGCACGCAGTTCTAAATTCTGAGCGAAACAATTTAGGGAAATCAGTGCAAATAGAAACGTAAATAATATGTTTGTTTTCATTGTCGGAAAGCATTAATATTTGCTGAATTCAACCTGCAAATACAACTGAATTCTGGTTAATAATTTGTTACTATTATTATGGATCTTCGCCCGCAAAGTGTCCGAAATAATGACAAGTAAAGGTGGGGGACTAACTTTGCGGACGGCTTATTAGCCGAAGTGCTAAATTCGACTGGTAACCAATGACAGAAAATAATCTTATTCCCTACCTCTATTCTGTTCCTATTTTTGTAAAATTACTGATTCCTGTTTCAGTATGCAAACATAGGATGACAGTAACGGGATTTTATTTTCAAATCAAAAACTCGATAATAGCTTGTAAATGCGTTTATATAAATATGTTATTAATGCGAATTAATGGTTAAAGAAATCGGTTGCATAGAGCTGCGTTAATTTTGTTGAATATATGTACAATGAGTCCGTTGGTAGAGCGGATTTTAGATGCTCTTTGAATATCTGTTTTTTGGATTAACCAATTGAACCACGATTCGATAGGTTGACGCACCCTTGATACAGCCGCCGAGTACAAGTTATCCGCCGATGCAAACATCTGTTTAATAACATCGCAAGTGCCTTTTGGATGCTTGACGGGAGTAAGTATTTCAGAATCAACAGATGCCATTTGCGTTTGCATAGCTGAATCAATATAGGCTTTGTCTGCAAAAGTTACCATATTGCGAATTAGGCTCCAATTATCTCGAAATACATTAAGGTCGCTTTCTGATGCTGACAAGAGACAAAAATTGAGCGAGGAAAAGGTAATGTGCCTTCTATCACGCTTCCCAGCGTATGTAGTTTAACTCCGTGATAAAATAATGATTTAGAAGGGCAATTCCCTTTGCTAACTATTTGGTTATACAGGATTTCGTGTGAGGAAATTGACTCTATGTCGTAAGTCGTGGGCAGTCAAATTTTAGTTTTGCGCAGCAGAAGTAAAGCATATTTATAAAGTTTTTGGTTCTACAGGATTTCGTATGAGAATAGTTATCTTTGCCGTATGACAGCAACCGAAGTATTGAGTAAATTATTATTGCCTACGAGCAGTGATTAGTCTATAGGCAGTGTAGACATCGACGAGCAAAACTAGGAAGTTCGTATTGAACTTGTCTATAACAATCAAATGGTAATTACGGAATTGTAAATGCTATACTAACCGGCTCAAGTAATGCAAGGGCAGAGAAGTTAAACAGCTCTATCGAAGAGATAAAAAGAATAGGCAGAGGATACCATAAATTTGAAAACTTCAGAACCGCAATACTATTCTTAAATGCAAACCTCAAAACTTTGCCCACACGAAAACCAGTAGAACCAAGTTTTTGATATTACGGAAGCCTCTTGCCCTTCTTTTCAGCAGTTGAATTTTAGCATTTATACCTTCGAGGATACCATTTGTCAGTTTAGAATCGAAGTATTTTACCACTCCAGACCAATAGGCCTTAATCATATTAGCAAACTTAATAAACGGCTGAGTATTAGATTATATCGCCATATTACGCCAAAAACTGAAATAACCCTTTGCCTGCTCGCAATCTTCAATATCATACACATCTCTAAACATCTCTTTAAGTCTATATGTCTCACCAAGAATTGGATACATCATCATCAAACAATCAACCTGCTCCTGTTTATTACCCGAATAAGGTGGCTTTCACAAAGATAAGGGATCTCCCTCGCGCATCAATGGTATATAACCGTGTTTTGCGGGTATTTATTGACTCGGATTTAAACCATTTGGATCATTTTGAACAAATTCTGCGTCGTTCGGCAAATCATACAAGTTTGATTGCCCTCTATCCTTGAATTTGGGCAGATGTTTTTTACTCCTCCCCGTTGTTATCCTAACTTCAACGCCAAAAGGTTTTTTCGGTGTTTTTTTGCTCAAAAACGGGGGTGATTTCATACTATTGAGTTGATTTTCAGAAGATGCTTATTTGGTGAAGTGCTTTGTAATACCCACGGGAGTAAATTTTATGTTGTACCTTAGCGGGCATGTACTTCACATCGAACATACGCTTGAGCCCCGAGCACGGCAGGGAACTCCCTTATTATAAAATCAAGGAGTCCTTCCGTGACGTTATAGGACGTGTGCATACCCGTGTAATGTTGACTCCGGGCTACCTTCCAGATTTGTGCAGCGATGAGATTGTGCAGATTGCCGCGGTCTGACCTATATGATGGAGCAGAGTGCGTATATCCCAGCTCAGCAGGCAATGTTTACTGCCGATCCCAGAGGAGAGTACAGTGAAAAGATTCGTGGATACATCGAGAAGTTTTGGAGTCAGATAAAGGATAGCGGCAAGATTGATTCCGCACGGGCAAGTTATGATGAGGCAGATGGCAAATCAAAATCAGCCAAGACCAGGCTGAGCAACGCTTTGGCACATACTTCCTGCGCACCAACGTAGCCACCCTTGACGAGCGAACTACGTGGGAGTACTATAACTTGATTAGAGAGATAGAGACATCAAACCGGCAACTCAAAACAGACCTGGAATTGCGCCCCATCTACCATCAGACAGATGACAACTCCGATGCCCATCTATTCTTCGGACTACTATCATACTGGATTGTAAACACGCTTCGACACAAACTAAAGTTACAAGGCATAACCCATTACTGGACTGAATTAAAACGCATCCTATCCACCCAAAAGGCTATCACCACCAAAGCAGAAAACGCACTCGGAGAACAAATAGAACTACGCATCTGTTCAGACCCAACAGATGCCGCCTCGGAACTATATCGAACGCTCCGATACAACCCCATACCATTTAGACGACACACAATCAAAACTGCACCACCACCTCCGAATTGAAAAATATGTAGTACCCACGCAGAAAGCCAAAAACAGATAATACTTAAAGAACAGCAAATTTGCATACATACTGCGTTGAAGTTGGGATAGGCAGAGGATACCGTAAATTTGAAAACTTCAGAACCGCAATACTATTCTTCAATGCAAACCTCAAACTTTACCCATACGAAAACCAGTAGAACTAAAAAGAAAAATTCGCCACTGTCATTATTTCCTTTATCTCAAGATCGAAGTTGTGTGCAAATTGTGTGCAAACGACAAAGAAAAGGGTGTTGAAACCAAAGTTTCAACACCCTTTTCTCTTAGTGAGTAGCGAGAGGCGGGCTTGAACCGCCGACCTCATGATTATGAATCATGCGCTCTAACCAGCTGAGCTACCTCGCCGTAATTTCTCTTTTGCGAGTGCAAAGGTAATAAAAATAATTTATCTGCCAAATTTTATTTTTTACCCGAACCGAAAATCGAAACATTTATATACCTACGCGGATTCTGCTTCACATCTTCCAACAGTATGGTCAGTGCGTCAATGGCACCATTAATATTATTATAGAGCTCATCTTCGTTCAATAACTTGCCGATGGTTCCCTCCGGTGAATTAATCTTCGACAGGGTTACGTTGAGGTTATTTATAGCATTATTTGCATTTGCCGTCAGCAGGGGCAAGTCGCGGCGCAAGGTTAGGCTGACGCTATCCAAGTTGGTGACCACGGGAGAAAGTGCCGTCAGTTCATCACCAAGGGTTTTGCTGGCTCTATTCAGGTTTGCGAGCATCGTGTTGAGATTAGATTGTTGCGAACCTATTAGTGTGTTTAGATTCGCACTTATCCCATTCAAGTTAGCGATTAATCCGGATAAGTTTTTGACATTCTCAGGGCTCAAAACACCGTTAATACCCTGCATAGCAAGGCTCAGTTGGTCTACCAGACCCGAAGCCATCTGTTTGAGTTTCTCGTACTCGCTGCCCAAAGCTTCCATCATACCCTGCTCCTCGACAGCGGCTATATGTGCTCTATTTTGTAAGTCCTCTTTGGAGTTACCCAAAACAATCTCTATCACAGAGCCACCCAAAAGACTCGTTGAGGTGACCTTTGCCCGCGAGTTATCCGGAATAGGGTACTTATTCGATACGGACAAGGACACGACAATGGTAGATTTTTTAATATCGAAACTCACATTGTCTACCGTGCCCACCTTGAAACCCTTGATTACAACCGGCGCACTTACCTCGATACCCGCCGCCGTGCTATACTCGACATAGTAGGTATGCATTCCGCTGAATATCTTTTTACTCTTAATATAGTTTATGCCCAAATAGAGCAATACAGCCATAGAGAGCCCAAAAATACCTATTTTTGCGGTACGTGATAGTCCTTTTTTCATAACTTTTCTCTTTCAATTTCTTTTGCTTGGTCGAGCGAAATCTCCCTCGAACCTTTGAACGCCACCACCCTGCCTTGTGGAAATAGGCTTGTCATTCGCTGCTGCAAAGTTAGTGCATCTTTGTAAGAAAACAATTTTTCAACGAAATATTTATAAATTTCGCCATCAAAGACCTCTTGTGTCACGGACACATATTGCCCGAAATTCATCGAATTAATCTCTTTTTTCTTTTTAGAGATAATGGCTAAGACCCTGTAGTATAGCTCATAATTCTCCTTTGCGGTCTCATTGCGCTCGACTTTTAACTCTCTCGTTTGAGTTGAGCCTATATAAAGGTCTACGGCATTGAAGATTGCCTGAGCAATTTTTTGCTGACCCTCGGTCGAGGCTATATACTTACCTTCGGTGGGATTCGACAAAAAACCGATCTCGGTGAGAATACTCGGCATTGCCGACTGCCAGAGCACAAGAAGACCTGCTTGTTTCACGCCGCGATTGGGTGTGGAGAAGTTGTCGGCATATTGTTTCTGTACCAGTGTCGCCAACTCGAGACTCTTCGTGCGATAAGCATAGTTCATCAGCGAGAAGATGATGAAGGATTCGGCAGAGCCCGGTTCGAAGCCGTCGTAGCGCACCGAATAATCAGACTCGAAGGCTATTACATCATTCTCGCGCATTGCCACGGCAAGGCTAGCCTCGCTTTTATCCACCCCCATAATGAAGGTTTCCATACCGGTTGCCTGTGTGTTTCTTGCAGCGTTGGTGTGGATGGAGATAAGCAGATCTGCGCCACTTTTGTTGGCAAAGTTGCTGCGCTCGTGCAGAGGTACGAAAACATCGTCGCGACGAGTGTACAAAACCTTAATTTGTGGGTGCTTTGCCTTAATAATCTCGCCGAGCTTGAGACTGACGGCGAGCGTAATACTTTTCTCGGTCATTTTACCGTTAGTAGCTCCGGGGTCTTTCCCTCCGTGTCCTGCATCTATGACGATACATTTTACCGCACTCTGTCCGGACGATGCAATGGAGAGGCAGATTGTAAAAAGCAGATAAATTAATTTACAGTATAGTTTCATTCGGCTTTTTTGATTAGCTTTGCGGTGTTTTTTGATGGTGCAAAGATATATAATTTGGAAAAAAAAATAACATTCGCAGCTTTATTATTGTCTCTGTTTGCTCTCTTTGCGTCAGAGGCTTTTGGTGTGCGTTCATACATTGCCACCGACAGGAGCCAGGATACTCTGTCCGGAGTTGCTCGCCCGCAAGTGGCAGCGGTGATGGACAGTTTGTATCGTGATTCAACCTCAATGCCCACCAAGGATAGCTCAAAGAAGAAATTCTTGGATGCGCCCATCTATGGCAAGAGTAGCGATTCGCTTGTTTACAACGTAAAAAATAAGACCATTAATATGTACGGGCAGGGCGATGTGAAGTATGAGAAGGTGGGACTGCAAGCCGACTACATTAAGATGGGTACTCAGACAAAACTTATAGAGGCTAAGGGAAGAGTAGATACGACTCTTGCGGGGAGGATTGCATCACCCAAGGGTGGCGTAGCACCGCAAATGGGCAGTGGCAGCAATTTGGGCAGTGGCAGCAAAAATAGTCAGGGTTACAATCGTCCGGTATTTAAAGAGGGAGATACCAATTATGAAATCGACTCGATGGTCTATAATATGGACACTCGTAAGGCATTTATTAAGGGTGTGAATACAAAGGATGGCGAAGGGTTTCTCTATGGTGGCGAGATTAAAAAGATGCAGGATAACGTTATCCATATGCACAATGGGCGGTACACCACTTGCGATGCGGATTGCCCTCACTTCTATCTACAGATGACCAAGGGGACGGTGACCGATAAAAAGACGGTTTTCGGACCTGCCTATATGGTTTTTGAGGATGTACCCCTCTATTTTCTCGGTCTGCCCTTCGGTTTCTTTCCTAAGATGAGCGAGCGCAATTCGGGCTTTATTATACCCGAGGTGGGCGAGGAGGTGATTAAGGGTTTCTTTGTTCGTAACGGTGGCTACTATTTTGTGATTAACGATTATGTGGATGCCAAACTCACGGCAGGTATCTATACTCTTGGTTCGTGGCAGATTAATGCCGCATCGAACTATGTGAAAAAATATAAATTTGCCGGTAGTCTCAATTTCGACTATGCGGCGGATGTTTTGGGCGAAATAGGTTCGACCGACTATGTAGACCAGCGAAATTTGCGCATCAACTGGCAGCACCGCACCGACCCAAAGGCAACACCCGGCTCTTCATTCAATGCGAGCGTAAATTTCTCAACAAGTTCATATAATAAGTATAATGCTCAGAATATGAACGACTACCTCAATACTCAGTCGAACTCATCAATAGCATATCAGAAGAGTTGGGCGGGCACTCCCTTTGCCCTGACAATCAATGGTAACCTCTCGCAGGAGATGCGCGACACGGTCTATCAGTTCAATCTTCCGGCGCTCACCTTCAATGTGAATCGAATTACCCCCTTCCGACGTAAGAGTGCCGTGGGTAAGGAACGTTGGTATGAGAAGATTAGCTTTACATACAACCTTACTGCACAGAATAATACGGGACGGGTCAAGGAGCGAGATTTGTTTGCGCAGAAGATGTTCGACAATATGACCTATGCGGCAAAACACACCATACCAATGAGTGCTACCTTTTCGGTGCTGAGTTATCTGAATATAACACCTAATGTGGGTTATAACGAGCGATGGTATTTCCGAAGAATAAACCGACAGTGGGACGAAGATAAGAAAGCTGTTGTCGCTGCCGACACCACGCGAGGTTTCTATCGTGTGTACGACTACTCCCCGAGTGTGAGTATGGAGACATCTCTTTACGGTATGTATACAGTGGGTAAGAACGCGGCGGTGAAGTTCTGGCACGTGATGCGTCCGAGCGTTAGCTTTAGTTACAACCCCGGTTTCGGGCAGTTCTACGAGACCATTCAGACCAACGACCCGACCAAACCCTACACCTACTCACCATATGCCTCCGAGATGTATGGTGTGCCCGGACGCGAGAGGGGCGGTAATATAGGATTCTCGCTCAACAATACCCTAGAGGTGAAGGTGCCGAGCGAGGCAGACACTACGGGTTTTAAGAAGTTTAAAATTTTTGAGCGCTTCAATATATCTTCAAGCTATAATCTTGCAGCCGATTCCTTGAATCTCGCCCCCTTTGTCGTGAGTGTTGGTGCGCCGTTACCCTTGGGCAAAAGTAATAATATATCCTTGCAGGCTAATATGAGTTTTGACCCTTACTCGGTCAATGAAAAGGGGCAGCGCATAAACCGCTTTGCGATAAGAGATGGAAAACTGCTACGCCTAACTAGCTTTAGTACCGGACTTTCGTATAGTTTCAAATCGAAGGATAGTAAAAACAATCCCAATACGTCGGCGGTGAATAATCCGCAGAACAACCGCAATATGCAGGCAACTGTGGAGCAGAACAAGGGCTTTTTTGAGGATAGCCAGCAGGGACCATCTCAGGTGGAGTTGGCACAGATAGCTGCAAATCAATATTATGACTTCTCGATTCCTTGGAGTCTATCTCTGAATTGGGTCTTTTCGTACAACAATAACGGAAGTAGTATTTCGCGAACCAATACATTGGGCTTCAATGGTAATATGAACGTTACGCCGAAGTGGGCTGTAAGCTTTGGTGCGGGTTACGACTTTCAGATGAAGAAGATAACTCCCGGTACGGTTCAGATTACTCGAGATTTGCACTGTTGGCAGATGAGTTTTTCGTGGGTGCCGGTGGGTTTCCGTCAGAGTTGGAGCTTTTCTATTAGAGCCAAGTCGTCGATGCTCTCCGACCTGCTCAAGTGGGACAAAAACAATAGTTTCTTGGATAACCAGTATCGGAGATAGAGACCGAGTTAATCTATTGTGAGGATGTATGCAGCCACTCACTATCCAACTTCTTTCTAAAAAAATGCAAATAATTCTCTGATTATTTTGCGGTTAAAAAAAAAATTTCTAACTTTGCAGTCGCTTTGCGTATGTTGTGGGCGCAAAGTATTTGATTATCAGCCACAATAAGTATAAACAAATTAATTAACCAATGGCAGGACTAATTGGAAAGAAAATCGGAATGACTTCCGTTTTCAGTGTTGAAGGGAAAAATATTCCCTGCACTGTTATCGAGGCTGGTCCCTGTGTAGTTACGCAAGTTAAGACCGTTGAAAAAGATGGTTATCAAGCACTTCAACTTGCCTATGACGACAAAAAAGAAAAGAACACCAGCAATCCGCTGCTCGGGCACTTTGCCAAAGCAGGCACGACTCCAAAGCGCAAACTTGCCGAATTCCCAGTTTTTGGTGAAGGTATTGCTCTTGGCGACACGGTTGATTGCTCAGTCATCGAAGAGGGTGAGTGGGTAAACGTGGTAGGAACAAGCAAGGGCAAGGGCTTTCAGGGCGTAGTTAAGCGTCACGGATTCGCAGGGGTAGGCGGTCAGACTCACGGTCAGCACAACCGTCAGCGTCACCCGGGTTCTCTCGGTGCATCATCTTGGCCCTCACGCGTACGTAAAGGTATGCGTATGGCGGGACGCACAGGCGGAGACCAAGTGAAAGCTCTCAACTTGAAGGTATTAAAAGTGCTTCCGGAAAACAACCTTATCTTAGTAAAGGGCTCGATTCCGGGTGCAAAAGGCTCTTACGTTTTAATCGAAAAGTAGGCGATGGAAATCAAAGTAAAGAACATCAAAGGTGTTGAGACCGGTAAGACTGTGATTCTCAACGATGCGATTTTTGGTATTACTCCAAATGACCACGCTATCTATTTGGACGTAAAACAATACTTGGCGGCTCAACGTCAGGGTACTCACAAATCGAAACAGCGTAACGAAGTTGCAGGTTCTACCCGCAAACTTAAACGTCAAAAAGGTACGGGCGGTGCACGTTGCGGCTCTATCCTTTCGGGTACTATGGTCGGCGGTGGTCGTATCTTCGGTCCTCAGCCACGTAACTACGATTTCAAATTGAACAAGAAGTTGAAACAACTTGCGCGCCGCTCGGCTTTGGCTTACAAGGCTCAGTCAGGTGCTATCACAGTTGTTGATAACCTAACTTTGGAATCACCTAAGACTAAAGAATTTATCGCTGCTGCGAAAAATCTGGCTCTTACTGATAAAAAATTGCTTATCGTCCTTTCGGAAAGTGATGCAAACCTAATCCTAGCTTCTCGTAACATTCAGAAAGTTAAGGTTACCAATGTTGGTACACTCAACACTTACGATGTTATGAACTGCTCTGCAATCCTTATGGGTGAAAATGCGGTTGAAGCCGTTAATCAAATTTTAGCATAATCTCTTAACTACGATGAATATTCTAATCAAACCAATACTTACCGAGAAGATGAACGCTCAGGCTGAGAAGTTCAACCGCTACGGTTTTATCGTAGACACTCGGGCTAATAAGCTGCAAATTCGTGCAGCCGTAGAGGCACAATATGGCGTAGTAGTTGAGGATGTGAACACTATTAACGTTATGGGTAAATTCAAAAGCCGCTTTACAAAGGCTGGTCTTTTGTCTGGTCGTGCCAATAACTTCAAGAAAGCTATCGTTACACTTAAGGGTGGTGATAGCATTGATTTCTATTCTAATATCTAACCAAGGCGATGGCAGTAAGAAAATATAAACCGATAACTCCCGGTACAAGACATAAAATTGCAGGTACGTTCGATGATGTTACAACATCGACACCCGAAAAATCGCTCGTAGTTGGTATCAAAAGCTCGGGCGGTCGTAATAATACCGGTAAGATGACCGTACGCTATCGTGGCGGCGGACACAAAAAAGCATATCGTCTCATCGACTTCCTTCGTGATAAGGATGGCATTGAGGCTACTGTTAAAACTATCGAATATGACCCAAATCGCTCGGCACGTATCGCATTAGTGGTATATGCAGACGGCGAAAAACGTTATATCGTTGCACCCACAGGTCTTCAAGTGGGACAAATTGTAAAGAGCGGTGAAGGTGTAGCGCCCGAACTAGGTAACACACTCTACCTCTCAGAAATTCCACTTGGTACTGTTATTCACTGTATTGAGCTTAATCCAGGTCGCGGTGCAATTTTGGCACGTTCGGCAGGTACTTATGCTCAGCTTCTTGCTCGCGAGGGTAAGTATGCCATTATCAAACTTCCCTCGGGCGAGACTCGTATGATATTGACCACTTGCCGTGCTACGGTAGGTGCGGTATCTAACCCTGACCACCAGTTGGAACAACACGGTAAGGCAGGTCGTCGTCGTTGGCTTGGTCGCAAACCTCACAACCGCGGTGTCTCTATGAACCCCGTGGATCACCCAATGGGTGGTGGTGAAGGTCGCTCGTCGGGAGGACACCCACGCTCACGCAAGGGCTTGTTGGCTAAGGGTTACAAAACTCGCGATCCTAAGAAAACTACCTCTAAGTTTATTATCGCTAAGCGTAAAAAGTAATTAATCCTCTAAATTAAAGTTAAGACAATGAGTCGTTCACTAAAAAAAGGACCATATATCGAGCCTAAGTTAGAGGGTAGAGTCCTCGCTCAGAACGAAAGCGGTAAAAAGACGGTAATCAAAACCTGGTCTCGTGCCAGTATGATTTCGCCCGATTTCGTGGGTCATACCATTGCGGTACACAACGGCAATAAATTTATTCCCGTTTATGTTACCGAAAATATGGTGGGACACAAGCTCGGAGAGTTTTCACCAACCCGTAACTTCCGCGGTCACGGAGGCAAGAAGAAATAGGGAAAGGGAATTTTTCTTACCGACTTAATAAGTCTTAAGACCCCTCCCCAAATTATTAACAGTAATAATTGTACAACAAAATAATGGGTGCAAGAAAAAGAGAAAGAGCCGAACGGCTCAAGGCAGAGAAGAGGGTCACAGCGATTGCCTCTTTGAAAGAATGCCCTACCTCTCCCAGAAAAATGCGTCTTGTGGCAGACCTTATCCGCGGTGTTGAGATTAACAAAGCGTTAGGTATTCTCCACTTCAGCAAGCAGGATGCTTCTAACCGTTTGGAGAAACTGCTCCGCTCGGCTATCGCAAACTGGGAGGCAAAGAACGAAGGTGCTCGCTTGGAAGAGACTCCTCTATGTGTAAAGACTATTACCGTTGACGGTGGTCGTCAGTTAAAGAGAATTATGCCCGCCCCACAGGGACGCGCTCACCGTATTCGTAAGCGTTCTAACCACGTTACAATCATCGTGGATAGAATGCCTGAAAAAGTTGAAAAACAAGTTAAAGTAGCAGCAGAATAATGGGACAAAAATGTAATCCGATATCAAACCGCCTCGGAATAATTCGGGGTTGGGATTCAAGCTGGTTTGGTGGAAAAGATTTTTCCGACAAATTGGTCGAAGACGCAAAGATTCGCCGCTACCTTAACGCACGTTTGGCAAAGGCTTCTTTGTCTAAAATCGTTATTGAACGTACTTTGAAACTGGTAACCGTTACAATTTCTACGGCTCGTCCCGGTCTTATCATCGGTAAGGGCGGTTCAGAGGTTGATAAGCTCAAAGAGGAGTTGCGTAAATTGACCAAGAAAGATGTTCAAATCAACATCTTCGAGGTTAAACGCCCCGAATTGGACGCGGTTATTGTAAGTAATAATGTTGCTCGTCAAATCGAGGGTCGTATCTCTTATCGCCGTGCAATCAAGACAGCCATTGCCTCTACAATGCGTATGGGAGCAGAAGGTGTTAAGATTATGGTTTCGGGTCGTGTCGGAGGTGCCGAGATGGCACGTTCTGAACACTACAAAGAGGGACGTATTCCACTGCACACTTTCCGTGCCAATATCGACTATAATATTGCTGAGGCATTGACCAAGGTTGGTATTTTAGGCGTAAAGGTGTGGATTTGCAACGGCGAGGTTTATGGCAAGCAACGCGACTTGACTCCGCTATCGGCTTCGGCAGCAGCAGCACAAGCTCCAACAGCTCAACAGTCCGGCGACCGCAGAGACCGCCCACGTCGCGACCGCGATGGTAAGGGTGGTAAAGGTGGTGGCAGAGATGGTTCAAGAGACCGTAAACCAAGAAGTAATTAATTTTGAATTGTGAATTTGAATTAGAATCTTGTGCCGTTACCATAGAATTATAATCACAAATCACAAATCACCAAATCACAGTTTAAAAAAATGTTACAGCCAAAAAGAACAAAATTTAGGCGTGTGCAAAAAGGGCGCATGAAGGGCAACGCACAGCGTGGTCACGAACTCGCCTTTGGCTCATTCGGCATAAAGACTTTGGAGAACTGCTGGATAACAGGTCGTCAAATCGAAGCTGCACGTCAGGCTATTGCTCGTCATATGAAACGTGAGGGACAAATCTGGATAAAGATTTTTCCTGACAAACCTATCACCAAGAAACCTGCTGAGGTTCGTATGGGTAAGGGTAAGGGTGCTCCCGAAGGGTTTGTGGCACCGGTTACTCCGGGTCGTATCCTCTTCGAGATTGAAGGTGTACCTTTTGAGGTTGCACAAGAGGCACTCCGCCTTGGTGCACAGAAACTTCCAGTTGCAACGAAATTTATTGTGCGCCGCGACTTCGTGGAGAGCAGCTTATAACCCCTAAACAAAGCAAACGAAAAATGAAAACATCAGAAATTCGCGAGCTTTCAGTATCAGAAATTACTGAAAGAATAGAGGTTGCCAAAGCTGAGATGCTCACCGAAAAGCTCAACCACTCTGTTTCGGCAACAGAAGATTCATCAAAACTTAGAAAAAGCCGTAGGGACATAGCACGTATGCTTACAATCCTTGCCGAAAAACAACAATAACGAAGATGGAACAAAGAAATCTTAGAAAAGAGAAAATCGGCGTTGTGGTGAGCAACAAGATGGAGAAATCTATTGTAGTTGCGGTAGCACGTAAGGTGAAGCACCCTATCTACGGCAAGTTTGTGAATAAAACAACTAAGTTCGTAGCCCACGACGAAACCAACACTTGTGGCGAAGGTGACACTGTACGTATTGCAGAGACTCGCCCTTTGTCTAAAAACAAGTGCTGGCGTTTAGTAGAAATCATAGAAAGAGCTAAGTAAGAAGATGATACAACAAGAATCAAGATTATCCGTAGCCGATAACAGCGGTGCAAAGCAGGTTCTTTGTATCCGTGTACTCGGTGGCACCGGTCGTCGCTATGCTTCGATTGGTGACAAAATCATCGTAACGGTAAAGAGCGCTGCTCCATCGGGCGATGTGAAGAAAGGTACTGTATCTAAGGCAGTTGTGGTTCGTACGAAGAAGGAGATTCGCCGTCAAGACGGCTCGTATATCCGTTTTGACGACAACGCTGTTGTTCTTCTTAACAACGCCGGCGAGATGCGCGCAACCCGTATTTTCGGACCTGTTGCCCGCGAGCTTCGCGAAAACTATATGAAGATTATTTCACTTGCACCCGAGGTGCTATAACTTTTTACCTCACAATGAAATTACACATTAAAAAGGGGGACACTGTTATCGTCAATGCCGGCGACCACAAGGGAATGCAAGGTAAAGTTCTTGAAGTTCTCGTGGCTAAGAACCGTGCGATTGTAGAGGGTGTCAATATGGTGAAAAAACACACCAAACCCAACGCAGCCCACCCACAGGGTGGTATTGTAGAACAAGAAGCAGCAATTCACATATCTAACCTTATGCCAATCGACCCTAAAACGGGTAAAGCAACTCGCGTTAGTCGCAAGTTGGACAGCAAAGGTAAGTTGGTGCGTGTGGCAGTAAAATCAGGGGAGGAACTACGATAATGGCTTATACTCCATCACTTAAAACAAAGTACAAGGAAGATATCATCCCTGCACTTATGAAACAGTTTGGTTACAGCACTGTTATGCAGTGTCCCAAACTCGAGAAGATTGTTATCAACCAAGGTATCGGCGCGGCAGTTGCCGACAAGAAGTTGGTTGAGATTGCTCAAAAAGAGCTGGCTATCATTGCAGGTCAATGGCCTGTGCAGACCCGCTCAAAGAAAGATATTTCTAACTTCAAGCTTCGTAAGCAAATGCCCATCGGTGTTCGTGTAACACTTCGTCGTGAGCGTATGTACGAATTTTTGGAGCGTCTTATCAGCATCTCACTTCCTCGTATCCGCGACTTCAAGGGTATCAACGAGAAATTTGACGGCAACGGCAACTACACACTTGGTGTTACAGAGCACATCATTTTTCCCGAGATAGATATTGACAAAATCAATAAGATTTTGGGTGTTGAAATTACCTTTGTAACAACAGCTGCGACAGACTCAGAGGGTTATGCTCTTTTGAAAGAGTTTGGTCTACCATTCAAAAACGCTAAAAACTAATCGAGATGGCAAAAGAATCAATGAAAGCTCGCGAGGTTAAGCGTGCTAAGATGGTAAAGAAGTATGCTGCGAAGCGTGCAGAATTGAAGGAGAAGATTCGTCAGGCTGCAATCAACGGCGAGGTGGACTACGAGAGTCAAGTTAAATTGGCGGCTATTCCAAAGAATGCTAATCCGGTTCGTCTTCACAACCGTTGCCAACTAACGGGTCGCCCCAAGGGTTATATCCGTCAGTTTGGTATCAGCCGTATCCAATTCCGTGAGATGGCTTCTAACGGTCTGATTCCGGGCGTTAAGAAGGCAAGCTGGTAGAATGACTTTTGGCGATAAGCGATTATTAAACTGCTTGTCGTCGGATAGTAATAAATGGTATAGCATCCGCGTTCACGAGAGTGGCGCGGATGTTTTTTGTAGTGCCCATCAATAATACAATGTTATCGGAGATCTCTTTCGCAAAATCAAAAAAAACCTAATGTCATCCAAATGTTTGTAAACAAATTAATTAATAAATATTTTCTGCAATTATTACGAAAATATTTTGCAGATGCCCATTCAAAAAGTGAAGGCTTGTGACTCAAACGACATCCCAGGTCGAACTTGCCGGATGAGCGTTGTAGAGTTTGTCGTGTTTGCCGAGAATTTGAGTGATGGTCAAGTCTATTTTGCTGAAAAGTAGCGGTTTTTTGAAAAAAAATATAGCAGGGTGTATTGATTTGTTGAAAATTATTATCTTTGTGAATAATAGCCGAGCCACATTTGCGCCGGCATAATATTGTAATATGACTGCAAACCAAATTTTTGAACAAATCAAAGCCAAGAAGAGCTTTTTATGTGTGGGGCTGGATACGGACATAAAGAAGATTCCTAAACACTTTTTGCAGTGCGAAGACCCCATTTTTGAGTTTAATAGCGCAATAATCGACGTAACCGCGCCCTATACAGTTGCTTACAAACCAAACCTTGCTTTTTACGAAGAGCAGGGAGTTTTGGGTTGGCATTCGTTTGTACGCACGGTGCAATACATTCGTGCCAATTACCCGGAGCAATTTATCATAGCAGATGCCAAACGAGGCGATATAGGTAATACCTCGGCGATGTATGCGCGCGCTTTTTTTGAGCAGTGCGATGTGGATGCCGTTACCCTTGCCCCATATATGGGCAGCGATACTGTGAAGCCCTTTTTTGATTATGCCGGCAAATGGGGTGTAATACTTGCTCTTACATCTAATCCCTCGGCTGCCGAGTTCGAGATGCTTACTCTCGAGGGGGGCGACAAAGTTTATGAACGGGTCATTAAAACCTCGGCAGAGTGGGGTAGTATCGACAATACTATGTATGTTGTGGGGGCGACTAAGGCACAGATGCTTGAGGGCATTCGTGAGTTGATACCCGACCACTTTCTTTTGGTGCCGGGAGTGGGGGCACAGGGCGGTTCGTTGTCGCAGGTGGCGAAGTATGGGATGAATTCGCGATGCGGATTGTTGGTCAACTCGTCGCGGGCGATAATTTATGCCTCATCCGCAGAAGATTTTGCCGAAAAAGCGGCTCACGAAGCGGCTTTGGTGCAGAGTGAGATGGCGGAGCTACTGAAAACATTATGCCAATTATAAATTGAGGGGGCTTCAATGATCAGACCCAGCGGTAGGCGTAAGGTGACGAGACCTAAAAATTTTTAATGAACTATTGAAAAACTAAACACTTTATAAAATGGACATTACCAAAACCCACCTTTCCGGTGAGACGCGCACGGAGCACGACTTACTAGGTTATCGCGAAATTCCGGTTGAGTACTATTTTGGTATTCAGACTATGCGGGCGATGGAGAATTTTCACATCTCACGCGTGAGGTTGCACTTTTTTCCCGACCTTATCAAGGGTTTAGCCATAGTAAAGGAGGCTGCTGCCAAGGCAAATAAGGATTTAGGTGTTCTAGATCCCGTGATTGCCGATGCAATTGTTGCCGCTTGCAAGGATGTGAAGCACGGGCTCTTCCGCGAACATTTTGTTGTGGATATGGTTCAGGGTGGTGCCGGTACTTCCACCAATATGAATGCTAATGAGGTTATTGCAAACCGTGCGCTGGAAGTGATGGGATACGAGCGCGGTCAGTATAAATATTGCCACCCCAACAACCACGTGAATCTATCCCAATCGACAAATGATGCCTATCCAACGGCTGTAAAAATCGCACTCACTTTCTCCAATAGACGTTTGATAAAAGCTGTCGAGGAGTTAGTTGATGCTTTTCGTGCAAAGGGTGTCGATTTTAAGGATGTTATAAAGATGGGGCGCACCCAGTTGCAGGATGCTGTGCCGATGACCCTTGGTCAGGAGTTCGAGGCTTATGCGGCAAACTTGGCAGAGGAGGTAGACCGCCTGCAAACCAACGTTAATCTGTTTTTGGAGGTCAATATGGGTGCAACGGCAATCGGTACGGGCATCAACTCCGACCCTGATTACACCCCTCTTTGCGTTGGCTATCTCAATGAGATTACCAAACTTCCGTTCAAGGCTGCCGAGAATATGATTGAGGCTACCAACGACACCGGGGCATTTGTTATCTACTCTTCGGCTGTGAAGCGTTTAGCGGTGAAACTTAGCAAGATATGTAACGACTTGCGTCTGCTCTCCTCGGGTCCTCGCACGGGTTTTAATGAGATAAATCTTCCACCGATGCAGCCCGGCTCGACCATTATGCCCGGCAAGGTGAACCCTGTTATTCCGGAGGTTGTCAATCAGGTGGCGTTCAAGGTGTTTGGTAACGATTTGGTGGTAACCTTTGCTGCCGAAGCCGGTCAGTTGGAGCTCAACGTTATGGAGCCGATTATCGTTCACAGCCTCTTTGAGTCTATCGAGATGCTAATCAATGCGATGAATACCCTACGCACGAAGTGTGTGGTTGGTATTACTGCAAATGTCGAGCACCTTCGTAATATGGTTTATAACTCGATAGGGTTGGTTACCGCGCTCAATCCATATCTTGGTTACGAGATATCCACAGAGTTGGCAGCCACAGCCTTAGAGACCGGAAAGGGTATCTACGACTTGGTTTTAGAAAAGAACCTGATGCCCAAAGAAGAGTTGGATAATATTCTCAAACCCGAGAATATGGTTAAACCGCGAAAGTTTAACCTGAAATAGCAAGAGGCATAAAGTTATAGAGTGAAGAGTGAAAAGCTTTTCACTCTTCACTTTTCGGTTTCTAAAAAATGATTATCTTTGTATGATAAGTAATTTGGTTTATTATGAAGCTATTGATTATCAACGGACCTAACCTAAATCTGCTCGGCGTTCGCGAGCAGGGGATATATGGTAAACAGACTTTTGGTGATTATTTATCGCAGCTACGGGAGCGATATACCGAAAGGGTTGAATTTGGTTATTTTCAGAGTAATGTGGAGGGTGAGATAATCAATGCTCTGCACGATGCTCGTGTTGAATATGAGGGTGTTATCATCAATGCCGGTGGCTACACTCACACTTCTGTTGCCATTGCTGATGCTATTGGTGCGGTGGCGAGCTTCGGATTGCCTACGGTGGAGGTGCATATCTCTAATGTGTTGGCACGCGAAGAATTTCGGCACATTTCCCTGATTGCTCCGCGCTGCGTTGGCTCGATTATGGGTTTCGGAATGGAGTCGTATCGGTTGGCGGTGGAATATTTTATAGGAAGTTGAGCATTTTATTGGAAGCCGAGCCATTGAGAAATTGAATCAATACAATGAATTACTATCAATTCAACTCCGTAACATCAATAATATGAAAAACAATATTCCTTGGATTGACCTTACACGCATAATCGCCTGTTTCTTGGTGGTCTTTGCTCACTGTTGCGACCCCTTTGTGGGGCGTTTGGATCAAGCTCCGGCTGAGTTCCTCTCCGGAGCATTTTGGGGTAGTTTTTACCGTCCTTGCGTACCATTGTTCGTAATGATTTCGGGCGTGCTGCTGCTGCCCGTGCAGACAGACCTATTTACCTTTTATAAAAAACGGATGATGCGAGTGGTTACGCCACTGGCTGTCTGGTCTTTGGTGACTCCATTTCTCTTCTATCTATATTTCCAATCAGCAGTAGCAACAGCCAATCCGAACATAGTTCTTGACGATTTCACGCTCGGTAACGCCGCGCAAAAGGCTTATACCTTTATTTTTAATTTCAACTATGACACAACGCCGCTTTGGTATCTATATATGCTCGTGGGACTGTATCTTGCGCTGCCCGTAATATCCCCTTGGTTGGCGCAAGCCTCAAAAAAAGAGCTGAAAACCGTTCTCTGCATTTGGCTATTCACAACCGCTCTGCCATATATCACAATGATTGCTCCAACGCTTGGTTATCTGGGTGTTTGGGGTTCTATGGACATACTGGGCGAGTGTGCGTGGAATGCCTACGGCACGTTCTACTACTTCTCGGGATTTATCGGCTATGTAATTTTGGCATACTACTTGGTGAAATTCCCGCTGAATTGGTCTTGGCGGAAAACTTTGAGCGTAGCAATTCCTTTATGGTTAGCTGGTTATGCGCTCACGAGCGGCGGATTTCTATGGATACACAGTGCCTATCCCGATGATTTTTCGATGCTGGAGGTGCCTTGGCTCTTCTGTGGTACTAATGTGCTGATGATGACCTTTTCGGCATTTATTGTGCTTCAAAAAGTCTCTATGAAACCATCCGCCGGGCTAAGCAAACTTGCATCATTAACTTTTGGTATATATCTTTGTCACTTTTTGATTGTTCAGTTGAGTTACGATTTGATTTATCCGTTTATAAAAATCCCGCCCTACCTACAAATTCCACTCATAGCAGTTGTGGCGTTCGGCATCTCGACTGCCGTGGTGTGGCTCTTGTCCAAACTACCTAAAAGCAAATATATTATAGGATGATAGAAGTAAAACCAACTGGCAGCAAACGCGACTTGAGGCGTTTTGCACAATTTAATATAGACCTTTATAGAGATAGCCCCTATGCAGTTCCCGAACTTATCAACGACGAAGTAAAGCTATTTTTGCCCGAGAAGAACCCTGCCTTTGAGTTTTGTGAGGCGCAGTGTTTTCTCTGTTACAAGGATGGCAAAGTTGTGGGTAGAGTTGCGGCAATCATCAACCATCGCGCTAATGAGACTTGGGGTACGAAGCACGGACGTTTTGGATATATTGATTTTATAGAGGATTTTGAAGTAGCAAGAGCATTGATAGATGCTGCAACGGAGTGGGTCAAAGAACGAGGAATGAATGAAATAGAGGGTCCGCTAGGCTTCACCGACTTTGACAAGGAGGGTATGCTTATCCACGGATTCGACCAATTAGGCACCTGCGCCTCCATCTACAATTACCCCTACTACGGGGAATATATGGAGCGTATGGGTTTCTGTAAAGCGGCGGATTGGATCGAGCACAAACTATTTGTGCCGGAGGTTATGCCCGAAAAGATAGAGAAAATTGCAAAAATTGTAGAGGGACGACAACCAATTCACTATGTCAATGTGAAGAATAATAAGCAGTTAATCAATGATGGGTGGGGTAAGCAAATCTTTGAATTGACAAATCGCGCCTTTGCAAAACTATATGGTTTTAGTGAGTTATCCCCTAGACAACAAGATGCCTACATTGCCCAATACCTGCCGATGGTGCGATTAGAGTATTTGATTATGATCGCAGATGAGAACGATAAATTGATAGCCTATGGCTTGGGTATGCCCTCGCTGTCAAGGGCTTATCAGAAGGCGCGCGGTAGGATGTTTCCATTCGGCTTTATTCACTTGTTGAAGGCATTGAAAGCCAAGCGATTCGAGATTGTGGATTTGATGCTTGTTGCTGTAGATCCCTCGTGGCAAGGCAAGGGAATTAATGCCTTGATTATGAATAAGTTTTTGGAAAACGTACAGAAAGCAGGTTGTGTTTATGCTGAGAGTAATCCCGAACTAGATAGTAATACGCAAATCAATGAACAGTGGCAATATTTTAACACGGAGACACATAAGCGCAGACGTGTTTTTATAAAGAAGATTGAGTAAATTTAATTACAAAAATATATGAAAACAACCCCTTTTACAGATTATCACATCGCTGCCGGAGCAAGAATGGCAGAGTTTGCGGGCTATAATATGCCTATTGAGTTCTCGGGAATCGCCGATGAGCACAACACGGTGCGTAATGCCGTTGGTCTTTTTGACGTCAGCCATATGGGAGAAATATGGGTCAAGGGTGCTAATGCGTTGCCTTTCCTCCAAAAAGTGACCTCGAATGATGTTGCCGCCCTCTATGACGGCAAGGCGCAGTACTCTTGTTTCCCAAATGGCAAGGGCGGTATCGTGGACGACCTTTTGGTTTATCGTATTGATGCGCAGACATATCTATTGGTGGTCAATGCCAGCAATATAGAGAAAGATTGGGAGCACCTTTGCAAGTTTGCTCCCGAGTTTAACATCACTCCGGGCAAGGAGCTTTATAACGCTTCCGACGAGATTGCTCAGCTTGCCGTGCAGGGACCGTTGGCGATGAAACTTGTGCAAAAATTGTGTCCCGAGCCTATCGAGGATATGGAGTACTACACCTTCAAGAAGACCGAAATAGCGGGAATTAAGGATGCAATACTCTCTATCACAGGATATACAGGTTCGGGCGGCTGCGAGATTTACGTTGCGAATGAGGATGCACCCAAACTTTGGGAAGCAATCTGGAAAGCGGGCGAGGAGTTTGGTCTGAAGAATATCGGTCTTGGTGCGCGCGACACTCTGCGTCTTGAGATGGGCTTCTGCCTCTACGGTAACGACTTGGACGATACCACCTCTCCAATCGAAGCCGGTCTCGGCTGGATTACAAAATTCGTTGATAACAAGGATTTTGTAGATCGAGCGTATATGGAGGCTCAAAAGGCTGAAGGTGTCAAGCGTAAACTTGTAGGTTTCGAGATGATTGACCGCGGCATTCCGCGTCACGGCTACGAAATAGGTGATGCTGACGGTAATATCATAGGAGTTGTCACAAGTGGTACGCAAGCTCCGGGCTTGAAAAAGGCTATCGGTATGGCTTATGTAGCGGCGGGACACAGCAAGGTGGGGACGGAGATTTATGTTATAGTTCGCGGTAAAGCGATTAAAGCTCAGATTGTTAAAATGCCGTTTAAGTAGCCTTTTTGAAGTGAGAAGTGCGGAATTATAAGCTGACTTTATCTTTCCCGCTTCTCACTTTCAACTTTTCAATTATAATGAAAAAAATCCTCCTGCTGATTATCACCGCGTTGGTAATAACCCTAATTACTCCGCAGCGCGCACTTGTCGACGTGCCTATGCACGCGGGCGAAGTTTGGACAGAGCAGACTTTGGTTGCTCCGTTCGATGTGCCTATGGTCAAGATTAAGAGTCAGATAGAGCAGGAGCGAGAGGACGTTCAGCGAAATTTTTCGCCCATTTTTCGCAAGGAGGTTGCTAATCTTAAAAGCATCCAGTGTAAGGAGGAGGATGTGGCATTTGTCCGTGAGGCTTACTCCGTGGGAGTTATGCCAGATGGGGAGTGGAGTAAGTATAGAGACAGAATCATTAGAATATGTGATAAGTTCAATAATATCACATCTTTACCAACTGAGGAAATCTATACTCCGCATCAAATAGCCGAGCGTCTGGACATTGCCTCACAAACTCTTCCCACCAACCTCATCTATGATGATAAGCTAAATAAAGAGTTGATTGATAGCGAGTTGAAAGCTATTTCGACAACTCGTAATATGGTTCGTTCCGGCGAGGTGATTGTTAGTACGGGGCAGATTATCGACGAGCTAACGTTGCAGAAATTGCGCTCATTCAGCCTCGAATTTGAGTCGCAGGTGGGCAATGGAGATGATTTCTATATTGTACTCTTGGGTAGATTTTTGATAGTCATTATATTGTTGATTATCAATTATATATTCTTTACGAAGTTTGCCAACCTTTATTTTGGAGATAGCTCGCGCCCTTTGTTTTTCATACTTTTTCTCTACCTGCTGATGTCCGTTTTGACGGCATTAGTTGTTATGTTGGACGGGGTGAGCCCCTATGTTGTCCCGACGGCGATTGTGGCTATCTATATGATGACCTATTTCAATATGCGTGTTGCGATTATGGGCAACCTCTCGGTTGCCATTATCGGTGCTCTTTTTGTCAGAATACCTTTCGACTTTTTCTTCGTGAGCTTTACGGCGGGTATGGTTGCCATTTTTATGATGCGCCACCACTACCACCGCCTAAACCTCTTCAAATCCTTAGGGGTGATTATTCTCGCGCAAATCATCGCCTTTTTCGGCGTACAACTTATCAGAACGGCAAGTTTCATCAATATTAACTATTTTACCATCAGCTGGTTTGTTTTTGGCGCGCTTTTGGTTTTAGCACTCTATCAGGCGGTCTACCTCATCGAGCGCACATTTGGTTTTGTCTCGGACGTTACACTTTTGGAGCTGTGTGATACCAATCAGAAGTTGCTTTTGGAGCTTGCAGAGAAAGCACCCGGGACATTTCAACACTCTGTCCAGGTGGCGAATTTGGCAGAGGCAGCGGCAAAAGAGATTGGTGCCAATCCTCTCTTGGCACGAACCGGCGCAATGTATCACGACATAGGAAAGATTGGCAACCCATTTCATTTTACTGAAAATCAGACAGGTGAGTTTAATCCTCATAAAGATTTGACTCCACGCGAGAGCGCTGGCTTCATTCGCCGACACGTTACCGATGGTCAGGACTATGCGCGCAAAAACAGATTGCCGCGTCAGGTTGTTGATTTCATCACGGGGCATCACGGCGACTCACGGATGTACTATTTCTATGCTGCCGAGTTGGGGAGTCAGGGCGTGGTTGAAGACGAGGAGGATTTTCGTTATCCGGGACCTAAGCCTATGGCTAAGGAGGTGGGTATCTGTATGATGGCAGATGCCGTAGAGGCTGCCTCGCGTTCACTTCCCTCCTATGACAAGGAACCGTTAGAGGCATTGGTGGACAAGATAATCAACATTCAGATTTCCGAAGGGCAACTTGCCGACTCGGATTTGACATTCGCTGAGGTTGAAAAGATTAAAGCCCTTTTCAAAGCAAAACTCAATACGATTTATCACGTTCGCATTTCGTATCCCGAACGAAAATAGCAGACCTGAGAAGCAAAGTCGTAATAGCCACATATAGAGCGACAAAGACCACGAGAGCCACCCACATTTCCGGCGAGACGTTGCCGAGCACTTTCATCGAGGTGCACAGCGAGATGGTTATGCCAAAAAGTAGCGAGTAGAGCGGAATAATAATGTTTTCTCGATATAGCAACAGCGCGCGCTTTTTTTGTGAAAAACCGAGCGCGCGGTACAGTTCTAATTCCTCATTCCTCAATATCAGATTTTTACGAACTGACACAACGAATGCCGCAGCACCAAGCAGGAGCGCTATCCATCCGAGTGACATAAAAATCGTGAGATAGGTATCCGTAACGCTGTTAAACTCCTTCAATCTCTCGCTACTTGGCGAAAGCACCATTCCGTAGTTGCTCAATGCCCTCTCAATCAACGCCTTATCTTCGTTATTTGCGTTTTTCACCAGCATAACCTCTGTGCCGTTAGTTTGCGGTAAGTTTTTGATGTCGGTTATGATATTTCCCTGAAAAAGAGAGTTTTTGAGTGTGCCTATGATTATAAAATATCTGCCGTCCGCGTAGCGGATTGTGTCCCCAACTGCTTTTGCCAGACTCCATTCCAAGACAGTGGCATCCACTATTGCCGTGTTTGTGGTGGAAGCTAATTTCTTAAAAACCTCCTCACCCTCAAGATTATCAAGCGTTTGTGCAAACTCAAACTTCGAATCAATCAGAGAGTCGGCAGCCACTCCAAGTAGGGTAACTTGTTGAGGCTTATTGAGGTTTAGGCAACTTGCATCGTCTCCTTCTTGCCGAGCCATAGGCAGAAAGCTAACGGTGGAAGATAGCTCTTGAAGCGAAAATTTTTCTCTCCCCTGCTCGCTATTAAGGTCGTAATATATTGGCACTGAACTCTCTGCCCAGTGAGAATAACCACCGCTACCTATGGTGTCCTTATCGAAAGTTGGGCGGTTGATGCCGATTGTGGTGAGCACGAAGATACCTATTTCCAGAGTTAGTAGTGCGGTGAGCGTGCTGCGGCGATTGTAACCCATTCTCAGCCAAGGTAATAATTTGGTGCTTAGGGAATTTGAATTTCTTATTCGAGCAAGTTCGTAGTCGAAAACTGCAAATGTCCCAATGATGAAGCAGAGACCCGTAATCGCTATATTGCTGCTTATCAGTGATATTTGTATTGCAAGCCAACATATGAAGATAGTAGCGATTTTGAGTTTCAGGTGAGGCTTTCTCGGCGTGATGGTTTTAGAAGTTTTAGAGGGATTTAGTGAGAGAATTGCGCCTAAAAGTATTAGTAATGAGGATATTAAGCCTATTGCAAGTGTAGGTATGTTGATGCTAATTATAAATCCATCCGTGTAGGTTGCCCCTTGCCATACTGTTTCTAGCAGCCAAAGTACAGTAAATGAGTATATTAATCCAAGCACAGCCCCAGCGAGCAGGGAAAAGAGGATTACGGGCAAAGCCTCTTGTAGAATGACCATTTTTACCCTTTTTGCAGAAAACCCAAGGGCGACGAGTAGCGAAATTTCCTCACGCCTTTTTGCTATCATCTCATTTATTGGCAGCAATATAAGCATTATTGCCGCCACAATAATGAAAAATCCGAGAGAGAGAAAGAGGCTTGCGAAATCCACTGCCGAGGATGCCGCCGCCAATGCGCTTTTTCGAGGATAAATAACTGTAACCCCGAGCATTGCGGGTGTTAATCCACCTGTATTGTCAATTCCTCGCAATGCGGTCGCCACGCCGTAGCCGTTACTCCATCGCTCCTTGATTGACTCGTAGGATATTATAACTTTGGGAGTTGCGCGATATTGAGCCCAATATGCCTTATCTTGGTCTGTGATTTTTGAAAAGTCTATGGGCAGGTCGCTGTCCCAGTCGGTGCAGCTTTCGACATTGGTAAGTCCCGGAAAATCAGCACTCAATGTGGAGTCTGCCGCAAAGGTCGATTGAGGGACTATTGCGCGGATTATAAATTGTGAACTGTCTGTTTGTAAGAGTTTTAGCTCCGGAGAGACGAAATATGTGATTGTAATCTTATCGCCTATTCTCTTACCGAGGCGAGTTGCTGTGTAATCGGAGATTATGGCATCTTCTTTATTGAGATTCAGATTATTATACCTGTCAGCGGCGGTGATGAACGAGTAGGGAATATCGTCTATTGAGTTGGCAAGGTATGAGAATAGGCGGTTGGCTTTAGGGTTGGTTTCCAGTAGTTTATCGACAGCTTCACGTTGTAGGAAAATGCGGTCGGAGCGAAGTTCGCCATCTACTAAGTGTAGTCCTGAATGTTCAGGTAACCAATCTTTTAGGTCGATAATGCTCTCGTGAAAAATAACGTTTACCTTTCCTTGTAAACCCATAGCATTTGCCAACTCTTCGCCATTGACAAATATGTTAAGTGGAACGATTTGTTCGTTGCGTAGGTTTATATCTGCTTGATTATCTTTTATTCCCGCGTTTGTAAGGCGCAAAGATGCTGTGTAATTATCCGTAACAAAGAGTGAGCCGGAGGGTATCAATCCGCCTGAGGGCAGACGCAGAACAACTTCGCTCTCGATTTGCGAGGATAACTTACCATTAACCAGGCAATAACCGGCTTCAATCCCATCCTCACCCCACACATTTACGGGCGTAAATCTGCCTGCAACGCTGATAAATCCGTTCGTAAAAAGTTTTCCGTTGGGGTAGGCAGCGGCATCTAAAAAAGAGGAGTTTGCAACGATAACACTTTCTATATCACCGAGTCGAGCTTCAGCTCGCTTGAGAAGGGTTGCCCTTACCGAGTCGCCGATAATCAGACTGCCAAGAATCACGGCAACTGCAATGGTGGCTGCCAAGGCTACTAATCGGTAACTGTTTTTATAGTATCTTATATTGTTGTTGATGAGCGATTTCATTCTAAAACCCCTTCCCGTATCGCATAAATTTTGTCGGCAAAACGCGCCATCTCTTCAGAGTGAGTTACCATAACGATTGTGGTTGCTAATTCGCAGTTTGTGGCGGCAAGTAGTGCGGCAATTTGTGCGGATGTTTCGAGGTCTAATTGACCGGTAGGCTCATCCGCCAATAGTATTTTTGGCTTCATTATCAATGCTCTACACAGCGCCACTCTATGCGCCTCGCCTCCCGAGAGCGTTGCCGGATATTGCGCAGCCACACCTTCGACACCCGTGAGTTTCATAAGCTCCTCAGCATATTCAATTTGCTCTTTGTCAGGCTTTTTTGCATTTGCCAAGGTCGGCAGCAGTACGTTTCCCAGAGCCGTAAGTTGGGGTAAAAGTCGATGTTGTTGAAACAGGAATCCGATGTCTCTATTGCGCAGCGCGGAGCGATCTACTCCTGCTGTAAGCATATTTTCGTTTCCGAGGAAATAGCTGCCCCCATCGGGCTCGGTGAGCGTGCCAAGAATGTTCAAAAGCGTACTTTTCCCCGAACCAGAGACGCCTGTAATAGCCACAAATTCACCGCTTTGAACAGATAAATCTACCCCACGCAAAACCTCGTTTATGCGGTTTGCCCCATCGCTGAACGACTTGCGAATGCCCGACAATTTCAACATTATTTTTTGAATTTAAGAACATACTCTTTATCCTCTGCCGAAACTCGCAACGACTCTCTAATCTTCTGGATAGCTTTGTTTTGAGTTTTTTTATCGAGGTTATTATTTTGCAGAAAATCGATTGTCATCCCCCTGTTTTTCGCAAAAGCCTCTGACACTGCCCACGCCACACCCATCTGCACATAATATTGGTCGGACGAAGATTCGGAGTAGACAGCCAAAGTGTCTGCCATATAATCATCGTCCAAAAAATTGTACATCAGCGACACCAAGCCGAAACGCCGTTCAAACTCCTTTTCCGAATTAATATACTCGTCCAAGAAAAGACGAAACCTGTCATCTTTGATTTTGAGCATCGAACAAACAGTGTCGCATACAGCCCAGTTATCTATCTGAGGTACAAATTCTTCTAAGAGAGTCAAACGGTCATCCAAACTACATTTGATTTGTGGAATTATAAGTGCGCGTAGAAATTTCTCTTCGTACGAATCATCGGCGAGCGGAGTCATAATCTCCTGCCAATCACTATTTAGGATGTCCTTGGCTAGTTTGCGAAGTGCGGGTACGCGAACGCCGTACTGCAAACTCTCGCAACCGGGCGTGAGTTTTCTGATAAATTGTGCGTATTTGGTTTCGGCAAGCTCTGCGAGCCGGCGGCGAATCTCGTCCCTTGTCATTATGGATTGTAAATATCTGTATATCTAAATGATAGAATGGTGTTGATGTGCTCTTTCAGCTTTTCCGCTTCTGCGTAATCAGCCTTGAGGTTTAGTGCATCAATCAAGTCGTTGAGCGCGTCCCCAAAATTCCCATTTTTGTAATTCGTTAAAGCATTGTTATATAGAGATATATGCTTTGGAATGTAGAGTTTATTGGCGTATATATAATCCATCACGGAAGGGTTTACTGCCTCTTTAATTTTGTCTTGCAATGGATATATTCCTTGACGACAGGCAGTTGAATTAATATCTATAACCGGCGCATCAAGCATTTCTGCCGAGCAATTTTCGGCGTGTTCACCACGTGGATATATCAAGAAATCAGCTATTTGCTCCACCTCTTGCCAGCGATGCCAGCTGTGTAATTGTTTGCGAATATCACTGCCGGCAAGGACTCTAAAATGGTGGTTAGGATGCAGTTCCCTGAGTCGTAACAGAGTGTTAATTGTGTATGAAGGGTGGGGCATAGTGAGCTCTATATCAGTCACCTCTATGCTATAATGACCTTTAGTAGCCAGCCGTGCCATAGCCAGCCTATGCTCGGCTGGAGCTAAGTCGGATGGTGATTTGAGAGGATTCTGAGGCGAAACTACAATCCAAACCTGCTGAGCCAAAGCCTGTTGCAAAGTATAGTCAGCAATGGCTATATGTCCTTTGTGGATGGGGTTGAATGAGCCGAATAAAAGCGCTATTGTCTTCATTAATAATAGTTTATGGCATATCTCGCTTAGACATATTGAACTTTGACCTGTTTGTTATATTTCTTCTCCAAAATTTCGGATATAGCGCGCAGAATTTTGCGACGAAGAACATAGTCGTCTCGCCACACGGAAGAGGTCGTAATTCGTTCTGCCAGACCAACCACCATTTCGATAATATCAGCCTCCATCAACAAATCGCATAGGCGGTAAGCGCCTCCACGTCCGCGAACAGGGCTTCCGCTGTCTCGCTTCTCGAGAATATCCAGAACCTTACCTAGGGTGATAAGTCCTTCAGTAACTAGGTTTAATCCGTTGATTTTCCAAATTGGCGGAACATCGGGGTCAGTGGAGGTTAGGTTTTTGTGAATTGGGACATCCCACTCACGTGCAATCAGTTCTGCTAACGGATAGCCGGATATGGCTGATTTGCCGTTATATTCGGCAATCATATCTGCAATTTCGCGGCTCTTGACCTCGACAGTGGGCGGAACCGAGCAGAAGAGTAACTTCTGAGGCTCACGTAGGTGTATCACAACGCAGCTTATGTCGTCTCGTGGAACGTCCTTGTCTAAGATTATGGCTCTCTGTACTATCCTTTGAGCCAAGTCGTGCGCGGCAATGGTTGTGTGGTTGGTGGTGGTTAATATGTACTCCTGCAGCTTTGTGCGTCCCCAACCAAACGGTTGAGAGTCACTGCCCATACCGCTCTGAGTGACTCCATCGCTACAAAAGACGATACGGTCACCTCGTTCGGCTTGGTAGGTTGTGGTGAGGATGGTGCGACGGTTGGTGTGTGTGAGTTCGTCCTCAATCTCCTGACAGTCCCACTCGGGGCTGAAAATTGCGCCGTGACGGACTATAATCGACTGAGGATTATCATATTCTATTATAGAGACCTGATTGTTGTAGTGGTTGTAGTTGAATATTGTAAAGGTAGAGTAGCTGATTTTGCGTACCGAGCAGACCGGCAACGTTTTAAGTATCGTCCTGGCGATTGTTTGCAGACTCTCGTTGCCCTCGACCATATTCAGGATAATCGAGGTTGTTAGTGTGGAGAGCACATTGGCTTTGATGCCGTGCCCCATTCCGTCCGAGAGAATTGCAATGGTTCGATTTTGGCTGGGTATATATCGCTGCACAAAACTGTCGCCACAGATTCTGTCCGAGTGGCAGTTCACCTTGCGGCACGATATTTCTACATAAATATTACTCTTCATCTCTGTACTGCAATGCTTTAATGACTGCACCAAGTTCGCGTGCATTCTCGCTTACCTCCTCACCCAAGAGGAAGGCAATGTTCTGAATCATTGCCATATTGCGGTCTATTGTGGCGGTGAGTTGCGCCACTATCTCGGTTGTGCGGGCGGTGGGGTTGTTCAGGCAATTGACCATCAGCAGGGTGAGTTCGCCGCGACGAATGCTGAATACCGACAGTGAATAGTCACCACCCGGCACGCTCATTTGAACACGCACTCGGTCTTCGCCCGAGTGGTGAACCCCTTCGACAAATTCGTACACAGGTTCAGATACAATATTCTTAAGCTCCACTCCGCGTGGTGTGGGCATAGCTTCGATAAGCAATTTGCTCTCGTAGTTGAGCAGCTCAATGAAAGAGCCGTTGGCGTACAGTAGCGAAAGATTCTTATCCAAAAGCACCGTTGGTGTCGGTAATTTCGTGATTAGTATACCGAGGGTCAGCTCCGTATCGGCTTCTCGTTCGCGCAGGCGGCGGTTTTCTGCTTCTAGGAGCGAAATACGCTCCTGTAGTAGTTCGTTGTTCTTTTCCATTTGTATTCAGAGCAAATTTTGCTGAATACAAATATATGTATAAATAATCAACTTTCAAATTTTATTGTATTTTCGGCGCATCTCTTTCACCGCAATACGTCATTATTTTTTGGATAATCCTTGCGAGCTAAGTATTTCGTTCTGAAAGGCAGCGGTTATTTCTTCAAATTCCGCTTCAAAGTCTGGATGCACTCCCTACGAGGTATTATCACCGACACACCCCTATATTCCAATTCACTTTTCAGGATAGCCTTAATCTCTTCAATATTTTTTGCGATGGGGACAACTACGCGCAGATGCTCCTGCTCGACACCCAGCCCCGCGCAAATCTGCTCCAACCGCCCCGTGCCCGCCGAATCCTGGCCGCCGGTCATTGCCGTTGTGAGGTTGTCGGAGATGATAACTGTTATTGCCGCTCCGCAGTTTATGGCATCCAATAGCCCTGTCATTCCCGAGTGTGTGAAAGTGGAGTCGCCAATAATTGCCACCGAATATTTCAAACCTGCATCTGCCGCACCTTTCGCCATTGTTATCGACGCACCCATATCCACGCACGAGTGAATTGCCCGAAATGGCGGCAACGCACCCAATGTATAGCAACCAATGTCGCTAAATATCCTATAATCAACGAACTCTGCAATAACTTGATTTAACGCATCGTAGACATCCCTATGCCCGCAACCGGCACAGAGCGCTGGTGGACGCGGAGTAACGGTTGGACTCTGGGCATTACACACATTAGGTTCATAACCGAGTGCAACACGTACATTATCGGGATTTAGTTCCCCAACGCGCGGCAACTCCCCGCTCAACCTTCCTTTGATTATCTTATTATCAAACAATATACTACGAAGTTGCTCTTCCAAGAAAGGTTGCCCCTCCTCCACAATCAAAAGTGAAGAGCATTTTTCGGAAAACTCTCTTAACAATTCGGGCGAAATAGGATACTGTGAAATCTTCAAAATCGGATGGCGTTTCTCACCCGCAAACGCCTCCATTACATAGTTATACCCTATACCACAAGTGATTACGCCCATCGAATCGTCCTTACCCTCTATCGCGTAGTTATATTTGCTATCTTCCAAAGTTGATTGCGAACTCAAAAGTTCGTTATATCTTCGACGCGCATTTACGGGCAGTAAAATCCAATCTGCCGGGTTTTTAGGAAATGAAATATCCTTTCTTTTTTCAGCACTATCTGAACAATTGACAACCGCGCGCGAATGCGCCATACGGGTTGTAATACGCATCAAAACAGGCAATCCCACCTTTTCGGATAGCGAAAAGCCGTAACTCATCATATCGTAAGCCATCTGCTGTGATGAGGGCTCCAACATAGGCACAAAAGCAAATTTCCCATAAAAGCGCGAATCTTGTTCATTTTGAGATGAGTGCATCGAGGGGTCGTCCGCCACCAATACTATCAACCCCCCATTTACCCCAGTCATTGCAGAATTTACAAAGGCATCGGCAGCGACATTCAATCCAACGTGTTTCATACAAACCAACGAGCGGCGACCCACGTAGCTCACCCCAAGGGCTGCCTCCATAGCCGTCTTCTCGTTCGAGCACCAGCGGCTGTGAATGCCGGCATTACCAATCTTTTGTATATATTCCGTAATCTCTGTCGATGGCGTGCCGGGGTAGGCATATACGCCCGTAATGGCAGCATCAATCGCACCCTGCGCTACTGCCTCATCACCGAGTAGTAAAAGTTGTCTCATCTTTCTTTATGAAGTTAGAGGTGCAAAACGCAAAGCACGAAGTTAGACATTATTACCGCTTCTAACTTCGTACTTCGCACTTCACACCTCATAAAATTATTCTTCGCTATCGAACAAACCTATAGTGTTGTTATATTTATCTTCCTGCTTCTTTTTAACCTCGAAGAGATTCTCGCGCTGAGCACCGCTCCGGCTGGCAACGCCCTCTAGAACAACTCCCCGTCTGAGGTATGCCGCAACATCCAAGCTCTTCTCATCTACTTGCGAAACAATCGGTTTTGCCTCCATCTCTTCGGTGGCAACCGCTGCGATTGGCTCAGTTATTCGCACAGGTGCAGCCAACGACTCAGTAGTGGGCACACTGCTGCTCGACGGCTCAGACTCGTTGCTGCGGACGGTAACCACAAATCCGCTCGGGTCTTCCTCCTCGGCGCGGGGCTTCTCTGCCTTTACATTCTCAGCACCATCCAAATTAACCACCTCGCGACCCCTGTGCATCACCGGCGCAACAGGCTCGGCAGCAACAACCACATCGCCATATATATCAAACGCCTTTCTATATTTCTCCTTGATTGCCGCAATCGTGTGATTCGTGTCGAAACCGGTGGCTACCACCGTAATACGCACCTCGTCCCCCAGTGAATCATCAACACCCGCACCCCATATGAGCGTTGTGTTGAGGTTGGTATTCGAGCGTGTTTGGATGAGTTTCAGCAGTTCGTTGGTCTCGCCGATTGTCACCTTGCGGTTGTGGTAAGATATATTGAGGAGCACGTTCTTTGCACCCTTTATATTATTGTGGTTCAGCAGTGGCGACTCCACAGCTCTCTTCGCAATCTCCATCACTCCCACATCAGCCTTATTCTGCTCCGACCCCATCAGCGCCACACCGCTATTGGTCATAACGGTCTTAACATCAGCCAAGTCCACATTGACTTTGTGCTTCTTGGTGATAATATCGGCGATACTCTTGGCAGCCGTAGCCAAAATGTCGTCTGCCTTGCTGAAGGCGGCGTCTAAGTCCAAGTCGCCGTGTATGGCTACAATATTTTCATTATCAATCACAAGTAGCGAGTCGGCATATTTGCTTATCTCCTCGATACCCTCAATCGCCTGCTCTATGCGCACCTTACCTTCGGCTTCAAAGGGGATAGAGACGATAGCTACCGTCAAAATATCCATTTCCTTGGCAATTCGTGCCACCACCGGAGCCGCACCCGTACCGGTGCCGCCACCCATTCCGGCGGTAATGAAGACCATCTTGGTATCGAAATCCTCAAAGAGGCGACGAATCTCCTCCTGACTCTCCAAGGCTGCATCTCGCCCTTTTTCGGGTTTATTCCCTGCTCCCAGCCCTTCGGTGAGCGTCTCGCCGAGCTTGATTTTATTAGGAATAGGGCTCATCTCCAGAGCCTGACGGTCGGTATTACAGATTGCGAATGTTACGTCTGTATTACCCAAGTTAAACAGATGTCGAACGGCATTACCGCCGCCACCACCGACGCCGACACACATTATTATCGACGAACGCAATGGTGCTATATCTACAAAATCAACCATTTAGTATTGTAGTGATTTGTGATTTGTGATTTTGTGATTTGTGATTTTGTGATTTTGTGATTTTGTGATTTTGTGATTTGTGATTTGTGATTTGTGATTTGTGATTTTTATAGCTGACCTACAAGTCCTAAATGTCCTATAAGTCCTAAATCACAAATCACAAAATCACAAATCACAAATCACAAAATCACAAAATCACAAAATCACAAAATCACAAAATCACAAATCACAATAATGTTATTATTTATAATAGTTCTCTCCGTCGTCCACCTCTTCCTCAAACATTTTGTCAAACATAGATTTGAACTTACCGAAAATTCCCTTACCCTTCTTTGTTGTTGTGGTAATCTCTTCATTATCTGCGTAGTATTCGCCGTCGTATTCCGATTCGTCATACTGTTCCTCGGCAGGTTCTTTGCTGTCTTGTGGGTTTAGAACTTGGTATGGAGAGGCTACAGGGCGTTGGAAGGCAGCCGGTTGCGGCATAGGCTGTGTTTGTGGTGGTGTTGGTTGTTGATGTACTTCGCGCTGCTCAACCTCGGTAAACTTACCACTGCGAACCGCATCAACCAACAGACCGACAATAGTCGAATATTTGGGGTTTGCAACCTTTTCTATGCTCTCGTTTGTGAGGTGAGCTGTGGGCGAAGCCACGCGCACATCGCAACCTAGGCGCTTTTGAAAGAGCAAATCGAGGTTTTTGAGTGTCGAGCCACCGCCTGTAATAACAATGCCGGCACCAAGTTTACCCTTCAATCCACACTTTTCCAACTCCGCCTTCACGTAGTCGATAATATCCTCCATTCGTGCTTCGATAATTGCAGCCAGAGTCTTTACTGCAATCTCCTTGGGGGCTTGCCCGCTCACACTTGGTATGTTGATAAACTTCTCTGCTTGAGCTTTTTCTGCAATAGCCTCGCCAAAAGTTACCTTCAACTTCTCAACGTGGCGTTCCAATATTCCGTAGGTCTTGATATCCTTGTTGATGATATTTCCACCGATTGGAATCACTGCAATATGGCGGATGATGCGGTCGTAGTATACACACATATCCGTAGTACCGCCGCCTATATCAATTACTGCCACACCCAACTCCTTTTCATCTTCGCTGAGCACTGCATCTGACGATGCCAAGGGTTGGAGTATAATTCCTGCCACGGTCATTCCGGCACGCACAAAGGTACGGCGAATACGGTCTAATGCCTCTCCGTCGCCTATAATGAGGTTGAAGCGAGCTTCCAAACGGCGTCCCTCCATACCCACGGGGTCGGTGATAATGTCGCTCTCCTCGTCCAGCGTATAGGATTGCGGTAGCACTGTGATGATGGTCTGTCCCAGCGGCACAGCTTTCTTTTTCATATCCTCTCTCAGGCGAATAACGTCCGCCTCGCGCACCTCGCTCACTTGGTTATCGCTGTTCTGAACAAAGACATAGCCCGTATCGCGGATGCACATAATATGCTGTCCCGAAATGCCGATGTAGACCTCAGATATGGCAAGATTGAGCTCCTCTTCGATTTTGGTCTTCACCTCTCTGAGTACTCTGGAAGCCTGCTCGCCGTTGCGCACATCCCCCTTGAGCACCCCTTGCGAGGATAGCTCTTTGATTGATACAATCTCCACCTTGTTTTTGTCTGCACGGCGCGCCACGGCAATCACAACCTTGGTTGTGCCTAAATCTACGGCTGCTACATATTCCATCACCAAACTATTACTTGTTGTTTATATCTTACATTGACAGTCTTCGCACTTTGCCACCACCCACTTGCCATACTCTTTTGATAGAAGATTTTTAGTTTTTCGAGCTTTTCGCGGCATTCGTTCAACTTTCCGAACAGTATAACTTGCTCACCCACACGTGGTATAAGCTCCACCTCTCCGTTGGAATCGACGTACACCTGCACGATGAAATTGCGCAAAAATTCATCAGAATCTATTAAACGCACAAAGTTAATAATTTTTCCGAGAAATTCCGAACTATTTTTTTGCGAATTATGGTCAATTTTTCCGAAAAATTTTTTCTCGAAATCGAACTTCATTTTCCCGCTCACAACCGGCAAATCAGCTCGCAGATGTTTTTGCGGGGGGAGTATTTTGAGTGTGGAGTCCAAATAGAAGTCGTATCCCTCCTCTGAAATCACCCTTACCAAGGGCTCGTTTTGCCATATTTTCACGACCAATTCACCTTCTAGGTTAGTAAATACCTCCGCCGAATCGACATAGAATTGGTTTCTTAAATTCCTCTCAATATCATAAATATCAAGCTCATCAATCTGCTTGCCCACTGCCTCGCCGCAGGCGAGCTTCACCACCGAGTCGGTAATAAAGAGGTATGGCGAGTTGTCAGAAATCTCCGTAACAATCTCCCGGCAGCGATTCTCGCCACTCATCCTGTTGCGATGAATGTAGGCAACAACAAAGTAGGCAACAACGAATATTGCTGCCAGAATATTTAATGTTATTGCATTCCTTGTCATTGATTTAGAGGTTATGAATGGTAATAATTGTGGCGACAGCGAAAAGTATTACCCTTAATATTTTGATATTTTAACGAACCATTGATAATGAAGCATCACTCATAACTCCATTCTTGAACTGTCTTCCCCTGTCCTCGTAATTCTTGAACAAATCGAAGCTCGCACAAGCCGGCGACAACAACACGGTATCACCCTCCACGGCAATCTCTTTTGCCACTCGCATAGTATCCTCAAGGGAGTGAGTATCATAAACAGCAGGCACTATGCCCTCGAATGCCGCCATCAATTTGGTGTTGTCCACTCCTATGCAAATCAGTGCCTTGCAATGTTCCTTTGCCAGAGGTTTCAGTACCGTATAGTCGTTCCCTTTGTCGGTTCCGCCGGCTATCCAAATTGTGGGGCGCGTCATTGCCCCTAGTGCATAAAAGACCGAATCTACATTGGTAGCCTTGCTGTCGTTAATCCACTCCACCCCGTCAATCTCAGCCACCTTCTCCAGACGATGTTCCACGCCCGTAAAGGTCTGAAGTGTGTGTTTTATATCTTCAAAATCGACCCCCGCCTTCATTGTCGCCACTATCGCTGCCAAAGCATTAGCAATGTTGTGTTCTCCCTTGATAATCATATCCTTTGCAAGGAGTGACTTGCCATCGCAGTGGAGCAACTCACCATCGAAATATGCCCCTTTCAAGACGAAACCTTTCGTGGAAAATGGCACGGTAGTAGCTTCTATTTTCTTCACGGGAAAGTTCATCATCGTTTGCTGGTCATCAGCGTTATATATAAAATATTCTTGTTTTGTTTGGTTGCGAGTGATGCGGAATTTGCTGTCTATATAGTTTTGCATACGATAGTCGTAACGGTCTAAATGGTCGGGGGTGATATTGAGCAGCAATGCTATATCTGCGCAAAAGTCAAACATTCCGTCCAACTGAAAACTACTCAGCTCGATAACATACCAATCGGGTTGTTTGTCAAGTGTGGCAACTGCTTGTGCAAAACTCTGTCCTATATTGCCCACCACTTCAGCGCTTTTGCCGGCACGGCGCATAATCTCATAAATTAGAGTTGTGGTGGTAGTCTTGCCGTTACTACCGGTTATGCAGATGGTTTTGGAGTTGGTGTACTTTCCGGCGAACTCAATCTCGGAAATCACCCGAATGCCCTCACCCAGAGCAGCCTGCACAACGGCAGCCCTCTCGGGTATTCCGGGGCTCTTTATGATGAGCTCCGAGCGCAAAATCTTGTCCATAGAGTGCCCGCCCTCTTCGTAACGAATCGCAGCCTCCTCCAATTTCTCTTTATACTCTGCCGCGATAGTTCCTGAATCGGAGACAAAAACATCGAATCCCTCTTTTTTTGCTAAAAGAGCAGAGCCATATCCGCTCTCTGCTGCCCCTAATACTGTGATTGTCATATTTGTAGTCTGTTGTGTTTAGGGGTTATAGCCCTAATTTAGAGATTGCCGTTCGTAAATCATCGAGTTCCAAGTGGGTGTAAATCTCGGTGGTGGTGATGGAGCTGTGTCCCAACATCTGCTGTACTGCGCGAATATCAGCTCCTCCCTGCACCAAATGCGTGGCAAATGAGTGGCGTAGTGTGTGAGGGCTTATAGTCTTTATAATACCGGCTTTTGCCGCCAAATCACGAATAATATAAAATATCATTATGCGAGTCAATCTCTTGCCGTTGCGGTTTAGAAAGACGATTTTCTCGTAGCGGGCATCTACACATTGGCTCTGACGCTGCTCAAGATATAGCACTAGATAGTGTACCGCCCCGCGCGAAATAGGCACAAGCCGCTCCTTCCCCCCCTTTCCCACCACACGAATAACGCTCTGTTCTAAGAAAAGGTCGCCCAAGGTCAGATTCACAAGTTCCGATACGCGCAAACCGCAACTGTATCCAATCTCGATTATTGCGCGGTTGCGATGACCCAACGGATGACTCAGGTCTACAGCATCGAAAACCTTCAAAATCTCCTCGTATGAGAGTGTGTCGGGGAGATATTGAGGCAACTTAGGTGATTTTATAAGTTCCGTAGGCGATGTGTCGATATGGTCTGTGTAGACCAAAAAATTATAAAAGCTCTTTATGCCGCTCAGTATTCGCGCCTGAGTTTTTTTTGCACATTGTTTATCGTAAAGTTCTGCTAAAAACAGTTCTATATCAGAGCCCTGCACTTGTTGAGGTTCGACTCCTCTGTCGGCGCAAAAACTCGAGAATTTACCCAAATCGCGCATATACGCCTCCACGCTATTGCGTGCCAGACGACGCTCGAGGGTGATATAACCCCGATAATCTTCCGTAAGGATTGCCCAGCTACTCATCTTACTTTAACACAGTGAAGATATTCTGTAGTTCTTGTATCTTTATATTCTCTGTTATTGTCAGCCTTATAACGCGCGTAATCTATCTCGAACATTTGATATTTTCCTCTTCGTTTCATAGTACTTTGAATAAATTCAATAGGTATCAATCCTTCGTTGTTGTAACTCAAGAAGATGTAATCATAGTGGGCATTCATAATCAAATCCTCTAAACAATCCTTTGCCAAGGCTTTTTGGCAATATCCTGATTTTTGGTCTTCATATCGTCTTAGTCCCGTTTTTCCATAAATAATCGGATTGTCATAACGTGCTATTGTCTCCAGAAGGTGGTAATTGGTGGCATATTGTCGATGATTATATGGCGGGTCTAAATATAGAATTTGACCTTCAATATTCTTAATCAATGAATTGGCATCCTCATTAAAAATAATGTTTTTGTGCGAATTCCCGACTACCGGAAGTAGCGAAAGACGCATCTTTTGTTTTGCGCTTTTTTTGAGCGATTTCAAATAAGCACCATAAACAGAAGCTGTATTTGCATAACGGTCAATCGATTCTATCAAACTTGCCAGTAACCAGTAGTATTCTCCCTCGTCAATAGAACCGGAGATACGCCATTGCTCAATTTTCATCCTAATTGCGTCGCACTGCATAGCGTTTTCGTCGGAAAAATACATTCGTTCGTTTTCGCTACCGCTCGGAGCGTAGTTACGAAAGATGAAACCTTTCAACCCTTCAAGCTGCTCTAAATATGACACCAAATCATTATGAGTATCCGTAAAGAGTGTTGATTTTCGTGGAATTTCAGACGAAATATTACTGAAATTAGGTTTTATGTTATTTCCTATCAGATGTTTGCATAGTGAATAGCTGTAATATTGAAGGTCATTGGCAATTACACGCACACCACTTTTTTTGAAGTGGAAACCCACACATCCCGCACCGGCAAAAAGGTCGGTAAAATCTTCGATTTTATCTTGCACAAAATTTTGAATAGTGCCTTGGATAAAAGGTAGAAGAGTGGCTTTTGAACCGATATAATTCATTGATTATAAAGAAGTATTACAAAACAATTTGCTTCACTTCCTCGTTGGTACTTTTCGCTGCTCGAGAAAATGTTGCGTATAATATCCTTGGAAGTAGAATAATCCCAGTTTCTAACAACCAAATCCCAAACAAGCCGACTTTCGCAAACAATCCGTCCACGATTATTATACAATCCATCTACCTGTTTGACTTTATTCAACTCTTCCAGATATTTTTGTGCGGTAACCTTGTTTGCCAATATCTTCTTTGCAGTGGCAACGCTGAAATTTATTCTAATATCCATAGTATTTATCCCTACTTAGTTATTACAACTCCAAAAATTTCATAGTCGTCCGCAGCCGTTATTTCCACATCGTCAAAGGCTCCGACCTTTGCCTTTCCCGTTACTAAAACTTCGTTATCAACCTCCGGTGAGTCGTATTGCGTTCTTGCCACATAGTAATCTCCCTCCTTTCGGTCGATGATAACGCGTTGTTTCGTGCCCACCAATCGCTCGTTCGCCCCGCGCGAAATCTCCTGTTGCAGTGCCATTATCTGTTCGGCACGCCGCTCCTTGAGCTCCTCGGGTACATTGTCGCTCATCGTTAGAGCCGAGTGGGTACCCTCCTCCGGCGAGTAGGGAAATACCCCCAGCCGCTCGAACTTTACCCGTTCCACAAATTCCAGCAGCTCTGCAAAATCCTGCTCCGTCTCGTTGGGATAGCCCACTAAAAGTGTGGTTCTAAGTGCAATATCCGGAATTTCGCGGCGAAGTCGCTCTATCAAATCATAGGTCTGCTCCTTGGTTATCCCCCGACGCATCGAATGTAGTATGTTATCCGAAATATGTTGAAAAGGTATGTCCAAGTATTTACAAATCTTTGGCTGAACTCGCATTATATCTATCACATCATCGGGGAATTGAGTAGGGTAGGCGTAGTGTAGCCTCACCCACTCGATGCCCTCAATCTTACAAAGTTCCTCGAGCAGGAAACCCAACTTACGTTCACCGTATAAATCTAATCCATAGTAAGTCGTATCTTGTCCGATAACAATCAACTCCTTCACCCCTCGCCGTGCCAACTCTCTCGCCTCTCGCACAAGTACCTGAGCTGGAACAGAGATATGTTTACCTCTTATGATTGGTATGGCGCAATAACCGCATCCCCAATTACACCCCTCGCTTATTTTGAGGTAGGCATAATGGCGCGGTGTTGTAAGTTTTCTATGCAGCTGATTTTCATTGTGAGTAATAGGCAGTTCAGTGATTTTGCCAAGAACCTCATTGAGGTTATTGACACCGAAAAACTCATCAACCTCGGGAATCTCCACCGCGAGTTCATCTTTATATCTTTCGCTTAGACAACCAACAACATATAGCTTCTCGATTCTGCCTTGAGCTTTGGCAGCTGCAAAATTGAGAATCATCTCGATTGACTCCTCCTTAGCATCTAGAATAAAACCACAAGTGTTGATGACAACAATATTGCCATCTACCTGCTCGGGGTCGTGCCTAACTTGCCATCCGGCAGCTTCCAGAGAACCCATCAGGTGCTCAGAGTCCACTACATTTTTGGAACAGCCTAGGGTAATTACATCAATTTTTTTCATATTCGACCACAAAGGTAACAAATAATTAGTATATTTGTCTATACTTTTATGTTACACATAGGTTGTGGCAAAGCGTATGCTATAAATCAAAACTTCAAATCATCCCATTATGAATAACGAACAACTCAAAAAATTAGAGTGTATCCAGTCACTCGTGGGCAGGACACCACTATTGAAAATCAACTTCAAATTCCGCGGCAAGTTATGCACTATTTACGCTAAAGCAGAATATTATAACCTTACAGGCAGCATCAAAGACCGTATGGCATACCACATACTACGCAAAGCCTACCAGACAGGGGCAATCAAAGAGGGTGATTGCATTTGTGAAGCCACAAGCGGAAATACGGGCATCGCCATTTCTGCTATCGGTCGTATGTTGGGACACTCTGTTACGATTTATATGCCCAATTGGATGAGTATTGAGCGTCAGAGCGTTATTCGCGGATATGGCGCTGAGGTTCGATTGGTCACTCCAGAGGAAGGTGGCTTCTTGGGTAGTATCGCTATGGCGGAAAGCCGCAAGAAGGAGTGCGACAAAGTGTTCCTTCCTCGCCAGTTTGATAACCACGCCAACTGCGAGGCGCACTACACAACAACCGGACCGGAAATTTGGGCGCAAATGGAGCAAATCGGTGAGCAACCGGATATTTTTGTGGCAGGTGTGGGCACGGGTGGTACGGCTATGGGCGTGGGCAAATATTTCAAGGAGAGGGATCCTTCCATCAAAATACACCCGATGGAGCCCGAAAATTCGCCAACGCTTAGAACAGGTTACAAGGTGGGCAAACACCGCATTCAGGGTATTTCGGACGAGTTTATACCCTCGATTGTGGATTTGACCAAGCTCGACGATATTGTCTCGGTGGACGATGGAGACGGCATTATTATGGCACAGAAATTGGCCCGCTCGCTTGGGCTGGGTGTTGGCATCTCCTCGGGGGCAAACTTCATTGCTGCAGTTAAGTTGCTCATTGATAATCCAGGTGCGCGTGTGGTTACTGTCTTCTCGGATGACAATAAGAAGTATTTGAGTACTGACTATATCAAGGAAGAGCCGGTAAAAGAGGGTATGCTCTCTCCGGAAATAGAATTGCTTGGGATGGAAGCAATCAGAAGTTGAGAAACTGTTTGAATTTTGCTTTTGAATTTCATTGAGTAGTGAGAAATAATTGTTTCTCACTACTCAGTAACATTATGAGCCGCTATTTTGTATAATTTCATCGTTGTATTCCAAGAGAAAAACCTCACTTACGTCGGCTGCTAGGAGGGTCTATTTTGTAGTATATTCTTGATATAATATAAAGTAGTGGCTACTAATATTCCCAATAATTTGAAGTCAAGCCAAGAATAAAGTTATCTTTTTATCGTAGAAGATAAAAATAATTTTCTATCTTTGTTACCTAATTTTGAATAATATGGAAGTTCAAGTTTTGTTGGTCTATGTTGCTTTTTTTGTATCTCTCGTTTTGGGGTTGATGATTATTCCGAGTATAGTCGTTATTGCCAACAAAAAGCGTTTAATGGATACCATTGACGAGAGAAAAGAACACACCACCCCCACACCACGCTTGGGTGGTATATCTTTTTTTCCGATTGCTCTGATTACATTTTGTTTCCTGTTGGGTCTTAGATTTTTCTGGGGCTATTACTTTAGTTCAGACTATTCAACAGATTTGGTGCAACAATTTATGTTCATTGCCACGGCTCTTGCCACGATATTTATGTTGGGCATAGCAGATGATTTAGTGGGAGTGGGATATGTTTATAAATTTGCTATTCAGCTTATTTGCGCTGCTCTGTTGGTGGCAGCCGGTGTGCGTATTACCGACCTTGGCGGACTTTTTGCCATCGCAGAAATTCCCAAGTGGGTATCCATTCCGCTCACAATCATTTTGGTCGTGTTTATTATTAATGCCTATAACCTCATTGATGGGATTAACGGTCTGTGTTCGGGATTGAGTATTCTCACTCTCACGAGTTTCGCTTTTTGGTTTGTGTCAGTGGGTAATCTCATCTATGCGATGCTTATAATGAGTTTCGTCGGGGTCATATTTGCCTTTTTTTACTTCAATGCAGTGGGCAAGAAGATGAGTATTTTTATGGGTGACACGGGCTCTCTGACCATTGGTCTTTTGATATCCTTTATTAGTTTCAAATTCATTGCACTAACCAATTCTTCTCCCTTTTACGCCCATTTTTATTGTCCTATCGCGGTGGTTCTTGGTTTGATATTTATCCCGGTTTTCGATGCAATGCGGGTATTTGTCTCGCGACTTCGTAGGGGCAAGCACCCATTCGAGGCTGACCGCACGCACATACACCATAAACTACTGGATGTGGGATTTACACATATTCAAAGCACCTTCGTACTTCTGATCTTGCAGATGTTCTTTGCCTTATTTAATCTTGTGCTTAGCCAGTATTTTATGCTCAATATTAATATAGTAGTGGGCTTGGATGTCTTCATTATTCTTTCATTGCTATTCTTTCTGAATCGAACAATAAATAAAGGTATAAAATTAATCAATAAGAGATGTCAAGAGAAAAAAGGGTTGTAGTAACCGGAGGTGCCGGGTTTATCGGCACACATACTACGGTTGAGCTGGTCAATGCCGGCTACGATGTGATTATTGCGGATAACTTGTCGAACTCCGATATTTCGGGGGTGGAGGGTGTAGAAAAAATTCTTGGTCGTAAAATGACCTTTATCAATGTTGATTGCTGCGATAAGGATGCAATGCGCCGCGAACTATTCGATAAGTATGAGTTTAACTCCCTCATCCACTTTGCAGCATTCAAGGCTGTCGGAGAGTCGGTGGTTGAACCGTTGATGTACTATCAGAATAACCTCGGTTCGTTGGTCACAGTCTTGGAGTTGATGAAGGAGTATAATGTCGAAAATATAGTCTTCTCATCTTCGGCGACTGTTTACGGACAGCCCGACGAACTGCCCGCCACAGAGGCTACCCCTCGCCAACGTGCCAACTCACCATATGGTTACACAAAGCAGGTGAGCGAAGATATTATAGAGGATTGTACTAAGGCTTACAGTTTTCTCAATGCTATTGCATTGCGTTATTTCAATCCTATTGGTGCTCACCCGAGTGCGCTCATTGGCGAGTTGCCCAAGGGCGTGCCCAATAATCTTGTGCCATTTGTGACACAGACCGCTGCCGGTGTTCGTGAATGTTTGTCGGTTTTTGGAGACGACTATGATACGCCGGACGGTTCGGCATTGCGCGACTATATTGATGTTGTGGACTTGGCCAGGGCTCACGTTGCGGCTGTACGCCGATTGGTGGAGAAGAAGAATAAGGAGCAGTACGAGATTTTCAATGTGGGTACCGGTAATGGTGTGTCTGTATTGGAGTTGATTCGCGAGTTCGAAAAGGTTAATAACTTGAAACTAAACTATAAGATTGTGGCTCGCCGGGCAGGAGATGTTGAGAAGATATGGGCGAGTACGGACTTGGCGAATACCGAACTTGGTTGGAAGGCAGAGCGCGAACTCAGCGACACGCTGGCTTCGGCTTGGGCGTGGGAGAAGCAGGTGCGGGGATTGTAATTATTGAGTGGAGAAATTCCGTTAAACGCAAAAAACTGAAAAAGGCTCAAAGGATAAATTTTGAGCCTTTTTCAGTTTTAAGCCGTAGTTCTTGTTGCTGCCTTTTGCCACAGGTAGTCTTTTTTCTTTAGTTCCTATCACCCCGCGTCAATAATTGGGGTATTTGACCGAAGACCAATAAATTAAGCATATTTATAACGGAGTGTTGTTAATTGTAAAGCAGATAGTCTCCTAATTCCTTCTCAATATTTACTATGACTTTCGATAAAAACCACCTTTGGCATCCATACACCTCGATGGTTTGCCCATTACCCTGCTATAAGGTTGTGAGTGCTAATGGAGTGCGACTTAAATTAGAAGATGGACGCGAACTGATTGACGGAATGAGCTCGTGGTGGGCAGCTGTGCACGGATATAACCACCCCGCTCTCAATGAGGCTCTTATAGAGCAGTGTAACAAAATGTCACACGTTATGTTTGGCGGATTGACCCACGAACCGGCAATATCTCTGGGAAAGAAACTTCTGCAACTGCTACCCGCAGGGTTGGAGTATATTTTTTATGCAGACAGCGGCTCGATTGCCGTGGAGGTAGCAATGAAGATGGCGATGCAATATTGGCACTCTCGGGGTGAACCTCGGCGAAAGAAGTTCGTAACTATCCGCAGTGGTTATCACGGAGATACGTGGAATGCAATGTCAGTTTGCGACCCCGAGGGCGGAATGCACTCGCTCTGGAGTGGAGCGCTTACGCCCCAAATTTTTGTGCCCACTTTCTCGCAAGAATTTTCAGTTAAGGGATTCGAGCCGATGAGAACGGCAATAGAGGCACACCACAAAGAGGTTGCGGCAGTAATTGTCGAGCCCATTGTGCAGGGTGCGGGAGGGATGAGGTTCTATGACCCCAAGTATCTTATTGAATTGAGAAAAATTTGCAATGAGTGTGGTTTATTGCTGATTTTCGATGAGATAGCAACAGGTTTTGGGCGTACCGGAAAGATGTTTGCTTGTGAATGGGCAGGAGTTACTCCCGATATTATATGTATAGGAAAGGCACTCACGGGCGGATATATGACCCTCGCGGCAACCATTGCAAACCACCGCGTGGCGCACGGAATCGAGGGGGCATTTATGCACGGGCCTACCTTTATGGCAAATCCGTTGGCGTGTGCAGTTGCGGATGCTTCGCTCGGGTTACTCATTGAGAATTGCCCCCTGCAGAGGATAAGAGAGATCGAAAATCAATTAGAAATAGGCTTAGCTCCTGCCCGTGTTTTGGAGAACGTAGCCGATGTTCGGGTATTGGGTGCCATCGGAGTGGTGGAGATGCGGCAGCCCGTGGAGTTGGAGCGCATTCAACGGATGTTTGTGGAGCGGGGCGTATGGGTACGACCTTTCGGGAGGTTGGTTTACGTGATGCCTCCCTACATAATTGCAGATGGCGAATTAATGGCACTCACAGGAGCAGTCGTTGAGGTGCTTAAGGCTTATTAATCACTATTTTGTTCCGATTAATAGCTGGCGGGTATTGTACAAGCAGTGCCCGCCAGCTTGGCGAAGGGTCTACAAACGTCCTAGTGCCGTGCGGATTATCTCTTCGGACGATGCAGATGGTTTCTCACTGAATATTGCGCGACAAACCTTCTCGACATTCGCCTTGGCGAATCCGAGAACCAAGAGTGCCTCCGTGGCTTCACTAATAGAAGTAGATTTATCAGCCGGAACAAATTGCTGATTTGTAGGCTCTTCCGCCGAGAAATTAACAACCTTACCCTTCAATTCAACGATTGCCCTTTCGGCAGTCTTCACCCCTATCCCTTTGACACTCTTTATTGCTGCAACGTTTCCTGTAGCCAATGCCACCGCCAATTCGGCAGTCGAAAACGATGAGAGCATCACCCGTGCCGTATTCGCACCGATGCCCGAGACGGAAATCAACAGTCGAAACATTTCCCGCTCCGCCGTTGTAGCAAAGCCGTAGAAAAGTGGCGCATCATTCTGAACAATATATTGATGCACAAAAAGTTTGACATCAGATGCGCCCTCTATCTCCGAGAAAGTTTGCAGCGAGATATTTAGAAAATAACCAACGCCGCAGGTTTCCACTACGGCATTGGTAGGTGTTAGCGAGACAAGCGTCCCTTTGATATAATCGTACATATTTTTAGAGTCGGGGAATCGAGAATTGAATTCCCGATTCCCCAAAAAAAATTATCTATTCCTAACCACCGGACGAATCACAAAGTTAAATTGGTAGTCGCCATAAGGTAGCATATATTCGGGACGTGGCAAAGCACCCCAAGAGTCCTCACAACCAAGCCCCATCTGAGCAGCATCGATATGGACGTTGGTAAGATTGCGTGGGGTAAGTTCTCCGGAATGGGCGTGAGGCGATTTATCCAAGCCGCTGTCAAGGTCTTCGGTCAAATACGGAAGCGCTGACATCTCGAATGCTTTGTCCGAACGGAACTCCAAGCCATTGCCGGCGAGCGAAAGAACCTTTGCCCAACGAATATCTGTCTTATTACCACTCTCCTGCGGGCGAATGTATGGGTAGTACTGCTCCGATACTTTCTGGTTGTAGAGTCCGATTGGTGTTGCACCATTGCGGTCTATGTAGTTCTCTTGGGGTCCACGACCGTAGAAGTTGAAAATATCATAGATTCCGGGCATCGTAATCTCCATACCATAGCGGAATAGATTCGGCATATTCTCCTTTCCCTTTTCCGTGGTCAGATTCTGTTTCACGCCTATTTCACCCTTGGGATTGATTGTGTAGCTTATGTTTAGTTTTGCAAATAGTTCCGGTAAATCGAATTGAGTTTCAACAATTACGTTTCCGTCCTTCTCGAAAGTTTCGACCTTTTCGGTCTTCATCTTAGGCTCGAACCAGAGACGGTAACGTTTTTGCAAGTTTGCACCGAAGTCGTTATCCGTACCCGCACGCCAGAACGAGGGGCGAAGCGAGTAACCGGCTTCCATCATCGATTTACCGTCCACAATATAGTCTGTCAAAAGTCCACTCGAGCGGTCAAATATAGCAGTGAAATTCTCACCCACCACCCACACAGCGCGAGTGTTCGGACGAATGCCAAGTGCACCTTCCGCCTTTGTCACTTCAGCAGCATAAGCTGTATATGGCTGAATTATATTTTGTTGATATGCGGCACGGTGTCCGGCGGGCAGAATGCCGTCCTGTTTTTTGAGGGTGTACTCAACATTGAGAAGCATCTCTTGACCACACGTGCGCCCTTGGTCAGAACAGTTGCCGCAAGGCAATACATAGTTCAAATCAACAACGGTTTTACCCTGAGGCTCAACCTTGATATTTTCGATAACTCCCTCTTCGATAACTTTTCCCGTGTGAACTAATTGCCACTTCATACGGACATTCGAGAGGTCGGTAAAGAAGTTTTCATTATATATTTCCAGCTTGCCCGTTTTTGGGTCAAGCGGGGTTGTCCAGATGTTTTGTTGCCAGTAACCGGCTTCGTACATATGAGGATTGGGAACGCGGTCGGGCGACACCAAGCCATTCGAGCAGAAGTTGTTATCATCCACCGTATAGCGTCCGTAGTCACCACCGTAGGTGTAAATCATCTTTCCATTGCGATAGTCTCTGAGCGATTGGTCTACAAAGTCCCAGATGAAACCGCCCTGAACATTAGGATATTTACGTGTCAAATCCCAATACTCCTTGAAACCACCTAAAGAGTTGCCCATCGCGTGTGCATATTCGCACTGGATAACAGGGCGCGGATTCTCCATATAACCTTGCGTACGTCGTCCACCATCCTTTTCGCTATACTGACCCAACGCATCCACATCCTCATAACGAGCATACATCGGACACCAAATATCGCTATAATCATTACCATTCCTGTCCCACAGAGCGCGTTCATACTGCACGGGGCGAGTATTGTCGTACGCCTTCATAGCCTTGTAAGCCTCACGGAAATTATGCCCGTCACCCGACTCATTACCCATCGACCAGAAAATTATGGACGGGTGGTTCTTGTCTCTGAGTTGCATACGTGATGTGCGCTCAAGGTGAGCCTTCTCGAACCTTACGTCTGAGCCAAGATTCTCCTTGCCGTATCCCATACCGTGTGCCTCGATATTAGCTTCGTCCACCAAGTAGATACCATATTGGTCGCAAAGTTCGTACCACTCCGGCGAGTTTGGGTAGTGTGACGTGCGTACGGCGTTGAAGTTGAATTTTTTGAGCAGCTCAATATCTTGAATCATACGTTCGCGGCTCACGTGGTAGCCTCCGTCAGGGTCAAGCTCGTGGCGGTCAGCACCTTTGAAGAGCACCGGCTTGCCATTGACCAACACCTGCGCATTTTTGATTTCCACCGAACGGAAACCTATTTTTTGAGGAACAACCTCCGTAGGCTGCCCCTTGCTGTCGTAAACCGTTGTAATGAGGTTGTATAGATTTGGCGTTTCTGCGCTCCACTTTGCAGGATTTTCAATAGCCATTGATACCTTTACATTGCCCCCTTTGTCGGGTTTAGCTGTAGTCTGGGCTATGAGTTTGCCACCCTGTTTCAGCTCGAATTTTACGGACGCGCCCGCACCCCTCATCGAAGCGTCGATGGTCAGGTCTGCGTTCTTGTAATCTTTGTCCAAGATTGTTTTAACGAAAATATCCTCTAAGCGTATCGACGGACGGGCATACATATATATACCTCGCGCCACGCCCGAGAGTCGCCAAAAGTCTTGGTCTTCCAACCACGAGCCATCGCACCAGCGGAAAACTTGAAAGGCGATTTTATTCTCGCCCGCTCTGAGGAATCTTGTTAAATCGAACTCCGCTCCCAGTTTGCTATCCTCTGAATAACCAACAAATTGACCATTCACCCACAGGTAAATATTTGATGTAACCGAACCGAAATGGATATAAACCTCCTTGCCTTTCCACGATTCCGGAACGGTAACCTCGCGCACATATGAGCCCACGTGGTTCTCAACCATCGGCACACCCGTAACGTTGGTGGGCAACACAATAGGGCGATTTTCGCCGGGGTGGGCATTCGCCGTGCTTACATTTTGCATTTCGTTGTTAAGCATCGGCACCTGCTTGTTTTGCGAGGGCGAATCGTTTGGTTTTGTCCGCACCACCGAGCTCCACGCATAACCCGGGTTTATATAAATAGCATCGCCGTAGCCGTTGAGTTCCCAGATTCCCGGAACCATCATATTGTCCCAACCTTTGCTGTTGTAATCGGTCTTATAAAAATCGGTTGGGCGGTTGCCCGCGTCGCGCACCCAATGAAACTTCCACATACCGTTCAAGCTCATAAAGTTTGCGGAATTCTCCTTGATACCTCGCATAGCTGCCGCCTGGTTTTCATAGGCGAAATAACTTGCACGCATCGGCGCACGATTGATTTGATTCACCTGTGTGTCATTCCACTCGGTGAAGGTTTGGGCACTACTCATCGCTGCAAAAAGAACGAAGGCTGCCGTCAAAAGGGCTCTTTTCATATTAGTTTGATGTTGTTTTTCTTGAGTATGTTACAAAGATACTATTTTCTTTCAAATTTTCAAAATATTGCTAAGGATTCTACTCAAGTGGGATAGGGGGTCATATTGGTGACTTATAACAATTAGCTGCTGTTTATTTTGAAATTATTGGAACGCCCCTTGATAATGTCTTGATAATGTATCGATAATGTATAGGGTGCTGAATATTATACGATAACCCCAAATATCGGCTTAAATGACCTATAAACAGCACATTATGCCGACAAGCAATAGGCAGTACACGTAAATATAAATCTAATATGCCACCACTATTTTGTTTTAGCGGTTCAAATTACTACTTTTGTGGTGTGAAAATGTCAGGTTGAGCTTCTATGTCTAAAATATAATATGAGATTAAAATTATCACGCCCCCTAATTATCTTCGACTTGGAGACCACGGGCATCGACATATCCAAAGACCGCATCGTTGAACTCTGTTTTATAAAAATCCACCCCAACGGCTCGCGCGAGGTTAAAACTCGCCGCGTGAACCCCGAAATGGCTATACCCAAGGCAGCGAGCGATATACACGGCATAACCGATGAGGATGTGGCACAAGAGCCTACATTCAAGCAGCTTGCCGCTGCAATGGCTAAGTGGGTTGAGGGGTGTGACTTTGCCGGCTTCAACTCCAACCGATTCGACGTGCCGATGCTCGTGGAGGAGTTTCTGAGAGCGGGGATTGACATAGACCTATCGAAGCGTCATTTTATCGACGTTCAAAATATATTCCACAAAAAGGAACAGAGAACACTCGCTGCGGCATATAAGTTTTACTGTGGTAGCGATTTAGATAATGCACACTCGGCAGAAGCCGACACTACCGCAACGCTCGAGGTGTTGCTGGGACAACTGGAGCGGTACGAGGATTTGCCGTCGGACGTGGCAGGTCTCGAGAAGTTTTCGGCTATGAACGACAGCGTTGATTTTGCGGGACGAATCGTGCGCAATGAAAAGGGAGTCGCCGTATTCAATTTCGGCAAACACAAGGGTCGTGCGGTGGAGGAGGTATTCAAAGCCGAACCAAGCTACTACAACTGGATGATGGAGGGTGATTTCACACTAAATACTAAGAACGTAATCACTCAAATCAGACTTAATTCGATGATAAAATGAGACGAATAATCTACATCTTTATAGTGCTCATTATCACTGCAACTTCTGTGGCGTGGACGCAAATTGTCGTTCAACGCTCCAAGCAGACGATAAATTCGGGTGGGTTGCAGTATTTCATCCATACTGTTCAGCGCGGACAGACGCTCTACTCCATCGCTAAGGCATACAACGTTAGCGAGGAGGCAATCATCGACAAAAACAACAGCATAAAAGCCGGTTTGCAGGTACGTGATGTACTCCTCATCCCAACTCAGGAAACATTTGAGAAGTGGACACTGAGTAAGACTCAAAAAGAGCAAGAGGCTGCCAATGAGCATAAAGAGCAAGATGAAATTGTCGAACATCCGGCAGAGCCCCGAGAGCCTGAGATTATCGCAACGGGCATCTGTCGTGCAGCCGGCAGTGAGCAGGCAATTGAAATAGCAATGCTACTGCCGCTGAAGGAGGTGGCTAACGGCTCCAATAGTGACTTTGTCGATTTCTATCGTGGGGCATTGGTTGCCCTTGAAGTGGCAAAAGAGGAGGGGATATCCACCAATATTTCACTTATATCCACCCAAAGAGCCATAGAGGATATTATTGCCGGTAGTGAAATTGAGCGTGCGCATCTGATTATCGGACCTGTCTATGCCGAAAACTTTGAGGGCATAGCCCGCTACGCAGCTCAAAACAGGGTTATTGCAGTCTCTCCGTTGGCATTAATGGATGGTATAACATCACCTTATGCCTTTCAGGTTGCCCCCTGCGAAGAACAGAGATACGAAAAGGTACGTTCATTGGTCTCGAATCCCAGTGCAAATGTGATTCTTATAGACCACGCAAAATATAAGGATGTGGCAAGCTATCAAGAGCTACAAAAGATGGTGGGGAGCAATGGGCGTGTGATAAACTACTCCCGCTCGACTCCCACCGCAAGTATCGTTGAACTCTTTGACAAAGAACGTGAAAACGTGGTAATTGCACCAATCGACAATGAGAGTGCCGTTGAGGAATTGCTTTCGCGCCTGAGCTCAATTAATGCGCTTTCACGCCTCAATATCAAGGTTATAGGAACTCCCGCGTGGGGACGGCTGAATAACATAAATGTAGAAATGTTTTTCAAACTCAACGTCTCATACCCCACAAAATATCATCACGACCGCACAAATGAGGCTGTCGCAGACTTCTATTCGCGCTACGTTTGCGCATATGACATCCTGCCCAATATGTTTGCTCTGCGTGGTTTCGATGTTACCCTTATGTTTGTGAAGGCGTTGGACGACTACGGCGAAAACACACCCCTGAAAATACAAAATCAGCAACTATCTCCCCTACAAACCAAGTATAATTTCTCTCAAACAGACAACCTCTCCACAATTATTAACCGTGAGTGGACTTGGGTAAACCACACTTCCGACTACACCATTGAAACCAAATAGTATATTATCATAAACTATGATGATGCACGGCGGGGGACTGTAAATTCAATAATATGGTGGGTTGGATTGGGATTGAAGTCCTAATCTTGTAGAGCCCAATGCAACCTAAAATAAAAAGCAACTATGCAGAAAATAAGAAATATAGCAATTATTGCACACGTAGACCACGGCAAAACAACGCTTGTGGACAAGATGATTCTCCAAGGAAAACTTATCCGCGAGAATTCTCAACAAAATGAAGAATTGATTTTGGACAACAACGACCTAGAGCGCGAACGAGGCATCACCATCCTTGCCAAGAACGTTTCGGTTCGTTACAAGGATTACAAAATCAACATCATTGACACGCCGGGTCACGTTGACTTCGGCGGTGAAGTGGAGCGGGTGTTGAATATGGCGGACGGGGTGTTGCTGCTTGTGGATGCCTTCGAGGGGACGATGCCGCAGACACGTTTCGTACTTCAGAAGGCACTTTCGATGGGTAAGAAACCGATTGTTGTCATCAACAAGGTAGATAAAGAAAATTGCCGCCCAGACGAGGTGAACGAGCAGGTTTTTGACCTTATGTTCAATCTGGATGCCACCGAAGAACAGCTCGATTTCAAAACTGTCTACGGCTCGGCAAAGCAGGGGTGGATGTCGCGCGAGTGGAGGGAGAAAACCACAGACATCATCTCGCTCTTGGATACCATCATAGAGGAGATTCCGGCGCCGCCCGTGGTAGAGGGTACTCCACAGTTGCTTATCACCTCTTTGGAATATTCGCCTTATGTGGGGCGTATTGCCATTGGTCGTCTGAGCCGTGGGGTTCTCAAAGCGGGACAGCAGATTACCTTGTGTAAGAGAGACGGTGCTTTGGAAAAGAGTAAAATCAAGGAGTTGATGCTATTCGAGGGGCTCGCTAAGCAGAAAGTCGATGGGGTGCAATGTGGAGATATTTGTGCGATTGTGGGTATAGACGGCTTCGAGATTGGCGACACAGTCGCCGATTTTGAGAATCCCGAACCGCTCACGCCCATTGCCGTGGATGAGCCTACGATGAGTATGCTCTTTACAATCAATGATTCACCATTTTACGGACGCGACGGAAAATTTGTAACCTCGCGCCACCTCAAGGAGCGTTTGGATAGAGAGCTCGAAAAGAATCTGGCACTTAAAGTAAAACCCGGAGCGACGGCAGATTCGTTCCGCGTCTTTGGTCGTGGTATTCTCCACCTCTCGGTGCTCATTGAGACTATGCGCCGCGAGGGGTACGAGTTGCAGGTGGGGCAACCCAAGGTTGTGGACAAGAATATTGACGGCGTACGTTGCGAACCAATTGAGCATCTGACCATTGATATAACTGAAGAGATGGCGGGTAAGGCTATCGAGATGGTCACGCGTCGCAAGGGTATGTTGCTCAACATTGAGCATCGTAACGAGCGGACGCACTTAGACTTCGATATTCCGGCGCGCGGATTGATTGGTCTTCGCACCTCTATGCTGACGGCAACAGGTGGCGAGGCGATTATCTCGCACCGCTTCAAGGGCTACGAACCCTACAAGGGTGAGATTGAGAATCGCCAAAACGGTTCGTTGATTTCCTTGGAGACGGGTATGGCTATTGCCTACGCAATTAGCAAGTTACAGGATAGAGGTAAATTCTTTATATCACCCGGCGAGGATGTTTACGCCGGACAAGTTATCGGCGAGAATACGCGGGCGGAGGATATGACAATCAATATTTGTAAGACCAAGAAGCTCACCAATATGCGTGCATCGGGTGCGGACGATAAATCGGTTGTTGCTCCGGCGGTGGAGTTCTCGTTGGAGGAGTGTATGGAGTATATTCAGGAGGATGAGTATGTGGAAGTTACCCCGAACCATATCCGTATGCGTAAAATTCTGTTGAACGAGCACGACCGCAAACGAGCAGAAAAATAGTCCTCACCTGACCTATCCGCCCTAAAAACCGCATAATGATTATCGCCAGAAATATCCACAAACGATTCGGCACAGTTGAGGTGCTGCGGGGTGTAGACCTTGCTGTTGCCCCGGGCGAGATTGTTGCCATCACCGGGCGCAGCGGAGCCGGCAAAACTACTCTGCTGCAAATCGTGGGTACGCTCTTGGACGCTGACCGGGGTACGGTAGAGATAGACGGGGTGAGCATCGAGGCGCTTAAAGGCAATGAGTTGGCGCGATTTCGCAACCAAAAAATTGGCTTTGTATTTCAGTTTCACCACCTTCTGCCCGAGTTTACGGCATTGGAAAATGTGCTGATACCTGCCTATATCGCGGGAGATAATAGGGCGGAGGGTAGAGCTAGAGAACTGCTAAAAATGTTGAATCTCACCGAGCGGGCAACCCATAAGCCGGCTCAGATGTCCGGCGGTGAGCAGCAGCGCGTTGCGGTGGCGAGGGCATTGATAAACTCGCCGTGCGTTATTTTTGCCGATGAACCCTCGGGCAACTTAGACAGCCACTCCAAAGAGGAGTTGCATAGACTCTTCTTTGAGATTCGCGAGCGTTTTGGAACGACTTTTGCTATTGTCACGCACGATAATGACTTGGCTAGCAGCTCTGACCGCCAAATCCGAATGGCAGATGGGTTGCTTCTGTAATAATGAGACCTACGGCAAGCGCCGGGTGGCAGGAACTAAGATTTTTTAACAAACCATTGTGATTAAATATAGCAACTTACTTTATTAAAAAAACACAGGCTGCCACATACAAATAATAATGTTAAAAATATAACTGACTATTGATAGAAATAGTCAGTTATATTTTTTTTTGCACCTAACAATTCGCTAATTTCAGCCTATAAGTCTTATAATCAACGTTTTTAAATATAATGACTAATGTACTTCACTCAGGGCGCTAGCGGTGTTACATTGCTGTATATTAAAACATTAGGCGTATTTTTGCATAAATATTGCTCCGGATGATAGAGCAACTTCCCAGTGCAATTCGTACGCTGCTCAAAGTTCAAATTAATAGTATTGTACTATTAATTTGTTTTATTTTACACAAATATTGCAAAATAAAAAATTAAGAACTACCTTAGCATAAATTTTAGTCACACGAGTATCTTTACATCATAGGAGAAGTTACTGTAGTAAAATATCCGAAGTACCGTAGCGAGAGAAAGTCAGAAACATTTTCACTGCACGACCATACCTTAATAATCAATAGTTCAGCTAAATTTTCATCGTAAAGAGTTGTATATGACACAATATTATGGGGGTAAAAAAAACAACATTCCATCTCTCTTGAATAAGCAGATTGTTCGTGAGGAGTTGGTTTTTTTTTATTATACTCTATCGACTATACATATCTATATATCAATTTAGTTCCTACCCGGTGACGAGTCGGGGGTACATAAAAACCACAATACTTACATCTTCGTTACCGAACTATTAACTAATGAACTCAAACTAACACATCAAATAATTATTAACCATTTTTTTTCAGATGAAACAAAAACACTACTCAATTGCGTTGCTTTCTCTGTTTATGCTCGTTTTAGCGAGCTGTCAGAAGGCGACTAACGTGTTTCCTGAGCCTACTCCGGAAGACCCCGCCTTGGTCGTTAGGCCAAACGTGAGTTTTCAGAACACAGGAGGCTCAACCACGATTGACATTGCAACCAATCAGACGGACTGGTCTGCAACCGTTGCCGACGGTGCAAACTGGATCACACTAACCCCCGTTGCAGGGACACCCGGCAAGCTAACCGTAGCTGTTGCCGAAAACTCCTTGATGGACGAACGCGTAGCGGAAGTCCGAATTGGTGCGGCAAACGGTTCGTTACAACAAACTCTTCGCGTTATCCAATTTGGTACGGCGAAGAAAATTTTGTTTGTCGAGGGCTCTCGTCGCTCCATCAACGGACTTGAACAAGAGTTTAATCTTACGGTTACGACCAACTGTCCAGCTTTTGATGTCGAAATAGCTCCCGAGGCAGACTGGCTCGAGGATGTCACTCCCGATACCAAAGCATTCGTGGAGTACTCCAGAGATTTTGTATTCAAAGCTCAAAAGAACCCATATGAGTTTATTCGTGAAGGTGTTATTACCGCACGGGCAACAGGTTTGGGTGAAGGGGCGGTTGCAAATATCACAGTCGAACAAGCTCCCAATGTGAATATGGATGTGATTCCTGCAAAACTTCTCACATACACAGGTTTTGTGGGCAATCCTATGGAGAATCTCTTTGATAAAAATTATGCTACATTTGCCGAAACAGGTTACGCCTCGACACAAGGTGCAACCTCTACAACGCTTGATGTTGAGGTGAAAGCAGATGCTATCTATCAGATTCTCTACTACATCCGCGACTATCCAAACCTTGCTACTACCTCAGATACTCGTCGCAGCCAATACCCTGCCGATATGACTCTTTATGTGCAAAAAGCCAACAGCACAACTTGGGAAAAAGTTAAAGACATTCAGATGCGTGGTACGGGCACACAATTAGGCTCGAAGCTATACCCTGCACTCAAAGTTTCAGAAGTTCCTTACAAACTCTTCGATGGTCTTCCATTGACCAATGTACGCAAGGTGCGTTTTGTCATCAAAAACGGCAACTCACTCACAGGTGAGAATAACCAATTCTGGAACAGCGCCGAAATTGAGTTTATGGGTGTTGCGGCAACTATAGCTGACCCTGTTAAAGTTCCTATTGTAAAAGGTTCATATTCTTGGGCTTCAATGGATGACTTTTGGCCTGATTCTGACGGTGGTCCCGTTTCATATCTATACGATGGCATTATTGCTGCGGCTAACTATTGGCAAACACCATATTTCGATATTGACCAGCAAGATGCAGAGTCAATCGGCAAATTGGGCACAACCGAAGATGTGGCAGGACCAAAAGGCGGAGCAGATGGATGGGGTACTTCACTGACATTCCAACTGGACAAACAGTATACAAACTTCTCGGAAATTTGGTGGTATGCACGCAATAGCGGTACACAAGTTCCCTCAAAATTTGATATTTTGGTGGACGAGAACGGTACAGGAACATTCAAGTTGGTAAAGAGCTTTGCACAGGGTGCTATACCAACTCCTTGGGCAGCTCCTACCGCACCCACAGCAATACGTCTAGACCAACCTGTCAAAGCTAAGGCATTCCAAATATATATTTGGAAGACTGCCGCGACAGATAATGATATGTTTATGTGTGCTACGGAAATCGAGGCTTATATTCAACCTTGATTTTAGATAGAGCAAATTATATTAATCTTTAATATTTAAATGGTATGAACCAAAATAGATATAAAAAAGGGTGGCAGAGAGTGGTTAGTTGCCTTGCTGTTGCTGCCATTGCTATGGTGACGCTGACCGCACAACTCGAAAGAGTATTAGCGGCAGAGAGTTCGCCTGTGCAGCCCCAGCAACAAACAGGTACGATTAAAGGTACCGTAAAAGATGCAACCACCAGCGAGGCACTTATCGGTGCTACGGTAAGCATCAAGGGGACAAACTTTGCCGCATTGACCGATGTTGATGGTCGTTACGTGCTCAACTACAAAGGGGTTGCAAATCCTGTAATTATGGTGGAGTACATCGGTTACAAAGTTTTTGAAGCAGCCGTTGAAAAAAGAACGGAAATAAACATAGCAATGCAAGAGGATGTTGCACAACTGGAAGCCGTTCAGGTTGTCGGTTACGGCACTCAACGTAAGGCGAGTGTGGTTGGTGCTATCTCTACGATGAACATTGACAATCTCGTTGTTCCCGTGGCAAACCTTTCGACTCAGTTGGCAGGTCAGCTAGCGGGTGTGATTGGTGTTACCCGTTCGGGTGAGCCGGGTACGGGTGGTGACTTCTATATCCGTGGTATCGCTACATTCGGTGCTAACAATAAACCACTGATTTTGGTGGACGGTATTGAACGTGATATTGACTTGGTGGACCCGGAAGATATTCAAACATTCTCCATCCTTAAGGACGCTTCGGCATCGGCTGTGTATGGTGTGCGCGGTGCGAATGGTGTGGTGCTTATCACCACCAAAAAAGGTAAGGAAGGACGCCCCGTTATCTCGGTTTCCGGTGAAGCAGGTTTGATTACGCCTACCAAAATGCCTAAGTTAGTCAATTCTGTGCAATTTGCCAATGCTTATAATGATGCTCGCGGTGAAAAATACTACTCTCCGGATGTTATCAAAATGTATGAAAACGGCACAGACCCAGACCTCTATCCCAACGTAAACTGGATTGACGCTCTGTTTAACCAATACGCTCAAAACTACAAAGCTACGATGAACGTGTCGGGTGGTGGTCAGGTGGCACGTTACTATATCGGCGGTTCGTTCTACAACGAAGGCTCTATCTATAAGAACGACAACCAAAATGACTATAAGTCGGCTATCGACTATAATAAGTTCAGCTTCCGCGCAAACTTGGATGTAAACCTGTTCCCAAAAACGATTCTTTCGTTGAACTTGGCTAACATCTACACATCGCGTAATGCTCCTGCTACCAACGATATCAGTAACTATGAGAATGGTCGCGGTCAGATTTGGTACTACACCTTCTGTTCCTCACCTAACGCATTCCCTATCAAATATTCGGACGGTAAGTTGTCTTCTCCTGCCGGTTCGGGCTTCAACCCTTACAACCTTTTGGCTAATAGCGGTTATCGCGAAGACTATTGGAATGCAGCTCAGGCTCTTATCGGTCTTACACACGATTTCGACGGTGTAGTAAATGGTATGAAAGCCAACATCAAATTCTCTTGGGACTCTGAGAATAACAACGCTTTGGTTTATCAACAGACTCCTACCTTGTACTCTGCGTCAGGTCGAGATGACTTTGGTGACCTTATCTTCAACCAACTCAATAGCGGTTCAACCACTTTGGGCTATGCTCAGGGAGCAAGCGGACAACGCACAACCTATTTGGAGGCATCGCTTACATACGAGAACGTCTTTGCAGACAAACATCGTTTAGGTGGTCTTATTCTCTACAACTCTAAGGTACGCAACGTGATGATGTCAGGCAGCCAAATCGGCTCACTTCCATACAAAAACCAAGGTATTGCTGCACGTGTAACCTACTCTTATGACGACCGTTATTTCCTTGAAGGTAACGTTGGTTACAACGGTTCTGAAAATTTTGCACCGGGCAAACGTTTCGGTCTCTTCCCCGCAGGAGCTATCGGCTGGATGGCAACTAACGAAGAGTTTATGCAATCCACGAAGAACTGGCTGACAATGTTGAAATTCAAGGCTTCATACGGTATAGTAGGTAACGACCAAATCGGCGGCGGTCGTCGTTTCATCTACAAGGAGACTATCGTAACTAACCGTCCGGGCTATAACTTCGGTTCTACTCCTCGCGATTGGTACAACCCATACGGTTATGCTGTGGGTGAACTTCCTAACCCTAACGTAGGTTGGGAAGAGGCGAAGAAATTCAACCTCGGTATTGAAGCAACTCTCTTTGATAAACTTACCATCAATGCTGACTACTTTGCAGAAGACCGTTCAGGTATCTTTATGCAACGCCGTTCAATTCCCGATATCGCAGGTATCTCTACTCAACCTTGGGTGAACATCGGTAAGATGAAAAACAAGGGTATTGATGCAAACCTCGAATTCCGCGACCGCGCGGGTGACTTCTACTTCACTGCACGTGCCAACTTCACTTATGCACACAATGAGGTAATCGACCGCGACGAACCCACTCCTCAATATCCATACTTGTCGGAGGTTGGAAAACCTTGGGGACAACAGTTCGGATTGGTTTCGGAAGGACTCTTCCAATCCCAAGAGGAGATAAACACATCGCCTAGTCAGTTCGGTATCCTAAAACCGGGCGACATCAAATATCGCGACATCAATGGTGATGGCAAGGTAGACCAACTCGACCGCGTGGCTATAGGTTACACAGGCACACCTGAAATCATCTACGGTTTCGGTGGTACGCTGCAATGGAAAATCCTCGATTTGGGTGTATTCCTCCAAGGTGCTGCTAATACAACACGCATCATCAGTGGTGGGGCAATCCAACCATTCTCCTCTGCTAACCTTAGCCGTTCTTCATTCTACGAAGATATATACTACGGATATTACAGCGAACAGTTCGAGCGCACTACCAATGCTCTCTATCCTCGTTTGACGGAGGGTCCTAACAATAACAACTCTCAATCCTCTACATTCTGGCAAAAAGATATGTCGTTCCTTCGCCTGAAGAGTGTTGAATTGGGCGTAAATCTGCCTAAACCTTGGTTGCAAAAGATGCACCTCTCTAATTTCCGTATCTATGCTTCGGGAGTAAACCTTTTGACCTTCTCTAAGTTCAAGATGTGGGACCCCGAAATGTCGGTTGGTCAGGGTGACGGATATCCACCTTCACAAATCATAAACATAGGTATCAAGGTTACTTACTAATGTATAAAAGAGTGAAAAATATGAAAACAAGAATTAATTATATATTGCTCACGGTGGCTGCGGCTCTGCTGACGCTGACATCCTGCGACAAGTTCCTTGATGTTACCAACGTAGAGCAGATGACTTTCGACAAGATATGGGAGCGTCAAAGTACTGCCGAAGCATATTTGGCTACCGTTTATGGCTATATGCCTGACCACTCTAATGCTAATGGTGGCGAGCAGGCAATTTTCGGTGTTACGGATGAATCTTCTATGTCTTGGCCTAACTACAAGGGTGGTCCCGGCACAATCGCAAACGGAACTTGGGGTCCTTCACTTGTCCGCTTGGGCGGTGCCGGTGTCAATGGTACTACCGGAGCAGGCGGTACAGCTTGGAAACCATACTATCAAGGTATACGCGAGGCTCTTATCTTTATGAAAAATATCGATAGAGTTCCCGACAACGAAATCAGCGCAGAACAAAAAACTCAGTACAAGTGGGAGGCGCGTTTCCTTCGTGCATACTACTACGCTTCGTTGATGCGATTCTACGGTCCTGTTGTACTTTTGGGTGAAGAGCCACTTGACCCTACAGCTTCGCAAGAGGCATTATCGCTTCCTCGCAACTCTTGGGATGAGTGTATGAGCTATGTTCTGTCGGAACTCAATGCTTGTGCAAATGCGCTTCCTGTGGAGCGCCCCTCGGCTCAACTTGGTCGTCCTACACGCGGTGCAGCTTTGGCTACTATTGCACGTTTGACACTCTACTCTGCTCGCCCTCTACTCAACGGCAATCCAATGTATGCTAATATCGCAAACAAAGATGGCAAAAAATTGTTCCCAGCTACGGCAGATAACAATAAGTGGAAAACGGCAGCAGATGCAGCTAAAGCAGTTATAGATATGGGAGTTTACGATTTGTACAAATCGGCTGACGGAGACCCATACAAATCTTATGCTGGCGTATTCTATACACCCGTTGATGCTACTGAACCTACAACTCGCTGGAACTCGGAAATTATCCTCGGTCGCAATGCAGGTTCGGGCAATATGGCAATCCACCTTGTACCTCGTGGCGGTGTGCAATCTTGGGGTTCATACGGCGGTTGGGGTCCCACCCAACAACAAGTTGATGCTTACGCAATGAACAGTGGTAAGTATCCTATCACAGGCTATTCAAGCACCGGTATTCCCAGTATTGACCCAACTTCTGGCTACACCGAAAATGAGTGGGGCACTTGGCAACACCCATTCGACAAGGGCAAAGCACCGCGAGCTTACCTATCTATGTACAAGAACCGCGAGCCACGCTTCTACGTAACAGTATTCTGGAATGCGGATATGTGGTATCAGGCTTATGGTCAAGTTGCTTACTTCCACACAACCGGTAATAGCGGTCCTCCCGAACAAGACCACGCACGCACGGGTTATCTCAATCGTAAGTGGGTGCCAAACTCGGACTCTCCGCGTGATGGTGTTTACAACACATTCTCTTGGCCTTACATTCGTTACGCAGAAGTTCTGTTGAACTACATTGAGGCTTTGAACGAATACTCAGGTCCCGGTAATGCGGATATTAAGAAGTACTGGAATATGATTCGTAGTCGTTCGGGTCTGCCCAATATCGAAACCGTATATCCTGACATCTTTAACAGCAAGGAGTTGGTACGCGAATATATCCTCAAAGAACGCCGTATTGAATTGGCATTCGAGGGGCATCGTTACTTCGACACACGTACTTGGATGATGAAAATCAATGGTCAATCTGTGGATTCAGGTCCTATGTACGGTATGAACGTGGCAGCGACAAACTCAGACCAAGGTGGTGCGTTCTGGCAACGTATGAACACCGAAACACGTGTTTTCCGTGATGCTTTCTATTTATTACCTATTTCTCAGGACGAGTTGAACAAAAACCACAACCTTGTTCAAAACTACGGCTGGTAACGATTAATCAATTATAAATTATGAGTTATGAATTGCGAATTTTCTCAATCAAATAGATAATTTTGATTTGTAACACGCATAATATTAAGTTAAAAAAAGTATGAAAAAAGCAATATTTTCATTAGTCGGTATCTTAGCCCTCACCCTGACGGGTTGTCAAGATAACCGCGAAGCCAATATGTCGCCCAATGAAGTATACATCGTAAACAGCAACTTGGTTGCAGCCGATGTATATAACACAGGGTACGATGAGGCATACCCAATCGGTGTATACAAAAGTGGATATGTTAATGAAACTGCCTATGCGGATATCACCGTATCGGACGCGGCATTGGCTTGGTACAACGCCACTAACAGCACCAATCTGAAGCAACTCCCTGCCGATTGCTACACAATTCCTTTCGGCAAGGTAGATTTTTTGAGTAATCAGGTAAGCGGACTATACAACATCATCTTCCACAATGAAAAGTTGATTGCACTGGGAAGTGATTTGAAAAATTATGTTATACCTTTGCAACTGAGCAAATCCAACATTCAAATCAACTACGGTAAACAATACTCCATAGTAAGTCCGGTTGTGAAAGCAGCCTACGTGAGCATGGGACGCGCCGGAGAGATAGCACTGCAGGTTGATAAAAACACCAAAACCCTCTTGGCTGACCTTCCTGTATCGGTTCAATTCAAGAATAATTGGAATCTGAGTATTGACTTTGCCTCTGAGAAAGCAGACTTCGACAAATTCAATACAACCAAAGGTGGTGCGCTAACACTCCTCCCCGAGGGGGCATACACCTATACTCCTAAGGTCGTAATGGAACAAGGCAAGAAAAGTGTCATAAACACAGTTTCCATCGACAAGGCTAAGCTATCTTACGCTTTCTACTGCCTGCCTGTACGTATTACAGGTACAAGTATGGAGAAGATGGTTGCCAATCCTGATGCTGCGGTATCTTACATCACAATCAATACTCTTCTTCCAATTCCACGTAACTTGTGGGAAGTGGTTGGCTTTAGCTCTGAATCTGTAAATGAAGGCACTAACGGTCCTGCGAAATTGGTACTTGACGGTAATATTGACACCTTCTGGCACTCTGAGTGGGGTGGCGAGAACGCTACCTCGGGTAAGGACAACTGGATAACGTTTGATATGGGTCAAGAGTGGATTTTGGGCGCAGTCTCTATTACTCCTCGCCAGAACAACGCGGGAGCACAAATCGGCTACGTTCAGGTATCTAATAATGCCTCAGGTCCTTGGACTTATGTTGGTAATTTTGCAACCTCGGGTAAAACCGTAGACCAAACATTCCCTGTGGCTCCGACTGCTTGTCGTTATTTCCGCCTATTCTTACCTGCAAATGGATTAGACCCCAATGGTAAGACTATAGTATCGAATGGCGCAAAAACCGCAAACGGTATGATGGGCGAGGTGAGCGCATTAGGTGGTCCTGTTGAATAATTGAGTTGGTGAAACAAGAGGGGGTTGCTGCACGTTTGCAAGGTGTTGCAACCCCCTCTTTTTATAAATTATTTTAGATTATGAAAAAGTTATTATCTGTTATTGTTCTGACCGCATCTATATTCTCCTGCGCAGACAAAGAACCCCCTACGCCCGCCTACGATATTTCAGTATCACAAAATTCAGTTTCGTTTGAACAAAATTCCACATCGGCAAAGAGTGTTGCCGTGACAACCGACGACCCAAAATGGAAGGTATCCTTTGCAAATTCGGCTGACCAAAGCTGGCTCGAGGCAGGTGCAAATAGCTACTCAAAAACTGTCGCCATTAAGCCTAAGAGTGCCAATACAGAAGTGTCAAGCCGAAGCGCTATCATTAACGTCTCCACGGAATCGGGGAGTAAATCGTTAGAAATTACGGTGACTCAGCTTGGTTATGGAGCTGAAATACTTTTAGACCTCACAAAAATCGATGCCCAGAAGGAGGGAATCGCGGAGCAGAAAATCGAAGTTACAACAAATATTGAGTATGAAATTATCTTGCCTTCCTGGGTGACGGTAGTGACCAAAACTAAGGCAATGGAGAAATTTACGCACTATTTCAAAATCGCTCCCAATGCAGCCTCGGCGGTTCGTTCGGGTGATATAGTAGTGCGGGGAAAGGGTCAGTACGCGAATATTGAAAAGAAAATTTCGATAATACAAGAGGGAACAGGCGGAAACATAATCGTACCCACTGATAAGAAATTTACGCCTGTCGGCGGACGTGCTCTAAACAATGAGTTCCAACCGGGTGGCGAAATTCGCCTTGCTTTCGATGGTGATATGGGCACTATCTACCACTCACGTTGGGCGGGAACGGTCTTCCCCGTGCAGTTGGAGTTCGATATGCCGGCAACGTGCGACAAGATAGACTATATTGTGTACAACACAAGACAACCGGGCGGGAATGGTAATTTCGGTAACGTGGAGCTTTGGGCAAACACAACTACCAACGCCACTTTCACCAAACTTGGAGACTGGAATTTTGGTCAGGCTGCCGGTGCTTTCCCAATGTTTATAAAAGATGGAATCACCTCTCCAAAATCTTTCCGTTTTGTGGTGAAAGATGGTGCAGGAAACTTTGCAAGTTGCTCCGAGATGGAGTTCTTTCAATATGGCAAGGAGGACCCCGACCAAAAAGCAGCAATCGAAAAGGTCTTTGTCAATGCGGCTTGTATGGAACTTAAAAATGGAGTGACAGAAGCGGATATTGCTGAGTTACCAAAGCAGTTACAGGTGGTTGCCTCTAAGCTTCGTGCAGGTACGTACCCTCGTGAGTTCCGCTGCGAGAGCTACAAGGCATACTCTAATCCGGGTGAGTGGGGGCAGAAAAATGTTTCGCGCCCTTACAGTAACCTCGACAATCCTACGGGTATCGAAGTTAAAGCCAATGAAAAGTTCTATGTCTATGTTGGCACAATGGGCGGAAATAACGTTTCGTTACTCAATGTGGACAATAAACTTGTCTCAGGTCAAACCTTTATGCTTCGCGAAGGTATGAATGAGTTTACCCCCACCAATAACGGACAACTATATATTCAATACTACGTGGCAGACCCATCAACGGCAAAGTCGATAGATATTCACTTCCCCGAGGTTGCGGGTGGTTATGTTTGTGGTTATTTCAATCTCGAAAAACATAAATCAGCTCAAGAGTTGGACAGAATAATGAAATTGACTACAACCGCAATCGGCGGTGGGACATTTACGATTCAGGGAAAATATGTGCAGTGGAATTTTCTGAAATCATCCCTCAACCATTCTCCTTCCGACTTGATTGATGCTCTCAATATCTGGGATGAGATGGTGCTTGGGCATTGGGAGTTGATGGGTATTGGCGAAAGTTCCGGACAGTTCCCCGGCAAGAGAAACAATCGCCAGTTGGCTTGCTCAACCGTGGACGGTTACTATATGTATGCAACCGACTACTTTGTGCATTTTGCAGCAAACACTATTTCCCAACGCACAAGCAAGGCTTCGATGTTCGGCACACGCGATTTGATGTGGGGTCCCGGACACGAATTTGGACACCAAAGCGACAAAGCATTGACTTGGCACGGATATTCGGAGGCAAGTAACAACCTCTTCTCTAACCTTACCACTTGGCAGTTTGCACAAAAGTACAATTCAGGTAGTAAAACCAGAGGACCCGGTATGCAGATGTTGAATAAATATAGTTACGAAAAGGGTTTGAATTTTATGGACTTTGCCTTTTGGGAGAACAAAGGTACTGACTACGATTCCGATGGGCTATTCCTTGAATGCCGCCAATATTGGCAATTGTACGTCTACTACCACATTTTGGGCAAGGAGAAAACATTCTATCCTAAGTTCTTCAAACTCTTGCGTGATAACTACTCTCCGCTACTTATGCCACAGGAACGTTCTATGCAGTTCTATAAACTTGCCTGTGATGCAACGGGAACAGATCTGACAGAGTTTTTCGAGGCTTGGGGATGGTTCAATCTTATAGATAAAGAGATTGACCAATATGGCAAAGTGCGGCATCTGCTGACTCAGGCAATGGTCGATGCAGCAAAGAGCTATGTTGCCCTCAAGGGCTATCCAAAGGCACTGCCGCTGCAATATATCGAAGACCGCGAAACGATGGATAGAGAGGATTCGGGCTGGGCTTCATCGCTGGGACAGGTTGGTGTCTGGACTACTTTCCGTGACAATTTGAAAGTCTCTTCGAATATTTCCTATACATTGAACGGCGAGGCAGTATCAATCTTAAACGGTGGCAATGCGGTGGGATTTGAGGTGAGAGCAGGTTCACCAACAGCAAAAGTTCTTGCATTCTCCGTAAGGTTCGGTTTTACTACCAATAAACTCAGCGGTGCCAATAAGCTATATGCGGTGCAGGCTGACGGTACAAGAATCGAGATACCGCGCAAATAACTCCGCTATAACAAAGAAGCTATCCGCCCCCATTCGAGGCGGATAGCTTCTTTTTTGTAGTTGGACTATTCGCGATTGCGACACTCTCCATACCACTCATTATCGTCTCGTTAAGAGAACCACATTCTCAACGTGATGAGTATGGGGAAACATATCAACGGGGCGAACGCGCGCCACACGATACGCCTCATTGAAGATTGCCAAATCGCGCGCCTGTGTTGCCGGATTGCAGCTTACATATACAATGCTCTTTGGCGCGGCTTCCAAGATGGTCTGCGCCACGCTCGCATCAATGCCGGCACGAGGAGGGTCTAGAATTATTACATCCGCTCTGCCGTGGCGCTCGATGAAGTCGCGATTCAGGACATTCTTCATATCGCCGGCAAAAAACAGCGTGTTGTCAATCCCATTGAGCGCAGAGTTATATTTTGCATCCTCAATAGCCTCCGGAACATACTCTACACCAATGACCTTGCGACAGGAGCGAGCCACGAAATTGGCTATCGTGCCCGTTCCCGTGTATAGGTCGTAAACAATCTCGTCACCCTTCAAATTGGCAAACTCGCGAGTAACCTTGTAGAGGTTGTATGCTTGCTCGGAGTTGGTCTGGTAGAATGATTTAGGGTTGATTCTAAACCGCAGCCCCTCCATCACCTCCTCAATATAGGGCTTGCCGGCATAGCACAGCACCTCTTGGTCGGCTATGGAATCGTTTAATTTACTATTGATTACATAGCAGAGAGAAGTAATTTGCTCGAAAGTCGCCAGCAGGAAATCGAGTAGTTTTGTTCTAATTTGGGGTTTATCCTCGGCAAAAACCACTACCACCATCGTTTCGCCCGTTGTCGAGGTGCGAATCATCAGGTTGCGCAGCAATCCCGTATGTTGCTTAACATCGTAGAACTCCAGCGAATTATCAATGGCATATCGGCGCACGGCAAGGCGTATGGCGTTCGAGGGCTCGGCTTGGAGGTGACATTTTTTTACGTCCAACACCTTGTCAAACATTCCGGGAATGTGAAAGCCCAGCGCCCCCTCACGCTCTGTGATATCAGCCCCTTGCGCCACCTCCTCGCGGGTAATCCATCGTTTGTTTGAAAAAGTAAACTCGAGTTTGTTTCTGTAATATTCCGTCTTTTGAGAACCTATGATTGGCTCAATTTCCGGCAACTCCACACCGCCCAAGCGCGAGAGCTGGTCGAATACTTGACGCTGCTTAAACTCCAACTGTTTCTCGTAGGGTAGGAACTGCCATTTGCAGCCGCCACACTCGCCCGAATGTTCGCACACAGGTTCGCACCTCAGGGGCGACAGTGTCAAATACTCCAACACGTAACCCTCCATAAAGCGGCGACGCTTGTTGTTGATTTGCACACGCACCACATCGCCCGGTACGGTATTGGGCACAAAAACCACAATGTCGTTATCCCTGCCCAAGGCTTTGCCCTCGGCGGCTATCTCCGTGATTTGGAGATTTTCGATAATCGGATATTTATTTCTTCGCATAATTTCTAAAAGCCTGCTCTATATCTGCCTTAATATCATCCACATTTTCGATACCTACCGATAGGCGCAACAAGGTGGGCGCAACGCCGCAAGCCTGTTGCTCCTCGGCGGATAGTTGTTGGTGAGTTGTGGCTGAGGGCTGCACTATAAGCGTCTTACAGTCACCAACATTAGCCAAATGAGAAATCAGTTGCAGGTTATCCACAAATGTTGTGGTATCCTCCTTCGACCCTTTCAAAATCACTGACAACACACACCCGAAGCCGTTTCTGAGATATTTCTTCGCCAACGTGTGGTGTGGGTGAGAGGGCAAACCGGGGTATTGCACACTCTCCACACAGGGGTGCGCCTCCATCCAGCGGGCAAGTTCCAGTGTGTTTGCCGCCTCACGCTCCACCCGAAGCGATAGTGTCTCGATACCTATCAATATCTGTTGAGCATTGTATGGCGAGATGCACCCCCCCATATCGCGCAACCCCTCCAACCGAACCTTGAGTATAAACGCGAGATTGCCAAACGATTCAGTGTAAACCATACCGTGATAACTCTGCGAAGGGGTGCTTAGCAGCGGAAACTTTCCATTCGCCCAATCGAACTTGCCACCATCCACAACCACACCGCCCATCGACGTGCCGTGTCCGCCGAGCCACTTTGTAGCCGACTCCACAACAATATCCGCCCCATATTCTATCGGGCGGCAGAGATAACCACCGCAACCAAACGTATTATCGACAATCAGCGGTATGCCGTTGCTGTGCGCCAACTGTGCAAGTGGCTCTAAATCGGCGATTACAAAAGAGGGGTTACCGATGGTCTCCACATAGAGTGCCTTGGTGTTTTCGTCTATCAACGGGGACATATCCTCAGCCCGCTCCGAGTGTGCAAATCGCACCTCTATACCAAGGCGTGGCAGAGCGGTTTTGAACTGATTGTAGCTCCCGCCATAGAGATAGGGAGAGGTAACGATATTGTCTCCCTTCTGGGCAATGGTGGTGATGGCAGCCATCTGCGCCGCCATACCCGAGGAGGTGGCAACCGCCGCCACACCACCCTCCAGAGCCGCCACTCGCTGCTCCATTACGTCTGTGGTGGGGTTTTGCAACCTTGTGTATATATTGCCGAACTCTTTGAGCGCAAATAGATTAGCTCCGTGTTCGGCATTGCGAAAGAGGTATGCTGTTGTTTGGTAGAGTGGTACAGCGCGCGAGAGGGTTTCGTTATCTACTCTCTGACCGGCGTGCACTTGTAGTGTTTCAAATTTCATTGATTGCATTTTATTTGACCCACAAAGATAGTATTTTTTTAATTGTTCAGAAACTGCCTAAATTTTGTTACCTTTGCCCCCGCAATGCAACAATTTTCTGCAAAAGTGGTTCACGGCGAAAAAATGGGGCGGCAGTTGGGTTTCCCCACTGCTAATCTTGTTGTGGATGAAACCACCCAAGCGGGGGTCTATTTTGCAAAAGCCACCGTTGCGGATATCTCCTATTTCGCTCTCGTTAGTATCGGCAACAAACCTACATTCGGGAGAAGCGAAACCATCTGCGAAGTCTATTTAATTGATTTTTCGGGCGATATTTATGGGCAAACAATAGATGTGGAACTATTAAAATATATACGCCCCCAAAAACGTTTTAACTCCATCCAAGAACTAAGATATGCAATAGAACAGGATATGAAAATTGCTAAAATGATGATAATTAATGATTACAAAGTTGCCGACATTGCACTTGCAGAGTGGGGCAGAAAAGAGATAACCATTGCCGAGGCAGAGATGCCGGGTTTGATGGCGCTTCGCGCAAAATATGGCTCGCAAAAGCCGCTCCAAGGAGCACGGATTATGGGGTCGTTACATATGACCATTCAGACGGCTGTGTTGATTGAAACTTTGGTGGAGTTGGGCGCAGATGTACGGTGGTGCTCCTGCAACATTTTCTCGACACAAGACCACGCCGCCGCAGCTATTGCAGCCGCCGGAGTACCGGTATTTGCGTGGAAGGGAGAGAGTTTGGAGGATTATTGGTGGTGTACGAAACAGGCACTCACCTTCCCCGATGACAGGGGTCCGAACCTGATTGTGGATGACGGTGGTGATGCAACACTACTAATTCACAAGGGATACAGAGCGGAGGACGATGCTACGACACTGGATTACAACGCCTCGAGCGAAGAAGAGGAGGTGATTTTGGCGCTATTGAAAGAGACATTGGACGAGAATCGGCAAAAGTGGCATAATCTGGTCAAAGAGTGGCGAGGGGTTTCCGAAGAGACCACAACAGGCGTACACCGACTCTATCAGATGATGGAGCGAGGAGAACTGCTTGTTCCTGCAATCAATGTAAACGACTCGGTGACAAAGAGTAAATTTGATAATCTATATGGTTGTCGCGAGTCGCTGGCGGACGGAATTAAGCGCGCTACGGATGTGATGATTGCAGGCAAAGTGGTGGTGGTGTGTGGATATGGAGATGTGGGTAAGGGTTGCGCTCACTCGATGCGCTCGTATGGTGCGCGGGTGATTGTTACCGAGATTGACCCGATTTGTGCCCTGCAGGCAGCAATGGAGGGTTTCCGTGTTACTACTTTGCAAAATGCTTTAGCAGAGGGGAATATATATGTAACCACCACAGGTAACCGCGACATTATCACGTTGGAGGATATGGAAAAAATGTGTGACCAGGCGATAGTGTGCAACATCGGGCACTTCGACAATGAGATACAAATCGACCGCCTGAACGCATCCTCGGCAATACGCGAATCAATCAAGCCACAGGTAGATAAATACACCTTCGTCGATGGACACTCGATATTTGTCCTTGCCGAAGGGCGCTTGGTAAATCTTGGTTGCGCAACGGGGCACCCCTCATTTGTGATGAGCACAAGTTTTACCAACCAAACACTTGCGCAATTAGATCTTTGGCAAAACGACCACGAAATAGGCGTAAGTTGCCTCTCGAAAAAACTTGATGAGGAGGTAGCTCGTCTACACCTAGCGAAACTGGGTGTTCAACTAACTACTCTCACACCGCAACAGGCAGATTACCTAGGCATACCCGTAGAAGGTCCCTACAAATCTGACATTTACCGATACTAAGAAGATTTTGCCGTGGCACTCTAGGTGCGTTCGGCGGATGTGGTTGGGAGGCGTATATGACCATTGGAAACATTCGCTCACACTTCAAATCGTAGGCACGCTCTGCCGGGGGCTACATAGTGGGCTGGGTTTATATGAACAATCTTTATTAACTGGGCATTAAATAATTTGGATAATTTTTGCAGAAATTTTCCAAATTATTTAATGCCCAGTTAATAGTTATTCGGCTTTTATCGTCACCTTGATTGGCGGGCGAGTTGGGGGCGGGGTGATTTTGAGGGGGTTGTTGGGTAGTGTGCCCGGTTTATATATGCTTTTGCCATCAAGGGAGAGCTTAGCGTTTTCTTCCATAAACTTGTCCCACGCCTTATTCTGAGCTATGCCCTTCTCTATCTGCTCCTTGCGTTGCCGTTCAATTTCAGGGTCTTGCTGCTGGTGGTCGGAATAGTTGGGAAGTTTGGAAAACCTATCCTCCTCACTGTTGTTGAAGGTGAAAAACACCTCGCGCCGCACCTTGAGCGCTCCTCCTGCTCTATCCTTGAACGGCTCCATTTTAGGCAGAGCCTTCATTCCGGCAATAATTTCATAATCAATCCAATAAGCCAATCCGCGAGCTATTTGAATATCAACAACACTACCATCTTTTTCCACAAAAAAGCGACAATGGACGTATCCCTTGAGGTTTGCCAAGCGGGAGTATGTGAGGCTGTCGAAGGCGAAATTTTCGGAGATGAAGGTAAGTGTGCGGTTAATATCAGCATCGCTCCCATAGATTGGAGAAAATTTGCGCCCTAGTGAGCGGCTGCCACGTTGGGAGAAGAGTGCCAACGGGAGGCACGCAAGTATGGTTATTATGATTACACGCTTCATTTGTGCAAAGTTACTAAAAAAACCGTAGGCTGCGCCGCCCTCTGCGCAAAAAAGAGGTGAACAGCGCCTCCCTGCTTGATTCCCAGTTTGTCTGTGTCATACGGGAAGTCGCGTTTGTGTACTATTGCGCGCGGAAAACGTGAGCGAAGCATCTTGGGGTCGTATGGCATCGCCTGCTCAATCCGGTAGACCCGTCCGCAAAAATTGCACGGCGGCTGCTCGGTGAAGAGATACCCTCCCTCAAATCTGTATCCACCCTGCCCACGCATAAGCGCCTCTACGGTTCGTGACTTATAGAAGCCAACGTCCGCAACACAAATATATTGCGCGTCCACCGCAATTTTTCCACCCCGATAGCCCACATCCTCCCTCGTGAAGTTGTTCATAACCACTCTACCATCTCGTATTGCCGTAACTTTTAGCTGATTATCTGTCCCGCCGGTAGCGATATGCACCAACACCTCTTTGCACTCATCATCGAGGGTAACGACCTCACAGGCTGCATCTTCGCCAAAGATCTTATATGTCTGCGCGACGTCGAACAGAGGAGATAGCTTTATTATAACACGCCTGCTCTTAGCCCTGAGTACATCCAGTAGCTCGACAACATTCGGAGCACACTGCTGCACAGCATATAGTGATTCTCCGCCTGCACCTCTTCGGCAGGGATCTATGTAAATCAAATCTGCTCGTGAGTCGAAATTAGCCAAAAACTCTTCAGCCGAACCATTTACAACCTCAACATTAGTAACATTCAGCTTGGCGAAATTGTAGCGTGCAATGGCGGCACGCAGGGGGTCTATCTCCACGGCGATTACCCTATCAAACCTCTTGGCAAGGTATAGGCTATCCACGCCAAGCCCCAACGTCAAATCGACGGCAAGAGAGCCGGAAAAGTCCTTGACAGCAGCCGTCTGCTCGCTGCTGCTCTGCTCGTAGGATATGGTTGGGACGATGCAACGAGCAGCATAGTAGGATGGTAGCTTGTGGCGACACTTATTGAGGTTCTTAATCTGGGTTGCAATAACAGCAGAGCGCGTTGCCAAGGCAACTCTCGTAGGCTCGCATCCGATGTAACGCTCGATAAGCTCACGGGCAACATCACTTTGCAGATATTCAAACTCCTCTTCCGTCATTTGCAGTTAATAGAAACAACAGCAACACCAAAAAAATGGAGTTGCTGCGGGAAATCAAAAAATAAGAATCAGGCTCTATTTGAAGCGAACTTCGTCTGAAACTGTCAATTTTTTGCGACCTTTTGCACGACGCGCACTCAGCACACGCCGACCATTGGCAGTAGCCATACGCTCACGAAAACCGTGTTTGTTAATTCTCTTCTTAAGCGAGGGTTGGAAAGTCCTTTTCATTTCTATTTATCTTTTTTTATTTTCGAACCGCAAAGGTATGTAATTTATTTGGAAAAACAAAAGAATAATGCACCCCTAGGCGGATAGTTCACCATATTTTTTTGATTCACCACTGTTGCGCAAATGATTTAAGTGGTGAAAAAGAATTATTGTCGTAAGTTTTGGCAGGCTCTTTAGCATAAATTCTGCCCCACGATTCATCTTCTCTTTTTAGCCTCAATAATCGACCGCAACGGCTGGTCGTGCGTAACGTAGCTCCACGCCCAATCCCACATCACCAACAACTTATTTCTAAAACCGAGGATAAACAACAGATGCACAAACAACCAAAGTACCCACGCCGCAAAACCGCTAACGCGAAGCCTACCAATCTCAGCCACCGCCCGATTACGCCCGATTGTCGCCATCGACCCCTTGTTTTTGTATACAAACTTTTCGAGCGCCCTGCCCCTCTCCATATTAATAACATTACGCCCCACATTGCGCCCCTGCTGTATAGCAACCTGAGCCACCTGCGGCAATGGGCTTTCGTTGTTTATCGCAATGTCGCCTATTGCAAAAACCCTTTCGCCTACTCGGCAATATTCGTCAATCACGATTCTACGCCCACGTGCCGTATTATCCAATCCCTCGAATTTATTTGCAATAATACCGCTTGCCCAAATCAAGTTTGCGCTCTCAATACGCTGACCATCATTATAGATAACCGCCCCATCCGCATAGTCGCTAACCTTGGCTTCAACAAGAACATCCACACCCATAGCCCTCAAATCCGTCAGACACTTTTCTGAACTCTTTTCTGAAAATGCCTCCAAAAGTCTGTCTGACGCATTTAGTAACCAAACCTTCATCCTACTGAAGTCCAAATCTGGAAAATCCCGCGGCAACACCCTATTACGCAACTCTGCCAATGCTCCCGCTAACTCCACACCCGTGGCTCCGCCACCGACAATCACAAAATTCAGCAACCGCTCTTGCTCCTCTACACACTCGCACTTTTGCGCACTCTCCAACGAACGATAAATCCTATTGCGTAGCGCCAAAGCCTCATCAATACTTTTCAGTGGCATCGACGCAGCTTCGATATTGCTCATTCCAAAGTAGTTGGTATCCGCTCCGGCTGCCACCACCAAGTAGTCATACTCCAACTCGCCCGTCTCTGTCATCACAACACAACGCTCAACATCCACCCCCGTAACATATGCCATACGGAAGTGAAAATCTTTTCGCCCGCGCAGTATAGACCTCAATGGAAAAGCGATGGCAGTAGGCTCGAGCCCCGAGGTTGCCACCTGATAGAGTAGTGGTTGAAACTGGTGGCAGTTATTGGAATCTATCATCACAACCTGCAGTCCGCTCTCTCTTAGAGCCTTAGCAGCCGCCAATCCCCCAAATCCGCCACCGATGATAACCACGCGTCGCGAACTACTGGTTGGAATATTATACATAAAGAAGAAATTGACAAATTGAGAAGCCCGGGAGCTGAACAACGAAACCCGTTTTACTTGGTTCAACTCCCGGGCTTATCAACCCCTTTTATCCGATTAGTGCTGCATAAGCCTCTGCATCCATAAGCTCGTCGAGTTCAGTAGGATTATTCACTTTGATTTTGATAATCCAACCCTCACCATATGGGTCTTTATTGACAGTTTCGGGAGCATCGTTGAGAGCTTCGTTAAACTCCAACACCTCGCCGCCCACAGGTATAAAAGCGTCCGAAACGGTCTTTACAGCCTCGATAGAGCCGAAAATTTCGTCCTTTGCCAAGGTCTCACCCTCGGTTGTAACGTCCACAAATACGATGTCGCCAAGTTGGCTTTGTGCAAAATCGGTGATGCCGATATAGGCTTGCTCACCCTCAACTCTAATCCATTCGTGGTCTTTAGAGTACTTCAAATTAGCAGGAATGTTCATTTTTTTATTGTTATTTGTAATATCTGTATTTTCCAAAATTCTCAAAACTCCCACCCATCCCACCTCACAAAATTACTCTATTTTTCTTTTTTGCCAAATAATATTGCGAATTATTTCAAAATTTGATAACTTGCGCAGAATTTAGAAACTGTTTTGCTGATGAAACGCAACATTTTTACGGCTCTAGCCATAATATTTTTGATACAAAACTCGCCGCAATGTTTTGCGCAGGGGGGCTTGTGGAGTTTGGAACAGTGTATATATCACGCCATTGAAAACAACCTGCAAGTGAAGCAGGCTGTCAATAATGTCGATGCAAACAAACTGAACTTAGAGCAGGCAAAGTTCAATTACCTGCCCTCGCTCAGCGGTTCGGCAGGGTATAATCTGTCGTTCGGGCGCTCCCTCGACCCTACAACATACCAATTTATCGATAGCAAAGCAGTAAATAATTTCAGCTCTTCACTCTCGCTCGGCACACAGCTTTTTGCCGGTATGAGCAAACGATACTCCCTGCAAAGGAGTGAACTCAACCTGATGGCATCGGTGCAGGATGTGCAGAAGGCGGCAAACGATATTTCGGTGGCAGTGGCTGCCGCCTACTTGCAGATACTATATAATAAGGAGCAGGTTGCAAATTCGCAAAATCAACTCTTGGTCATCGGCGAGCAGGTGGCGCGCACAAAAAAACTTGTTGAGGCTGAGAGTGTGCCAATGGGTGCTCTCTTGGATTTGGAGGCTCAATTTGCTGCTGAGAGTTATAACTTGGTTAATTACAAAAACATACTTGCCAACTCTGTGCTCAATCTGACTCAACTCTTAGAGTTGAAAAATAACGATGGTTTCGACATCGAAGTACCGTCAGTTGATGCTCTCATAGGCGAAGCTCCCGCAGAGAACGTCGAAGATATTAACGATGCCGCTCAAGAGTTACCCCAAATCAAGGCGTCAAAACTGCGGTTAGAGATAGCACAAACAGATATTAAACTAGCCCAAGCGCGACTCTACCCAACCATAAATCTGGGTGCCTCCTACGGCAGCAGCTTTTCGGACGCGCGCCAACGTCCCGTTATGACCACCACCGGGCAGATCTATTACGAGAAATATCCCTTCTTCGACCAAATGGGTGACAATGCCAACTCGGCAATACAAATCTCTATGCAGATACCCATCTTCAACGCCCTCACCGCACGCCGCAACGTGAGCCTGGCACAGGTGAGCGCACGCAACACAGAGATAACGATGCAAACAGCTAAAAACCAGTTGTACAAAGAGATACAACAGGCATACACCGATGCTACAAGTGCTTCCAGCCGCTACGAATCGGCACAGGCAAGTGTATTGAGTAGCAGCCAATCTTTCGATTACGCCCAAAAGAGGTTCGATGCCGGTGCAATCAACGCAGTGGACTACATAACGGCGAAAAACGCGCTGCTCACCGCCCAATCTATGATGTTGCAGGCGAAATATGAATATATCTTTCGCGTGAAACTTTTAGATTTTTACAAGGGAGTTCCCATAACTTTATAGGTAAAAATGAAAAATAAATTTGCACCGTACCATCAATCTCAAATATCGCACCAATACCACTAAAATATTATGGCTAAGAAAAAATCTAAAAAGAAGTTGATAATTTTCCTCTCAATCGTGGGAGTAGTTATTCTATTGGTCATAGCCAAAAGGGCTGGACTTATTGGCAAAGAGCCGCTTACGAAAGTAGAAATCGAAAAACCGTTGGAACGAACTATCGTTGAGGTTATTTCGGCGAGCGGCAAAATTCAGCCGGAAGTGGAGGTGAAAATCGCGCCCGAGGTGTCGGGCGAAGTTGTGGAACTGCCTGTGAAAGAGGGACAATACGTAGAAAAAGGACAACTCTTGGCACGTATCAAACCCGACACATATGTATCAATGAAAGAGCGAGTTGAAGCGTCACTCAACTCAAGCAAGGCGCAACTGACCCAAGTTGATGCTCAGTTGGCACAGGCTCAGCTGACCTACGACCGCCAAAAACTGCTCTTTGAACAAGGCGTTATTGCCAAATCCGAGTTCGAGACGGCACAGACCAGCCTCAACCAACTCAAAGCACAAAAACGCACAGCCGAATTTAACATAAAAAGTGCCGAAGCATCGCTTAAAGAGGCGGATGAAAATCTTTACAAAACAACTATTTACGCACCAAATAGCGGCACAATCTCCAAACTCAACGTCGAGATTGGCGAGCGGGTAGTGGGTACGGCACAAATGGCAGGTACTGAAATTTTGCGACTAGCCGACCTGAGCCGTATGGAGGTACGTGCGGATGTAAATGAGAATGACATCGTTCGCGTGGAGCTGGGAGATACCGCCTTGGTTGATGTTGATGCATACCTCGGCAAAAAGTTCAAAGGCATAGTAAGCCGCATTGCAAACTCATCATCAAACGCATCGGCTTCGGCAGACCAAGTTACAAATTTCGAAGTCAGAATCCATCTGCTTCCGGATAGCTACACAGATATTGAGGAGGAGGGAAAACCATCTCCATTCCGCCCTGGAATGTCAGCAAGTGTTGATATTCAAACAAATACAAAAATGGCTCTCTCTATCCCCATTCAAGCAATCACCACGCGGTTGGACGTAAACGGCGAAAAGGAGGAGGTGGTATGGATATTCAAGAGTGATAGCAGCATAGTGAAACGCGTACCGATTAAGAGCGGTATTCAGGATAAAAAACATATAGAGGTGAGCGGCTTGGATAGCTCTATGCAAGTTGTGGTTGCACCGTTCTCAGCCGTCAGCAAAACGCTGGTAGAGGGGCAAAAGGTGGATAGGTAGTATTGGGTAGGGTATTATTAGTTAATTTTCAATCAATAATTTGGCACTTATTTTATCAATAGAGAGCGCGACGGAGGTATGCTCCGTGGCACTGGGAAAGGATGGCGAACTTCTCTCCCTGCGTGAGAGTACGCTCGGGCGTAACCACGCCAACAACTTGGCACTCTACGTGCAGGAGATTCTGGACGAAAACGACCTCTATGCAGATGAGCTGGATGCTGTTGCCGTAAGCGGCGGTCCCGGCTCTTACACGGGGCTGCGAATTGGGACGGCTATGGCAAAAAGCATATGCTATTCACTCGAAAAACCAATGATTGCAGTAGGCTCGCTCACTGCCCTTGCAGAAATAGCTCTCGAGGAGTTCGAGGCGGAAATCATCGAAATCAACAATCCCCACAACGCCACACTATGCCCGATGATAGATGCCCGCAGAATGGAGGTCTACACCCAACTCTTTGATATGAAACTCTATAAGCAAAGCGAAATAGAGGCAAAAATCATTGATGGCAGTAGTTTTAAGGGGATAGAAAACTTGGTAATATTTGGAGATGGCGCGGCTAAATGCACAGAGATTTTGTGTGTGGAACACCAATTTATCAGCGTCCACTCCTCGGCACGAGGGATGGTCAGAATTGCTGAAGGTATGTTCAATAGCTCTAATTTTGTGGATGTTGCATACTATGAACCTTACTACTTGAAAGATTTTGTGGCAACCACTCCCAAAAGAAAAGTTTTGTGAGATGAAAAAATTACTACTGCTTTCATTCATAGCTCTACTTTGGGCATCCTGCAAACGGAACGAAGGAAGCGACCCATCAATTTTTGCAGGCGAACTCAGTAAGAATTACGTCTTTAGACTCAATGGTTTCGTTGAAAACAGGGATGAGATATTAAAAAGAGAGGGGATGAGCCTACGCGACTTTCAGGCTTGGAGCACCGACTCAGCGTGGGGTCTGCCGCAAGCCGCACGCATAAGCCTACGTTCTGTACGCGACGCAATTACGATGCCCAAGAACACTACGCTGCTGCAAAAGGTGATTCCACTGGAGGATGTGGCTAACTATATGAATAACACCTATGGTGGAACTGTTGGCGGCTTCGTTTCGGTGGCTGCCGATATGAAGCGGGTTAGTAATATGTATGACACCTATTGGGGGCTGCGATTGGACTACGCAGGCACTAAGTTTCGCGAACACGGCGCAGGATATGGCGTGATACGCTTTTACAGCGATGCCGTATCAACCTTGTATATACCATTTTGCGCAGAAATGGGAGGAACATACAAACACAGTTGGCCTAACGGGGGCGGAGGATTTACCACATCAAAATTAGGCGAGGGAGGCTATCCAGAGTATGTTTTCAACGGATACAGTGCACCGCAAAACGGAGCTGAGCTATACGAAGTTACACCGGAAGGGCGCGAGATACTACGCTCAGTATACCGTCAGGGTAAGGGGTGGCAGACCAATGAAATAGGTATGCCGGCACCGCAAACCAAGAACGAGTCGGTAAGAAATGGTGTTGTGGAGGGAACGCGAAGCGGTGAAAAATTATTTGTAACAACCTTTGCCACTTGGCGCGGTAACCGCTATATTGTTCGTGCTGTAATAGGCGAAAAATATCATCTGACAACACAAATATTTTACAAAAATGTTGATTTAGAGGTTATTGAAAAAGGTATTTGGGGTGCTGTAGTTGCTGAGGACGAAATTGAGAATGTTTGGGAAGAGAGCCGCGTGATTGACTGATTAATAGCACATTGAAAAATAATTGCAAAAAAAGTTGTTGCAAGTGTTGTTTTTTAATGAAAAATGATTACCTTTGTACTTATAAAACAGACCGCGGAGTGGAGCAGTTGGCAGCTCGTTGGGCTCATAACCCAAAGGTCGGAGGTTCGAGTCCTTCCTCCGCTACATAAAAACCTTGTCGAAACAATTTCGGCAAGGTTTTTTTAATAACCAGCAGAATTCAACTTACTCACAACTTACGACATAGAGCCATAAAAGTTATGCCTGTGCATTCTCCAAAGCCTACCAATTTGAGCAACATCATCAGCGGAGCCATTGCTTTTGGTTGCAACTCCACAGCACGATCATATGAAATTGCATCGAGGAACTCTGCTTTCAAATGTTCTTTGATGAAGTGGAGATAGTATGCTTAAAGTTACAGAAGCGAGCCGAAGTGATAGCAAATCAAAATGGTTAGTACTTCACTTTTGGAAAGTTGTCCTTTTCGGTTTTTGGTTTTGTGGTTGGTAAGTGTATTTTGGCTATTTTCTGCGGTAACATTGTCAAATTCTTTGCAGAAATCGTCTGCTATACAAAAACTTTCAGTAATTTTGGCTCTGGTAATCATAGTGGACATTTTGTCTAAATATTTGTTTTTCAATTATAAAGATGCAAAATATCCCCTGTATTACCAAGTTAATAATAAACACTATTGGGTGTAATATTATAAAAAAGAGAGTATGAACTCGGAAAAGGTTCATACTCTCTGGTCATTAATGTCGGAACAATTAATTCTTATATCTTGCCCACTTTATCAGCTCTTTGAGTGTAGGTTTCTTGCCGTACATCAAAATCCCGACGCGGTAAATCTTTGCCGAGAACCACACCACTCCCACGAAAGTGGTATAGAGTAACACAACTGAAAGTATTATTTCCCACGCAGGTACGCCATACGGAATGCGCGCCATCATCACAATGGGCGATGTGAAGGGGATTATAGAAAACCAAAACGATATTGCCGAATCCGGCACTCTCATAGCATTGATCATCACAATGATAGCAAGTATCAACGGAATTGTTATCGGCAGGTTGAGTTGCTGAGCATCTTGGATATTATCCACAGCGCTGCCCACTGCAGCATACATAGAGGAGTAGAGCAGGTATCCGCCGACGAAGTAGATAAGGTAGCAGCCCAATATCTTCATCAGGTAGCTCGGATTTGCGAGAGTACTCATTATTGTAGCAAAATCCGGGTTGATACCTTGCTGAGCCGCCGCCGCCATAAAATCACCTGATTGCGCATCAACACCGGCAAAAATCATACTCGAAGCCACCGTATATATCGCTCCGATAAGTACAATCCACACAAACAGCTGGGTGAGAGCTACCAGTGCCACGCCAAGAATCTTGCCCATCATCAGCTGGAACGGCTTCACAGAGGAGATAATCACCTCCACAATTCGGCTGTTCTTCTCCTCAATCACACCCTGCATAATAAATGCGCCGTACATAAGCACAAACATATACATCATAAAACCACCTATATAGCCCACCATCATCGAGACAATTGACGAGCTGGATTTCCCTTGTTGATTTTCGCTGATAACAAATGTCGTGAGCTGACCCCGCGCCTTGACCTTCTCCATAATCTGCTCCAAACCCTCTATTTGAGTCTTTGCAATACGCTCATTTTCAACTATCGATGAGATTTGACGCGTAATATCGTTCTCCATATCAATCGTGGAATTTTTGCGTGTATAGAGTTTCAAATCTGAAGGGTTATTGATGATGTCCTCGCCAATAAGCAAGAATCCGAAGGCATCCGAGTAATTTTTCTCGGCATTTTCGTAGCTTTCGGTGGTGGAGACGAATTCTACTTTTTGGCTGTTGGCGAGCTTATCGGCGATGGCGCCGCTACTGTCTATAACCACGATTTTATAGTTCTCTGTGCCCTCGTGCATAGCCATCATTGCCGGTAGAATCATCAATGCCGCCATCAATACAGGCATAAGCAATGTTGTGATTATGAATGATTTTTTGCGTACGCGCTGGTTGTATTCTCGCGCTATTATTAGTGTAATTTTATTTTTCATTGCTTTTATTTTTTTCTGAGGTTGAGTGGTTGAGCAGTTGAATTGCAGAACCCATTAGCGACTCAACTGCTCAACTTCCTATTTGTTACCTTGGACTGCCTCAATAAATATTTCGTTCATCGAGGGTATTACCTCTGCAAAATTACGAATATCAACTAATTCATTAGCCGTGGCAATGACTTGTTGTGGTTTTTCGTCCTTGGGCAGGCGAATTTTCAGTGAGTTTTTACTGTCACCACTTATTACTCCGAAAGATTCCAAGGCGGCAGTTAGTTGATGTTTATCGCCCTCGAAATCAATCTGATATGAGTTGGTTGCCATCGAGCGGCGAATGTCGGAAACTTTGCCGCTCAGGATGTTTTTTGATTTGTTAATCAGGGTTATGTGGTCGCAAATTTCCTCGACTGACGCCATATTATGGGTTGAAAAAATCACGGTTGCACCCTGCTGTGCGCGTTCCAAAATCTCCTCTTTGAGGATATTGGCATTGATTGGGTCGAAGCCGGAGAATGGCTCGTCGAAAATCAACAACTCGGGGTTGTGGATAACCGTGACGATAAACTGCACCTTCTGTGCCATACCTTTACTGAGCTCCTCAACCTTTTTGTCCCACCAACTTTCTATTTCAAATTTGCGAAACCACTTTCTCAGGCTCACCATAGCATCTCGTTTGGAGATGCCCTTGAGTTGCGATAGGTAAAGCGCCTGCTCGCCAACCTTCATCTTTTTGTACAATCCGCGCTCCTCGGGCAGGTAGCCGATTCGGGAAATGTCGGTTGAGGCTAAGGGTCTGCCGTCTAAGAGAATCGTGCCGCTGTCGGGCGCTGTAATTTGGTTGATAATTCTAATTAGGGTGGTCTTTCCTGCCCCATTCGGGCCCAGTAGTCCATATACCGAACCTCGTGGAATAGAGATGCTTACATCGTCCAATGCGCGATGGGTAGCGTACTGTTTTACAACATTTTTTGTTTCAAGAATCATATATTTCGATAATTATTTATTGTTTTTCGATATGCAAATGTACTACATTTAATAATATTTTACAATAGTCAATCATATCTTTTCTTGCAGGGACTTTGTGGTTTTGTTTGAGTTTTACCCCGGTGACTGTTATTGCCACAGAATGCGTTGATGAGTTTGTCAAGGGGTGGTGCATAACGAAAAATGGGCTAGCCGTCACGGCAAGCCCATCTCCTGTTAATGGGTAACTACTCCCAAAAACTACTAACCCAAACTTAAATTATGAATCAAATTCTACCCTAATTTCAGAGAAATAGTTTCAATTGTTTCACTGTGCAAAGGTATAAAAGATTTCTTTAATTGCAAAAATATTTTTGTAATAAGAGCAAAAACATTTTATATGATTTGCATTTTTGTATGTATACATACTTAAAGCCTTGTTTATTAGTGATTTAACTATATGTAAATTTTTTGTTAAATATTTGTTATGGAATTGTTTTGCACTTGTTCAAGAGTGCAAATCTCTTCTACGGTTATTCAAGCAAAAAGCGTGCCAAAGTCTAGCGTGACTTGCCAGCTGTGGGGTTTGTGATGATAATATCTTTAATTTTCGAATTATACCACGATGCAGCGGGAGGCTGTTGTAGTGAGAGCGAAAACTCATAGCGTCCTGTGGACACGCTACCCGGTATACGAATCTCTCGCGAAAACGATATACTCTCGCCCGCCGGTAGCACAGTCATCTGGCGCGCAAATGCAATAGTAAACTCATTATAAACGCCCTTATCACTTTTCACAAAAGCTACAAGAGAGACTTTGTTCAGCTCGATTGGCACTTTGTTTGGGTTCATTATGTTGATATTTAGCAGTATCGGTTTTTTAACGATTGCTTTTGCCGGTAGTCCGTCATATGTTATCACAATTCGTCGGAGCGGAATGTAACTATCAACAGTGTCGTAAAACGAGACATAGTTTTCGTTAAGTTCAAATCTAGTGTATGGATTATTGCGGGCGATGGTGTCTAAAATAAATTGTTTGACAACCACTGCTGCCGGCATACCGCCGAAAGTTTCATCAAAATCCATAAATTCGTACTCACTGCTGCCCTTGTAAATGGAAGGCATAGAATAAGCCATCGAGTGTGTGTAAAAATTGTACTTGGATGCCTGGGTGTGGTCGCCGTCGAAAATTAGTGGCTTCCCATCCATTTTGTCTGCTAATATGGTGTATTTACTCTTGTTGCCAAATATTTCCAGCGGTATTTGATACCCCGCATAACACATTGCGAAAACTCTCGCGGCGATCCATAGAGTGCCTATAATCATTCCTTGCTTGAGTATGTAACGGTGGAATTTCACACTTCGTTCTGCGGCTCGAGTGACAATAAAGAGCATAGTAAAGACAGCGGGAATAGCCCATTGGGGTTGAGTATATCCGCGAGTAGAACCTAGGAGGAATAGTACAAAAAAACCTATACCCATATACTGCATAGCTCGCCATAATTCCGACTTGAATCTGAGCTTTACAAAAAACAGGGTAAATGGCACGAAGATTATAGGGTTGAAAGTGAGGATAAGATTGATGAAGGAGTTGAAAAGGTTTCCCAACGAAAATTCATAACTGCCTCCCGAGAGGTGGTGACGAAAAGTGACCCAATCGTGCTCATACTGCCAAACGATATGCGGCGTATAAAGCAGGAGTGCAAAGCCTAGCGCTACCCACACTTTCCACCTAAATAGCAGTTTATAGTTCGAGGCAATTACCAGACCGACAACCAAAACCCCTTGATATTCGGAGTATACCAGCAGTGCTGTGCAAAGAGCAATATAGAGGGTATTGAGCAGGCTCTGATCTGCGAGAAATCTTTTGTAGCAGTATAGAAACAGCACCGTAGCCAACATCATTGGAGCATCGGGTGTGGCAACCCAGCCGTATAATTGTAGCAGAGGTATGGAAAAGGCTGTCAGCAAGTATGTGAGAGCACTGCGCCAATTACTCAGCGGAGTGCGCACCACCTGCCAAAACAGGAAAAGGTAGATGGGTTGAAGCAGGATTGTGAAAAATCTCACTCCCAACTCCGTATCACCGAAGAGATTGACACCCAGCCAAACAAGCACTCCTAACATCGGTGGATGGTCGAAGTAGCCGGTCTGCAATCCGCGCTGGACGGCAGTAAACCAATAGTATGCCTCCCTGTTGGTAAGCTCCGTAAATATACCCTGTAAAATATTTATTATAAGCCATATACCAAGTAGAGTGGCAAGTAGAATATCAGGGTTGGATAATTTGGCGAGCAGTTTTTTCATAGGGGCAAATATAGTGCAAATTGAGCGAAATAAAAACAAGTTTTTATTTCCGAGATGCCGAGTTAATAAATGGGGATAGCATAATTGTTGTGACAAATTAGCTAACTTTAACTCTAATAAAAATGCCGGCTCGAAACCAATTTTCGAGCCGGCTGATTCTAAATATTATAACTCAACTTCTACATCATTCCACCCATTCCCCCGCCCATTGGAGGCATTGCGGGAGTCTCCTCCTTAATGTCCACCAAAACGCATTCGGTGGTCAGGAACATCGAAGCAACCGAAGCGGCATTCTCCAATGCTACGCGTGCAACCTTCGTTGGGTCGATAATGCCGGCTGCATACATATTTTCGTAAACATCGGTGCGAGCATTGTAACCGAAATCAGCCTTGCCCTCTTTCACCTTGTTTACAACAACCGAACCTTCGCCACCTGCATTGGCAACAATCTGGCGAAGAGGCTCTTCAATGGCGCGAATCACTATTTGGATGCCCGTATTTTCATCCTCGTTTTCGCCCTTAAGACCCGCCACTGCCGCCGCCGCACGAATAAATGCAACACCGCCGCCGGGGATAATACCCTCTTCAACGGCAGCACGCGTTGCTGCCAGTGCGTCATCAACGCGGTCTTTCTTCTCCTTCATCTCTACCTCCGTTGCAGCACCAATGTAGAGCACCGCCACACCCCCTGCCATTTTGGCAAGACGTTCTTGGAGTTTTTCGCGGTCGTAATCCGAAGTTGTAGTTTCTATTTGCTTGCGAATTTGTGCTATACGTTGGTCGATAGACACCTTCTCGCCTGCGCCGTTTACGATTGTCGTATTGTCCTTACCCAAAGTAATCTTTTCGGCAGAGCCCAACATCTCGATGGTAGCTTGGTCTAACTTCATTCCTGTCTCCTCGCTAACCACCTGACCACCTGTTAGTATTGCAATATCCTGCAACATCTCTTTGCGGCGGTCGCCAAAGCCCGGAGCTTTTACGGCTGCAATTTTTAGTGTGCCACGCAATTTATTAAGAACAAGTGAAGAAAGTGCCTCGCCATCAACATCTTCAGCAATAATCAACAACGAACGACCCGATTGCGCAACAGGTTCTAGCACGCCCAAAATCTCCTTCATTGTCGATACCTTTTTGTCGGTAATCAAGATGTAAGGTTTTTCGAGCTCTGCCTGCATCTTTTCGGTGTCGGTGATAAAGTAAGGCGAGACATAGCCCCTGTCGAACTGCATACCTTCAACCACATCAACGTGAGTTTCAGTACCCTTAGCCTCTTCTACGGTGATTACACCCTCTTTCTTAACTTTGCCCATAGCCTCGGCAATCAGTGCCCCGATAGCTTTGTCGTTATTGGCGGAGATAGTCGCAACTTGCTGAACCTTATTAATATCATCGCCCACAGATTGGCTTTGCTCTTGGAGGTTTTTAACAACCGCAGCAACAGCTTTGTCGATACCGCGCTTCAAATCCATAGGATTTGCACCGGCAGTTACGTTTTTCACCCCTGTCGAGATAATAGCCTGTGCCAGAACAGTTGCTGTTGTAGTACCATCGCCCGCATCGTCAGCCGTCTTGCTTGCAACCTCCTTTACAAGTTGTGCACCCATATTTGCCGTGCGGTCTTCCAACTCAATCTCTTTAGCAACGGTTACACCGTCTTTGGTAATTTGTGGCGAACCAAACTTTTTGTCTATCACCACGTTACGACCCTTAGGTCCTAGTGTTACTTTTACTGCATTCGCCAATGCGTCCACGCCAGCTTTCAAACCTTCGCGAGCTTCTGCGTTGAATTTAATATCTTTTGCCATAGTTTTCTTGTGATTTATGATTTGTGATTTTTTAGGAATAATAGGACTTGTGGGACTCGTGGGACTTGTAGGTCAGAGATAAAATCACAAAATTGCTAAAATGTCATTTTGTTTCATAATGAGATAATCCTTGCCGTCGAGTGAGATTTCCGTGCCGGCATATTTCCCGTAAAGAACTGTGTCACCTGCTTTTACCTCCATTTCAACATCCTTCGTTCCCGTGCCAACGGCAACAACTATGCCTTGTAACGGACGTTCTTTTGCTGCTTCGGGGATATACAATCCGCTCGCCGTCTTCTCTTGGGCAGCCTGTGGTTCTACAACTACACGGTCTGCAATAGGTTTGATTTTCATATTCTTAATCATTTTATTGTGATTTGTTTGCGAGAGTGAAGGGGCACTACGGGGCGTTGGGGATGCCCTCTGAGTCGCCTTGGTCTCCTCACCCCCATCTTTCAAATATTATGCCAAAAAAGAAAAAACTGACAAATTGTCAGTGTCTCTCGTCAATCAACTCCGACAGTGTACCGAAGCGATGACCCTTCTCTTTGAAGTGAGCAATCAGCGAACTCATTCTGTAAATCATCCTTGCACCGGAGTTACGAGCCACATAAAATGGTGGACGAAAATCCTTTAGCTCCTCGGTGTATTCCCAAGGATGAGAATATATATTCAGAAATCCGCTCTTATGATAACATCTGTCTGCCAAAAATTTGTATACGCCCAGAGGTAGATTATGAATGGCAAGCCAAAATAGCGGAATTCGCCCCCAATTTGACAACAATGGCGACACCGAACTTGGAATCTCCCGGAGTCCACCCACGTTATATATAGTGTAAGGTTTTGATGAGTTGTTATACCGCCCGGGTAAGTATGTGGGATTTATCGACGAATCGTATTTATACCCTGCTTTTTCCAACTCTGCATAATCCACCGCCCCCATTCTCGGCGACCGGTAGCCGACAACCTGACAGCCCGAAATCTCCTGAAGCTTCAGGCGCGAAGCGAGCAAATCGCCTTGCGAAAATTTTGAGTGATAATACGAGTGCGAAGCAATCTCGTGTCCTGCTGCGGCGATGCGCTTAATCAGCCGCGGGCGATGCTCTGCAAAATTTGCCGTACAAAAGAATGTTGCCCGCACGCCAAACCCCTCTAAAATAGCCAAAATAGCATTTGTCCCCGTTGCGGAAATATCCAACTGCCTCTCAAATGCAATCGGCATCCCCCACTCGCGTGGCGCATCAAATTCTTCTATATCAAAACTTAAACAAACCATATGGAAATCAAAAATGAGAACTTTAGCAGTGAAAAATTTTATTGGTGGGGCTTCTGAAAATTCCAAAAATAGAACTTAAACAACTCCTAATTTTCACGAGCCCCCTATTAACAATTTTTCACCTCTCGCTTACTTGCTTACTTGTCGAACGCCGCAAACGCCGAATTATTACTCTTGAACTCGGGCGCAAGTGTCTTCATAGTTTTCACTGTTTCGTTGATTTGTATGTTTTCTGCCGCCTCTATCATTTGCTGAATCAACTTGTCGAAATCCTTATCGTCGTTTGTCACAGAGGGAGTAATGCGGATTTTGTAGTGAGAAGTTGCACTGGTCGTCTCTTTGTCCGAAAGCAACTCTTCATATAGTTTTTCACCGGGACGTAAACCTGTATATACTATTTTGATGTCTCGTTCGGGTTCAAGTCCGGAAAGTCGAATCATTTTGCGTGCGAGGTCTGCAATGCGCACCTGCTCACCCATATCGAACACGAAAATCTCCCCTCCTTTCCCCATTGCCCCTGCTTGTAAAACCAACCGACAAGCTTCGGGTATTGTCATAAAGTATCGCACAATTTCGGGGTGAGTAACCGTAAGGGGACCTCCGGCTGCAATCTGCTCCTTGAATAGCGGAATTACCGAACCGTTACTCCCCAGCACATTTCCGAAACGGGTTGTAATGAATTTTGTTGTGCAAGTTCCGTTCAATTTCTGCACGCACATTTCCGCAATCCGTTTGGTCGCTCCCATAACATTTGTGGGATTAACAGCCTTATCGGTCGATACCATTACAAATTTTTCGACATTGTGGTCAATCGCCTGATTGGCAACGTTGAGTGTGCCAAAAACATTTACGAGCACCCCCTCACACGGGTTACTCTCCACCATCGGTACGTGTTTGTATGCTGCTGCGTGGAATACAATCTGCGGCTGGAATCTTTCGAAGACATATCTCATCCTCTCCTTCGAGCGCACATCCCCCAAGCAGAAGTGAGCAGTGACCTTCGGGTGGAGTTTCTCCAACTCTAGTTGAATATTGTGTAGTGGTGTCTCGGCATTATCAAGAAGAACAATCTGTCGCACATCGAATTTAGCTAATTGCAACACTATTTCGCGTCCTATCGAGCCGGCAGCACCGGTCACCAAAATTACTTTGTCGCTCAGTTGAGCTGATATTTTGTCTATTTCAATCGTGATTTCATCCCTCTCTAGAAGGTCTTCAATTTGCACGGGATGGATGGTGGGTTGTTCTAATTTACCGTCTGTGAGTGTCTGCATTCCTCCGTAGAGAAACATTTTTATGTTGTTGTCCAGACAGTACTCTACCAAACGCTCTTTCTCGTCTTCGAACCGTTTGGCGGATGTGAAAATTATACTGTCGATGTTGTTTTTTTCAATTATGGCATTGAGTTTTTTATAATTGTTTTCATCAAAATAATATACTCTTTTACCTGAAATTAGGGCTCCGTCTTTATGTTTGTTGGTGGTAATAAAACCCTCGAATCTATAAGAAGGGTTGATGTTTCGACTGAGTTGTACCCCCAGTAATGGTCCCTGACCCTGTGTGGAGAATATGAGGGCGCGATTCCTTTTGTGGAGATTATTAATGAGCGAATAGTATATGGTGATGGTAAAGGCGCGATAGCCGATGACCAAAAACGATGTGCAGAAGATGTCAAGTATTACGAAGTATGTTATCAGATTGATGCTAATGATATTAAAGGCAAGCATCATAGTGTACAGCATCAATGTTTTTACGACAACGAAAAAGAAAATTTTTGGCAAATCACTCAAGGTGGAGTGCCGTATGATGGTTCTGTAGATGCGCGATGTGAGAACAACCAGTAGGCTTACGCAAAACGAAACAGAGAGCAGTATGCTCAACGAATTCGATATGGCAGTGCCCTTTTCCCACAAGGATAGGAAGATATATGCCAATATGGTTCCACACAATGAAAAAAGGACATCCAGAGATAGTATAATTCCCCTATTAAGGTATTTCACGTGCGAAATTTTCTCAACAATTTTCACGAAAGAATTCATTTTTATTTTTATATTTGTATTTGACCGGCAAAGGTATGTTTTTTTTTTCATATACAAAACTTAGTTGCAAAATTGATTAATATGTTGATTTTTAGTTAAATATTTTTCTTTCTTCTTTTGTGCCGCGCATCAGGTTTTCTTATGTTGTAATGTGCTTGTAATCATCCTCTATTACATCCCTCTATACTATGTCGGGTGGCGCAAAAGAGTGCTTGGTGTGAGAAACTCATAAAACATAACACAATATTGAATAAAAAATGAATAAAAATTTGATTTTGAAATATAAATGTGTAACTTTGCAGTCCTTTGTGTGCATATTTTATACCCTATACTAATGTTTATGGTGTGTATTGCATTGAAAGGCAGTAAATTATAATTTTTCATTTTACAAAAATGACAGACCCAATTGCAGACTTCCTGACACGTATCAGGAACGCGGTGAAAGCCAACCATAAAGTGGTTGAAGCTCCCGCGTCGAAAATGAAGCAAGAGATCACCCGCATTCTTCACGAACAGGGTTACATTCTCGCTTACAAGTTCGACAAAGATGAGAAGGGTTTCGCGACGATTAAAATCGCGCTGAAGTACCACCCTGTAACAAAAACCCCTGCTATCAAGAACCTTACACGCGTTTCGCGTCCCGGTTTGCGTAACTACACCAACGTGGACAATATTCCGCGTGTGCTCAATGGCTTGGGTATAGCTATTCTCACAACCTCGAAAGGCATTATGACCAACAAGGAGGCTGCTGCGCAGCGTGTTGGTGGTGAGGTGCTTTGTTATGTTTATTAATATCCTGTGATAATGTGATGTTGTGATAGGTGATGTGCCTCTATTTCAGAATAATTTAGACACAATCACGCATTACAACAATAATCACAAATCACAATCACAAATCACAATAAATTATGTCAAGAATTGGTAAATTACCTGTAAACCTGCCCAAGGGCGTTACCGTAACAGTTGGTAGCGGCAATGTGGTTAGTGTTAAAGGACCTCTTGGAGAGTTGATCCAAAAGGTAGATGCCGACATCGCCGTAGCAGTTGAGGGTGATGTTGTTACTATTACCCGCCCAACTGACCAACCACGCCACCGCTCGCTTCACGGACTCTACCGTGCGTTGATAGCCAATATGGTGAAGGGTGTGTCGGAAGGTTACGAAATCAAACAGGAGTTCGTAGGTGTTGGTTACAAGTGTGAAGTTAAGGGGCAAGTTATTGAGATGAATGTCGGTTATTCTCACGATATTCACCTTCTGATTCCTAAGGAAGTTGTCGCAACTGCGGTAACTGAGAAGAAGCAGAACCCTATTCTTACTCTTAAATCTATTGATAAACAACTTGTCGGACAAGTTGCCGCAAAGATTCGCTCACTTCGTAAGCCCGAGCCGTACAAAGGTAAAGGTATTAAGTTTGTTGGTGAGGTTCTTCGTCGTAAGGCAGGTAAGTCTGCGGGTAAATAACATTTAACACTTTACGAAAAATGGCACTAACAAAATTAGCAAGACGCGAACGCATCAAACGCCGTGTACGCAAAGTGGTAAACGGAACAGCCGCACAACCACGTCTCTCGGTATTTCGTTCGAATAAATCTATCTATGCACAACTAATTGACGACCTTTCAGGTGCAACACTTTGCTCAGCCTCATCTATTGAGAAAGAGATTGTTGAGAAGGTTAAGGGCTTGAATAAAACACAAGTTGCGGCAGTTGTGGGTAAGGCAATAGCTGAAAAAGCTCTTGCAAAAGGCATTACAAATGTGGCTTTCGACCGTAACGGTTACCTCTACCACGGACGCGTTAAACAATTGGCAGATTCGGCTCGCGAGGGCGGTCTGAAATTCTAAGGACTCACTAAAATGGAAAATACAAAGAAAGTTAGAACAAGCGACATCGAGCTTAAGGACCGTTTGGTGAGCATCCAACGCGTAACCAAGGTAACAAAGGGTGGTCGTACTTTCACATTCTCGGCAATTGTAGTTGTTGGTAATGAGAATGGTGTGGTTGGCTACGGTTTGGGTAAAGCATCCGAAGTAACCACTGCTATCTCAAAGGGTGTTGAGGATGCAAAGAAGAATCTGATTAAAGTACCTATTCTGGGTGGCACTATACCTCACGCACAGGAGTCTCACTTCGGTGGTTCATTGGTATTGCTTCGTCCGGCTGCTCCCGGTACAGGAGTCATCGCCGGTGGTGCGATGCGTGCTGTGTTGGAGAGCGTTGGTATTCACAATGTGTTGGCAAAGAGCAAAGGCTCGTCCAACCCTCACAACTTGGTGAAGGCTACGGTTAAGGCTCTTACCGAATTGCGCGATGCTTACACTATCGCCCAAACACGCGGTGTATCACTAAGCAAAGTATTTAATGGATAATTTTTGCGATATTGTGAAGTTGTGATGTGTGATTTGCTTCAATAATTTTTGAGTAATTCAATCACCACAACAAAGAATCACAAATCACAAATCACAAATCACTCAAGAGATGGCAATTATCAAAATAACACAGACCAAGAGTCGCATCGGCGCCACTGCTCGTCAGAAGGCTAACCTTGATGCACTCGGACTACGCCGCAACGGTCGCACCGTTGAGCACAACGCTACCCCCGAAATTATGGGTATGGTAGAGAAGGTTAAACACTTAGTAAAAACAGTAACAGAATAAATTGAAAATTGAAAACGAAAATTGGTCACAACAATTATCATTTCTAATTTTTAATTTTTAATTCACTAAAAATATGAATTTAAGTAATCTTAAATCAGCATCAGGCTCTACGCATCACCAGAAGCGTATCGGTCGCGGACAGGGCTCGGGTCACGGTGGCACGTCTACACGTGGTCATAAGGGTGCGCAGTCGCGTTCGGGTTACAGCCGCAAACGTGGTTTCGAGGGTGGTCAGATGCCATTGCACCGTCGTCTGCCTAAATATGGTTTCACCAATATCAACAAGATTGAGAACAAGGCTATTAACCTTTCTACTATCGAGGCGTTGGCAGCTAAGGGTATCACTGAAATTAACAACGAGCAACTCATTGCTGCGGGTCTTATCAGTCGCAATGATATAGTGAAGGTGTTGGGAGACGGCAAACTTACTGCCAAGGTCAATGTAACAGTAAACAAGTTCAGCAAATCGGCTGTTGCTGCCATTGAGGCTGCGGGCGGAACTGCTACACAACTCTAAACATAGCTCAGGGCAATGAAAAAATTTATAGAAACAATCCGCAACATATTTAAGATTGAAGAGCTTCGTAAACGCATTATGTATACGTTGGGTATTCTTCTTATTTATCGTCTGGGAAGTTTCGTGGTATTGCCCGGTATCAACCCTCAGGCTGTGGGAGCAAATTCGCAACTTGCGGACAAGACTTCCGACGGTCTGTTGGGTCTGTTGGATATATTCTCGGGTGGGGCATTCTCCAATGCGTCGATTTTCGCGCTTGGTATTATGCCATATATCTCGGCAAGTATCGTTATCCAGCTCCTTGGTATCGTAGTACCTTACTTCCAAAAACTTCAAAAAGAGGGCGAGAGCGGTCGTCGCAAAATAAACCAATGGACACGCTATTTGACCATCGGTATCCTCGTAATTCAAGGTCCTGCTTACCTTGCAGGTCTTCACCAGCTCTTACCTGCTTCGGCGTTCCTGCTTTCGGGCTTCTTCTTTACATTTATGGCTACCATTGTGCTTATCGCGGGCACTATGTTTGTGATGTGGCTCGGTGAGAAGATTACTGACAAAGGTTTGGGTAACGGCGTTTCGCTAATCATTATGATTGGTATTGTGGCTCGTCTGCCACACGCGCTGATTGCCGAAATCAACTCGCGTTTTACTACCGCAGGCGGTGGTTTTGTGATGCTTATCGTTGAGCTTGTGCTTCTGCTTCTTATCTTTGCGGCAGCTATCGCTTTGGTTCAGGCAGTTCGCAAAATTCCTGTGCAGTATGCAAAACGCATTGTAGGTAATAAACAGTACGGAGGCGTTCGTCAGTATATTCCATTGAAAATCAATGCTGCGGGCGTTATGCCAATTATTTTTGCTCAGGCGATTATGATGCTTCCGATGTTGTTAGGCAACTTCGAGGCTACCCAAGGTTTTGCGGCAGTTTTCAGTAATATGTACGGTTTTTGGTACAATTTCACATTCTTCATTTTGGTAGTATTGTTTACCTATTTTTATACGGCTATTACAATCAATACCAATCAAATGTCGGATGATATGAAGCGTAACGGCGGTTTCGTCCCCGGTATCAAACCCGGTAAGGCTACTGCAACGTACCTAGACACAATTATGACCAGAATAACACTACCCGGGTCGTTATTTCTAGGTCTTATCGCTATACTTCCGGTCTTTGCGCGTCTAATCGGCATAGACCAACAGTTCTCTATGTTTTACGGTGGTACATCACTGTTGATTTTGGTGGGTGTGGTATTGGATACTCTCCAACAAATCGAGAGCCACTTGCTTCTTCGCCACTACGACGGCTTGATGAAACACGGCAAACTTAAAGGACGACAAGGGTAGGTTGTGATGTTGTGATACTGTGATTTGTGATATTGTCATTTTTGAAGGGTATATCTCGGAATAGAATTGCAAACTACAAATCACAATATCACAAATTACAAATCACAAATTATGATAAATTTGAAAACTAAAGAGGAAATTGAGCTGATGCGTTTAAGCAATGAGCTCGTAAGCAAGACCTTGGGCGAGATTGCCCGATGGGTCAGGGAGGGGATTACAACTGCCCGACTAGACCAAATTGCCGAGGAGTTTATTCGCGACCACGGAGCACAGCCCGGATTCAAAGGTTACGGAGATTACCCATACACACTATGTACGTCAGTGAATGATGTTGTAGTGCACGGTATGCCTTCGAGTTATGTTCTGAAAAATGGTGATATTGTATCGGTAGATTGCGGTACACTTATGAACGGTTTTTATGGTGATTCGGCTTACACTTTTCCCCTTGGGGAGGTGGGGCAAGAGACAATGGAGCTCTTACGAATCACAAAAGAGGCTCTTTATAAAGGTATTGAAGCAGCAGGGGTTGGAAAACGTACAGGAGATATTTCCAACGCGGTGCAAGAACATTGCCAGAGGCACGGATTTTCGGTAGTGAGAGAGATGGTTGGACACGCGATAGGGCGCGCTTTGCACGAAGAGCCGCAGCTGCCAAACTACGGTAAGCGCGGTAGCGGAGCAAAGTTGCAGGAGGGGATGGTGTTATGTTTAGAGCCGATGATTAATGCGGGACGTAGAAACGTTATTTTCGAGCGCGATGGATGGACAGTCCGCACGGCAGACCGCCGTCCGTCAGCTCACTTTGAATTGTGTTTCGCGATGAGTGACGTTGGGGTAGATTGCCTCTCAACTTTCAAATATATCGAAAATTGTTAGTCGGTGGTTTAGTGTTTAGTTGTCCCAAGGATGATGTAGAACGACAAACGACAAACGACAAACGACAAACTAATCAGGATGGCAAAACAGACTGCAATTGAAAAAGACGGAACGGTTATTGAGGCATTGTCAAACGCAATGTTCCGCGTGGAGTTAGACAACGGACACATTATCACGGCGCACATATCCGGCAAGATGCGTATGCACTACATCAAGATATTGCCCGGCGATAAGGTTAAGGTTGAGATGTCTCCGTATGACTTGACCAAAGGTCGCATATCGTTCCGTTACAAGTAATTGTTGTGATAATGTGATTTGAGATTTGTGATGTGTGATATACCTCTTTATGATAATTGAGACATTTCGCAAATCACTAATCACAAAATCACACATCACAATCTCACTAATCACAAAAAAATGAAAGTTAGAGCATCAATCAAAAAGCGCAGCGAGGACTGCGTAATTGTACGCCGTAAAGGTCGCCTTTACGTGATTTGCAAAAAGAATCCTAAATTGAAACAACGTCAAGGTTAGTTTTTAGTGTTGAGTATTAATCTTTTAGTGCTTTACTCAACGTTGAACTAAAAACTAAGAACTAAAAACTGAAAACTAATATGGCACGTATAGTCGGTGTAGACTTACCCAAAAATAAGAGAGGCGTGATAGGTCTCACATACATCTACGGCATTGGTCGTAGTATGTCTTCTAAGATTCTTGCAGCAGCAGGAGTTGATGAAAATGTCAAAGTAAAGGATTGGAACGATGATCAGGTAGCTGCTATTCGTAATACTATTGCTTCGGAGGGTATTCGCGTAGAGGGTGAACTTCGCTCGATGGTTCAACTCAACATCAAGCGATTGATGGATATTGGTTGCTACCGTGGTATCCGCCATCGTATTGGTCTTCCGCTTCGCGGACAGAGCACCAAGAACAACGCTCGTACTCGTAAGGGCAAAAAGAAAACAGTAGCTAACAAGAAAAAAGCAACCAAGTAAGAGATGAAAGAAGTGGAATTTGAATAATTTGAATTTTTCTCTAAAAAAACTCGAGTGTTTCAAATATCTCACAACTCACTCTCATTTAACAAAACACAACAAAAAAATGGCAAAAAAACCAGTTCAAACAAAGAAACGCGTTGTTAAAGTTGATGCACTTGGTCAGGTTCACGTTCACTCTACTTTTAACAACGTAATCGTAACGATAGCAAACGCATCAGGTCAGGTCATATCTTGGAGCTCAGCGGGTAAAATGGGATTCCGCGGCTCGAAGAAGAATACTCCATATGCTGCTCAGATGGCTGCACAAGATTGTGGCAAGGTGGCATATGATTTGGGTATGCGTAAATGTAAGGTGTATGTAAAGGGTCCTGGCGGTGGTCGTGAGTCGGCAGTTCGCACTGTGAACCAACTAGGCATTGAGGTTATTGAAATTGTGGATGTTACTCCACTGCCTCACAACGGTTGCCGTCCACCATCACGCCGTCGCGTCTGATTTTTATTTTTTATTGGAAGTTGAGAGGTTGATTAGTCGAGAAGTTGAAAAATAATGTATGTGATTAGCATTGTTATTGATTCAACTCCTCAACTCCTTAACTTCTGAGCCCTCAACATCAAAATAAAAAAAACTCAATATTAAAAATATTAAATAATGGCACGTTATATAGGACCAAAAACAAAAATTGCGCGGATTTTCGGTGAAGCGATTTTCGGCGCAGACAAATACCTCGACAGAAAAAATTTCCCTCCCGGGCAACACGGTTTGGCACGTAAGCGTAAGAAAGTAAGCGAATACGGCATCCAGTTGAAAGAGAAGCAAAAAGCTAAAGCAATCTATGGTGTGTTGGAGAAGCAATTCCGCCGCACTTTTGAAGAGGCAGCTCGTTTGGGTGGTATCACAGGTGCAAACCTTCTCATCCTTTTGGAAAGCCGTCTTGACAATGTGGTTTACCGTATGGGAATTGCCCCAACTCGCGCGGCAGCTCGTCAGTTGGTTTCTCACCGCCACATCACTGTCAATGGCGAAGTGTTGAACATCCCTTCGTACCGCGTTAAAGCGGGCGAGGTCATAGGAGTTCGCGAGAAGTCTAAATCTTTGGAGGTGATTGCGGGAGCGGTAGCATCTGCTAATAGCAGTCGCTATTCTTGGATAGAGTGGAATAAAGAGACAATGTCGGGTCGCTTTATTCAAAAACCCGAACGCAGCGAAATTACTGAGAATATCAACGAGCAATTAATTGTCGAATTGTACTCTAAATAGTTGAAAGTTTTTGAGTTAATCTATTACGCTTTGGCAAAATCTTTGCGAGAGTGTAATTTTAGGAAAATAGAACTTTTAACTTTTAACTTTTAACTTTCAATCTACAATGGCAATTTTAGCATTCCAAAAGCCGGATAAAGTGATAATGCTTGAATCTACGGCAACTTACGGACGGTTTGAGTTTCGTCCACTTGAACCCGGTTTTGGTATAACAATAGGCAATGCTCTTCGCAGGATATTGCTTTCATCTTTGGAGGGTTACGCACTGACGACTGTCAGAATTCCAGGCGTAGACCACGAATTTGCCTCCATTGAGGGGGTGATGGAGGAGATGATTGAGATAATCCTAAACCTTAAGCAGGTAAGGTTGGCACGCACCACATCGTCCAGAGACAGCGAGAAGGTTACAATTAATGTAGCAGGAATAACCGAGCTTACGGCAGGTTACCTTTCGCAGTTTATGTCCTCTTTCAAAGTTCTCAATCCGGATTTGGTAATCTGCCGTTTGCAGAATGACGCAAAATTCCAGATGGAGCTTACCGTGGGCAAGGGACGGGGTTATGTTCCGGCTGATGAGAATCGCCCTAACGATGCACCCATAGGTCTGTTGGCGATAGATTCAATTCACACTCCCATAAAGAATGTGAAGTATAGCGTGGAGAACTTTCGCGTTGAGCAACGCACCGACTATGAAAAACTAATTATCGAAATTCGTACTGATGGGTCAATAGATCCTAAAGAGGCGTTAAAGGAGGCGGCAACAATTCTTATCCACCACTTTATGCTCTTTTCGGATGAGCGTATCACACTTGATGTGCCCGAGAAGGTTGTGACTGAGGAGTTGGATGACGACTTGATTCATATGCGTGCACTGCTCAAGACTAAGCTCACCGAGCACGACCTTTCAGTTCGTGCACTCAACTGCTTGAAGGCAGCCGAGGTTGAGACTCTTGGCGAGCTTGTTCGCTTCCATCGTAACGACCTGCTCAAATTCCGCAACTTCGGCAAGAAGTCTCTGACGGAACTTGATGAACTACTAGACAGGCACGACCTCCATTTTGGTATGGACGTGGCTAAATACAAATTGGATAAAGAATAAATTTTTAACAAGGAAGTTGAGAAGTTGAATTATGGAGTAGGTTTGAACATTATTAGTGATTCGACCCTCATAACACTTTATCATCAGATAACATTAAATACTCCTCAGCTCCTCAACTTAAAAAAATAAAATGAGACACAATAAAACAGTAAATCACCTTGGTCGTCAGTCTGCTCACCGCAAGTCTTTGATGGCTAATATGGCTTGCTCTTTGGTACTTCACAAACGTATCAAAACAACTCTTGCCAAGGCAAAGGCGTTGCAGGGTTATGTAGAGCCGCTCATCACAAAGGCAAAAGAAGACACTACGCACTCTCGCCGTACGGTTTTTGCATATTTGAAGCAGAAAGAGGCTGTGGCAGAGATGTTCGGTCCTATTGCTCAGAGAGTTGGTGACCGTCCCGGTGGCTACACTCGTATTCTTAAGACAGGTTTCCGTTTGGGCGATGCTGCTGAGATGTGCTTTATTGAGCTGGTGGACTACAACGAAACTTACACCAACGATAAGAAGGCTGCTAAGGCTTCAGCTAAACGCACTCGTCGTGCCGGCGCTGCTAAGCCAAAGGCGACAACTGCCGATGTGGTAGCTGACACCGAAGCTCCGATAGCGGTTGTTGAATAGGTTTTCCTTCAAAAATATGTACTTATGCCTGCCATATTTGGCAGGCTTTTTTTGTTGTGGGGGTTTGTGAGTTTAGTCATCTTACATTTAATAAATTCAATACTTTAACAACAGAGCTTGTTCCTTCTAAGCACAATCTTTTTTTAACATATTCGCACTTTTCCATACAGAGAGTTGTTATATAATATGAAAAAATGTTCAATTATAAACAATATTTATTGTTTATAATAAATTTTTAATACTTTTGTGCAAGACATTTAACAATAAAGTTATGACAAAGCAAGCAGAAAAGTTTTTGGACGATTTTATGGTACGTATAGTTGCCAAGAATCCCGGTGAGGCGGAGTTTCATCAAGCAGTACGCGAGGTTGCTGAGAGCCTTGCGCAGACGATAGTGGAGAATCCTATTTACGAAAAGATGAAAATTCTGGATAGAATTGCCGAGGCGGAGCGCATTATTATCTTCCGTGTGCCGTGGTTGGACGATAAGGGGCAGGTGCAGATTAATCGCGGCTTTCGTGTGCAGATGAATTCGGCGATAGGTCCTTATAAGGGTGGATTGCGTTTTCATTCATCTGTTAATCTCTCTATTCTCAAATTTTTAGCTTTTGAGCAGACTTTCAAGAACTCCTTGACGACTCTTCCTATGGGTGGTGGTAAGGGTGGCTCGGACTTCGACCCTAAGGGAAAATCCGATACTGAGGTTATGCGCTTCTGTCAGTCGTTTGCCACTGAGCTTCAACGCCATATAGGGGCTGACACGGATGTGCCGGCGGGCGATATAGGTGTTGGTGGGCGTGAAATAGGTTTTATGTATGGGCAGTGTAAACGTTTGAGAAATGAGTTTACCGGTACTCTTACAGGCAAGGGGCTTGACTGGGGCGGTTCGGCTATTCGTCCTGAGGCAACGGGATATGGCGTTAGCTATTTTGTGGAAGAGATGCTTGCAACGCGTGGAGATTCACCGGCTGGAAAAATTGTAACAATTTCAGGTTCAGGCAATGTAGCGCAATATGCTTGTGAAAAGATGACCGCTTTGGGGGCAACGGTGGTGACAATGTCCGACTCTTCGGGCTATATATATGATGCTGATGGGATTGATGCCGAAAAACTTGCCCACATTATGGAAATCAAGAATATCTTCCGCGGGCGAATTGCCGACTATGTCAAGGAGTACCCCTCTGCTCAATATTTTGCTGCTGAACGTCCTTGGGGCGTAAAGTGCGATATTGCAATTCCTTGTGCAACGCAAAACGAAATCAGTGAAGAGGATGCTGCAAAGCTCCTTGCCAATGGCTGTTTTTGCATTGCCGAGGGGGCGAATATGCCCTCTACACCCGCCGCTATCGCGATTTTCCAGAGTAACAAACTGCTCTATGCGCCGGGCAAGGCGAGCAATGCCGGTGGTGTTGCGACTTCAGGTTTGGAGATGAGTCAAAATTCGATGCGCATCTCTTGGACCCCCGAAGAGGTGGATAGTAAGTTGAAGTCTATTATGCGGAATATTCACAGCCGATGTGTCGAGTACGGCACGGGCGAAGACGGATACATAAACTACGTGAATGGTGCGAATATTGCAGGCTTCCGCAAAGTCGCAAATGCGATGATTCAGCAGGGTGTGGTGTAGATTATAATCGGTAAGTTATTGTCAGATTGCCATTTATCCCGAGCGCGTAGTAGTAGCGCGAATCTCCGGCTGCCGTGTTTACAGTGCGATATGATTCGTAGCCGCTCACGCGTATATCTTTTCTGTTGAGCAGGTTAGCGATGCTTAGGTAGATTCCTATTGATTGCCCCTTGGCGAGGTATATGGTCTTGCCAAGGAAGCAGTCGAGCGTCATTGCCGCGCTCAACTTTTCTTGTGTAGTGCCTGCAATACCCATTTGCGAACGGGCAGTTCGGCGTAGAGGTGTGATGGATATATAGCTGTTGTCGAAGAAGTTGGCTGATATTTGAGCGATGAAACCGCGCGGCGAATAGCTCAGAGAAGCTACACCGATTGTTTGCGGCGAACCGCTGATGTGCAGATTTTCGTAGTATGCGCACTCGTCGGTGCGTAGTAGTTCGCCCGTTGTTTCGTGCCACTGGGTGGCTCGAGGATTGGCAGTGTATCTGTTGTCACCTAGCAGAGCGACTAATCCCAAGTTAATGGATTGAGCTATTGGGAATTCTGATGCTATCTCTAAGCCAAAATAACGCTCGCCTATCTCTCGTAGCCAGTAGTGGGTGTATTGATAGATATTGTCATCATATAAATTTATTATCTGCGAGTTATTGCGTATTGAGGTATAGTAGAGCGTACCGCGGACTTTTGTCTGCTCGATGCGGTACTCGCCTGTTATTTCTCCAGTTATTATTTCGCGATTAGTTGATTGCGGTACTGTTGCGTTGCGGAACGAGGGGGAGAGGAATAGGGCAGAGGGGGCGGAGCTCAGTGAGAGGTATTGAAGGTTGGCTTGTGCGCTGAATCGCCCCCCGAGGCGGTAGCCGGCTGTGAGCTCACCGCGATAGTCATAGTTGATCACTGAGGGGGATAGCCCGAATGATTGACTGCCTGCAAAATTTTCTTTCTCGAAAAAGCCTTCACGCTGATATATAACCCTTTCAATATCAAATTTTCCACCTACCCAATAGTTAGCTTCTTGGGTGGCGAAGCCGAGGCTTCCCCCAGAGCGTATCATAGTCATAGCGTAGTCGTACCCAAAAGTATCACCCACCTGCGCGTGAAAATTTGGGTTTCGTATATTGCTTTGTGACTGCTCCTTGAAGTGGTCATCCTGCTCCACAAAGGCATCAATATCGAGCCAGTGGTCACCACCCATCAAATCTTCAACAGTTTTGTAATTGCAGTTGCGAGCATAGGTAGCGTTTGCGCTGGCACGAAACCAACCTATCGAAAAATCGATAGCTGCGCGAAAGTTCTGCAAATCTCTGACCCGCCTCTCGGTAATATAGCTCGCTCGTCCTTGGTAACCATTTATATCATAGAGATTTTGGTAGAAAATTTGGCTTACCCGTTCGTCTCGCTGCCACGCTTCCCGCACTAAGTCGCGCATCGATTCATCATCCTCGAATGAGGGCATATATCGGTAGTAGTCCGGGTAGGGATTTGGTGCATTCTGCCAGTTAAGGGTTGAATATGATGTTGTTCCGTATTGTGCCGAGACGTTTGCATTGAGGGTGAAGCGTGAGCGTGCAAATTTGTAGTTGAGTACTGCGAACGGCACATTTGTGAGACGGTGACGAGATGAGCGTACTCGGTTGCCCTGCCTACCCCAACCTGAATTATAGAGGTTGTTGCCCAAAATTTCATATGCCTCGGCGGTGGAGGCGCGTTGTGTGGTTCTTGCTGAGGGGGCATAAAATAGCGAAAGTGATAGGTTGCCGTAGTCGCCCTGCACCGATAGCTGAGCGCCCAGTGCATAGCTATTGGTCGCAACTCCTTGGATATGGGGTGATTCTCCCCAACGGCGCAGAGCCTGTATGGCGAAGCCGAATCCCTTGTGGGGATGATGGTCAAACTCCAATGCGGCGCGATAGCGATAGTTACGGTTGGTGATACCACCCGATAGTCGCCTGCTGTCTCTCATTGAGTTGAAATCTTTCAAGCCCGAGATGATACTCCATTCTGCATATCCATCCTGCCAGTTTTCGATAGGTATGCCTTCGAAAATCAACGGATTGAGAAAATCGGCGTATCCGCGCGGGCGGTAGCGAAGGAAGGATAGTGAAAAATCTGTCGTCTGGCTGAGCAGGTCGCGGTAGGCATCCAAGCGTGCTTGTTGTTGTTCTTGCTCTTCGTCCTGCTGTGCGTGGGCGGCGATGGAGAGCAGGATAAATAGGCAGCTGACAAATATTTTGTAATTAATTTTCAATCTAAACAGTTTCTGAGAGGATGCGGATAATTGTTCGTCTATTTTCATCCCAATAAGATAGTAAAAAGTGTTGTCAGAAGGAGTGCCGGCAGCATATTTGTTACTTTTATCTCTTTAATTTCCAGAATATTCAATCCCAATCCCACCAGCATAATTCCGCCCACTGCTGTGAGTTGCGCAATCATCGTCTCATCTAGGTGTGAGGTTATCCAAACGGCTGCTAATGTGATAGCGCCCTGATATATAAGCACCGGTAGGGCGGAGAAAACGACGGCTATGCCAAAGGTTGCAGCAAAGGCGATAGTGGTGATGCCGTCCATCACGGATTTGGTGTAGAGTAGGGTAGGGTGTTGCCCCAAGCCGTCTTCGATTGAGCCGAGAATTGCCATCGAGCCTACGCAAAAAAGTAGCGATGATGTGACAAATCCCTCCACTGCTCGCGATGCCGAACCGCTCTTGAGAAATTTGCGCGGCAGCCTTTCGAGCCACTTTTCAATGCCCAACAACTCTCCCACGATAGCACCTGTCACAACGCTAAGCGCGACAACCAAAAAGTTGGGTGTCTTGAGCGCCATAGACACGCCAATGGTCATCGTAATGATGCCAAGCCCCTGAAACACTATCTTTTGAAGCCGCGCAGGTAGTCGTGCGCCCACCATCGAGCCTATCGCTCCGCCGACAATTATTGCTCCTGCGTTTACTATCGTTCCTAACATTTTGTTTTTTTTAGGATTTTTTTTAGGATTGTTAGGACTGTTAGGACTTTTAGGACTGTTAGGACAGTCCTAAAAGTCCTACCGCCCGTCCCCCTATCCAAAAATTCCCCACAAAAGTAAAATAATTTTTGGAGAATTAAATATTTATTATACCTTTGCGGTGTAATACTACATTAATACACTAAATAAATATGGTAACAATTCAAAATCTTTCATTCTCCTACAAGGCTCGCCCTGTATTTTCGGGGCTTTCGATGGAGTTGAGCGAAGGTTCGGTTTACGGGCTTCTTGGCAAAAACGGGGCAGGTAAGACCACACTTTTGAAAATTATTGCGGGTCTGTTGTCGCCCAAGTCGGGTTCAATATCGACCCTTGGCGAAATTCCCACAAAGCGCACTCCCAAGATGTTGGGGGAGGTCTTTTTTCTCCCTGAGGAGTTTGATTTGCCCAGAATGTCAATCACTGAGTACGCTAAGTATTACGGTGTATTCTACCCCAACTTCTCGCAAAAGGATTTGGATAGGTATCTCGAAAATCTCGAAGTGGAGGCTAATCAGAATCTGCACACTATGTCTTTCGGGCAGAAGAAGAAGGCGATGATTGCCTTTGCCTTGGCGTGCAATACTAAGCTGCTGATTATGGACGAACCCACCAATGGGCTTGATATTCCGAGCAAGAGCTGCTTTCGCCGCGTGATTGCGAGTATCGCCGAACAGGATCGCACAATCATTATCTCGACCCATCAAGTGCGCGACTTAGACCAACTCATTGATGCCGTTGTGATTTTGGACGAAAGCTCCATCCTGCTCAACGCCTCGGTGGGCGAAATCACAAGCAAGCTCTGCTTCACTCACCTCTCGCCCGAGGAGGATGCAATCTACGCCGAGCAGACAATTCACGGACGTTGGGGTGTGAAGGTTAATTCCGAGGCTCTTGATTCACCGATGGATATGGAGATACTTTTCAACGCCACCACCGCCAATCGCGCAGCAATAAAGGAGATCTTTAAGCGATGAGAGACGATATTTTTTCCCTGCATAGATTTGGGCAATATGCTCGTGCTACTTTGGCGGGGAGCAGCAAGTTGTATATAATGACAACGGTAGCCTATTTTATGTTAATCAACACGATATACTACCTCTTTTACCTGCGTGCGACGGGAGCCATAGATATGAAGCTCTTTGCGACACCATCGATGTTGTCGGCTCCCGTGATGTTGTGTTTATCAATAAGTGCCATAATGGTACCACTCTTTGTCTCGCTCAGTTTTTACTACTTTCTCAATAAAAACTATGCGGTAGCAACAATGATGTTACCGGCGACCCGGAGCGAAAAGTTTACCTACGCCGCGCTCTTCAATCTTCTGTTACTTCCCGCCCTGACATTGGGATTGGTAACATTGGCTCACTTGATTTGGAGTTGGATTTATGGAGTTGAGTTTGTGTTAGGGAAATTTCTGAGCTTCAGGGATTTTATTGACCTTTCCTTAATGACTCTAATGATGTTATCGCTATTCTTTTATGGTGCGATTCGCTTCCGAAGATTTAACTTTGTCTTTACTCTTATCTCATTGGTCATTATCTGGGTTGCGATATACAACTTAGTGATGATCATCAATCTCAGTTTCAATTTGAGTGGTCTTGTACTCGAAATAGTTTTCTCGGGAATCACTTTGGCGATGGTGCTGCTGAGTTGGAGCAGATTTCGCAAATTGCAAATAACGAAGTAATATTATGAACAACAAATTTTCACTTAAACGATATTGGCTCTACTCGCGAGCGGAGCTGATGAGCAACCGTAGACTATACCTGCTGTTAATGGGCGGAATATTTGCGATGCTCAATATTTTCTACTATCTGCCAAATATTGGTGAGAGTAAAATAAAACACTCAGAATCATCAGATTGGGTTGTCTATCACAACGCATCTACACCTGTGATAAACTCGTGGTTTTTCTTGGCGCTTTTTGTGTTGGTGTTTACATCGTTTTCATTCCGCAACTACTTCAACAAAGGATACTCGGTGGCTACGATGATGCTACCTGCCTCCAAACTTGAAAAGTTTGTTTTTGCGGCAAAGTTCCACCTCTTTATTGTCCCCGCTATTCTCCTTGGCATCGGCTCACTGGTGAATTGGATGTGGACAGCAATCTGGGATATGCCATTCAATTTCTTTGTAATGGGAACTCGTTTTAGGATATTCTTTGATGTGGCACTCGGCGCACTCTTCACATTGTCGCTCTACTTTATCGGAGCTGTACTCTTCCGCCGCCTGCACTTCCTCTTCACTCTGCTCTCATTGTGGGGCATATCGTTTGTGACAGGTTGGATAGGATATTATATGGCGAAGTTAATAAACTTTGAATTGTTTCTCCACAGATTGCAGATATGGGCAAATAGAATTGTTTTAGAATATGGCGAAGAGGCGGTTGTGAGCTTGTTCAGAGGCACGTTAGAGGGGTTGGGTATACTCATAATCTCGGGAATGTTTTTAATTGCTTGGCGACGCTACCGTAAATTGCAAATAACAAAATAGTACCTTTCCTGCTTGCCACTATGGCGAAAGCCATAATTGCAAGCAGGGAGAGTGATTAATTGAAAATAAAATGGATTTCAAAGATAACAGACCCATCTACCTCCAAATTGCGGCATTAGTTTGTGCGCGAATAGTTGAGGGTGAGTGGCAGGAGCGCATCCCTTCGGTCAGGGATTTAGGCAGCGAGTTGGGGGTCAATCCCAATACTTGTATGCGCTCTTATGAGTACCTAACCCGCGAGGATATTATAGTCATTAAGCGCGGTATTGGCTATTTTGTAGCCGAGGGGGCACGTGAAAAAATCGTGGCAATGCAACGCCGCGAGTTTATTGAAGATACACTCCCCGATATTTTTGCCCAAATGAGGAGTTTAGGCATTACAATCGAGGAGTTAATAAAATTTTACCACGTATCGTAACAAACATTTAGGGGTGCTCTCGATTTACTCGAGAGTACCCCTATTTTAGGATTGACAGACTTTGATGTTTATAAACCTCAGCAATGTTACGTATTGTTTTATGGACAATAAATATATAATTTTAGCGTTATGTAAGGCGAAAGTGTACGATAGAGGGTATCTTTATTAATTAATTCGCAAATAATATTAAACTATGAAAACTATGAACAGAATTATATGTCTAATGCTCCTGCTTGTAGCAGTAAGTGCTTGTAAAGACCAAAAACATTCACAGGAAATCAATAAGCCATCCCCAGAACAGACGGGCGGGGATGAGTCAATCGTTGTGCCTCCAACCATAGAGGATTTAACCTCTTATTTTGGTCTATCCAAAGAGCAAACGGTAGCACAAGCCATAGCTTTGATAACCAGTGTTACCGGTGAAAAAAAGGTGAATGGAAAAGTTCTCCAAATAGCCAAAAGCGAGGTGGTAAAACAAAGTGATGAAGAGGGTAAATTTACCGTAAAAGTAGAGGGTACGATAGATGGCAAAAAATTTAGTGCTAAAGAATACCCTTTTGAAGGGTTTGCAGTCACTGTAGTAGAGCAGTCGCCTCCAACCTTAGAAGATATTAAGGCTTATTTAGGCATAAGTGGTAATGAAACTGTGGCACAAGTCATAGCCCTGATAACAAACGCCACCGATGAAAAAACGGTGAACGGTAGAGTTATGCGCATAACTAAAGGTGTGGTGACACTCAAGAATGAAAGGTTGGGGAAATTGACCGTAAAAATAGAGGGTACGATAGGCGGAAAACCATTTAGTGAGACGTATAGTTTTGATGGTTTGACAAAAAAACCGGAAGACCACCACATAGCAACTCGAGCTCACGTTAAGTGGAAAAGTGAGTTTGGCAAAAACCCCGAAGCGACTACCATAGCCTTTGACGAGTTATATCGGCTCAAGCAACCGGCGAAGTTTACTGTTGAATATCTAAGTCAATGGGTTGGTTTCTATTCAAGCGATGTGGACGGAACAGTCTATCACTTCACGGAGGAGGACATCAAGAAGACACAAATTTCCGATGTATCATATGACAATATAGCTAAAAAAATATCTTTTGTCATAACTTACAACGGAATCAAGGGTGCCACTAGCGCCAAGGAACGTCCTTCGCTCTCTTTTGACCATAATCTGTTTTATAAGCGTAAGGTATCCTTACTGAAGGAGGAGACTAAAAATTTTTATATGCAGGGAGTATATAAAAATTTAGATGTATTTATTAATAAGTTCGCTAGGGTGCAGGGAGATGATAGTAATGAGTATGCATTGATGTATGTGGAGAATAGTAAAAATTCCAATGTATATTCTAACTCTATTCGTTGCAAGCTCTCGCTGGCTCCAATCAAAGATGGGGATAACATATTGGCTGAATTTGACTTTATTTTCGAGGGATTTAAACCGCTTTCGGACTTAAAAGAAGAGTGGGGTTTAGCTACATCGGCGGATTTGGGAGAGGCGATGGGAAAGAAGTTTAAAAAGCTTTCTGATGGTAATGTCCTCGAACAAGTGCAAAAATATCCTATATCAATTTGGATTAAACTTGCGCAAATGTACATAAGCCGCGATAAAAAATTTGTTATGCTTGCCTGGGATAAAGATCGAATGAACGGACAGGAGGTGGATGCGCTGATAGCTCAAAGTGCACGCGTATTGCAAACCGGGGATATATTATTGCTACAGCCCATATTTGAACTCAGAACGGCAAAAAAAGAGGGCAATCGTCTTACTCTTGAAGTTGCTTTTATTTCCGCCAATGAGTTTGGTTTAGAAGGAGTAGTTACTACTTTTACGGTGACACTCCACTAAGGCGTAAAATATTTATTTCCATATTTTTGAGCTATTTCCATTCCAAAAAATCTCGGAACTTATTGAGAAAGTTCCGAGATTTTTTATTGACAAACAGAAGATATTTAGAAGAGTACTACTTCGAGTTTTTTGTTGTGCGAAATTAGGCAATTATCAACAAAATAGCTGACCCCATCTGCATTAGAGCCAATTACAACATTGATTGACGAACCACCGGGGATGGTTATTTTTTCGGGACAACCCTTCTGTGAATTTTTGATGCTCAATTCAAAGTCAATATCAGAACTATTCGACACTCGTACAAATTTCTGATTATCTTTCGTTAAATGTGGTTTAGAAATCTCTATCGAACTGTTGAATAAGCTCCTAAGGAGAGCCTCCTTTCCGATGAGAGTGCTATAAAAATAGGCTATCGTACGACCGGCAAAGAGTGCCTCTTTGATTGCATCTGCCGAATTATCCGAGGCAAGTACCAGTGTCATCGGACGGTGCTTCATTGTATTAAAGTCATAGAGTCTTGCCATAGATTCGTGAGAATCTGTATTGGCAATCAGAGTCAAGTTTTTTTGAAAACACCACTCAACAGCCTCGGGATACCACTCCAATTCACAAAAAATCTCGATACCGTTAAGCATTCCCTTTTCAAAGAGTTCCGTGTGCTCTTTGTGCCATTTGATGGTATCTACCCCCCATCCCGGGTGATTCCATTCGATGAATGCTCCCTGAGCCTTAGCCTCTGCAAAGGCAGCACGCCAATCCCCGGTTTGAAGTTTATTGACATCCTCAATAAAGAGTGCATTGGCGTGTCCCGGTGCCATCGAGTAGCTCATTTCACCTCCACGAATAAGGGTTATTCCAAGCTTTTGAGCCTCAGCTAAGGCTTGATTATATGACCTATTTTCGTCACGCGAACCGGCTGTGTGTGAAATATGGTCGGTGATTGCAATTGCATCAAGACCCTCTTCCCAAGCCTCATCGACACGAACCCAAGGGGCTATATTGCCATCCGAATTTACGGTGTGCATATGAAAGTCGCACTTAATGACTTTCATTCCGTCAATATCTGGAATCGATATTTCGCGGCGAACTTTGGGTTGATAATCGCCCATCTTCTCAGAATTTTTGTGCTGAGCCCCTGCTTGCAGCAATAGAGCCGCAAATGCTGTGATTAATACCTTTTTTTTCATTTTCTAAAAGTTTTTTATTTCCAGCCAAATTGCTGATATAGATTAGGATTAAGTACGACTTGAGTTTTTGGAACGGGACGATAGTAGTCGCGAGGTGCTGAAAATGTGCCCATCGTGGGAGCATAAATCATACAACCGCTCGTGCCGTTTTCGAGGAAGGCATCAACAGCCTCACCATATTTGCCCACCCTGTAGTATATTAGATCTTTGCCCAATGAATTTTTCTCCTTTACGGCAGGAATAGTTGCGCTCTTATCCAGTAGGCAAATATCCTCAACCCCGTCTCCATTCATATCATACTTACCCAGACCTTTGAAGTAGATGCCCAGTTGGGGTCGTTCTAATAGTTTTCCGGCATTCCAGCGCATAAGGTCGGCATAACGATAACCTTCGCTTGCAAATTCTATGCGGCGTTCACGGCGTATTTCAAGGATGTTAGAATTGGTTACAAGGGGATAGCGTGCCGTCTGAACGGGGTCGATTGCAGGGTTCAACATCATCGAAGGCATTGCTGCTCGTTGGCGCAAAACGTTGATAGTTGCATTTAAATCACCTTGTGTAAGGGTTCCCAACTCTGCTTTTGCCTCGGCAAAGATTAACAACACTTCGGCGTAACGAAGCACAGGCCAATCAATGCCGCCATTATAGGTGATCCCCTTTGTATTCTGAAAACCTTTGAGTTGGTGGTATCCCGAAAAACTCTTTGCCAAACGCGGAATGTGAAGCCCCGCACCCTGTGCATAGGTCTCGGTATTGATTAGCTCCCAACCGGGATAGACAAATGTCTGGTAGAGCCTATTATCGCGAGAGGTGAACTCCTCGACGTAGTCCCTTGTTTTATAATTGCTCTGTGAAGAATAGTAGCTGCCGTCAGCCATTAGATAGTCTTGAATAATATCCTTTGTGGGACAAGGCTCATAATCTCCGAACATATAAGCCCAGTAGCCGTTTGAACGAATATCGTAGTCGTATATGGTTGTAAGAATCACTTCGCGATTTTTTGTCAAATCGGGCGAGATGAATAGTGTTCGGTAATCTGTCTTTGGGTTACCCGTATTATAGATTGAGAATCCCCCCTTAGCCATTATCTCTGCCGAAATCGTAGCAGCCAACTCAAAGTATTTGTTAGCCGTAGAGGCAAGGTTCAACTCAGGATGGTACTTACGCCACGACCCCTCGAATAGAGCTGTGCGGGCATAGTAGGTCATCACCACCCATTTATCTACCGCACCACCCTTCTGACCCGTGCGAACGTGTTGAGCAGCAAAGGCAAAGTCCTCCATAATCTTATCTACGACAACTGTTCGGGGGTCTTGTTTTTTATAGAGCTCCTCACTGCTTGTCTCTAACGTTGTTTCATACCAGGGTACATCGTTGTAACGAAGCACTTTGTCGTAGTAGAATTTTGCTCTAAAAAACCGAGCAACTCCCTCGTAGTGGTTCAATGCCTCTTGCGAGATGGTGGCTTTACGGAAATTATCCATAAAGATGTTGATTTTGCGAAGTTGTCCCCAGCTCCAACCACCATTGATATTCTCAGAGCTGATAGAGCTATTGTTCATAATATTTACCAATTCGCCGGGAGTTCCCACCGACACCCCATTGTCGGTCGTTGCATAGTAATCATCGGTGCACATTCCCAGACCGGGGAAATCGTAGAGTCCGTAAATGTACATTTGAAGGTCTTCTTCTGTTTTGAAAAACGTTTCCGGTGATATTTCAGTCTTTGGAACTCGTTCCATAAAAGCGTCATTACAACTCACCAAGAGGAGGACTGATAGAATAATTGCCGATATATTGATTGGTTTCATATTTTTGATTTGTTAGAAAGTGATGTTAAAACCTACCGTAAATGTTCTTTGGAATGGATAAACATACCCGGTATTGTCATTTGTGATAGCCTCGGGGTCGAAATAATTTTTAATTTGTGAAAATTCAAAGATATTATCCCCACTCACATAAATCCTCAGTCGTTCGATGGTTAATTTCTTTGTCAGCGAAGACGGAAGAGTATAACCAAGCGTTATATTCTTGATTCTAAGATATGAACCGTCCAGCAGGTATTTTGTTTGAGGGATAACCAACCCATTATATCCTGCTCCGCCATTTTGGTCGGCAAGCCACGATTGAAGTACCGGATACTTTGCATCTCTATTTGCACTGGCAAGACCTGAGTTGATGTATGATTGCGAATGTTTCGACATATCCTTATCGTCAAATTCGCGATAGAAATCCAGCAGGTGTTGGTATCCTCCGGCATAGGGTTGTTGATAGAATCCCCAATAGAGGTAGTGTGTCGGGTAGTAGTCTCTTTTGCCGACCCCTTGTAGGAATACGTTCAAATCAAAGCCCTTCCAATCCGCGCCCAAGTTAATGCCATACCGGAAGCGAGGTGAGGTGTTGCCAATGATGGCAAGGTCTTTGGGGTCATCCACAGTTGTACCCTTCTCAATCTTTTCGTTCTTGTCTCTATCTATATATTTAGGCCACCCGTTGGTGATGGTCAAAGCTCCCCACGGAATGATTGCACTTTGGTCTAAGGCATCAATTTCGGCTTGCGAGTTGAAGAAGCCGTCGCTCTGCAAACCCCACATTTCCCCCATCTCGTATCCAACATAATACTGGGATAGAAGTCTGGTCGGATTGTCAAACTTGGTGATGTGAGAGCGGCTGTCAGAGAGTACAAATCTTGTATTGAAATTCAGCGGCGAACCTCCGACTTGGAACGAATCGTTGTAGCCAACGCTGAGTTCCCAGCCCTTTGTGCGCAGGTCTGCTGCATTCTCCTTAGGTGCGGATGTGCCCAGCACACCAGGTAGAGCTTTACCCGCGACCAACATTCCCTCGGTGTTGCGAGTGTAAAAGTCGAACGATGTTGTTATCTTGTTGTCTAACAGGTTCAGGTCGATACCAAAGTTAGTTGTGCTCACCTTCTCCCAAGTGTAATTGCCCGAGACCATCGAAGGCGAACCTACCGATAGCGGTCTGTCAGCCCCGATGATTGGCGTAGCCAGAGCCGATGCCATCGAGCTAATGTACCCATATGCGCCAACCGATTGATTACCTAAACTACCATAAGAGGCACGAAGTTTGAGTTGCGAAACTACCGATTCCGAAAAATCCATAAAAGACTCTCTGTCAATTCTCCAAGCGCCGGAAACAGAAGGGAATAGCCCAAAGCGAGATGATTTTGGGAAACGAGACGAACCATCGTACCTTGCGTTGAGTTCAACAATATATTTGTTATCAAACGTGTAATTCAATCGTCCAAAAATGCCTCTGATAGCCCAATCTGTGTACCAATCGGCAACTTTTGCTGTGCCCGTTGCCAAATTCAACGAGGGCAAAGACGATGAAATAAGTTTGTCAATTCTACCCGAAAAACCATCATACACACTCGATTCTTCGTTGTATCCCAATAGTGCCGTTACTGTGTGTTTGCCCCACATTTTATTGAAATTGAGGTATAAGTTCATTGACTTATATGTTGTTTTACTGTCGCTGCGGTAGCTCTCATTTGTGCCCTCCTCTCTTATATCATCAGGACCGAAACCTATCTTGTATTTTGAATAGTTCCATCGGTAGTCACGAGCCTGACGGCGGAAGGTGTAATCGCCATTGATTTTGAGAACCTCCGGTATGATTTGGGCGGCAAGTGTAAATGTGGTTGTAAAAATATCATCTCGAGTGGTTTCGCGACCACCATCGGTAATTCGGGCAAGCACACGCCCCATACCGGTATTAGCCCACGTTCCGTCAGGGTTTTTATCAACATCCGTTGGGAAGACATTATATAAATCCCAAATCGAAAGATAGCTCGGTTGCTCCTGTATTGAGGTTGCGTAGTTGCTGTTATTGCCAACTGTCAGCCATTTATATGGGCGGAAAATCACGTTGTTGCGAACTCCGTATCGTTTGTAGCTGTCATTTGCAACTGCTATTGCACCGTTTTCGGTACTTTGATTTACCGAGAAGTAGTAGCTCGCCTTTTCCGTGCTTCCCGAAATCGAGAGCTGCTGATTGTTGGAAGGTGTAAAGTTATCTAAATAGTAGCGAGTCCAGTCGGTACTACCCATATAATCATATAATTTAGCATCTTTCTGGCTCATTCTCACCTGCTCAACCGAGGGGTCGTCAGAGCGCTGACGCGCCCACTCCAACTGGTAATCGTTGTAAATTTCGCGCCCCCAAGGTGTGTTATCAACCGAAGTTTGGAGCAATCGTGCGTATATATATGGGTCGGAAATTTTATTTGGCAATACCGATGCTTTTTTCCACGCGAAGTTTGTGGTGAAGTCAATTACCAATTTTTCGCTTTTTTCCACACTGCCCTGTTTTGTGGTAATCAGAATAACACCAAATGCAGCTCTCGCACCATAAATAGCTGCTGAGGAGGCGTCCTTTAGCACTGAAATTGATGAAATATCAGACGGCGAAATCCGATTCAATTCTGCCGATTCTGCCGGTACTCCATCGATGATAATCAGCGGAGAACCACCATTGACAGAGGTCGTGCCGCGAATGTTTATATTCGCGACTGCGCCCGGCTGTCCGCTTCCGAAATCAATGTTGAGGTTTGGGATGGCTCCCTGTAGACCCTGTGAAAGGTTTGCAATCGGTTTCGCTTGAAGTTGCTTTGCAGTCATCTGGTCAACGGCGCCCGAAAGATTGACTTTGCGTTGGGTGCCGTAACCCACAACAACAGCCTCTTCAATTTGGGTTGCATCTTCCTCTAATATAACCTCGATGTTGCTATTATCAACCACATCAACCAATTTGGTTTTGTAGCCCACGTAAGAAATTTGTAGGACAGCACTCTTGGACTCGATATTGATTGTAAAGTGACCGTCAATGTCGGTGGTTACACCTCGCGAAGTGCCTTGCTGAATCACTGTTGCCCCAATTAAGGGCTCTTTCTTTCCATTGTCAAGAGTTGTGTTAACCAACCCTTTGACCTGGGCAGACGCGAAAGCCGCGCTCAACAGCAGAGATAAGATTAATAATGCTTGCGTAAATTTTCTCATAATTTTTTTTATGGTTTTTAGAATTACGCGGCAAAGGTATCTTCTCTGTATTATGAATCTGTGAAGTCATTATTAAGAAACTGTTTAAATTTTACTTTTGAATTTTTATGGCGGGTTCTTCGACCAAGGATATTGTTAATCAACAGTTCGTTAATAAGGTATCCTCGAAGGTACAAATGCTAAAATTCAACTGCTAAAAAGAGGGGCAAGAGGCTTCCGTAATATCAAAAACCGTACTAATATGGTTTACTTATGCTGTGCAAAACTCAATTTGACTATCCACGACATAGAGCCATCTTTTCTCTTAAAATAGCTAGAACAGGACTATTGGATTTGGATATTGTTGTGCTATCTTTGCAGTGCAAAACACTGGTCTTCAGACGCTTTTATGTGGTCTCCTATGTATAATTTGCAGTTTTCGCCAATAAACACTATTTGACTAACAGCGTGTTATGCTAAAAAAAAAAGTGTTCCCCTTATGAGAACACTTTTTTTTGTGATTTAATAATTAACTGCTATTCGATTATTACTACGCGGTTCAGTTGCGCCTCTTTGAAGCGGTTATCCGAAGAGCCAACAGCCTTGATTGTGAAGCGGTCGCGTGCCAAACCGTATTTGTTCACAAGAATGTCCAGCACAAATTCGGCGCGTTTTTGGCTCAACACCTGATTGTAGGCAGCCGTTCCTGTCTCCTTGTCAGCCGCCCCCCAGATAATATATCTCTTATCGGGACTCTTTTTGAGGGTATTGACCACAAAATATTCTAGGTTTGTAAGCTCGCGGCTGGTTAGTTTATACTTATTCAGACCAAAGAACAGAACGCAAGGAGATGATATATCTGTATACTTTGTAACCACCTTCTCCACAGCAGGTTTATTGTTGCAATCTTCCAGTTCCTTTTGCAGCTTCTTGTTTTTGCCTTCTAGGCTGGTAAGGTCATCCTCCAGAGATTTGATGCGTTTGTTGTAAGGTGTGTAGTCGGGATAAGGCACAACTTTGAAGTCCTTGTTTCTTCCCAAACGAACGGTTATTCCGGCAGAGACCGATACGGGAAAGTCCAGGCGGTTATCCACCGTTGAGTGGTCCATACGTCCGTGTATCATAATGGCACGCATCTCTAAGTTTGCATCCACTGTGCGTGATAGGCGGAAGCGGTTGATTATACCTCCGGCAACCGATATTTCGTTGTATGTTGGTCTATCGGCTAGGTTAATGTGGCTCCACGAAGGTCCGAAATATGGGATTATCTCGTACACCCTATCTTCCTTGTATCCACCGATTGCACTACTCAGATTGAGCATAAAATCAGAGTGAACTCCCATATAATTAAACTTTTGGAGCATCTCTCCCTCCTTGAAAGGGCTAGTGTGGATTACCGAATATTCGCGGAAAGAGGGTGTGTAGACTCCTTGTAGACGTACTCCAACACTTGGAGTAATCCACTTGCCGATGGATAGTTCAGCAACCGGACGCAGACGGTTTAGGAATTCACCTGAATTTTGTGCACCCAAGTACACCGTCCCACCTGCACCAACCGAGAAAAACCAGTTGTCGCCTATTCTACTTGTGCGATAATTGACAATCTGTTCCTGCTGCTGCTCTTGTGCATAACTGCTTGCCACCATCAGTGACAGGCAGGTTAGTAGTAAAAGTTTCTTTTTCATTGTCTAAAATTTATTCTGTTATTTTTTTTTCATTGATGCCCACAAGGAATATTATGACCATCTTTACTGCGAAAACCGCCATATATAGTCTTTGATAGATTGTCGCTTTCACCACAGTAATCTACCGCACACTTGATGCAATGATAATAAGCCATTTGAGAGCCATACTGTATTTTAATAATTGCATCGAATGACCGCAAAAAGCGTGCCAATCTACTGAAGGGTAACCAATATTTTTATAATTCTGTGATTATCAATCTCCTGTGCCGTAAAGCGCATCTTTCCGAACTCAACCCACTCTTCCACCTTAACAAAGTCACCCTTGATTTCCAACATTAACCCCGCCAGCGTGTCTGCCTCGCCTTTGACCTTCTCCAGAAAGTCGTCATCCAACTTTAATACTCGCTCAAAATCGACTATATGTGTCTTGCCATCAAATATATAGTTGTTTTCGTCAACCTTTTGATAAAAACTCTCCACAGCGTCCGAGTCATCGGCGATGTCACCCACGACTTCCTCTAATATATCCTCGAGGGTAACAATGCCCAAAGTCCCCCCATACTCATCTACCACCACCGCCAGGTGGATTTTGAGCGTCTGAAAATCCTCCAAAAGGTCGTTAATCTTCTTATGTTCAGGCACAAAATATGGTTTGCGTGCCAACTTTTGCCACTCAAAATCTTCGCCTCTCTCTATGTATTTAAGTATATCCTTGATAAATAAAATTCCTTGTATATTGTCAAAACTATCCTTATAGACGGGAATACGCGAAAAACCGCTCTTGATAACCGTCTGCTTGACCTTCACAAAGTTATCCTCAACCTCTAGAGCTACCACATCAATGCGCGGTTTCATAATCTCCACAACTTGAGTACCCACAAAGCGCACGATACCGCTCAACATCTCTTTATCCTCGGGGGTTTCAGTCTTTGTTATCTCTATTGCATCCTGCAACTCATCGATCGATACATTGTGTCCGTTGCCCGAGAGCGAACGCGTGAGAGCGCCGCCCAGCTTAATGAGTACAAATGAGAGCGGAGCAACAACAACCCGCGCCCCCAACAGTGGTATAGCCATAAACTTGGCAAAGGCAACATTGTTGTAAGTTGCAAATATCTTGGGCATTATCTCTCCGAAGAGCAGCAAGAGAAAGGTTACCAAAACAACCTTCACAATAAATTCCAAAAACTGAGAATCGGCGAAAGAAATGGTTATATCTATTATGGCACTCGCCACCAAAATAGCTCCGATGTTTATTAAATTATTGAGTATAAGTATGGTGGAGAGCAGCGAATCTTGGTTGTCCAACAAGCGGAGGACGGTCTGTGTTTTGCGACTTTCTCCGGTGTGCAGCTCATTGATTTGCACAGGGTTAAGCGAAAAAAAAGCGGTCTCGGCTCCCGAAATTAGGGCGGACATAAACAGCAATAGAGCCAAAGAGATAAACAGTGGCAGGGAGTGAACGGTAAAGGGTAAAAACTCTATCAAAATGATTTATTGATTGTTCAAGTTGCAAAGTTAGTAATGTTTGTGAGAAAATGGTATTTTCGGGCTATTTTTTTCTTAGTACCACATAGTCGGCAAATTTTATGAGCGACTCTCTAACAGCACTCTCAGGGTAGCTTCTTATGATTTCCATCGCCTCTCTATGCTTGTCGTTAAGCTCTTTGCGCGCCTTTTCGATGCCCTCGTTCCTCTTGATAAAGGCAATTAACCAATTGATACTTTTTTGCGAGTGTGCCGCCCTGCGCAACTGTTTAAGTGCCTCGCTGCGCCCCTCCTTCTCCATCGCGAAGATAAGGGGTAGGGTTATTTTACGCTCCTGCAAATCGTTGTACTTTGTTTTACCCGTGTTTGTATCTGTCAAATCGAGTATGTCGTCCTGAATTTGGAATGCACATCCGAGCAGCTCGCCGAGGCGGTACATACTCTCAACCTGCTTTTCAGTCGCCCCCACCGAGGCAGCACCCACCTGTGCGCAACTTGCAAGAACTACGGCGGTTTTGAGCTTAATTATCTCGTAATAATCCTCTCTTGTGGTGGTTAATCTTGCCGCATTTCGCGACTGCATCAACTCACCATCCACCACCATCTCAATGCAGCGTGTTGCCGATGTGATAGCCTGATAATTCTCTGCCCGTGCCGCCACAGCCAACCCTCGTGTAAAGAGAAAATCACCCACCAAAACTGCACTTTTCGAGCGCATCATTGCCCCCAAGGTGAGCTCTCCACGGCGCATATATGCCTCATCAACAACATCATCGTGAATGAGAGTTGCCCAATGCAACATCTCGAAAAGCATTGCCGCCGCATAGCTCTTCTCATTGACCTCTCCGTGCAGCTTTGCCGTGAGTAGCACCAAGAGCGGGCGCATCTGCTTGCCCGAGGGCACAAGCAAATTTGCGACAACTTCCTCAAGCATACTTTGCTCGCTTGCTAGTGCCGATTTTATCCTCGCCTTATACTGCTCAAATTCTTTGAGTACGGCCTGTTTCATTAAAAAATAAATTGAATTTTGAATTACTAATTTTGCAATTACAAGGTCTTAATGTTTATAATTCAAAACTCAAAACTCATAATTCAAAATTAATCTCTGATTTTACTATCCATTATTATCGTGACCGGTCCGTCGTTCACCAGCGCGACTTTCATATCCGCACCAAATATACCGTGTTTTGCTCCGGGGAAGCGGCTGATGAAATCTTCGTACAGTGGTATTGCCCATTCCGGTCTTGCTGCCCTGATAAAGCTTGGACGGTTTCCCTTACGCGTGGAGGCGTGCAGTGTAAACTGACTAACAATCAGTATTTCACCACTAACATCCTCAATGGAAAGGTTCATCGACCCGTTTGGGTCTGCAAATATACGCATTTTTGCAATTTTTCCCACAAGCCAATCAATATCTTCCCCTGTGTCCCCATCTTCCACACCCAACAAAACAAGCAAGCCGCAACCTATTGCCGCGACCTGCTCGCCTTCAACCACAACTGAACATTGTGACACTCTCTGAAGTACAACCCTCATATTGTTAGAGTTTAGCATTATTAAAAACCCAAAGAGCAATGGAACATTCCTCTGAATAACCCCAAAATGATGGTTTGCTAATTTCTAGAATACCCATTACTGCCTTTTCCTACAACCTCATAGACCTCTTGCCTGAGTATGGAGTCATATACCGGCATATAGTACGTGTCGTCCACTTGGTAGTAGTATTCACCATTCAAGTATAACTCCTGCGCACCGTAGGGCAACTCTGCGATGCGTGCTCCGATTGGTGGCTGAACGGCGCGATAGTTCCCGCCCGTACGTATGTAAAACGTACCATCTCCGTAGTAATAGGTCTGGTTATTGATAATTATGGCATTGAGTACCGATTCGACAATTGCTCCGGCAATCACTGCACCAAAGGGCGGACGACATAAATAGTAGTGCCCGTTGTGGCGGCGGTAATAACGACCCTCAGAATAGTAGTAGTCAATCCCGCTGTACCTTTTAATTTTGAATCCGCGAGGCAGGTTCAAGAAGGGACGACCGTAGTAGTAATCGTGGTTGGGATAGTGTTGAACTACCGGATTGCGTTTGTAGGACGGAGGTGTCGGGCGATATTGAGGGCGGTTTGCTGCAGGTGGTTGCGGACGCTGCGGTTGTTGCGGGCGTTGCGGTGGTTGCGGTTGTTGCGGTGGTTGCGGTGGTTGCGGTGGTTGCGGTGGTTGCGGTGGTTGCGGTGGTCGGGGTGGTCGCGGTGGTTGCGGTGGTCGCGGTGGTCGCGGTGGTTGCGGTGGTTGCTGTGGTTGCGGTGGTTGCGGTGGTTGCGGTGGTTGCGGTGGTCGCGGTGGTTGCGGACGCTCAGGTTGATGCTGAGGACGAGTTTGTTGTTGCTTAGCGTTATTATCCTCTCGTCTTGTGCCTTGGCGTGTTGAGCTCGTCTCTTTTTGCTGCTCCTCTTTCGAGCGGCGGGTCTGCGATTGGGCTGCCGTGGTCATTAAAACTGCTGCGGCAACAAGAAGTAGTTTTTTCATAATCGTCATAAAATAATAATTTCAATTGAATTCTCTCTCTCGAGAAATTTAAGAAAGTCTGCAAAGCGTTTATCAATCTTATCGCTTGTTGCTCCCAGACAGATACGCTTGATTTTCAGTTTATCCACATACTCCTCCACTATCGCCCTAACAAAACGCATCCCCTCGACCGAAAATTGCGAATGACCGGTAGTCTGCTCGAAAATTTTGTTGGGTGTAATCAAATCTACCATCAGTACGGCGCGCCGATTCTTTACAAGCAGGTCTCTTAAAATCTCTCTATCATAGACGCTTGAGGCGGCAATAGGTTTAACGGCGGGATTAGCCATCTCGAAAGTTTCGCACCACAACCTCCAATTGTTATTGTCTACAACTCTGATGTATAAATCATTATCCTTGTTTTTGTTAATAGCTCTTTCCACCTGTTCCATAGGGAGCAACTCAGAGCTTGCATCAAAAAAACCACCTTTTAGCCCCATCGTCTCGCTCCAGTCGGTAATGTTGCGACCCTCAATCCTCCTGCCGCTAATCATCTCGCGGAGGTAGTTAAGTGCATTATTGAATGCTTTGTCCGATGTGTACTTGATTGTGATTTTTCTGGGTGTAACCGTTATTTGCAACGCATCTGCATAAGCCACACCGGCGATTGTGATGACCTTCTCGGGAACGATTTTCTGTTTGAAAGATATAAAAGGGGAGGCAACTTTACAGCCTATGCCATTGTTGGTGAGTATCGAAGCAATATCGTTGCAATTTTGCATCGTGCTGTTTTTGTCCACAACAATAACATCATTTTTAATCAAGAAATCATCCACGCGCCTCTGCTGTTTGGGCTGAGCGAGGGATGTGGAAACCAATAGTGCCAAAAATAGGATTTGAATTGCGCGTCTCATTTTTACAAAAATTTTTCAAAGTTAAATAAAATAACTATCTTTATCAACTCAAATAACGAAAATGAGACGAATTGTAATTATACCCACCTACAACGAAATCGAAAATATTGAGGCTATGGTGCGCAAGATATTTTCGCTTCCCTATCAGCTCGATATGCTGGTAATTGACGATGGTTCACCCGATGGTACAGCCGATGCTGTGAAGCGTTTGCAAAGTGAATTTGATGGGTTGCATATTGTGGAGCGTCGCGGGAAATTGGGGCTTGGAACTGCGTATATCTGCGGTTTTCGTTGGGCGTTGGAGCGTGGGTACGGCTTGATTTGTGAGATGGATTGCGACTTTTCGCACAATCCCGACGACCTTGTCAAACTCTATGATGCCTGTGAGCAGGGGGCGGGTGTGGCAGTCGGCTCGCGCTATGTCACGGGTGTTAATGTGGTGAATTGGCCTATCGGACGAGTGATAATGTCCTATTATGCATCGGCATATGTGCGTCGAGTGCTTGGAATACCGGTGAGGGATTGCACGGCGGGATTTGTGTGTTTTCGCGGTGAAACACTGCGCACAATTAATTTGGATGATATACGGATGAAGGGCTACGGATTTCAGATTGAGATGAAGTATTCGGCGTATAAACTTGGTTTCGAGATAAAGGAGATACCAATTATATTTACCGACCGTACAATGGGAACATCAAAGATGAGCAGCGGCATATTCGGCGAGGCTTTTTGGGGTGTTCTCAAAATGAAATTCCGCAAAATCCGTCCCTGTTGAATATTTCCAAAAACTTCCTCTGATGAAAATTGTTTTTCTTGACAGCTACTCTGTTGGCGACGCCGACCTAACCCCGATTAAGCAGTTGGGTGACTATACCGAATACGAAAACACCCAACCCGAGGACGTTGTGGCGCGGTGCGCCGATGCCGATGTTGTGATAACCAACAAGGTCAGAATTTTTCGTGCCCAGATTGATTCCTTGCCCAAGCTGAGATTGATTTGCGTTGCTGCAACCGGTACAAATAATGTTGATTCTGCATATGCTGTATCGAAGGGAATTTTGGTGAAAAATGTGCCGGCATATTCTACTCAGAGTGTGGCTGAGGCTACCTTTTCGCTGGTTTTAGCACTGCTCCGCGGAACGATTTTTTATGACAATTACGTGAAAGGTGGCAGTTATGCTGTTTCGGGCAGATGTTTTAATTTGCACTATCCGATAAGCCAAATAAGTGGTAAACGTTGGGGTGTCATCGGATTGGGAAATATCGGCAGACGCGTTGCGGAGTTTGCCACAGCTTTCGGTGCAGATGTTATTTATTACTCAACAAGCGGTAAAAATAATTCTACGGAATATACATCGGTGAGTCTGGATGAACTATTGGAGGAGTCTGATATTGTCTCGATACACTCGCCGCTGAATGAACAGACTGAAAATCTGCTTGATATGTATCAGCTACAAAAGATGAAACGGTCGGCAATTTTGGTAAATGTGGGGCGTGGCAAGATTATCAACGAGGAGGCTTTGGCGAAGGCACTGGACGAAGGCTTGATTGCGGGTGCAGGGTTGGATGTGTTTGAATATGAGCCTATAAACGAGGATAATCCTTTGTTGAGGCTGAAGCATCCCGATCGATTGATAGTTGCGCCTCATTGTGCGTGGTCTTCGGCAGAGGCTCGCAAGGAGTTGGTTTGGGTGATAGCTCGTAATATTTCGGAAAATATTTTGCAGTAACAATAATTTTTTATACTTTTGTGGCGGATTTCCCACAAGGGATCTGCGCTGGAAGTCTACGGGGTGTAGCTCAGCCCGGTTAGAGTACACGTCTGGGGGGCGTGTGGTCGTACGTTCGAATCGTATCACCCCGACTTTCTCAAAATCAAGAGGTTAGCCATTGTGGCTAACCTCTTTTTTATGCGAAATAGGCGCGTTTTTTGCAAAGAAAACACGCTATTTTGTTTTCTTTTGCTATATTTGCGTGAAAATAGCGTGAAAATGAATATTATTATATGTATACGCAAAAATCAAATTCGCGAGGATGGGACGGTGTCGATTAAATTTCGCGTAGTCCACAACGCGAAGCATAACGATATGTCAAGCGGTTATTACATCGAGCCGAAGCTTTTTAACGAAAAAACCGGCAAAGTGCGAAAAACGCATCCTAATGCCGATTTTCTAAATTTTGAACTCGAAAAGCGAAAAATGGAGTACCAAAAAAAAGTGCTCCTCATTGATATTTCTGAGTGGTCTGTTACGCAATTAATCGAATTCCTGAAAGGCAAAAAGCATACCCCAAAACCACCTTTTCTTGCTCTCACGTCTTCCTCTCTTTTACCCCCATTCCACATACACGACCACTGCTACCAGCCCCCATTTAGATTGTGTTTTTGCGCGAGTAGCGAGGGATAATTAAAAAATGTTCCTTACCTTTGTACCAATTTGGTTGGTACATTGGCTTAAATTAGAGACAGATGATATCGGATATATTAAAAACAGTAATTCATCCGGAGCAGGATAAGGATATTGTTTCGTTGGGAATGGTACAGAATTTTACCGAGCAGGATGGTAAAATTCGGTTCACACTACAATTAACCAAGGCGCACGACCCTATGGCTCAATCTATCAAGCGCTCTGCAGAGGCAGCCATTATCGAGGCTACAGGCATAGCACCAACGATAATCATAGCCGAGCCTAATGTGCGAAAGAGGTTGCCGAATGTTCCAAAACCACCCAAACTCCCATTGCAGAAAACAATCGCCATAGCCAGTGGCAAAGGCGGAGTAGGCAAAAGCACGGTAACGGCAAATTTGGCGGTGGCATTGGCACGGTTGGGATATCGAGTCGGTGTGATTGATGCGGATATTTATGGACCTTCAATGCCCAAGATGTTTGGAGTTGAAGGATATATGCCTGTTACTGAGGACGAAAATTCGCAAGAAATTATACCCGCCCAGAGCCACGGAGTGAAGGTTATGTCCATCGGCTTTTTCATCAAGGCTGAGGATGCTTTGGTGTGGCGAGGTCCGATGGCGACCAACGCCCTCAAACAACTTATCAACCAAACTGCGTGGGGCGAGTTGGATTATCTGCTGATAGACTTACCGCCCGGCACAGGTGACGTACACCTTACGGCGGTGGGTGCGCTGAAAATAGACGGCGCCATTGTGGTGAGTACGCCGGGAAAGGTTGCTCTATTAGACGTTGTGCGGGGAATCGGAATGTTGCGCAGCAAGAATGTAAATATCCCTATTATCGGCATTATCAATAATATGGCATATTTCACCCCTGCCGAACTTCCTGATAATAAATACTATATTTTCGGTAGAGGTGAGTTGGAAAAAGTTGCGCAAGAGATGAGAGTAGAGGTCTTGGCGGAGATACCCCTTGTACAATCTATTGCCGAGAATGGCGATAGTGGCAAGCCTCTTGCGGACGGTATTACGGAGGATGTTTTTATGGGTCTGGCGAAAAAAATATCCGCTGACGGTAATGAAAACACCTTCTGAAGGAGTGAGGAATAATTACTGACACATTTTTTCGTTTACTTTTACATAAATTCTGTCGTCATTAGGCATCTCAAACCAAAGGTTTGATTGGGCTTGTTTCTAAGAATTTCGGCACACCTTTTTTGTGAAAAACACTCAATTTATTCCAATAAAATCGCAAGTTTCAAACAAAAACTGCTCAATAAAAATTCCCAAATAACCAACGGCTTATTTTAGAAGCCCCCTAAAAGCCAAAATAAGTAGGGGAAAAAAAGAACAAGAAAAACATCGCAGCAATTCTTTTTCACTACTTAAGTTCCGGAAATTGAAAAAAAATAAATAATGGAAACAACAAAATGCCTTATCATCGGTAGCGGACCTGCAGGATACACTGCCGCAATCTACGCTTCGCGTGCCAACCTCTCGCCAATCCTCTACGAGGGTATTCAACCCGGAGGACAGCTCACCACTACCACCGAGATTGAAAACTTTCCGGGTTATCCCGAGGGGATAACGGGCACGGAGATGATGGCTGACTTGAGACGTCAGGCAGAGAGATTTGGCGCGATGATCAGATTCGGAGTTATCACAAAAGCCGATTTCTCGGCAAGACCATTCGTAATTACAGTCGATGATGAGCACCAAATTGCTGCCGAAACCGTAATTATTTCAACGGGTGCGACGGCAAAATATTTGGGATTGGAGAGTGAAGAGAAATTCCGCGGTAGCGGTGTTTCAGCTTGTGCAACTTGTGACGGCTTCTTCTATCGCAAGAAGGTTGTGGCGGTTGTCGGTGGTGGCGACACGGCGTGCGAGGAGGCGACCTACCTTGCGGGGCTCTGTAAAAAGGTCTATATGATTGTTCGTAAAAACCATCTGAGAGCAAGTAAGGCAATGCAGGAGCGTGTCTTCAAAGCCGAAAATATAGAGGTATTGTTTGAACACAACACCGTTGAGGTGCTGGGCGATGAAAGCGGCGTAACGGGCGTAATGCTCAAACGGGGCGATGGTCATATCCACACAATCAACATTGACGGCTTCTTCCTTGCAATCGGGCACCATCCCAATACAGAGCTGTTTAATGGTCAGATAGAGCTCGACGGGCAGGGCTATATAAAAACTCAACCGGGCACTCCCCGCACTAATATCCCCGGCGTATTTGCGGCAGGCGATGTCCAAGACCCGTATTACCGTCAGGCAATCACGGCGGCAGGTTCGGGCTGTATGGCAGCGCTGGAGGCAGAGAGATTTTTGTCCCATTAGTTCTCTTGCGGCAAGATGGGGCAGGCGAGTGTATGTGGGTGTATGGTCATTTCAATTATCAATAGTTCGTCGATGAGTCGGTTAATGCGTTGATATTAAGAGGCAATGAGACTTAGCGTCAAGCGCGGAGCGACAGGAACAATAACCAACGGCTAATTTTTGGAAGCCCCCTAGATATAACCATCAAGCATTATGTTCAAATATTCGTTCGGCTACCGTTCCAAGGTGGCATACATATTTATCGGTTCGGTTATAGGGGTGATTTCACTCCTATATACCAACTATTTGGCGCGTGAACTGATGCGTAAGGAGCAATTCGAGATTGACCTTTGGGCACGAGGCATAGCCCTGTGGAACTATATCGACCCGAGAAGCAATACCGAGCGGGAGATAAACCTGAGCATAGCAAATAATGTGACTACGATACCGGCAATTATGACGGACGATTATTTGAGGGTTATCGAGTATATGAATGTTCCCAAGGAGATTATTGACAACCCCGCCAAGTTACGCTCCACAATCGAACATATGTGCAACAGTCCGGATAGACAACCCATAAAAATAATCACTCCCGAGGGCGTAGAGCTCACCGTATACTACGATGACTCGAGCCTTTTGAAAAGCATTATCTTCTTTCCTTACATACAGTTAGGGCTTATCGGTATCTTCATAAGTTTCGCCTTCATCACCTTCCGAAGCAGTAAACAAAATGAGCAGAACCGCGTATGGGTGGGTATGGCTAAGGAGACGGCACACCAGTTGGGCACGCCTACAAGTTCGCTGTTGGGGTGGATTGAATATCTAAAAAGTATGGATATCGCGCCCGAGGCGACCGATGAGATGAGCAAGGATATCCAACGGTTGATGAAGGTGGCAAATCGCTTCGGCAAGATAGGTTCTACAACACAGCTCTCCAGGGTGGATGTTCTGCAGGAGGTCTCTCGAACGGTAGATTACTTCCAGACCCGGATTCCAAAAAATGTAACTCTGAGAATAGAAAAATCTTGTACCGGTGAATTGGATGCGATGATTAACCCGTCACTATTCGAGTGGGTGATGGAGAATCTACTGAAAAATGCACTGGATGCCTTGCAGGGTAAGGGAGATATATTGGTGTGGATAGGGGTTCGAGATAAGTGGGCTGTGGTCGATGTCAAGGATACGGGCAAGGGGATGACCAAGTCGATGTACAATAAAATATTTCGCCCCGGATTCACAACAAAGACCCGCGGCTGGGGGCTTGGCTTGTCTCTCTCGCGAAGAATTGTGGTGGATTATCACAATGGCAAGATTTTTGTTAAGGAGTCTGAAGTGGGCAAGGGGACGACTTTCAGAATAATGATTAAAAAGGCTTAGGGACTCTTTGAATTTTATTATTAAATTGTTTGATGCCGAGTTAATAGATTTTTGAAAAAACACAAAAATGATAACCGCCATTATTGTAATATTCCTTTTGGGCTATCTATTTATAGCTCTTGAGCACGTGATAAAAGTGGATAAGGCTGCTACGGCACTCCTTACCGGTATTTTGGTATGGATGCTATATGCCTTTGCCGCGCCTTCGATAGTTCCGCACCTCTATCACGAACATTTTGCAGCATTTCTTGCAGAAAATCCCTCGCTATCATCCGAGTCAATCACCAAGCAGGTGTCTATGTTCTTGGAAGAGAATCAGATAATCACCGCGCTGGGCGAGATTTCAGAGATACTATTCTTTCTCATCGGAGCGATGACCATCGTCGAATTGATTGACCTCCACGGTGGATTCAATATTATAACTAACAGAATCACAACTCGTAACAAACGCAAATTGCTGTGGATATTGGGCGGCATAACTTTCTTTATGTCGGCAACTCTCGACAACCTCACCACCGCCATCGTGATGACCGCCTTACTCGGCAAACTCATTGCCAACTTCAAGGAGCGATGGCTCTTTGCGGGCATAATCATCATCGCCGCCAATGCCGGCGGTGCGTGGTCACCCATTGGGGATGTTACAACGATTATGCTTTGGGTGCGGGGTAATGTCACGACTGCTCAACTTGTTCCCACACTTATTTTGCCCTGTATCGTTGCCTTTGCACTACCTACGATGATTGCCGCACGCTGGCTCAAGGGTGATGTTACTCCCGCGCCGGTGGCGCGAGTTTCAGCTCACGGCAACCACGTGGACTACTATTGCAGTGTCACCAACAAGGAGCGATTATCTATCCTGATTCTAGGCATCGTATGTCTGTTATTTGTGCCGATATTTAAGACTCTCACGCACCTGCCACCATTTATGGGCATCCTGTTGGCATTGGGTGCGATGTGGTTCTATACGGAGATTCTATATGGCAAGAAAATAGGAGTTCCCGAATCACGGCAGGGGCGTATTCCGGTGGTTCTTAAACGAATAGATACCCCTACGGTGCTTTTCTTTTTGGGAATATTGCTTGCAGTTTCAGCATTGCAGATGAGTGGGATTCTGGCTGACCTCTCGCAGTGGTTAGACACGAGGGTGCATAATGTTTATGCTATAAACCTGATGATTGGCTCTCTGTCGTCCGTTGTGGACAATGTGCCGTTGGTGGCAGGTTCCATTGCAACATATCCCTTACCCGACCCCTCGTCGGTGGCGGCAGCTACCGACCCCGCCTATGCGGCTGCATTCTTGAAGGATGGGGTATTTTGGGAGTTTTTGGCATATTGCGCCGGAGTGGGCGGTTCTATGTTGATAATTGGTTCGGCAGCAGGGGTGGTGGTTATGGGGTTGGAGCGGATGAATTTTGTGTGGTATCTAAAAAACATCTCGCTTATCGCCCTCATAGGATACTTAGCCGGGGCGGGGGTCTATATAATTCAAAATTTGATATTTAGTTAGTAACCCGCCATTAAACAATTTGGATAACTTTCTACAGTATCAAAATCTGGCATTATATCTTGGATTGTACTCTAATTTTGAAGTTTGAGGTGTGTCGAATACCCTTCAAATCCGACCTCTGCGCCGGTCAAACCTACTGTGGGATATATTGCTGTTTCACAAAAGTTATCCCGAACTCAGGTTAGTCATCCCCTCGTAATGAAGCAGTGAAAAATATATCAATCATTCTTTTTACCTACTTTAATTTATCTTTGTGCTTTCGCGTCGGTGAATTTTATCCACACCCTTCACCTTGCTCACCTTCTCCAGAACCATCTTCATATCGTCGTCGCTGCGCACATAGAGGCTGATTTCACCCTCGAATACCCCATCGTGGCTGGTGAAGTTGAGCGTTCGGATATTCACCCCCATCTCCTCGCTGATGATTTTCATCAAGTCGAGCACCATACCTTTGCGGTCTATTCCCCGCAGATCTATGATAGTCAGGTATGATTCGACCTTCTCTTGCGACCACGTCGCATCAACAATTTTGTTTCCGTGTTGCGCTGCCTTCTCTACGGCAATCAAACAGCTCTTCTTGTGAATATCAATGGTGCCGTCATCCTCATTGAAGCCAATGATTGTATCGCCCGGAATTGGGTGGCAGCACTCAGCCACCACAAACTTTTCCTGATTCTCTCTCTCAGCCCCCTTTTGTCGTTTTTTCCCCTTGAAAGGCTTGGCTATTTGCAGCGTCCAATATTTAACTAATTTCGATGCCGCATTCTGGCGTAAAATCTTTTCGACACCATCCAAGCTAATCTGCCCCAAGCCTAATTTGTTGTAAAACTGGTCTTTATTGGCGCACTTATATTCTGGAATAACCTTAGAGAGGACTCTCCCCATCTGGGTTATACCCAAATCTTTCATCTTTTGCTCAAAAAGTTCCTGCCCTTGTTTGACGGCATCTTCACTCTCGCTTTTGAGGAATTTTTTGATGAAGTTGCGAGCCGTACCCGTGGTTACAAATTCGAGCCACTCAACTTTGGGTTTAACCGTGGCGGAGGTAATAATCTCTATTTGGTCGCCCGAATGAATCTTGGTGGATAGTGGCACCAACTTGTAATTGACCTTCGCCCCCAGCGCGCAGCTGCCTATCTTGGAGTGGATGTTGTATGCAAAATCGAGCACGGTAGCCCCCTTGGGCATCGTCCGCGATTCGCCCTTAGGGGTGAAAACCACGACCTCGTCCACAGCTAAATTCATCTTGAAATTGTCCAAAAACTCGACAGCATCCTCCTGCGGATTGTTCAACACCTCGCGCAACTTCCTAAGCCACGGCTCAAGAACTTCATCGAAACTGCCCGAATTTTGTTCCTGAGACTTATATCTCCAGTGGGCGGCAAACCCACGTTCTGCTATGGCATCCATCCTCTCGGAGCGGATCTGCACCTCTATCCATATTCCGCTGCGGCTCATCACCGTGCAGTGCAACGCCTCGTAACCGTTAGCCTTGGGAATGTTTACCCAGTCGCGAATGCGTTCAGTGTTGGATTTGTAAATGTCTGTAATCAAAGAATATATATGCCAACACTGCGTTTTTTCGGGTACGAGCGAAGTCGGTTTGAAGATTATCCTTATTGCACACAGGTCGTAAATCTCCTCGAAGGTTAGATTCTTGCTCTTCATCTTCTTCCATATGGAATAGACGTTCTTCACGCGTCCGTAAATATGGGCGTCGATGTCGCTCTCTCGCAACTTCTCGCGGATGGGCTCAATAAATTGGTCGATAAAAATTATCCTCTCGGCATTGGTACGGTTCAGTTTTTCGGCAATTTCGTTGTACTCCTCAGGGAAGCGGTATTTGAGGCTTAGGTTCTCCAACTCGGTCTTAATGGCATATAAACCAAGGCGATAGGCTAGTGGAACGAAGAGGTAGATGGTCTCGCCTGCAATCTTCATCTGCTTGGGTGCGGGCATTGCTCCCAGCGTACGCATATTGTGCAGGCGGTCGGCTATCTTAATGATAATCACCCGCACATCATCCGAGAGGGTGAGCAGCATTTTTTTGAAATTTTCTGCCTGTTCCGAAGTTTCGGATGTTGCCGTAGCGCTGCTCAGTTTTGTGAGTCCGTCCACCATTGATGCAATTTTCGCGCCGAAGAGGTGCTCGATATCCTCCACGGTATACTCCGTATCCTCCACCACATCGTGTACCAATGCGGCAATTACCGATTTGACACCAAGACCTATCTCGCCAACCACAATTTTAGCAACAGCCAATGGGTGAGTGATATATGGCTCGCCTGACTTGCGTTTTACACCCTTGTGAGCATCGCGGGCAAAGTAGAAAGCCTGACGCACCTTTTCTGCATCCTGCTCATTTTTGCACACGGGCAGCACAAGCTCCATCAGCTCGTCAAAAAGTTTTTGAACAAGTTGTTCGTATTGGTCTTGGACAGGTATATTTTGTGGCATCACTGGTCTGTTTGTAAACTTCAAAAATAATAATTTTTTCCCACAATAGTAAATAATTATAAAAATTTCACTCTCAACAATTAAGAAATAGATTTATATATCTGGTAATCAATCGCAATTATTTAGGTATATATCTATTATTTTATTAACACGGCTTTGAACGATTAGGATGATTTACCCTAGCTGCAGAATCTTTTTTGCTGCTAAAGCAAAATTTACATCCAATTTTCCGCGTTCTACTAAAAGTTTGGCAAACTTTTTGCAGCGTAGTAATCGAGCACGAAAGCGTATGTCCGTAAACAACAAAATATCACATAAAGCCAAACCCGCCTCGATTGTTCTCACGAACATCGCGGCTATGGTTCTGTTGATGGAGTTACCGAAGTTAGTTAATTACGGGATGGGTGTGATATTTTGTTACATCATTGCAGCATTGCTCTTTTTGTTGCCGGCTACTATGGCAACATTGCAATTATGTAGAATATATGCAAATGGTCATCCGACAAGCGTTTTTTGTTGGGTGGGACAGGCTTTGGGGTGGCGTTGGGGGTTGCTTGCCCAATTTCTGCAATGGACATACGCCGCTTTGAGGCTGCCCTCCGTTCTACTCTTCGGCGTTATTGCGGTAGCATATGCTGCCTCGTGGATAGAGCCTATGAAGTGGGTGTGCGAAAACAAAATGTCGGTAATAATAATTGTTTTAATCATATATTGGGCTGCGGTGCTAATTTCTATGCGGGGTTTGGAGACGGTGACCAAGGCAATAAAAATTTCAGCCATTGTTGGTCTGGTAGTGCCTACTATACTTCTTGCCGGGCTTGTGGTGGTGTACTTTACAACTTCGGTTGAGCTCATACCCGAGCGCGCCGCACTTACCAACTATGAGCTTGTTACTGTCTCGCTCCAATCGGTTATTTTCTTTATGGGTATAGAATTCAGCAGCACATTATCGCCGGCTACGAAAGGATATCGAAAATCTCTCTTGCCCAGCGGGTTGATTGTGCTGCTCATTTTCTGCATCGTCTCATTTGCGCTCGCCGGCGTGCTTGCCGTGGACACAGTAGCGAGCCCTTCGGCACTCTTCACCGGATTCTATACCTATCTTGGCTATGCTCATATACCAATGTTGATGCCCTTGGTTAGTATTGCGGTGGTGGGAGGTGTTTTTGCCGTAGTGCTAAGTTGGTCGAATGCTCCGTCGTTGGGAATCTACCAGGCTGCAAAGAGAGGATACCTCCCCCCATTTCTACAAAAATGCAATAAACGAGGGGTTCACACCAATGTTCTGCTCGTGCAGGCGGGCGTGGTCACATTCACCTGCATACTGTTTGTCATCGTACCATCGGTACACTTTTTATTTTCTCTGATTGTGGCACTTGCAATAGGTCTCTACCTGATGATGTATCTTTTGATTTTTGCCTCTTCGGTGGCGACAAATCGAACGACTCTAAGCTGGGTGATTGCATTGACGGGAGGGGGTACTACGATGGGGGCGTTGGTTTGGTCTTTGAGAGCTGTCGATGGCGTGTCCCCCTTGATGTGGTATCTATTTGTTGTGATTGCATTGGTTGTATTGACTGTGGCTCCGCTGGTGATATATTCACTGCGCAAACCATCGTGGCGTAACCACCTCTCGAACTTGTCGATGTGGAGAGATGGAAGCTGGTGAGTTAATATTTAAAGCCGAGTTAATATTCAGACGAAAAATAGCTACCTTTGTCTGAGTATGTTGCATATATTCCTGATAATGGTTTTGTCAGCCCTTGCCGGATTAGTCTTTAGCAAAAAGAGAGTTCCGCGAAGGTTTTTATCTTCGGCTACGGGGGTGGTGATATTGGTTATGATGTTACTCATCGGTTTGGAGATGGGTAGTGGTCGGGATATGCTTGGTGCACTTGGCTGTATCTTTCAAGATGCTCTTTTATTGGTTGTTGCCGTTATGTCGGGTACGATAACGATGGCTTGGGCTGTAAATAAGTATGTGATGAAATTGAGCGCCGAGCCTGCATCGACTACCAGCAAAAATAGAAGCCACCTATTCAGCTTTGCAATCTTAGGCGCATTCTTAGCAGGCTTCCTATGCGGGCTTTTCATCAAAACAGATGGTGGTTTAGACCACTTGTCTATGTCGGCTCTATACCTGCTTATGGCGTTGGTCGGCTTTTCTTTGGGTAGCGACCGAAGTGCTTTGCGGGCTCTAGGGAGTCAAAATCGAAAACTAATATGGTTGCCGGTGACCACAATCGCGGGTTCGCTGGGCGGTGTGTTGCTATTCTCCTTTTTTGTTGATATGCGCCTTGCCGACCAACTAGCCATCGGTTCGGGGTTTGGATACTACTCCTTGAGTTCGGTTATTCTTGGCGAACTGCGGACGGCTCAGATAGGAGTTGTTGCCCTGATTGTCAATGTCACTCGAGAGTTACTCACAGTGGTATTTGCCCCCCTATTGGTGCGAAAATTTTCTCCGCTGGCACTCATTTGTTGTGGCGGAGCGACAACGATGGATGTGACACTTCCGGTGATTATCTCTAATTGCGGGAGTAGATTTATGGCTATGGCACTTTTTCAAGGGGTTGTTGTGGATTTCTCCGTGCCTTTTTTGGTAACTTTTTTTGCCGAGTTAATATAAAGTGGACTTCTAAAATTACCGGACAATGTTTTTAATTATCCTTTTAGCCGTAGCTATCATTTCTCAGTGTATCGCGGCATTTGTAGCAATACGTCTGATGCGTGCCACCAAGTATAATGCTTCGTGGATACTGATAACCATAGCATTGGCTCTGCTTTGCTTCATTATGGTGAATAATCTGCTGGGTAAACTTACTCGCTTTTTCCCCAACATATTCACATTTCACATTGACGAAGCCGTGATAACGTGGGTGATAATGATAATATCTCTATGTTTTGCTATCGGTGTATTGCTTATACAAAAGATATTGAAATATATCAATTTACAGGCTGAGCGCCGCCGTCGCGAGGATGAGCGTATGATGAATGCCATTATACAAGCGGAGGAGAATCAGAGGCAGAAGTTCGCCAAGGAGCTACACGATGGCTTAGGCCCGCTGCTATCATCGGCGAAGATGTCTATAAGCGCACTTTCGCAGAGGGTGGAGGGTGACCTGTCGAAAGAGATAGCGTATAATATCGACCAAGCCATAACGCTATCCATCAAGAGTATCAAGGAGATTTCCAACGACCTTACACCACACGTGCTCGGTAGCTTTGGAATCGAACGAGCTCTCACCAGCTTTATCAACCGCCTCAATCCGGTCACGATAACCAAAATAACGATAGATAGTAATCTGGGAACAAAGCGTTTCGATACCAAATCGGAGCTGATGGTCTTTCGTATTGTTAGCGAGCTTGTCAATAATACGTTAAAGCACGCAGATGCCAGTATTCTCATCATACGCTTGGACTACAACAACCACGAGATGGCAATCGAGTTGCGTGATGATGGTACGGGTTTTGATACGAGTGAGCCTCACGACGGTATGGGACTATCCAATGTCACCTCGCGTGTGGGTGCTGTTGGCGGCAAAATAGATATTAGGAGTGGCATTGACGAAGGAACGCATATAACCATATATCTGCCTATGAGAAAGATTAAGTAGGGTGAGACCTGTCTATGTGGGTAGAAAATCACACAAAATTTATTTGAGAGGGCTTCTAAAAACTCCAAAACAGCTATTGGATAATTTTTAGAAGTCTTTCCTATTGATTGATTATTGACGATTTTTACAACAGATCATTGTTCATTGTGAAATAATTTTAGTACCTTTGTCTGAGCATTGGTTCGGATATACCTTTGGTATGTCTGACTAAGAGGGAATCAGGTGAAAATCCTGAACAGACCCGCTACTGTAAATCCTATGCAACGTTTGGGCAACATCAATTATGCCACTGCACATTCTCTTGGAAGGTGTGGGAAGGCTGCTCGAAACGGGGATAAGTCAGGAGACCTACCAATTGCTTTATAAAATTTAAGGCTTTCGCGGAACAGAGCTTTGAAAACAAATGCGAATCTGCATAATTACGTTTGATTTCACTTTTTCCAAGAAGCTATTTGTTTAACGGGAGCAAGTAGGTGTGTTTTGCGTATGCTGAAACCACTACGACTCCGAACAAATAGTTTTTAACTATGTTTTTCTGTGAACAGAGGCGTTTACGGGTAGGGGGAGGTTTGCTCTTTTGGGTGGCAATATGGGCTTTTGCCCCCTCAGTCGAAGCCCGAACGATATTGACTAGGAGTCCTATGGGTGATACCACGAAGGTATTATCGATAGGCAAAGTGGTGGTCTATGGCAAACGTCAGGAGGTAGTGCCGGCACAGTTACTCGCCGGCGAGCAGTTGCGACGGCTCAATGTCGTATCTGTTGCCGACGCTCTACGTTACTTTTCGGGAGTGCAAATCAAGGACTACGGCGGTATCGGAGGGTTGAAGACTATCAATGTACGCAGTATGGGAAGCCATCACGTAGGCGTTTTCTTCGACGGCATACAAATCACCAATGCACAGAACGGAACGGTAGACCTTGGCAAATTTTCGCTCGATAATATGGAGGCTATTGCACTCTATAACGGTCAGAAGAGCGAACTCTTTCAATCGGCAAAAGATTATGCGAGTTCAAGTTCTCTCTATATGGTCACCCGCCGCCCGTTATTCGAGGGTGGTCGCACAGATAATCTGACAATCAAACTAAAGGCAGGCTCGTTCGACCTAGCCAACGCATCAGCGCTGTGGGAGAGGAAACTGTCCGGGAGGCTGTTGTTTTCGGCAAACGCCGAATTGCTGTATACTTCGGGGCGCTATAAGTTCCGATATAAAAAGGATGACGGATACGACACCACCGAGATTCGTCGTAACGGAGACCTCCGTTCGCTCAGAGCAGAACTTGCTCTGTTTTCAAAAGTCGATGGCGGGGAGTGGATGGCTAAAGCTTACCTATATGGCTCACAGAGAGGATACCCCGGGGCTGCCGTCAAGAAAGATTATGGCATCTCACTGCTCAATGAGGATAGGCAGACAGATAGAAACTTCTTCGTCCAGTCCCTCTTTCGTAAGAACTTCACACCGCTGTATAGCCTGAAAATACAGGCTAAATATGCGAACGACTATATGAACTACGTTATGCCGCCCCAGACAACGCTCGAGCCAATGGATAACCACTACTATCAGCAGGAGTTTTACCTGACCGCAACAAACCTCTTTTGTATCACCCCCGTATGGAGTGCCAATCTCGCCACCGACCTGCAATACAATCGTCTGGATGCCACGGGTACGGATATGTTTAATGCCAACTTCGTGCGCCCGCGTCGCTATACTGCGCTTGTGGCTGCTGCCACCTCCGTGCATATTGATAGGTTCACCATTTCGGGTAGCCTTCTTTATACCTACACCAAAGATGTCAGCGCACGTACAATGGCGGTTGCGCCCGACAAAAGCATTGCCACTCCCACTATACTTGCCTGGTGGCAACCGTTCCAAGATGTGAATTTTGATGTGCGAGCTTTCTTCAAAAAGATATTTCGTATGCCCACCTTCAACGACCTCTACTACGTACAAATCGGAAACCGCCTGCTTAAACCCGAATACACCACACAATATAATCTGGGCTTTGTCTACAACAAATCTTTCGATGGAGCTCCATTGAGCAGTATCGGGGTTCAGGTGGACGCATACCGAAATCAGGTGATGGACAAGATTATAGCCACACCAACATCGAATCAGTTGGTGTGGACGATGTTGAACTTGGGATTTGTCGATATTAAAGGTGCGGATGTGAGCATAACCCCTTGCTTTAGCTTTGGCGAGCTCTGTGTCGATGGTAGAATCAGCTACACCTTTCAGCAGGCACTAGATCTCACCCCCGAAAAGAACAACCCGCCCAGCGACGACTCCGACCACACAATCAACGTCTACGGGCATCAGATTCCTTACGTTCCCCGTCATAGCGGCTCTGTCGTTTTGGGGCTCTCTTTTCGTGGATGGGACCTCAATTACAGCTTCATCTACACGGGTGAGCGGTATATGTTGGGCGGTAATATTCCGGAAAACTACATTCAGCCCTGGTATACGCACGATATGTCATTGACCAAAAACTTTAAACTCGCCAAGCAGAGAATGAGGGTTACGGGAGAGCTAAATAATATTTTCAACCAACAGTATGAGGTCGTCAAGTGGTATCCGATGCCTGGTACTAATTTCAAAATCAATGTAACAATTATGATGTGATGAAAAATTTTTTATTAACACTTCTTTGCGTGGCAACGCTTGCTGCTTGCCGCAAGGGCGATCCTGTGCTGCCGTCCACAGCTGTGAGGGTGGCGCCAAAGCAGAGCACCACCTCCACAGAGGTGGAGGTGGCGCCAAAGCAGAGCACCACAGGGCAGATATACGGATTCTACCTGCTCAACGAAGGGAATATGGGTAGCAATAAGGCTTCTTTGGACTACTATGACTATACCACGGGAATCTATCATCGTAACATATACGGTGAGCGCAACCCGAAGGAGATAAAGGATTTGGGCGATGTGGGCAACGATATTCAAATCTACGGCGACAAACTGTATGCGGTAATCAACTGCTCCAACTATCTAGAAGTGATGGATGTAGCTACGGCTGAACATATCACGAAAATTGCTATCCCCAACTGTCGATATGTCGTTTTCAGTGGTAGATATGCATATGTGAGTGCATATGCCGGTGCTGTGCAAATCAACAAAAATGCCAGAATAGGGTATGTTGCAAAAATCGATACAGCTACTCTGAAGGTAGTTGGTGAGTGTACCGTAGGCTACCAACCCGAGGAGATGGCGGTTGTGGAAAATCGCCTCTATGTTGCCAATTCGGGAGGCTACCGCGTTCCCAATTACGACAGGACTGTGTCGGTGATTGATTTGGAGAGCTTCACCGAAATAAAGAAGATAGATGTGGCTATCAATCTCCACCGAATAGAGCCGGACAATTATGGCAATATCTATGTCTCCTCGCGCGGGGACTACTACAAAACGTCATCCAAGACCTACATCATCGACACACGTACGGATGTGGTCACCGACTGTCTGGAAGACCTACCCAACAGTAATATGGCACTATGTGGCGACTCTCTGTATGTATACAGCACCGAATGGAACTACAACAAGGGCGAAAGCAGTGTCACCTATGCCATTGTAGATACCCGCACGAAAAAGATTGTCACCCGCAACTTCATAAAGGACGGCACGCACGAAAAGATAACAATCCCATACGGTATAGCAGTCAATTCCCAGACACGAGAGTTCTTTGTCACCGATGCTAAGGATTATGTCTCGCCCGGTACGCTCTATTGCTTTGGAGAAGACGGCACAAAGAAATGGTCGGTTACCACGGGAGATATACCGGCACATATTGTCTTCTCACACAAAAAATTGAAAGATGCCGGTAAAAAACTAAAAGAATGACGGAATACTCCTTCCAACAATACCAAGATGTTCATTTGCTAATTTTTAGAACTCCCCATAACCAACAAATTATATTGAAATGAAAAAATTCTTAACGGTTCTGACCCTGGCGGCGTTATTTGTCTGCTGCCAGAAGGGTTCGCAGAATCCACCCGAAGTCGTCACTCCACAAAGCGTGACTATCAAACCCGTGATTAGCAAGGCAACCGAACTATCCTTTGAACAGGGAGATAAAGTGGGGTTGGCAATCATCAAGGATGATAAAACCAAGCACGCCGATAATGCACCGATGACCTACCGAGACGGTATGTTTACCTCGGAGGTTGTTTGGTATGAGCAAGCAAGTACCAAGTCACAGTTTATGGCATATTACCCATATTCGACAACCGGTATGCCGGCAACCTTCTCTGTCAGCACAGACCAGACAAAAGAGTATGACTCGTCCGACTTGATGATTGCCGTCAAGGAGAGTGTCACGCCGACAAATGATGCTGTTGATATGGAATTTAACCGCCTACTATCTAGGATTGTTGTTAATGTTAATAAGAGCGATGCGGATATAAATTCTATCGTCATTCAAAATTCTATACCCACCGCAACTGTCGATTGGACAAATCTGACAGCAACGGTAGACACAAAGGTTGCAGCGGCGGACATCATAGCACAAACCGTGACGGATAATTCACTCTATCGTGCCATTGTCGTACCGCAAACAGTCTCCCTGACCGTGATGGTCACCACTACTCAAGGCAAAACCTACGCCACAAAGCTTGGGTCTGCAACAATAGTGGGTGGCGGACAATACAAAGTCGATGCACAGCTCGACAAAGAGCGCCTTGTGGTGAGTATGAGCAGTGAGATTGAGAATTGGAGTGACCAGGGAGAAATCAAAAAGAAGGTGGTCGTAGACCCCACTCCCGAGGGTGCAACCGCATACATTACAAAGGTGTTTGACTATATGCCTGCTGTTGGGCAATTTACCAACAAACTACCTCTGTACGAAGAGGGTGACACACAAGAGATAATGAATCAGAAGGTGCTGGCAGCCATAGGTAACAATAAAAGGGGACTGATAAATCTGGGAGGCTTTGGCGGGTACGTAGTCGTAGGATTCGACCACACTATTGCCAACGTTGAGGGCAAACGCGATTTCAGGGTGCTGGGCAATGTTTTCTATGCCAATGCCAATCCCGATGTCAATGCTCCCGAGGGGGGCAGTTGCCAACCGGGAGTTATTATGGTTGCATATGATGCCGACAAAAAAGGTGTGCCCGAACTGTGCGAGTGGTACGAAATTGCGGGTAGTGCACACGAAGACCCCAAAAAAGAGCTATGGTATCAAAAAGCATATGATGCAAACAACGACGTAGACATTATTTACGACTATGAAATAACCTACCACAAACCCAAAAAGGAGCCAACTTCACAGGACGAGTGGGCCACTTATATCCCCTGGGAAGATAACAAAGGGTGGTCGGGACACAAGGTAAAGAATCAATTTCACAAACAACCCTACTATCCTTTGTGGGCTAAGGGCGATAAATTAACTTTCAAAGGCACTCGACTCCCCCAAAACGGCGTAGACGAGAGTGGTGTGGGGCGATATTATGTCCTCTACAAATTTCGATACGGATACGCCGGCAATGAGCTCAATGTAAGAGACGATTCAGCCATAGACATAAGTTGGGCGGTGAATAAAAAGGGAGAGAGGGTACATCTGCCGGGGGTAGATTTTATTAAAATATACACGGGTATAAACCAAGAGAATGGTTGGCTCGGCGAATGCGCTACCAAGATTATGAGTATTGAGGATCTTCATATTCTGGGAGTCAGCATAGATACTCGCAAGTGATGGTATGTGATGTCCTGTTTGAGGTAATATATAACAAATCATAGAAAAGTAATGAAAAAGATAGTAACAATTATAGCTTTAGTATCGCTATTTACCGGCTGCCAGAAGGGTCAGCAAAACCAACCCGAGCCCACTCCCAAACGTGTGACCATCACACCGGTAATAGCCAAAGCAACCGAACTCTCCTTTGAAAAGGGGGATAGAGTTGGATTGACAATCCTCAAGGAGGATAAAATCAAACACGCCGACAATGCGTTGATGACCTATGCGGACGGAGCGTTCACCGGAGAGGTCATTTGGTACGAGCAAACCAATACCTCCTCACTGCTTACTGCATACTACCCCTACTCGCCATCCGGTATGCCGGCGACCTTCTCTGTTGGGCGAGACCAGACAAAAGAGTGGAATTCCTCCGACCTGATGGGTGCCACAAAAGCAGAAATTGAACCGACAAATGACGCTGTGAGTATGACATTCAAGCATTTACTCTCTAAAATAGTTGTTAATATCAAGAAAAGTGATGCGGAGATAAGTTCGGTTGTCATTAAAAATTCCATACCGACAGCAACCATAGACTGGACAAAGCTTACAGCCACCGTGGATCAGAAGGCGGCTGTGGCAGACATTACTGCCCAAGCCGTAACGCCCAATTCACTGTACCGTGCCATTGTCGTGCCTCAAACCGTCTCTCTGGTTTTGGTGGTCAATACTACTCAAGGAAAGAGCTACACCACGGAATTGTCATATGCAAAGTTATTAGGTGGCGGGCAGTACACAATTAATACCGAAATAGCTGGTGAACAACTTGTTGCAAGTATGGGTGGCGAAATGAAGAGTTGGAGTAACAAAGGTGCAATGGCGTCAGAGAATTCGAGTGAGCCGGAGTATGACTTGCGCATTCTGACATTTGAGGATTCAGACTACAAAGGAGCGTCAAACTCTTCCTACTGGTCATCGCTCATTGATAAACCACAGTTTGGGGGTCAGCTTCTGTATAAAAGCAGTGATTATAAATGGTTTGACGACAACAACACCTTTCTTGCCAGCGAAAACGGAGGTGTATATTGGAGCGGCGGGCACGCCGTGTCCAATTATGTGGAGCTTGATTTGAAAAAGGGTAATCACGAATCTCAGTTGGCAGTTTTCTACAAAGACCAAACGAGCGGATACGGGGGAAATAAGGGGTCAAAAAACTTTTGTGTGCATTATGGATATGTGCCCAAGGCAGATACCGGAATCTTGCCATCTTTTTACTTTAAGGATGGAAAGCCACGTGTGGTGGACCATATGTATGTGATGATAACCACCTATTTGGCAAATTGCCTTATTAATGGGAACTCTTTCACTCAAGCCGCAGGCCCTAATGACTTCGTAAAAATAGTGGCGACCGGATACGATGCACTCGGCAATAAAATGACGGACAAAAGTCTGGAATTTACTCTGACCACCTCGGTGGTCGGTCAGGTAATGAAAAATTGGAAGAGATGGAATTTATCTTCCTTGGGCAAGGTTTCGCGCATAGAATTTAAGGTGACCGGAAGCAATGATAATGGTCACGGATTCAGCCAGCCGGCATATTTTGCCTACGATGATGTTGCAGTGAGATTCGAGACGTGATTACTTGTAATTTGGATAAACAGAGAGAGAGTCCGTCCCAACAAGGGGGCGGACTCTCTCTCTGTTTATCCAAATCGTGTAATGCTACAAATCCTCCTCTTTGCGCTGAAGATCCTGTACATACACAGCCTTGATGTGGGCTTTGCGTTTCTCAACCGAAGGCTTTGTAAAGTATTGGCGCGCACGCAACTCCTTCAACACACCTGTTTTTTCGTATTTACGTTTGAATTTTTTAAGAGCGCGTTCGATATTTTCGCCCTCTTTCACCGGCATTATCAACATAGTTTTAATTTTTTAATTCTTTTGATTATTAATTAAGTAGTGTAGAATAATTAATTATTTTTCCCCACTTATTATCGCCTTTCACACTACTTTAACGAGAGGTAGGGGGCGATTTTTTCCGCCTCCTGTTGTGTGATTATTTTATCTTCGATTAACTCTGATAATTTACTGTAACCTCCTTTCAATTTGACAGCTCGCGCCAACCGTCCCGCAAGATTCGCATCAATATAGGGATGAGCCTTGAGCTCGCTTTGGGTGGCAAAGTTAATATTTATTTTGCTAATAGCAAGTGTGTCTACCCAAAAATTTCCTACAATTTTTTGATAAACCTCCTCGGTGATGCCGTAAACCTCACGTAATTGTTCCCTCTGATGGTAACCCCCCAGCAGATTGCGGTACTTCACAATGCGAGAGGAGAATTTAGCTCCTATGCCATAAACCCTACGAAGAGCTGTCGAGTCGGCACTGTTGAGTTCTATCTTTTTGAGAGTTATCTGCTCACCTTCAAGTGTTTGAAAAATGCGAACGGTGTCTCTGCACATCTTTTGCTCGACTCTCTCTATAACGATGGTACTGGCGGGCATATAGCGCACAATGGCGGCTATTGCAACCACAGCCGCGGTGATGAAAATAAGAGGAAAAAATTGCCGCATATCCCGGTCGGTAAACCGCGTATACCACATAGGTCATAAATGTATGACTGAATGGTATTCAGCAGTTCAAAAAAGTTTATAACATAATTTTTAGAGTTGGCATCATAATTGAGAATAAGGGGGGGTGTCATAAGTAGCAATGCAAAGCGCTAGACCGTAAGCACTTTGCATTGTACATTAAATTTCCATATCTCGGGTATTTCTCCAATCAGGTGTTATCTATCCCCGCGTTTTAACAGTTCATTCCCCCGCAACAGTTGATAACCTGACCGCTTACGTAAGCCGAGAGGTCTGAGGCGAGGAATACACACACGCCTGCAACATCTTTTGGTGTGCCCCCGCGGCGAAGCGGTATCTTTGCCGCCCAGCCCTCCTTGACCTCTGCCGGCAACTTGTCGGTCATCTCTGTTATTATGAAGCCGGGTGCAACTGCATTACAACGAATATTGCGTGAACCAAGTTCCTGAGCCACAGACTTTGTGAATCCAATCATACCGGCTTTTGATGCCGCATAGTTTGCCTGACCGGCATTACCGGAAACACCTACCACCGAGCTCATATTTATAATAGAGCCCGACTGTTGTTTCATCATATAGCGAATAACGCCTTTTGTGAGGTTGAATGCTGACTTGAGGTTTACTGTGAGAACCAAATCCCACTGCTCCTCGCTCATACGCATCAACAGACCATCACGCGTAATTCCTGCGTTATTGACCAAAATATCGACCTTGCCAAAATCTTCAACTATCCGGTCTACCGTTTTAATAGATTCTTCATAGAGGCTCGCATTGCTGATGTAGCCTTTCGCACGGACGCCAAGAGCTGCTATTTCGGCTTCGGTTGCCTCCATAACCTCCTGTGAGGCTAAGTCAGTGAATGCTACGTCTGCGCCCGCCGCCGCGTATTCCATCGCAATAGCCTTGCCAATGCCGCGTGCCGCACCGGTGATGATTGCTACTTTTCCTGCTAATAGTTTCATTTTTCTATATTTTTTATAGTTTATAGCTGTAAGGGTTGCTCACGAAAAACAACAACAACCTTGGCAACCATTTGCCGATGCAAAGTTAGTAATTTATTTTGTGGTGACAAAAGTTGTGCTTTGCAGTCGTGTTGCTCGGGGGGTGTGCTGTTAGTTATGAGGGTTTCCGAAATTTACAAATAACAACGGAACATTCCTCTGCAAAACCCCAAGATGATGATTTATCCTACTTATGATAAATCTCAATAATGGGTGTTCCCGTGGAGGCAAAGGGAGGGGCAATCTGCATTATGTGGGCAATAGTGGGGGCGATGTCCGACATAGATACATCTCGCGCTATGTTTTGAGTGCCCACCACGCCTCCATACCAAATCAAAGGTACGTGAGTGTCATAGTTATACGAAGTGCCGCTGTCCGATATTTTTTTATTCTCCTCGTTCCATCCGGGCAGGAAATTGACAATCACATCGCCCGAATGACGCTGATAGTAGCTGTTTTGTGCTTTGTTCATTATGCCACCGCTAAAGTAAGAGCCGGCAAGAGAGTGCGCGGTGATGGCGTGGGCAATGCCGCGAAATTGGGTCATAAATATAGCTATTTTATCCTGCACCTCACCCAAATTTATCTCCTTTTCGCGGAAGAGATTCCGATTGAGAAACAGCTGATTATCGGTATAATCTAACACCCAACGCTCGCCCGAACCATATGTTGCACCAAGGAAACCGTTGAGCAGCATAATCAACTGTTCTCGGTTGAATCGTCCACCGGGAAGTTTGCTGCTCTCAATCATCGGGTCTACTGCTCCGTGGTCGGATGTGATGACAACCAACAAATTATCCTTGCCCACTTGGCTTTCTAGAAACGATACAAAGTCGCTCAGGTAGCTGTCGAAGCGATAGTACGCATCCTCCACCTCCATCGATTGTGTGCCGTAACGCTCACCTATAAGGCGCATAGGGTCAAAGACTATGTTCAGCAAATCGGTGTTATTGTTCTTGCCCAATGATTCGTATATAAGCAGCTGTTTTGCAAAATCTATCAGCAACATATTGCCGAAAGGTGATGCTCCGAGCCGCTCATAGTCGTACTTCTTGCGGGTTAGAAAGTCGAAGTTCACGCCGTTATCCGCCTCCAACTGCACGTCCTTGCGGAAGATATTAAAATATTTATCGCGCTCCAAAAAAATCTGCCATCGCTGTGAGGAGTAGTTTTCCGCAAATTTTCCATCGTTAAATTTACGCACCCAGTCTGGCAATTTTGCCATATAGTAGTTACTGGTAACCACATTGCCCTCGCGCGGGCTTATCCAATATGCGGCATCCTGCGTGTGTCCACCCATAACCACTGCCGAGAGAGGCTCATAAGCCACCGAAAAGACCTTGGATTGCGGGGTGATGGATTTGAGGCAGTCACCCAAAGTGGCGGCAACAAGATTACGGGGCGATACGGTGGCATCCAACTCGTCGCTGCCCACTGTGCGTGCCATATAATCCGTGACGGGTTCAATCTTCTCCAGAGTGAGGTAGTTATACCAGCGCGAGCCGGTGATGCCGTGTGTGGAGGGATTTGCGCCGGTGGATATTGTTGCCAGACCCGTCGGGGTCGAGGTTGTCAGATAGTCATACATCGCCCTGTCGCACGATACCCCCTCGGTTATAAGTTTACGAAAACCGTTCTGCGAAAAATTATCGCGAAAACGGAGCATATAATCGTAACGCATCTGTCCTACGACGATATTTACAACCAGTTTGGGCTTTTCCTGTGCCGTTGCCGGCAGTGCGATAAATAGGGTCAGTAGTATTAGAAATCGGCTTATTTTCATATATATAGGTTATGGCACATCTGTTTTTTTATTCATTTTTTCCCATTCGCCACTCTGCTGCTGCTCTTTGAAATAGTCTGCCGTGCGCGTGGGTAGGTCAGTGCGGTCGTACCACTCGCCACTCTCCAAGAGTTTTTTCTTGTAGTCGTTTATCTGCTCCTCGATGGGAAAGGTCGGCTTTTTAATGCCGCTATACAGGGCGCGTTGCGAAGCCCGCACCACGCGGTCACTTACCTGAGCTCCCGAGGTGGCTCTCCCCTCTGTTCGCCATTCAAATCCTTCGAGTAGTTGTTGCTGGTCGGCAGGGATGGCGTCGATGGGGTACATCACCCACTCGCTGCTCCCTATCCATTTCATAATCTCAGGCTCGCGGTCGGCATAGGTTATATCAAGCTCCGCCCCCTCTAACTTATCGAAGGAGACAACCTCCGTCCCCTCCTCAAAGTAGTAGTAGTTGAGGACATTGCCGCTGAGTATGGAGTGGTAGAGTTCATTATTGCGAAAGAGAGTTTTGAGCATCTTTCCTTTCGCCTGATTGAAACGGGTACTATCGACACGTTGTGCTACAATGGGGTTGCCCGTGAAGTCAGCCCAGTCCAACTCCTCATTAGTTATGTAGGCATCAATTTGCTCTGCCGTAATTTGGTTGTCTCCGCTCCAGAGCACCGGCTTTACAAACATTGTCATCGAGGAGTCAATCGTGTAACTCACCAGTGAGTCGCACGCCGCCTGCACATCCTTGCGATATATCATCACATTGGCAAAAGCGCGGATGCGACGGTCTGTTGTATCCGCGTTCTGCTGATTTAACGAATCGGGGACTGCTTCTACCTTGGGCAAGTTATCTTGCGGGAAGGTATCTCTACGTTCTAGCACCGCAGGTGATATTTGGAGTGAATCCGGAGTTGAGGTTGAGTCCGCTATCGGAGTATTGAGTGAATCCGGTACGGATAAATTATTGGTTGCCAACTGAGTAGTGTCGGTGTTGTGTTTTCTTTTGACGCGTTTGCTCACACCCGGTTTGGAGCTGCCCAAGGGTAGAGTCTCAATGTAGATGGAGTCGGCACGCATAAACGCGGTGTCACCCTTCTCCTCCCAACTGCGAATTGAGGGGCGTGCGGCGAGGATTGTCAGCTTTGTACTGTCGCTGTGGTAGCCCCAATCACCGAAAGCCAGGGTCTTTTGTGCTGTGTCTAAAAGTTGAATATTGCCCTGCATAAATGCCTCGCGCGTGCTGCTCACATAGATGATACTATCTGCCCAACTCTCTTGCTCTTTGGTCATTATGTAAGCGTTATCGGTGAAGGTATAGGTGCGGACTCTGTTGTCGTATCTGCCGCTTTGGCTTGTGATAAAATCTTCTTGGTTGTCCCAAATGTAGGTTCGTGCGAGGAAAGTTGTTATCTCGGTGTCTAGGTTAAATTTGAGCGAGTCGGTCTTCACCCTGTAATCCACACTACGCATAGAGACAGAACCCGAGAGTTTTACATCGTTGGTCTCGCTATAAAACGTGCCAAACTGCGACTCCATAACGTTATCACGATTTGTGACCACGCCCCCTCCCCAATACTCGCCCACTTTGGTTTTGGTGTCGAAGATTAGGAAGTATGTATACATCACCGTTTGCGCTCCGTTGGTGAGTTTGATGAGTGGGGCAAAGACCTGCGCTCGGTTCAAATCTTCGTCATAGACCACCTTGTCACCATATATATAGGTAGAGTCTTGGTTGATGATTACGTTGCCAAAACAGTCGAACTTACGGTTGTTGTAGCGAAATGCGCTGTCACACTGTATGATAGCTCCGTTGTGGTGGAAAACAACATTACCCACAAAGCGCACAATCGTATCACCTACTTGCTTCATTACGTCTGCCTCATACTCGACTGTTGATTTTTTCTTCTGTTGCTGCGTGTCGTCTTCAATGGTATCAAACAAAGAAATTCGGGCTGAAACAAAGCCAGATAAGAGTAAAACACATATAAATATTGCTGCTATCTTTTTCACAGTACTCCGTTATTGACTTGTTAATTTATTGATATTTAGTGAAATATCTTTAGCTGCAATGGCAACCGCTCTGGTTTTTTTGTAAACCAATGTGGTGCAACATATTCCCATCCAAAATCCCGTATAACTCCGGCAATGACAGCGCCCAAAAACCAACTTCTATGGAAGTTTGTTTTTCACTTGTCGCTTCTCTGCTGAGCCCGTTGCGCACTCAGGCTATTTTGGGTGTACCACCCGTCGTTTTTGAGCCTGTAGTTGAGATATTCTGGGGCTATGTATACGTAAATCTTTTTAATTGAATCGCTTATCCATTTCCCCAGAACTTTATTTTGCTTTTCGTTCAACGCCTCACCTCGGATGAGGTTATAGTCATACTCCATACTAACCTTGTGTGTTGGAATCTGTTCGTCGAGCTTCACTATTTTGTATACACGGTTTCCTTTGTTATCCATACTCTCGAAAGGTGCCGACACCTCGCCTATCTTCAGTCGGTTGAGCATTCGGCTCTCTATGGGGCTGGCAATTTGGTCGAGTATGAACATACGTGAGGCATAGTTAATATCTCCCGTTTGCTTGTATCCCATAATGTTAAAAGCTATACCACCATTGTTGCGAGTCTCTACATCCTCGGAAAAGCGCAAGGCAGCTTGCGCAAAGTTCAATTCATTTGTGCGAACCAAATTGGCAACACTATCAAGGAATCTAGTCACTTTAACCTTCTCTTCTTCGGTGAATTGTGGTTTTCTCAGAATGTGCCGTGCAACGTAATCGTCCTTTCCCTTGGAGACCACCTCGATTATGTGGAAACCATACTCGGTCTCGATAATTTCCGAAATCTGCCCCTCGTTGAGCTGTCGAACGGCATCCTCGAATGCTGCAACGTTTTCGCCTCCCCACTTTGCACTAATCTCTCCTCCCTGCATCCTCGAAAGATCCTCCGAATAGAGGCGTGCCAACACTGCCATCTTCTCGCCGGCAAGAATGCGTTCACGTAGTGCCAAAAGCTCTTGACGAACGGCAAAGCGACGCTCATCTGTCGCCGGAGGCACCATCACAATCTGTGAATAGGCTATCATCGGCGGCATCATCGGTAGGGAGTCTAGATTAAGTTGTTCGTAGAAGTCTGCCACATCGCGGTAGTTGATTCTGATAGCTCTTTTTAGCTTCATCTCCATACTGTTTGCAAGTTGTGCCTCCTGCAAGTCGCGTTTGTAATCTTCGCGCAGCTGGAAAATGGCTTTACCCGTAACCCTTTCGAGTTCGCGTAGAGACCCGGCTCTCTCCACCATTTCGTCTATTCTATTTTGAATATCGGTCTCGTCCACCTTCAAATCTTTGTCCAAAGAGTCAGTTTGTCCGTAGCAGGCGTAAAGTTTCTGATTCAGAAGCATCTCAAGAGCCTCTTCTGCAGGTTGCAAATCGGATGTCACGCCATTGGCACGGCGGAAGTTGATGATACGTTCCGTTGTTTCGTGTAGCTCAGACATCGAGACTTGACGATTGCCCACAATGGCAACCACCTCCTCGGCAATCTGCTTTTGTTGGGCACACAAGTTACTGCCGCCCAAGGCGGCGAAAATCACGATAAAGGCTGTAATAAATCTTCTCATTATCTACAAAGTATGTGTTATCTGTTTCGTTTGGGCACATCTGTCGCCGCGCTACTGATTGTTGTTGATTGTAACTCGGTCATTGTCAGTCTCCACCTTCACCAAACTATCCTCCATTGTTCTGACCAACTCGCTGCGGCGGGCGGCAAGCAGGATTTTACGAATGTTATCTGTGGCGCGCTCGGCAGGCATATAGTCACCTGCGAGACGGAAACTGAGTATTTTCATCAAATATTTATACTGCTCATCGGCAACCTCGTAGTTCTTTTTCGATTTGAGAAATTCGTCGAAGTTGCTGTTGTAGAACGGTATATGACCAATCACAGTGCTGAAATCCACCCACTCGCGCGAGTAGTCGTCCAGCTTATAGCCATTTTTTTGTGCCACCGCCACAAATTCGTCCCAATCCTTTTCCGTGTTCTTTTTGAACATATCTTCGATACGACGGCTGCTGTTTTTTGCCGGAATGCGCACCACGGCAGCCTTTACTATCGGGCCCGCTAAGAGGAAGTTGTCCCGATTTTTGTTGTAGTATGTCTGAATTTGCTCGGTAGTGAGTGTGGTATCCAAGTGGGAGGCGACATAGTCGTTCTCGAACATATAGGTGGTCAGAGAGGTACGATATTGCTCCACAAGCTCCTCTATATGGGCGCGCTGAGAGGAGAGAGCCTTTTGTGCTGCCTCTTTTTTCACTTGCGAGCGTACCCAGTTGTTGATGTAGCTGTCGATGAGTTTGGCGCTATCCTCGGCTGTCATCTCTGTGTTGAAAATATTTTCCAAATCTCTCATATAGAGCTCATTTTCCCCTACCTTTGCAATAGGTTTCTCGGTATGGGGTGTGTAAAGCCCAAACTTGCCGCAGCTCACAGCCGCCGCAAGGCAGATTAGCGATAAAAGTAGCCGTACCCTCACAATAACAATTTTGAAAATATTAACGGACAAAGTTACTCTTTTCTTTTACAATTTCAAATTTTTAGACTATTTTTGCGTAATCTAAACGGCAGACGGGGGATAAAAACGAATTTTTATTTTGCTCGATTTGCACTATAGTTCGTACCTTATGGAGCAATTAATAAAATATTTTCCCGAGCTTTCCACTCACCAACGGGAGCAGTTTGGGGAACTCTTGCCGCTATACAGACATTGGAACGCGCAGATTAACGTCATCTCGCGCAAGGATATTGATGAACTCTATATCAGGCACGTGCTCCACTCGCTTGCAATCATCCGTACGGGGTTGATTGACGGCAGTGGGAGTGTTCTGGATGTGGGGTGCGGCGGGGGATTTCCGGGTATACCGCTTGCTATAATGTTGCCCCAAGTGGAGTTTACTCTATGTGATTCGATAGGCAAGAAGATAAAAGTTGTCGGGGAGGTTTCGCAGGCTTTGGGGTTGAAAAATGTGGTTGCCGTATGTGGGCGTGCTGAGGATGTGCCCGGGAAAATAGAGGGAAAGTATGATTGGGTGGTGAGCCGTGCCGTTGCTCCACTTGGCAAGTTGATTGAGTGGAGTTGGGGCAAAACGGCAAACGGAATTATAGCACTCAAGGGTGGAGACCTGAGCCGCGAGATTGAGGAGAGCAAAAAGATATGCGGCGTAATAGATATTGCGGACTTTTTCCAAGAAGAATTTTTTGAAACAAAAAAGATAGTAATAGTTAAGATGATGAGTTACTAATTTATACCCCCCAAAAAAAACTCATTTAATAATAGATATATATGAAAAATTTGCCACTCTACTTAAAAATCCTTATTGGGATGGTTGTGGGCATTGTTCTGGGGATTGCTGCCGTCAATTTTGGTTTTACCGGTGTGGTTATGGATTGGGTCAAACCCTTGGGTGATATATTTATGCGTCTGCTCAAATTTATTGCTATCCCTTTGGTCACGGTATCCCTCATCAAGGGGGTGGCGAATATAGGTACTATACAGACCTTATCGAGTATGGGTCTTAAGACCGTATTGCTCTTTGTTTTCACTACCGTCACAGCCATCGTTATAGGCTTGGCATTGGCTCATTTCATATCGCCCGGCGAGATGGTCTCTGCTGAGAGTGTATCATCAATGCAGCAAACCTATGGAGCGTCGATTTCGGCAAAAGCAGACCTTTCGCAGGCTCTTGCTCACGGGTCGCCACTGCAACCGATTGTAGATATATTTCCGGAAAATGCCTTCGCTGCACTTGCAAATAACGGAGTTATGTTGCAGGTGATATTCATTTCGATAATCTTTGGCATATCGATACTTCTCGTTGGCAGAGAGCGTTGCAAACCGTTTATGGATTTCATAGAGTCTCTTGATGCGATAATAATGAAGATAGTGGAGTTGGTGATGGCCTATTCACCCATTGGGGTTCTTGCTCTTATTGCTGGGATGATTGTTGTTTCGGCAGGTGATGTCTCTCTGCTTTCGGCGTTGGGTATGTACGGGCTGACTGTTATTCTTGGGCTGGCAATTATGATTTTGGTTGTCTATCCGCTGCTTATCAAATTATTTACCAAAATACCGCTTTCAGATTTTTTCAAAGGTATGATGCCTGTTCAGTTGTTGGCTTTCTCTACATCGTCGAGTGCTGCAACACTGCCCGTTACGATGGAGTCTGCAATCAAGAGACTTGGAGTGTCGGAAAAGACGGCATCCTTTGTACTTCCGGTGGGGGTTACGATAAATATGGAGGGCACGGCGTGTTATCAGGCGATAGCGGCACTCTTTATTGCGCAAGTGCTTGGTATAGAGCTTAGCTGGTTGCAGATGCTGGTCATTGTCGGCACTACGACACTATCATCTATCGGAACTCCGGGTGTGCCGGGCGGCAGCGTTGTCATATTGGTGATGGTACTCGGCTCGGTGGGCATCCCTGCCGAAGGGTTGGCTCTGATTATGGGGATAGACCGCCCACTGGATATGCTTCGCACGGTGGTGAATGTCACCGGTGACACAACAGTTGCAGCTTTGATAGATAAAAAATAGATGAGGGAGTGGAGAGAACCAAATTCATCTCCTTGTACTCCGATTCACGACAAAATAACCAGATTGTAATCAATTAAATATGTTATATCATTTTGTGGATTTTTGTAGGGGCGTCATAGATATCCCGGGCGCCACAATGTTCGGCAATATCTCTTTTAGAGCAGCGGCTGCTATCATACTCTCGCTCTTGGTTGCCATTGTCTTCGGTAAAAGTATTATTCGTCTCTTGCAGCGCAAACAGATTGGTGAGGAGATTCGTAATCTCGGGCTCGAGGGGCAACTATCCAAGCGTGGCACCCCGACAATGGGTGGAGTAATCATACTTATATCCATTCTTGTTCCCGTTCTGCTCTTTTCCGATTTGACAAATATCTATGTTCAGCTTATGATTCTGACCACAGTCTGGTTGGGATTGATAGGCTTTGCGGATGACTTCATAAAGGTTTTCCGCAAGAAGAAAGAGGGGCTGAGCGGAAGGGTTAAAATTGTTGGTCAGGTGGGGCTTGGTATCATTGTTGGTACGGTGATGTGGGCTAATCCCGATATCGTAATTCGTGAACGGGTGGCAAGCAGACAGGTGGGTGAGGTGGTAATAACACAGGATATAAACAATAATCGACAAGCCGTGCGCCTCTCTCCCCCCGCCAAGAGCACAACGACGACTATTCCGTTCTTCAAGAATGCCAAATTGAATTACCGTTCTCTGATTCCTGTTGATGGGAGAGTAGGTGATGTTTTGGGTTGGCTACTTTATATATTAGTGGCTGTATTTGTCATAGCTGCTGTGAGTAACGGAGCCAATCTTACGGACGGACTCGATGGATTAGCAACGGGAGTCTCCGTCCCCATTGGGGTTGTTTTGGGGTTGATGGCATACTTCTCGGGTAATATTATCTTTGCCGAATATCTCAAGATTCCATATATTCCCGGTAGCGGCGAGCTATTTATCTTTGCGGCGGCTTTTGCCGGAGCTTTGATAGGGTTTTTGTGGTATAACACATATCCGGCACAGGTCTTTATGGGCGATACGGGGTCGCTTGCCATTGGAGGTATCATAGCGGTTATGGCACTACTGATTCGCAAAGAGTTGTTGTTACCTATTCTCTGTGGAATATTCCTTGTGGAGGCTCTCTCGGTGACTCTGCAAGTGGGTTACTTCAAATATACTAAAAAGAGGTTCGGAGAAGGTAGGCGCATATTTGCGATGGCTCCCCTGCACCACCACTACCAGAAACGCGGCTTTTTTGAGACCAAAATTGTGATACGATTTTGGATTATTCAGCTGCTATTGGCGGCAATCGCCATTGCTACTCTCAAGATACGGTAGGGAGGTACGCGTAATGCAGTATGGGCGATGATGACTATCTATTGGATAACCATCACCGCAAGTTTTTTGTTGCCGAGTTGTGCGGCGATTTTTTGGGTGAACTCTTGCTGTGCGGCGGGCAGTGCCTTGAATGCAGGTAGCTCCATCAATTTTTCTAATGTGTGACGGTGGTAGCATACAAAAATTTTGCCCTGTGGCGAAACTCTAAACTTGTCGAATAGTAGAGGTAGTGATTGAGGCATAGTATTGGGAACGAATGCTTTATTTCCCGTCTTATTTTTTGCATCAATATGGATGAGCTTATCGCTGCGTTTGTCCCAAACGGCATAGAAAGGTTTTTTATAGTCCCAATTCTCATAATCTTTGCCGAATCCGTAGTTGATATAGAGTAGGGTAGGGGTCTCCAAAACACTGCCCACACCGATGAAGTCATCACCCGTACCCCAAAATGCCGACTTGTCGTCCTGCTTATATCTACCCAGCTTCATCAGATACTCCGCACTAATCTCCGTGGGGGAGGTGATAGAGAAAATCGTGTCGTTGAGCATCTGTTTGAAGTAGTTCTTGCCCTCTAATGTGTAGGTATATACCTGCATCATATTTTGCGCATAGGCACTGAATTTCTCGTCGGGATATTTCAGGTAGTTCATAAAGGTTGCTATGGTGTCGCCCTTGGGGTTGAACATATGTAGCAGCGGGCGGTTCGCTGTGGCGAGCGATGGGACGAAGGTGAAAGAGACCGAATCGTTCAGAGGTGTAGGTGTATGGTAGATTCCTCGTCGTCCGGTGCCGAAGTGTTCGATTTTGTCCACCCTCTTATTTTCAAGGTCATACCAATACTTCGTCCCGATTCCGGTGCTATCCATTGTGAGGTAGATGAGTTCGTTGCCCGTGATTTTCACTACATTGCTCTCTATTACCTTACTCATATCTACCTCATAGTGTTTCGCGCGCCTGTCATACTTCATCGCGGGCATAAGGTTGCGAGCGATTGTTTCGACAAATTTGCCGTTGCTGTCATAGTGTAGAATTCCTATGTTGTTGTCGCGCAAAATTATATGGCTACCTTCGCTGTACGCAAATGGAAACAATCCACCCATCTGAATAGCCATATTGCCTTTCGGATATTTGTAGCATACCGAGGTGTCTTTTACGTAGGTAAAATCACCCTCGGGAGCTTCCAATATAAGTACTTTTGCCGATTTGAAGTGGTCGGCAAGGTCGAATGGAGCATATGTGATATTTCTGTCGGATAGGTCTATTATTTTGGGCGAGGAGCTTTTTGCGGTTGAACCGTACTCTTTTACAAAGTTTTTGGGACGGTAGGAGGTGTCCACAATTACGGTTTGATGTGCCTCTTGAGTTTGAGTGGCTGGTTGAGGTTTTGGTGCCGGGTCGCACGAAGTAAGCAGGGTTGCTGCTAAGAATAATAGTTTCATTTTAATGAGTTAAGTTATGGTGCTTTTCTATTTAAGGTAGGGCTTGCCCCCGCTCCGATATAAATAATTCACGATTTACCTTTTGACAATAGTTCGTTAATAATTCATTTAACACCTTGTTAATTAGCATATTACCCTAGGGTTGCCATCCCGCGCAGGGGCGCGGGGTCTCCTCAGAGATAACGATCTGTGATTCAATACTGAACAGACCCCGCGGGGGTGTCTGGAGCTAAAAATTTTTAGCGAACTACTGATAATTATCAAGTAAATATAATTATTGGTTCTACTGGTTTTCGTGTGGGTAAAGTTTGAGGTTTGCATTGAAGAATAGTATTGCGGTTCTGAAGTTTTCAAATTTATGGTATCCTCTGCCTATTCTTTTTATCTCTTCGATAGAGCTGTTTAACCTCTCTGCCCTTGCATTACTTGCGCCAGTTAGTATCGCATTTACAATTCCTTTTTTATGCCTGTCAAACATTTCTACTACTTGGTTTATCTCAGGTATATTTACCCTTAATGCGTTCTGTTTCCAAAGCATATATATTGATAATGCACTTTGATAGTTTTCTTGCCGAAACTGAATATCTCTAAAATTCTCCTTCACTTGCCAAGCCCGAGATACCTCGTAATTTGCTCCCCGTATAGCCTCGAAAGTCGCATACTGCTTATCTGTAAAATTATTTGTGTCCTTGAGCCACAAATACTTAGTTCGTTTCAAATCTTCGTGTAACTTAACCTCTCGGCGACGTACCTTATCAACAGCCTTATTCAAATAACCGACCAAATGAAAATTATCGTGGCAGTGCAATGCTTGCCCAAAATACTCCTTTGCTGCGTAAATATAAGGATCCCACATATCGGTGCATATTCGCTCTACTGCCCCTCGCTGCTCCTCAGATAAACCTTTAATACACAAATTATCAACACTTTCCTTTGTCCTGCCTTTACTAACCTCTATCACAATTCCGCTCAACTCATCCGATAAAATTGATGCGTACTCGTGACCACGACTTATAGCTTTCTCGTCAATGCTAACATATTTATATAGCTCATCACTATCTCGCAATGCCATACCGCGCTCTACTGCTCGGTGCATCACACGATGTACTTGGTCAAAACTTATACGCAATAACCTTGCAGTACCACTCTGACTCTTGGTTACTTGCAAAGTCTTTATCGTTTTTTTTCGAGCAAAGTGGTCATACGTTCCAATGGCGCTGACCACGGTACGCCCAAGCTTATTACCTTATCTCCAACAATATAACGCGGAATACGGGCAACAAGGTAACTCTTATATTGCCACAAATCCAAGTGTCGCCACTCTCGAACTGAACGATAGTCATAGATAGGATAACTTACGCCATCAATAATTACCACTTCATTGTTATAGACAAGCTCAATACGAACTTCCTCGTTTTGCTCGTCGATGTCTACACTGCCTATCGACCAATCACTACTCATAGGCAATAATAATTTACTCAATACTTCGGTTGCTGTCATTCGGCAAAGATAACTATTCTCACACGAAATCCTGTAGAACCTAATTATTTATTGAACCTGAATCAAGAAATAATTTTGTACTATCGTTTTTTTTTTTTAGCTTTACAAAGTAGATCTACAAATCAATATTAATAAATTAAAATTAACGAACATGAAAACTTTAAAATTAATTTCGTTTTTATTGGTACTTAGTGCCACATTCGTATTTACATCTTGTAAAAAGAAAGAAGAGCTGCCACCTCGAATAGAGACCGCAGCACAAATTGCAGAATTGCATAACATTTTGCTTCAGAAGATTTATACTGAATATCTACCTGAAGTTCGTACTAAATCAAAAAATCAGAATGATTTAATAATTGCTGATGTTATTGATTTTATTGCTGCTCAACCTCAATTGGGAGATGTTGATAAAACTATAATTTTGGAAATTAAAAATTTTTTCACTAACTTTGATTCAAGGAAAGTTACCGGAAAGACAACAGCCGAAGCTCTCGTTGAATACATTCTTCAAAATTGCGATGCAACGAAGGTCGCAACGAATTCCAATATTGAATCTTTGGAACTTGCTGATTTATCAGCTTTTCAAAGAGATGTGTATAATAGTGTAATTGCTGCTTCTACAGATTTTTGGACAACTTCAGAGTTTACAAATTCCAAGGATATAACTAAGTCGAAAGGTTCGGCTACAATTCTTGCTGACGGAGTCGGTGCTGCGTGGGGGCTGTTTTTGGGTCCTGGAGGGAGTGCTATTGCCGCAACTATTGCATCCTTAGTGGCTAATGAGGCGGAGAATGGCGATGGTTCTTCGCCTGTATTTGATGGTAAAGTTTATACCCCTAAAGATATGTGATACAATGAAACTACTTTTAGAGATTATTATTTACATCCTCACACTCGCATTTGCATTGCTGTTCATAGTACCAGATGGTACTCACTACTTACAAGTTCTGTTATGCGGACTATTATTGCTATGTTCGTTATTGTTTTCGATTACAGTTGGAAAGAAGAGTTGCATCAAAAAAATTGCAGTGTCAGCATTAGCAGCAATATGGTTGATGGTAATCCTAAATATTGAACTGTTAGTGGTTTTGTATAGCTTTGCTTTGATTAATTATGCGCTATCTAATATAGAATCAATTCAAGTGAGAAGACCTTTCAGTGACTAATACATCCTTAAAAAAATGCAATGAATCGATTGCGATTTACTATAGGGGAGTTCTAATCATTGATTTTTAGAACTCCCCTTCATTGAATTTAAGGGTGACCGGTTGAGGTTTTGGTGCCGGGTCGCACGAAGTAAGCAGGATTGCTGTTATGAATAGTAGTCTCATTTAGGGGTTGTTATTTAACCAAGTTTACTCTGTCCCTCATTCAATAAATATCACTGTTTCACCCGCCCCAGCATCAAAACGTTATTTCCTTCGGGGTCAATGCTTTTCAGGAGCCCGTCAATGCGTTCGCGCACAGCTGCTGAGGCTTTGCCCCGTGCCGCCTCCAACTGCTCGACAAACTTAAACGGGTCGCTCACGTTGCTCACGAAATATCCGCCCGTGAAGGTGGGATACTCCACCCGTCCCCCGACAAAATCATTGCGGAGTCTGAACCACGCTCCACGCAACTCTTTTTTATCCACATACATCCACACGGGTATCACTGTCGTAGATTCACTATTCCCTCTCTTTTCTACCTTTCTATTCTGCCCCACGCCGCCAAGGAAGTAGCCCGGCAATTCATTGTAGGTACGCGTTACCGCATCCGCATAGCCCTTAGAGGGTTCAAGCCCGTCGATTGTAACGGTAAAGACTGGCTTGAGCACCTTGTTTTCGTAGTGGTAGAGCGTGTCGGGCTGATTGCTCCAGCGTAGCAGCGAGAAGTCGAAAGCATCGGTGTTGCCATTATAATCCACCTCGTTCGAGTAGTCCGGATTAACGGCAAACCGCCCTGCCGCTACGCTGTCAATCACATTCCCCTCGAAATCCTGCACCCACACCGCACTATTGCTACCCCCCTTGAAGGGGATAACGCTCACCGTAATAACTCTATTGGGCACATCGACCCTGATATTGCCCTTCTCCGCCACGTTGGCAAGGGGTATTCTCCCGGTGAACTCGCCGCGCAGGTTGTGTACCAAAATCTCTCTCATCTGCCACGGTTGGGAGTAGATAAGCCCGTTTGGCTCGTCAATCTGTGCCGAGTAGATGGCAAAGTATTCGCCCGGTCCGCGCCCCACATTACCTATGTTGCCCACGAACTTACCCGTTTTCCGTTCGTAGAGCTTTGTGGCGTTGGTGATATTGCCAAATATTAGAATGTAGTTGTCCGACAGACAAATTTTGTAACCATTTGTGAAAGCATCGTCGCTACTGCCATCCAGTTGCACAATCTCTAAATCCTCGACCCACGCCGATAGAGGCATATCCACCGTGTCGCTTACCTCGCGAATATTTACTGTTACAAGGTCACCTTCGCGTGAGCCGATAACCGCCGCTTGCGGAACATCGACACGCCCACCATCGCCACACGATAATGCCAGAGCGACAATCATAAGTAGTGTTGTTAGTTTTGTCTTCATTGTTGCTTTAAGGGGGATAGGGGATGAAAATTGCACGGTCTCATTTGTCAAACAGTTTGTATCCGAACGATACACCGAGCTTATATGGCATCCATTCACCCGAGGCGTTCCACGGGTCGGGATATTTCGGTGGAACGGGGCGTGGCGGGTGCATTTGAATCTCTCCGTCAAGGCTGTAGCCATTGTAATAGCTGAGCATCCAACCCAGTGCGGCGTAAATATCCATCCTCCATCGTCCTCCGATAGAAGTCTGATATCCGCCACCAAAACCCACCATCATACTCCAACCTTTGCTATATCTATTATCAAACTCGAATTTCCCGGTCTCCAATATCTTCGGCTTGGACATATGGATAATGCCAAGTCCGAAGTTGCCGGCAGCATACCATCCGTTCTGTTTTTCTCGGAAATAATAGCGGAACTCATTGATGAGGAATCCAAACAACATAGGGTGTTCCTTTCCTTTCCAGCTAATTGATTTCCAAGGCGAAATTACGAGTTCGCTCTGAAAGGATACCTTGTCGGATATTGGTATCTCGATAGCGGGGTTGATTACCCCCACAAGGGCATATAACGAGTTCAACTTCACTGTCGTTTGTGCCTTTATGGAAATCGGTAAAATTGCGAAAATCAATATTAATAGTAAATTTTTCATAATTCGTCTTTAATGCCGAGTTAATGGTACAAAATTTTATCCATTCAATAATGATTATCTATCTTTGCGGAGTTCAGCAGCCTTTGCGATAAAATAGATTATCACTGCAACTAAACATACGAAAGATATCTAATTCATCATCGGCATATATTGTTATTTAACACAAGTCCTAAAACAAGCACCCCCTACAGCACCGAGAATGCCACAGTAAGCCCCGCCATAACGATAGAGACCATACTCATCAGTTTTATCAATATATTGAGTGATGGACCCGAGGTATCCTTGAACGGGTCGCCCACGGTGTCCCCCACCACTGTAGCCTTGTGGGTGTCTGAGCCTTTTCCGCCATAGTGACCCTCTTCCACATATTTCTTGGCATTGTCCCACGCGCCACCCGAGTTTGCCATAAAGATAGCCAACACGAAGCCCGTACCAAGTCCGCCCACTAATAGCCCAAGTACTCCTGCAACTCCGAAAACTACACCTACCGCGATGGGCACAATAATTGCCAGAAGCGATGGGAATAACATCTCTTTCTGAGCACCTTTAGTCGAAATCTCGACGCAACGTGCATAATCGGGAGTACCTTCACCCGTTAGGATACCCTTGATTTCGCGGAACTGACGGCGTACTTCCTCTACCATTGATTGAGCGGCACGCCCTACGGCATTCATCGTCAGTCCACAGAATACGAATGCCATCATCGAGCCTATAAAAATGCCAATGAGCACCTTGGGATTCATCAACGTAACTTGGTAGTACTCCATAAAGTCGGGTATTGTGGCATCAACAACATTGACGGTACGCCCGGCAATATCAATGGCTGTTTGTCCGATATGCAGCAGTCCGATTTTTACCTCTTCTATATACGAAGCCATCAGAGCAAGTGCGGTGAGCGCTGCCGAACCAATGGCGAAGCCTTTGCCCGTAGCGGCTGTTGTGTTGCCCAGTGCATCGAGTGCATCTGTGCGTCGGCGCACCTCTTTGGGCAGACCACTCATCTCGGCATTACCTCCCGCATTGTCGGCAATGGGTCCGTAAGCATCCGTGGCAAGGGTTATGCCTAAAGTCGAGAGCATACCAACGGCGGCAATTCCGATACCATACAGCCCCTGCGAGAGAGAGGTTGCCGAAATCGACATATCGAAACCATTGGCAAAGAGATATGCAAAAATTATGGCAGCGGCAATGGTTATCACGGGAATCGCCGTGGAGAGCATACCAAGCCCCAAACCCGAAATAATCACCGTTGCCGGACCGGTCTGTCCGCTCTGTGCCACCTTTTGGGTGGGTTTGTAGGAGTGTGATGTGTAGTATTCTGTTGCCTGACCTATAATTATACCCGCAACCAAACCTGTTATAACGGAGAATGACAATCCGAGCCAATTTTCGATTCCCAGTAAGAACAGTATTGCAAAGGTGGCTCCGGCAATAAGTAGTGAGCTTACATTAACTCCCATTCCGAGTGAGCCGAGAAGTTGTTTCATTGTAGCACCCTCCTTGGTTCTTACCAAAAATATACCTATGACAGACAACAATATGCCCACTGCTGCAATCAACATCGGTGCAAAAACGGCATTCATCTGCACCGTGCCGCCTACGCTCGAAAAGGCAGCCGCACCCAACGCCGCCGTTGCCAACACCGAGCCGCAGTAGCTCTCATAGAGGTCAGCCCCCATACCTGCCACATCGCCCACATTATCACCCACATTGTCGGCAATGGTTGCCGGGTTGCGCGGGTCATCTTCGGGTATGCCTGCCTCCACCTTACCCACGAGGTCAGCCCCCACATCAGCAGCTTTCGTGTATATACCCCCACCCACACGCGCAAAGAGAGCCTGAGTAGAAGCGCCCATTCCGAAGGTCAGCATCGTGGTTGTAATGACAACAAGTTTTTGCCCTCCGTCGGCGGGTTCGAAATAGTCGAGCACCAAATACCAAATCGAGATGTCCAAAAGCCCCAAACCTACCACCGCAAGACCCATCACCGCACCCGAGCGAAAGGCAACCCTCAGACCGCGATTGAGCGATTCCGAAGCCGCCTGAGCCGTGCGTGCCGAGGCGTATGTTGCGGTCTTCATACCGATAAAGCCGGCAATGCCCGAAAAGAGCCCACCCGTGAGGAATGCAAATGGTACCCAAGGGTTCTGCACTCCAAAGCCGTAGGCGAGCAGTGCGAAGAAGGCTGCGAGAACAATAAATACTACTGTAACAACTCGATATTGTTGTTTCAGGTAAGCCATTGCCCCCTTGCGCACGTGGGATGCAATCTCTTTCATCCGCTCAGTCCCCTCGGACTGAGCCTTCATCTGCACGAAGAAATAGCGTGCAAAAACTAATGCCACAATTGCTGCAATGGGCACAAGCCAAAAAATCAGAGGAACGTTCATATATTGCTTAGTGATTTAGTGTCAATCCAAAACTCTCACTAGTTCCACCCCAAACCCCTCAAAATTAGGAAAAAAATATTAACTTTGTGCATATCTTTATCAAAAAAAAACATTCGACCATAATGAAAAAAACATTAATCTTTGTAATCGCCTCTTTATTAGCATCTTGCTCAGGCGGTGGGCTCATTTCGGACAAGGCGCGCAAAGCTGAAATCGAACAAAAATTGGAGTCTCGCAAGGGGTGGATACCTGCCATACCTGCTGATATTAGTGCTGAAGAGCAGGACGCTTTGAAATTTTTGTATGCCTATATGCCCGTGGGCGACGCGTGGGACTTCTCGCAGGAGCTCTATTTGACCAACGTTCGCACAACACTAAAAGCTAAAGATTCATTAGGTTGGAATGTTCCCGAAGAGATTTTTCTGAGCTACGTCCTTCCCGTGAGGGTCAATAACGAGAATTTGGACACCTCGCGCGTGACCTTCTATAATGAGTTGAAGGATAGAGTAAAGGGGCTTTCGATGCGAGATGCAATCCTCGAGGTGAACCACTGGTGTCACGAAAAGGTGGTATACACCCCTTCGGATGCGCGTACCTCTGCCCCCTCGGCTTCGGTTCGCAGTGCCTATGGGCGTTGTGGCGAGGAGAGCACATTTACGGTGGCGGCTTTGCGGGCGGTGGGTATTCCCTCGCGTCAGGTCTACACACCGCGCTGGGCGCACTCGGACGATAACCACGCTTGGGTGGAGGCTTGGGCAGACGGAGAGTGGGTCTATATCGGTGCGTGCGAGCCTGAACCTGTGGTAAATACCGGATGGTTTGATGCTCCGGCAGCACGTGCACTTCTGATGCACACGAAGGTTTTTGGCAAACATTATGGTACGGAGGAGGTAATCTCTGAGAATGATTGCTTTGTGGAGATAAACGTCACCAAAAATTATGCCGATGTTGCCTCTGCCGTGGTTGAGGTTGTTGATAATCAGGGAAAAGCAGTTGCCGGCGCAAATGTCGATTTCGGTATATACAACTATGCGCAGTTCTACCCCGCAGCACGCAAAAAAGCCGATTCGGTAGGGCGCACCTCGCTTTCAGCCGGTTTGGGTTCGATGGTGGTTTGGGCGAACGACGGATCAAACTATGGTTTCAGTCAATTAAATTTTGGTCAAGATAGTTTGATTCGAGTAGTTCTGAATAACCCTGTCGGGGTAACGGCATTTGATATTGTACCTCCCGCGGGGAAAAGCGTCTCTCGCGAGATTACTCCCGCTCAGCGTGCCGAGAATAACCTCCGTCTGGCGGTGGAGGACTCCATAAGAAATTGCTACACCTCTACATTCGCTACAGCAGAGAGTGCCGCAGCTTTGGCTGTCCAGATTGGCGCGCAAGCGGCTGATGTCGAACAGCTCTTGTCTGCCTCGCGCGGCAACCACGACCAGATAGCTAAATTCTTGAAAGAGACCCCCAAGGAGCAGTTGTCCGTTGCCCTTATGTTGCTCAATGTGGTATCGGCAAAGGATTTGCGCGACACTCCTGCCGATGTTCTCCGCGACCATCTCACGGTTGCGTATCAATACTGTAATGAACCCTTTTTCGAGGAGTACATCCTCAATCCGCGTGTTGGTTATGAGCTACTCACCCCCTTTCGTACACGCTTTGCCCAGGTGGGAGGTTGCGCAACTGCTCAGGAGTTGATTGCCACCACAAAGAGTGTTAAGTTAGTTCCCGAATTGAACCCCGGCAATTTCCACATCACCCCACTCGCGGTGCACGACTCGCGAATGGCGGACAAGGCAGCATACGAAAGATATGTAATCACGCTGCTTCGTAGCAAGGGTTATGCAGCACGTTTAGAACCTGTTACTGAGAATTTGCAATACTATGACACGGCGTCGGCAAAGTGGGTGAACATTACCACGGCGGCAGTGCCAGAAAAGGGCAAGGTGGTGATTGAGTTCAAGGGCAAGGAAGAGCCTAAGCTTATGACACACTTTACGTTGGCTAAACTTACGGATGGTGTATTCAACACGGTAAATCTACGTTCGTCGCGCTCGAATGTTGATATGGGTGGCGAAAAGGTGAGGGGTAGTTTGTTTAATAGCCCTTTAGAGTTGGAGCAGGGTAGGTATATGCTCGTTTCGGGTACTCGCTTGGCAAGCGGCGCGGTGCTGGTCAATGACGTTATTTTTGATGTGGAGGCGGGCAGAGAGAGTAAGGTGGAACTTATTATGAGACAGGATGATGCAAAGGTAAAAGTTATTGGCGAGATGAATCCCGAGTCGCTCTATGTACGCGATGGCAATGTTGGTTCACTATTGGCAACAACGGGGCGCGGGTATTTTATATTGGCATTGGTCGGTGCAAAGCAAGAGCCTACCAATCACGCTATGAGAGACTTGACTGCTCTGAAAGATTTTTATGAAAAGTGGGGGCGTTCCATAGTGCTTGTATTCAAGGATGCCGAACAGTTTTCGAAATTTGATGCGCAAGAATTTGGCATATTACCCAATACGGTAGTTGCTGGTTACGACAATGAAGGGCAGACGGCTGCAATACTGAAGGATATGATGAAAATTCAGAATATCAACAATCTGCCGATATTCATTATCGCCGACACCTTCGGTCGAGTGGTCTTCTTCTCGCAGGGTTACCAAATCGGTCTTGGCGAGCAGATGAAGAGGGTCATTGATAATTTGTAAATAATATAATCCGTTTGTAGAGATGGGGAATGCCCCGTCTCTACGTTAAAAATAATGATATGAAATACAATCGCTGCGGGCGGAGCGGACTGCTACTGCCGGAAATATCACTCGGACTGTGGCACAATTTTTCTAATGAGATTGATTCTTATGAAAATGCACGCAAAATAGTGCTTGAAGCCTACGAAAACGGCATTACACAATTCGACTTGGCGAATAATTACGGACCTCCCCCCGGTGCTGCCGAGCTTACTTTCGGCAGGATTCTTAAAGAAGATTTGGCTGCCCATCGCAATAAAATCGTAATCACCACCAAAGCAGGGCACTTGATGTGGGAGGGGGTTTATGGTGATTGGGGTTCGCGTAAACACTTGATTACCAGTTGTGATGAGAGTCTTGTGCGTATGGGTGTCGATTATGTAGATATTTTTTACAGCCACCGTTACGACCCCCAAACTCCGCTAGAGGAGACTATGAGTGCTCTAGATACCATCGTGCGTAGCGGGCGGGCACTCTATGTGGGTCTCTCGAAATATCCGGCATCAAAGATGCGCGAGGCACTCGATATTCTTCGCGAGTTGAAAACTCCCGTGATTGTAGACCAGCTCAGATATTCGCTCTTGGATAGGGAGGCTGAGCAGGAGCACTTCGCGCTGCATCGGGAGTATGGTTTGGGCTGCGTGAGCTTCTCGCCCTTGGCACAAGGTCAGCTCAGCGAAAAGTACCTCAGGGGAATACCTGCAGATTCGCGTGCGGCTAAGGCTCACGGATTTTTGCAGGTAGAGCAGGTTTTGGAGAACATAGAAAAGGTTAGAAATCTCAAAAAAATTGCCGATAACCGCGGGCAGTCGCTCTCGCAGATGGCTATAGCGTGGCAGTTGGCTAATCCTGCCATCACGTCCGTTATTGTCGGCGTGAGTTCGGTGGAGCAGCTTCGAGAAAATCTTGCGGCTGCTGAGAATACAAATTTCCGCGAGGATGAGTTATGCTGATTTATAGAACAAGTTGCGCGGTATAAATCAATTTACACCGCGCAACCTACTTTCTTTCACACTACTCCCTCCTGCGTCAGAACCTTAGTCCGAAGGTCATCATTATTCGGTCTGTCGTGTGGGTTGCACTATTCCATCCCGCTGACGAGATGTTGTCTTTATTGAGGTTGAAGTATTGATATGGTAGTTGTTTGGTTGTGGAGTTCAGCCAAGCTATATCTATGTTGAAGTTGCTGTTGCGCCATCCGATGCCGAATGACCCTTGTTCTATGCGTCCGTAGTCTTTCAAATTCTTGTTTTTGTAGGGCGAATCCTGTACCAAGGCTCCCGCCCGCGCAAAGAATCCAGGAAGCACCTGTGCCTCAAGCCCAAGACTGAATGTGTTGGTAGCCTCATAGTTATTGCTTATAATTCCATTCAGATTTATATTTCCGTTTCTTTTGTCCATATTTGCCTGAATGTTGGCATAGTTATCCACCGCGTCTGAGAGCACCGTCGGGCGGTAGGCATACTCTTTGAAACTCTTAGAAAATCCCATATTGCCATACCAACAACGGTGATAATCAAACGATAATATGAGACGATTGCTCAGGCTTATCGAAACACCGCTCAGAAGGCGCGAGGGGGTGTAGGCGTTGTAGTCATTAAGAAACTCAGGGGTGTCCGAATAGTAGCTTTTGCCGTTATCCAGACGGTTGAATGTTGTCATATCCTCGTAGTAGCTCTCTCTGAGCGACATCCACGTGGGTGAGTGGTAGCTAACACCGATACGCATCCAGCTCACCGGACGAGCCGTCACACCCACCTTGAAGTTGAAGCCCGAACCCGTGGTTGCCAATCGGCGATTGTAATCTACCATATCCAAATCACCCTTATTACCTTTTTCGCCGTACTCTTGGTAGTTGTCCCAACGCGAATAGCGAATGTCTTGGAATCCCATCGTGGCGCCAAAGTAGATTTTATCCTCAAAGTTGTAAGCGCCGCTGAGAGTAAACTCATCTATTGCTCCGCTTTTTTTGCTTAGTAGATACGGTGCCACCTTGTCTCCGCCATAGAGGAGCGAATAGTACTGTGTTGCATTCCCATCTGCCGGAATCACACCGCCTGTTTGGTATCCCAGAATCGCACCCCACAGCACCGGTGGGTAGTCGTAAAAGGCGCGATAAATGTCGCCGGGCGGCACTCCGATATTCTTTTTGTCTATGCCTGCCAATTGTGCGGCAAACATATCGGTTATTGATAATCCTTCGTCAAATCCGGTGCTAAGCGAATTTGAGTAAAAGTCGGCTACTCGCGAAAATCCAAACCCAATCGTGTAATTACCATTGGCATAGACGCCTGCTATATTCCCTAAACCAAACTTATTGTACTTTTCGTTATTGCTGGGTGAGTTTTGAAGTTTCGATGAGAGTGGAACCGCATAGCTATTACTTGTGTTTCCTAGATTTAGGTAGGGTGTTATTATGATTTCGCTACGGCGATACATTGCCAACCCTGCCGGATTGAGGTTCATTGACACAGCATCTGCCCCCAGCGATGTGAAAGCTCCACCCATAGCTGCAGAACGGGCTGTGGCGAATGTAAAATTGTGCTGCGAGAAACCAAGCAACTCTGCCGTGCTCTGTGCCCAAGCCACACCAACAAAGGATGCTGCAAATAGTGATAGTATAAACTTTTTCATAATTTTTTAGCGAATCGCATTTTGTTCTATATTTCAGTTATTCAATTATAAATGCCATTTGTTTACTCATTATCTAGCGCAAAAAAGTTCCATTATGAGTGATTGCATAAATATAATAATTATTTAATATGCAGTACCAATGATATTAGTATGCCCCCTTTGTGGGGTTATAAGTTTTATCTCTGTCGTTTCTAAAAAGTATTCAGCCTGCGTCACCTCCACAGTGCGCTTTCCTGTGTACAATGACACAGGCTGATATATGCTACCTGCGTCTTGTAACTGTGCCGCCACCGTCTCTATTGCCGGCGGGTGGGGTGTAGGTGGAGCGTGTCTGTGCTGGTGGTGTGGTTACCGTCTGGCGGTTCTGAGCGGGTGGTGTGTAGTTGTTACGTTCGGTTGTTGGTCGTTCGTTGCGAGTTGTTGTGGTGCGGTTGTCTGTCTCAATGTACGGACGACGTGTGGATGTTCCGCGTTCTTGACTGCCCGAAATGGTTGAACCTGCGCCCGGTCTGCGCGTAGGCGTTTCATTGCGGTTAGAGTTATCGTAAACCTTCACATTAGGTCTGTTTTCGGCAACTCCGCCGCCTCCGAAACCGCTACCCGTGCGGTAGTCTCCATTGCGGTTGTTGCCGCTGGGGCGTCCGCCAGAAGCCGTGTTGCCATAGTATCGAGATGGGCGGTTCTTGTCCGGATACCAGCTTCCTCCCGACCCACCGGGATGGTGTCCGCCACCCGGATAGTAGCCCCCACCCCACCAATGATTATGCCACGAATTGTACCAAGGCGAATGCCACGAGTACCAAGAGCCATACCAAGGGTTATACCACGGGTCATACCAAGATGAGTACCACGGGTCATACCACGGATTATACCAAGGTGAATACCACGCAGAGCCATACCACGGACGTCCCCAAGCGTATGATAACCCAAAATAGGACATACCCCAAGAGGTGCGCCAAGGGTCTACCACGTTTACGGTGATGCTTACATTGTTTGAATTAAGTCCTTTTTTCACCCCGTCCACATACTCAGCCAAAGCCAACGTAGGGTCGCCATCATCGAACAAGGTAGTGACATAGTTAGGCTCAACCCAAACTTTATCGTTTATAACTATTACGTTATAAAACGCGCGGTCATATTTCTTGGACAGCATCTCCACAAACTTATCCTGCATCTGCCAATACTCCCTAGGGTATTGCCTGTCTGAGGTAAACCCCTCAACTCGGTTGCGAAGAGCATCCTCGTAGTTATCAACATACTCTCCCATTTTGTCTTCACCGCTCCTTACGGTGGAGTAATATTTTTTCTGTTGGGCGGGTTGTTTAACAGTGGGCGTAACCCTTTTTTTTGCAGTTCCATACAGGTCGTCATCAAAGTAACCACCTTGCGCCGATGCCGCTGTGGCTATCAGTGCAAAAACAAATATTAAAATTGCGTTTTTCATTATTTTGTCCTCCTAATTTTCCTTGTTATATATTAGACGTGAGAAAGAGCAAAAAGTTACAAACGAGTGGTTGGTTTTTAGTGTTTATTTTGCGTGCAAATTACCCTAAAAGATTGTGTGCTCGTTCAATACGTCTGTTAAACTCTTCTCTGCCGATTATTTGTGCAATCTCGAAGAGGTTTGCGCCCGCATTTGTACCAACAAGTGCCAGTCGTAGAGTGTTCATAATCTTACCCATAGGCAACTCCTTGATGTGAATCCACTCTTTGGCAACGCTTTCGAGCTTCTCGGCGGTGAAATCCTCAACCATAATCAATCGGCGCTTTAGCTCCACAAGGTGTGCGGGATTATCTCCCGTCCAAAATTTCGCAACAACCTTTTCGTCATAGCTTTGGGGGGCTTCAAAGAAATATTTTGAAAGTTCCCATAGGTCACTAACAAAGGTGGCTCTCTCCTTAACAATGCCAACGATTTTTTCTAACTTTTCGTCTGTTACTTTTATGTTTTTTTCCTCCAATACGGGGCGGAACATTTTTACTAAGACCTCATTAGAGGTTGTGTGGAGATATTGGGCGTTGAACCATTTCGCCTTTTCGGGGTCGAAACGCGAGCCGGATTTGCCCACTTTGTCAATGGAAAATAGCGAAATCATCTCCTCCATTGTCATAATTTCTGAATGGTCGTTGCCGGGATTCCATCCCAATAAAGCCAACATATTCACAAAGGCCTCAGGCAGATAGCCATCTTCGCGGTAGCCGCGTGCGCCCTCCGAGCCGTCCGTGGGTTGCCACTGTAGAGGGAATACGGGGAAGCCCAACTTATCGCCATCCCGTTTGCTGAGTTTTCCGCTGCCCGTAGGTTTTAGCAACAGCGGCAGGTGGGCAAACAGAGGCTGCTCACTGCTCCAACCGAAAGCGCGATAGAGCATATAGTGCAACGGCAGAGAGGGTAACCACTCCTCGCCGCGGATTACGTGCGTGATTTCCATCAGACGGTCATCCACAATATTCGCCAAGTGGTAGGTAGGTAATTTGTCTGAAGATTTATAGAGAACCTTGTCGTCTAACGTTGAACTGTTTACCGAAATATGTCCCCGAACAAGGTCATCCATCTCAATGGTTTCGCCCTCGGGCATTTTGAATCGGATAACCCACTGGTCGCCCCTTGCCAAACGCTCCTCTACCTCCTCGGCAGAGAGGTTGAGAGATGTTGCAAGTTTCTCACGGACAGTATAGTTATACGAAAATGTCTCTCCATTTTCTGCACGGATAGCATCCAGCTCCTCGGGCGTGTCGAAAGCGTAGTATGCCCACCCCTTTTCGACCAACTCCAACGCATATTTCAGGTATATCTCGCGGCGTTCCGACTGGCGATATGGCGCGTGAGGTCCACCCACCGAAACCCCCTCATCAATCTCAATACCAGCCCATTTCAGAGACTCGATAATATAAGCCTCAGCCCCGGGAACAAAGCGTGCAGAATCGGTATCCTCTATACGGAGGATAAATTTGCCGCCATTTTGGCGTGCAAAAAAGTAGTTGTAGAGGGCAGTGCGCACGCCCCCAATATGTAAAGCCCCCGTGGGACTTGGTGCAAATCTTACTCTTACCATATTTCGTTAATCTTTTTTCGCTAATAGTCGGCATTATAAAACTTATAGTCACCACCTCTACCGCCAATAAACAAACCACCCCCAAGGAGCAAGCAAAAAGTCGCTATCCGATGTTAATTGCGCTTTATCATTGGAAAGCAGCTGATTATACTCTCCGTTGAAATCCTCATCCCAAAATTTCACCCACGCATCCGCGCCGCTGAAATTGAAGAGGGCTATAACCGTTTGCTCACCTATTTTTCGCTTTACTGCAAAGATTCGCCACTGCTCCGAGTTGTCAATCGAGTATAAATCACCACCCTGTTCGCCTGCTCTGAGTGCAGGGTGGGCGTGTTTCAACGAGGATAGCTTTTCGTATAAATCACTAAAATCATTCGGCGCGCCCCACTCGATAGCGTCTTTGTCGAAGAAAGCCAACCGTCGCGGTTGCGCCACCTCTTGTCCGTTGTAAATCAGAGGTATACCAGGCAAAATGTAGGTTAATGCCGCCATTGCCTTAGCTGCCGCCCCGAATCGGACAAACTCTGTGTCGCTCCACGAATTTTCGTCGTGGTTGCTGGTGAACTGCATTCGTATCGCCTGCTCGGGATAGTGGAACGCCTCCCACTTCAACCGCTCGCGTAGCGAATCGGCATTTGCCTGCCCCTGAGCTATTTTCACCAACAAATGGTGCATATCCCACGCATAGGTTGCATCGAAAGCGCGCCTGTGGAACTCCACACCTTCGGCTTCGGCAAGCATAAATATGTCGGGTTTAACTTGTTCTAATTCAGGCGTTGCCCAATCCCAAAAGTCGATAGGTTGGAGCATCGCCATATCGCAGCGAAAGCCATCAATCCCTTGCGAGAGCCAGAACTTCATCGCGGCAACCATCTCCTCCCTCATCGCTTGTTGAGAATAGTCCAACTTTGCGGTATCCGTCCAGTCGAATGGGGTTGCAATCTCGTTCTTCTCTGTGTCAAACTCGTACCAATCAGGGTGTTCAATCGTCCAAACCGCATCGCGCGACGTGTGGTTGGGCACCCAGTCCAGAATAACTTTTACCCCCTCATTTTGAGCCTGTTGTAAAAATGCACGAAAATCGTCCATAGTCCCGAACTCGGGGTTTACGGCTCTGTAATCTCTTATCGAATAATAACTTCCGAGCGACCCTTTACGCCTCTGTTCGCCAATAGGAAAAATAGGCATAAGCCAAATGACATCTACACCAAGTTTTTTGAGCCTTGGTAGCTCCTTTGCCGCCGCCACAAAAGTTCCTTCGGTAGTAAACTGTCTCATATTGAGTTCATAGAGTACCGCATCATACGCCCACTCGGGGTGTTGCTTTCCGTGGATTTTCTTACAGGGATAAAGTAATTGCATATATAATGTCTATTGAATATATCGTTTAATCTCTTCAATAATCGTGCCATTGCCGGCAATTATCGAAATTTTTCTATCAAGTCGATAATTAAATATCACACCTCCAGCCTCCTGCACAATAAGATTCCCGGCGCATACGTCCCAAAGATTGAGGGTCATCTCCCAATATCCGTCCAACATTCCTGCTGCAACAGCACAAAGGTCATAAGCCGCCGAACCCATACGCCGCAAATCACGTACATAGGGCACAATGCGGGCTACATTATCACTATTATTGTCAGCATTCACACCTTTATCATATGGGAAACCTGTTCCTATGACCGAACAATCCAGAGAGCGTTTATCGGCAACTCTTATATCAAGAGCTTCATTATCTCCGCATTGCATATAAGCACCGCCACCTTTTACCGCATAAAACAGCTCTTTGAGATAGGGGGCATACACCACCCCGAGGATGGTTTGTTCCTTGTGTACCAATCCGATGGAGACAGCAAAAATGGGTAATCCCTGACTGTAATTTGTAGTGCCGTCCAATGGGTCTACCACCCACATATATTCACTCGCTTCATTTCCGCGAAAACCACCCTCTTCGCCAAGGATTTTGTGGTCGGCATAAGTTGCAAAAATCTCCTTGACAATATACTCTTCGCACTCTTTGTCGGCACGGGTTACAATGTCCGAAACGTTTGTTTTGGTGGTAATATCTAAGTTGCCACTCCTAAAGTATGATAGTTGGATTTTACCAACCTCTCGTGCCAAATTTATGGCAAAATCAAGAAATTCGCTGTACATATCGAAGGTTATTTTAGTGCGCTGCCAACCAATCTTCTGCCGCGGCGGCATCCACTGCCAAAGGTACTAAAATTTTGGTACAATTCATCATCTTTTCTCTCATAATTTCCATCACTTGGGCGGCTTGGGCGGCGGGGCACTCCACCACCAATTCGTCGTGAACCTGTAAAACGATGGTCGCGCTCAGGGGGGCAATCGCCGCCGCAACCTCTATCATTGCCAACTTCATAATGTCGGCTGCCGAACCCTGAATAGGTGCATTTATTGCATTTCGCTCTGCATATGAGCGCATTACGGCATTTTTAGAGGTAATCTCAGGCAGGTAGCGACGGCGTGCGAAAATTGTCTCTACAAATCCCCTTTCGCGCGCCTCGATTTTGCACTCCTCCATATAGCGACGAACTCCTGGATAGAGGGAGAAATAACCGTCTATCAACTCCTTAGCCTCACCACGTGGAATATTTAGTCGCTGAGAAAGCCCAAAAACCGATATTCCGTATATTATGCCGAAGTTTGCAGTCTTTGCCCGACGGCGCTGCTCCTTGGTAACATCCTCTGCTGCAACATTGTATATCTTTGCCGCTGTCGTAGTGTGTATGTCTTCGCCATTCTTGAAAGCCTCAATCAGGGCGGGGTCTTGGCTTAGGTGCGCCATAATTCTGAGTTCCACTTGCGAATAGTCGGCAGAGATGAGTACGCTACCCTTTTCCGCCACAAACGCCTTGCGAATCTCGCGCCCCGCTGCATCGCGAATGGGGATATTTTGCAGATTCGGGTTTGTGGAACTTAGACGACCTGTCGAGGTAACAGCTTGATTAAAAGATGTGTGTATCCGTCCAGTGCGCGGATTAATCAGCTTGGGCAATGCCTCGATGTAGGTGGAGAGCAGCTTTTTTATGCCTCGATACTCCAAAATCTTTCCGACAATCGGGTGCTTATCCGCAATCTGTTGCAAACTCTCCTCGTCGGTCTTATATTGCTTGGTCTTAGTCAGTTTGGGATTGTCGATGACTTTGAGTTTTTCATACAATATCTCCCCTAACTGTTTGGGTGAGTTTATGTTAAGGTATGGAGTTTCGGCAATTTCCCGTATCTCGGACTCCAATCTCAGCATTTCGCGGTTAAGCTCCTTGGCGGAATAGCCAAGTGTATGAATATCAATCTTTACACCTTTCAACTCGGTTGTTACCAAACACCTGATAAGTGGTTCTTCAATTTTATGATAAAGCTCTGTAAGATTTTCTTTTTCAATCTCTTGCCATAGTTTTTGGTGCAGTTGCAGCGTAATATCCGCATCCTCGGCAGCATACTCGGAAACCAACTGAGGATCGACTCGGTCGATAGTTATCTGCTTCGCCCCCTTGCCAACCAAATCTTCATAAGATATTGGGTTGTAATTTAAGTAGTTACGCGCTAGAAAATCCATCGAATGACGCTCCTCAGACTTTAGCAGGTAGTGTTCAATCATTGTATCGTATAGAATACCCTGAACATCAATGTTATGAGTACAACGTAATATCTCGATATCGAATTTAAGGTTCTGTCCTATTTTGTCGATTTCGGGGTTCTCTAAGAGGGGTTTTAGCAGTTCAATAGATTGATGATTAGCCGGTATCCAATATGCCGTGTGTGGTTCTACTGCAAGCGAGACCCCCACCAATTTTGCCGCATAGGGGTCAAGGGAAGTTGTCTCCGTGTCGAAACAAATCTGCCGCTGGCGCATCATATAGCTGACCAACTCCTCAATTTCGTTCTCTGCCGTTACAGTCGTATAGCTATGTTTTACGGTTGTAATATCCTCGAAACCAATTTCTTTTACGGTAGGTATATCCTCCTCCTCCTTGATTTGGGAATATGGCTTCACGGAGGTCGGCTGCTCAACCACATTGCCAAAAAGGTCGGTCTGCACCGAGTGGTTATTATGAAAATCAATGCTTTTGAGTTGCCTCAAAAACATTTGAAAATTGAGCCTTACATATATCTCTCTGAGTTGTTCCACGTTGGGTTGCTCCATAACCAACCTCTCGGGGTCGAACTCAATGGGGACATCTAATGAAATAGTAGCAAGGCGTTTAGCTAATTCTAACTGTTCCCTGTTTTCCTCTATGGACTTTGCCTGTTTTGGGGTAAGTTTATCTAAATTTTGCAAAATATTTTCGACAGTTCCCCACTGTGCCACCAGTTTGCTCGCCCCCTTTTCACCAATTCCTGGCACGCCGGGAATATTGTCCGAGGCATCACCCCAAATCGCCAATATATCAATGATTTGCCTCGGATTAGCAATGCCATAAACACCACACAAATCGTCGCACCCGACAATCTCGACACCCTCCTTTGCAGGTTTATACATAAAGACATTCGGACGAATAAGTTGTCCGTAGTCCTTGTCCGGAGTAACCATATATGTTTCATATTCACCCCGCTGAGATGCCTTATGGGAGAGCGTGCCGATGACATCGTCCGCCTCGTATCCCGCCACCTCGAGAATGGGAATCTTCATAGCCTCCAAAATCTCTTTGATGAGCGGCACAGCGCGTCGAATATCCTCGGGTGTCTCCTCTCGGTTTGCCTTATACAATGGGTAGAGTTGGTGGCGGAAATTTCCGCCGCGCGGGTCGAAAGCTACGCCGAGGTGGTGAGGTTTTTCTCTGTCAATTAGTTCGTTGAGAAACTTGACAAAGCCGAACACAGCCGATATGTTTTGCCCGTCCGGCGAGTGCATCGGGCGCGAGACAAAGGCGTAATGAAACCTGAAAATCAGGGCATAGGCATCTATGAGGAAGAGTTTTTGCATAATTTGTGGGACACTTGGGTCTTTTGGGACAAATTTATTGATAAATTTTCAATTTTTGTATACTTTTGTGACTTGTGCTGAAAATTATTGCCATATCGCTTTTGCTCGTTTCCTGTGCCGTAGCGGCTCAGGAGAGGAGCTATAATATTGATAAAGTTGAAGTCATTGCACGAACAAGGGCAAGCCGACTCACGCTTCAAAAGGTTGATATTGACACCAATCTGTTGCAATCCAACCGCACCTGTTCTCTGGGTGATTTGCTCTTGCAGAACTCGCCAATCAACATAAAATCCTATGGGAGGGGCGACACTCAAACCGCCACCTTTCGCGGCACAGCACCCTCACACACAGCCGTTTTCTGGAACGGAGTGCGGATAAACTCGCCGATGGTGGGGGCTGTCGATTTCTCGTTGATACCGCTATTTTTCGTAGATAGAGTTTCGGTCGATGCCGGAGTGTCGGCAATGGAGACCACAAACGGAGCATTGGGCGGAGCGGTGACGATGGAGAGCGTGGCAGAGTGGGCAAAGCCGCGTGGATTTGAAATTTTGCAAAGTGTCGGCAGCTTTGCAACATCGGACAGTTACGCCAATGTCCGAATCGGAAATAGCAATATAATCAGCTCCACCAAAGCCTTTTACAGCTATTCAAAAAACGATTTCCCATTCGTGAATCGCGATATTATAGACCCCTCGCGCCCCGACTATCGTCCTACGGAGCACAACAAAAACGGTTCGTGGCATCGCAGCGGTTTTATGCAGGAGATTTTTTCGCGCCTTGCGGCAAATAAAACCCTCAACGCAGTGGTGTGGAGTTTGACGAGCGATCGCAATATTCCTCAACTGACCACCTATGAGGGAGATGAAAACCAAAACCTCACCAATCGCCGCGAAAGTTCTTTGAGCGGAGCGCTCACTTACAATGTCTATAACAAGAGGTCGGATTTTATGATTCGCCTGACAATGGATATTCAGTCTATGAATTTCTTTCAAGAGAACAAAGTGTCGAATGGTTATCAGACAATCATAGATTCCAAGGGGCTGACCCGCTCCTTCGGAATGGTAACCCTCTCGACCTTCAAACTATCTCCAATGCACACTTTTGACATAAAATCCATATCGACTTACGATTATGTTGATTCCCACGAAAGCGTTCGTAATCAGGGTTTTGAAAAGGGACGCTTTGAGAGTAACTTCGGCACGGGGTTTCACTCGGCGTGGAGTGAGCGGCTATTTACCACTTTCAACCTTGGATGGTTATATATTCACTCTCAACTCTTTGCAGCACCATTCGCCTCGATGTCATATAGACTCTCCTCGCCCATTTCAATAAAAGCACGCTTGGGCTATAATATCCACTACCCAACCATTGCCGACCTCTACTTTGTCCCCGGCGGCAATCCCGACCTGAAAGCCGAACGGCAGCTAACAGCCGAAGCAGGAGCAAGTTACAAGCAACGCAATATTAATGTGGATATAAACCTCTTCAATTCTTGGGTCAAAGACTGGATTGTTTGGCTGCCCACCCACCAGCAATATTGGACACCGCGAAATATGCGCAATGTACTGAGCCAAGGCGTTGAACTCACGGCAAAAGGGGAGTGGCAATTCTCAGATATAAAAATTTTTACGAACCTGACCTTTACTCTCAATCGCACAACAAACAACGGAGTACCACTCGCCGAGGGTGATAACTCCGTTGGGAAACAGTTGGTATATGTGCCGTTAGTGTCGGGCGGTCTGTTCGTGAGGGGGGTATACAAAAAAATGTGGTTGTCGCTACAAAGTTACGGCGAGAGCGCAAAATATACCACAACGGCAAATAATCTCTCCTCGGCAAGTACCATTGCGCCATATATGCTCTACAACGTGGCAACCGGTGTGAACCTCCGAAAATTATCCGTAGAGCTAAAATGCCTCAATATTCTTAATAACCAATATTATACCGTCCTTCGCCGCCCACTTCCGCGCCGCTCTTTTGCCCTGACAGCGCGGCTCTCTATTTGGTGATTATAATATCGCCGTAGCTATTAAATATTTCGATAGTGGCGCGTGGATTGCCCCCCACTGTGGTTACTAATGACCCCTCGCTTTTTGTGTCATAGACCTGAGCTTTAGCATATTTAGTTCGTAAGTCTGCCTTGAATGAGCCGCTCGGTATGGCAATTTTAATGTTGGAGTATCCTGCCGCGGGAATAGTGATGGAGCGGAAATTTGGGGAGACCCCGCCGATTTTAAGATTGGAATATTTGAATGAATCCAAATTCAACTTCTCTGACAATCTCTCAATCTTGAAGTTACAGTAATTTGCCGACTCAAAGTCTATGCTTCCAACCGCTCCCACCGTATAGTTATCATATTTGGATGTCCCGCTCAAACTCTCCACCTCACCAAATTTAATATCGCAATATGCCGACTCTATATATATTTTACCACTATTGTTCATACCTTTTACATTGCCGTATTTGATATATATTTTATGTTTTTCCTTTCCCGTTGCCGCGCTGAAACTCAAGTTTCCGTAGCCGATATTAAACTCCGATGCCGCCCTGATGTCTCCTGCGATGGCTATGTTTCCATACTTTATATCAAACTTAGAGGCAGCATTTACAGACTCCCGCACAGTGATATTGCCATATTTTACGTTGAATAGAGCGTTGTCTTCCACACGGTCGATTTTTGCATCGCCATATTTGACATCAACCCTAAGAGCATATTTCCGCGGAATGGATATAAAGTAGTTGATTGTGTAACTTATGTTTCGATAGCGCTTAGTTATCTCACTGTCAATATCAGCGGTCATTTGAAATGCGCCGGTAACGTTCGAGAAATTGGTCACGGGTAGTCTGAGCAACTCCGTTGCCTGTTGCTCGTTGTTGGATTGGGTCTTTATCTCCATTGCTATCGTTACCTTGTCGCTCTCTGTGGTTGTGAAGATTAGGTTGGAGTAGCGGGCATCAAAGGAGAGTGCCGAACCCGAACGGACGTTATAACTGTAATTTTCGGTACGAGATTTTTCGTAGCGATAGGCAGCCGTAGATGTTCCGATTGCTAAGGCGAAAATCAGTAGAAATAGGATTTTAGTTTTCATATCGTTGTAGTATTTGTTGTATATATTCCAAGCTCTCTTGTCGCTTACGATAGTAACCAACCTCCTGAGCAATATAGGTCTCCTTGTCTATGTTGGAACTAATTCCTGCCTCAAAGCGTTCATCATCTCGCTGCATTGCTTTCAACTGAGCGCGTATCTCGCCCACGAGAACCGTGTCGGGCGTACACTCCAAGAGGCGGTTGATGATGCCGATTGTCATACGCTGTTGATTCTCGTAGTAGAATTTCATCTCGGCAATCTCGGTCTCAATGGCGGTTGATGTCTGCTCTTGGCGGGGGGTGTTGAGCAAGAAGACGAGTGCTACTGCTGCCGCTGCCGCCACGGCGGAGCATACCGAGAGGGATAAGCTGCGCTTTTTGCGGGTCAGTCGCCGCTCGAACCTGCCGAGAAAACCCTCGGGGAGGTGGTCGGCGTCGAATCCTGAGCGGTTGTCGGTGATTATTTTTTCTATATCTTTCATTTTTGGGAGGGGGTGGGATGTGGGGAGGCGGTCGCTTTATAATCATAAAAACCTTAACTATTAACTATAAGTTGCCTGTGGCTGCTGCGCCTGCTCCCTTTCCCAATAGTTCTGCTAATCTATGTTTTGCCCTTAAAAACTGTGAGCGGGCGGTGGAGGCTGTGATGCCCAGTTCGGCGGCAACCTCCTCAAAGCTCAAATCCTCAATCAATCGTAGCGTAATGACTAATCGGTAACCTGTGGGCAGGCGGTCGATAGCCTCTTTTATCCTCTTGATGTCGGCATCAAAATCTTCGTTCGGTGGCGGGGCTTCATCCTCAACCAAATATTGTTTGTCCGAAAATTCCAAAAAGTCATTCTTGCGCCGACGTAACAAATCAATAGAACCGTTAATTGCAATTCTTCTTACAATATGGGGCAGTTTATCGTAGTATTTATCAATGCGCTTAAAAAACTTCAAAAAAGCCTCCTGAGCAATCTCTTCAGCATCTTGCGAGTTGCGTGTTATGCGGAGTGCCGCATTGTACACCGAACCAAAGAGGAGTGAATAAAACTCCATCTGTGCAGCGTGTTCTCCGCGGCGGCATTGCTCTATTAACTTTTCTGATATTTGTGAACTCATTTCAACCATAAATACGATGAGGAGTCAAAAACGTTGCATCGGGAAGTGAAAAAAAGTGCTGTTTTTCACAAACAGCACTCTGAAAAACTTATCGAGAGGGAATTTCCAAAAAAACAATTTTCGGTGGTCGAGCTCGTCGAAATGAAGGTGGTTTCGACAGGCTCAACCACTGAACCTTCTATTGTAGCGACTGTCTGATTTTTCCCCAGCCCTTGAAAAGGTACACCCAGTAGAGGATATTCAGTACAATGGCGGCAATCCAACTCAGAACAGGAATCCACGAAACACAAACTGCGATGATTGCAAATATGAAACCTGTAAAGAGCTGCTTTGCTCCATCCTGACCCAGCGAGTTGAGTGACGCGGAGTTTCTCAGTGCCGAGTAGCCCACAATGTTGAGTACAAAGGCAATAACCACAAGAATCATCGCAATGACACTACCAATAATGGGCACAAATATGCCAACCATCGTGAGAATTTGAGCAATAAGCATCAACAGTGCGGCATTGGAAAGGTTGCCGACAGCCTTTGTACCTACCTCGTCCAACTCGGGTGCGAATTGTTGTAAACCGCTGTAATATAGCCATATGCCATATAGTACAGCCAACCCCACAATCAGGGTAATAATTGCGGTGAAGCCCAGACTTGCTATCGCCCCACCCATATCACCAGTGGACGCTGCGCACATTATTGTACCGAGGTTCATAAGCACTGCGATAATCTTTACCACAGAAGAGACGATGGAGGCTATAATGTAGATTGTCAAGCCCTTAATAACGGTCGTGACCGACTGTGTTGAGTTTTGAATTTCCATTTCATTATTTTTTTTTGATACGTCAGCGAATATAGCAATATTTCTTTAATTTCGCAAAGTTTTTTTATTTATATAAATTATTGATAATTTTGCATTTATTAGTGATCTTTGGATCTGTATGCTACAAAGATTGCAGAACCACAAAAACTTTCATTTATGAAAAAATACGGACTTATCGGCTACCCGCTTGGGCACTCATTTTCAAAGGCATATTTCGACAAAAAATTTTCGACACTCGGTGTTGATTGTCAATACAATAATTACGCCATAGAGACGCTGGATACACTACCACGGGGGCTTGACGGTTTCAGTGTAACGTTGCCACACAAACAAAATGTGATGCCCTTGCTCGACTCTTTGGACCAGGCAGCGGCGCAAATCGGGGCGGTTAATTGTGTGGATAAAAACCTCAGGGGGTACAACACGGATGTTATAGGTTTCGCAAAGTCGCTGCTCGGGCTCATCGGCGAGGCTCGTCCCGATGCTCTTGTGCTTGGTACAGGTGGAGCTTCACTGGCAGTGAAATATGTTCTTGACAACTTGAATATAGACTATTATACGGTCTCGCGTGGTGGCGATTTGCGGTACGACAACCTCACCAAAGAGATGGTCAGTGAGTGCAAACTTATCATCAACACCACACCGCTCGGTATGTTCCCCGATGTTGATAACGCGCCTGCCATCCCATACGAGGCTATTGGAGCAGAACACTATATGTTTGATTTGGTTTATAATCCGGCAAAGACACTCTTCTTGAGCGAGGGGCTGCGACGTGGAGCTTTTTGCAAGAGCGGAATTGAGATGCTTGTGGAGCAAGCCGAGGCAGCTTGGGAGATATGGAACAGGTCTTAGTTGCACTCAGCGGCGGTATTGACTCTGCCGCCACAGCCCTGATGCTACGTGATAGGGGATTTCATATCACCGGTTTATACATAGATATGGTTGGCACCGGGGCGAGCGCTGCGCAGAGGGTTGCCCGGGGGTTGGGCATAGAACTTGTCGTGGAAAATGTCGAGGAGTTGTTTCGCGAACAAATCATCAACCATACCCTTGCTGAGCACCAAGCCGGCAGAACGCCCTCACCCTGCACTGTGTGTAATAGATTGATTAAGTGGGATGTAGTTAGCAAGGTTGCAGACCGCCTCGGCATAGAAAAATTTGCGACGGGACACTATGTTAGGATTATTAATAGCCTTATTCACAAAGGCATAGACCCGGCAAAAGACCAATCATACTACCTTTGGAGCGTTCCGCCTGCCATTTTGCAAAGGGCGATAACTCCTCTTGGTGACTTCACGAAAAAGCAAGTGAGAGAGTATCTCTCTAGACATAAAGAGTTTGAGGAGTTGGCGGCGGGTAGTGAGAGTATGAGTATCTGCTTTCTCGGCACGAAAACTTATGGAGAATTTTTGCAAAGCAACCTACCGTGCCGTGCGGGCGAGGTGGTGGATATGCAGGGTAATGTTATTGGTGAACACGCAGGTTATCAGCTTTATACCATTGGGCAAAAGAGAGGTTTCACGGGAGCAGGGGCAGTTGCGCGTATAGATGTTGCAGCCAATAGAGTAGTAACCACCCGAGAGCCGCTCTTAAGCTCTCGAATCACCATTGACGATTGGGTGTTACATCAATCTCTTGGCGAGTTAAGTGATATATCAATTAAAATCAGGGGATTAGGGCGCAATCCGCAATCCGCCCCGAAGAGTGTAAGTTGTGTGGGTGATAAGATGGTGGTTGAGTTGGCGGCGGCCGATGCTTTTGCTGTGGCTGCCGGTCAGCCGCTAGTCTTCTATCGGGGCGAAGCTCTGTTGGGGGGAGGCATAATTATTGAGGCGTAGAAGGGATATTTTTACTGCGTTTGTTTCTGTAAATGTCATATTGTTAATTGTTTATATTTTTATTTATTGAGCCGATTTTCTCCGGAAAATCGGGCATCCTGCCGCCGCGGGAGACGGGATGAGGGCGAACAATGCACAGATGCTCATCTTCGGTTAGTAGGCTGAAAATTAGATTATGACAATTTCAGAATATTTAGGTATCTTTGTTATAAAAATCTAAATTGAATATGAAGAGAAAGTTATTAATTATCATCTTTGCCGTTATCGGACTTGGTGTCTTGGCTCAGAAGATGAGTTTCGGAGTCAAGGGAGGGATAAATTATCTTTCGCTCGATAATTACGGAGGTGGCACATACACTCTATGTGAGTATCGTTCGTGCCTTAGTGCCGGCATTACGGCTCAATACAAGTGGGGCGATTTTCTGAACTTCGCCATCCAACCGGAACTTGTTTATTCCCAAAGCCAGACCTATATCCATCCCGTGGTAGGCTTGCCGTTGGGAGACATTCGGCTTATCGACATCGAGCTACCCATCAACTTTCAAATGGGACTCCAGTTGAGCCCTATCTTCCGCCCTTTCGTTTCGGCAGGCTTAGGTTTCTGTTATCTTATTGACACAAAGGTTAATGATAATCTTTATTCGGATGGCAGTTTGGGGTTTGGCAGTTTTAATAAATTTAATGTGAGTTTTTCGGGGGGGGCGGGTTTCGATTTGTGGAACTTTCAGATGCAGGGTAGATACCGCGCCAATGTTACGCGTCTCAATAACACCAAACAAATTTTCGATAAACTGTTGCTCAGCGGATTCGAACTATCATTAACCTACTTTTTTCTAAGAAGATGATAAAAAAGAATGTATTATTTATACTGGCGGTTGCCGCTGCGTTCGTTTCGTGCAGGAAGGAGCCGTTAGAGCACTTCAACTACCTTGTGGAGGTGGTAGAGGAGCGCACGATAGGTAAGACTGAGCTATTCACGCTTATGGGAATGCCCTCGAAGTCGCCACTGGTAAGATTGATGCCCGACAAGAAGTTGCGTGTTGCATCGCTTAAATACAGAACAAAAGACCCGTTTGGCAATAATATTACAGCTTCGGGAACTATAACTTTCCCTACAACGATAAATAACTTCCAATCAATGGGCACAATTCTTGCACTCCACTTTACCCTCGCGGCAGACAAGGAGGTGCCGTCTCAGGCACTGGCTTGCAAGGAGGCACTTTTAGCACTCTTCGGTTATGTTATTGCCGCCCCCGACTATATAGGCTACGGTTCGACGCGTGACAAGGTACATCCATATCACCACCAGAAAAACACTGGGCAGGTGTCGGTAGATTTACTCTTCGCCGCGCAGGAGTATATGGCATCCAAGAATAATCGTATGTCGAGAGATGTAACCATCGTCGGTTATTCCGAGGGTGGGTATGCTTCAATGGCTACTCTCAAGTTTATTCAGGAAAACTGTCCCGGATACGTTCGAGTGAGGGAGGTATACTCGGGAGCGGGTGCGCACGACCTGTATGGGACTTATCAAGAGATGGTTGCCTCCGATTACAGTAGTCAACCTTCGACTCTTCCTCTGATGGTTTTGGGACTCAACTACGGGGACAATCTCAACTTGGACTTATCGAAACTCTTTAGGGCGTCTCTCTATGATAACTACCGAGAGTGGTTTCTGTCTAAGAATTATACTACTAAAGAGATTACCCAGAAGATGGGCTCCACGGTAATATCGGATTTTTTCACTGACGACCTTATGAATGAAGAGAGCCCGTATGTTAAGCCGTTCATTAACTCAATGAAAAAGAATAGTCTGGTTTCTATGGAAAACGGAGTTCTTTCTGCCAACTGGAAACCCTTTGTGAGGGTCTATTTCGTTCACGGTGATAAGGATACTATCGTTCCGTTCTCAAATTCCAAGAAGGCTTATGAATATTTCAAATCCGTAGGCTGCGATGTTCGGTTGCAGGTTATTGCCGGCAAAGACCATATACCAGCCGGAACAGATTTCTATCTATTCTGCCTTGTAAATCTCAAACTCAGAACCAAAACAGTGGATGCGGACGGAACTGACTATACTCAACTTGTTGATTACCTTAATAATTCCGGAGAATATAACCTGTAAAATTGTAATAATCTAATTTTCTGTATACCAACCGAAGATGAGTAAACTCTCCACACTGTCATTGCGGCGAAAGCTACAACGACAACTAGCAGTGGATTAGCGCAATACAAACATTTATACACAAATGAAAAAGATAATAACACTAATAGTGCTCGTTCTCACTTTGTCAACCTCGTGCAAGTATTATGCACCCGATGCAACATATGAGCTCTTTGATGGGCTGTGGCTTACGGACTCGGACGGCGCACCATCGCTCACCTTTGTGAGCGAAATAAGAATGTTTACCCTGCAATATATTACTGCCGACCCTATGGATTTTGAAGTAGGCGAATTCTCAGTCTCCGGCGATATGATTACAATGAACAACCTCTCTACCAATGAGGTTACTACCCACACCTTCAAATTCTCGGACAACAACAATAAGTTAAAAATTGGTAACAAGATTTATCATAGACAGATATTAGAGCAATGAAAAAATATTTATTGATACTACTTCTATTTCTTACCGTGCTGCCTCTTTGTGCGCAACGGGGCGATTTTAGACTTCCTCGTCGAGGTCTCTTTTGGGACGCGGGGGTGAGTATGGGAATAGACAATGTGGTGAACGACCCGGGGATGACTTATGCTCTTTTTGGAGGAATTAATTATCGCATCACTCCTCGTTTTTCACTGGGATTGGGTGTGGGCATTTACAAGACTGAATTTGTGGCGGCATACTTACATCTCAACTTCAACTTGCGCCGTGAGCACTCCACCAAGGATAACTATCCATACATCGGTATACAGGCAGGCGGAGTATACAGCACTTGGATTGGTGAAAACTTCGGTGATGAAAGAGGTTTTATGATGGAGCCGCGATTGGGATGGTCTTTTTACAGCAAAAAGGGGCAGTTGAGATATAATGTTTTTGCGGGTGCAAATCTCTTCTCATTCTCCTTGACTCCCAAAATCGGTATAGCATTTGAATTGTAGGCATCCCACACTTCTTTGTGTAAAATGTACAAGCAGTTTAATGCCGAGTTATTAACTCGGCGTTAAACTGCTTGGTTTTTTTGTCCGTCAGCCTATTTCACTCCCCTGAGTTGGTGTCGTTTGCCGAGTGCGCCTGCTAATTTCTCGACTCGGTATCCGGCACTTGACATTGCACGGCGTACATCTCCTTTGGCAGTGTAGGTTGTGATGATGGCATTGGGCGCACTAGCCTGATATAAACTCTTAAAAACTGCCTCACTCCACATTTCCGGTTGTATATCCGGTGCAAAGGCATCGTGATAAATCACATCAAAGTGTTCGCGGAAGGGCGAAAAATCAAACTCCGTGAGCGAGCATCTGTGTTTGGTCAGGCTAAAGAAAGGGGTAATCCACTGCTGTTCTCCCCAAGGGGTGGTGTGCAGTTCGATAAACCGTTCGTCTGTCGTGTAGTTCAACTCCTTGGCTGTCTCTGCCGTTATTGGGTATAGTTCAATAGCGTGATAGCTTATTGCGAGGTTGTGTCTTTGTGCAGCCTCCAAAGAGAGCAGGCAATTAAGCCCTGTGCCAAATCCAACTTCAAAAACAGTAATTGCCTTTCTATCAGATGCGAGTAACCCGTTGCCAATGAACACGTGAAGGGATTCGCCCACTGCTCCACGGTCGGAGTGGTAGAGCTCCCCGATTGTGTCGTGTTCAAGTGTGTTCGACCCGTCTCCTGTGGTTATTATTTTCATTCTATGTCTTGTTGTGATTATTGTCCCGCCCCCGAGCATAGTTGTGGGGGCGGGAACAAAAAACACAGTAATAATTCCTTTTACCCTATCAGCGGTGCTTCTAAAAATTTCATAACGATTGGCGGTTAATTTTTAGAAGCCCCCTTAATACTTTATTGTGTTTAATTTCTTATCAACGATTATTCCATCCTGTGACCTGAGGTTGAACTTCAGGGGACGGCGCGCCTTGAATTTGATTTTCATTAACTCGCCATCGCCGCTGAGGGTCTCTTTGTTACCCTTGTTCACAAAGGTTGGATAGAGTGCTTTTGTGCCGTTGGAGTGGAGGCGGTCGTTGGTCAGGTTCACCATCTCTTTCATTCCCACCGCTTCGATGGTTACAAATTCGAGGTCGGCAGCATCGTAAGGCAGAGCGAAACTCAAACCGTTCACATACTGCAAATCCTTGCCCGAAACCACTATCTCAACTATCTCGTCCTTTGCGTAGTTCTGTTTCCCTGCCTTGAGCTCGATTTTACCTGCCAGCTCCACGCTGTCGCGTCTTGTGCGGACTCCGCCCTCTAACACGGTGGCAACAACGGAGATGTCATATACGTCGATGAGTTTATTGTTGTTGATGTCGCCGCGCGCAATGTATTCAAAGTCTGCATCTACACTGCGAAGACCGGTGTAGTTCATATACGAGGTGAAGTCGTTTTCATCCACCTTGCCATCGTTGTTAATGTCGCCGGGCAGATAGCTTTCCGAACCCTCCACCTTGAAGATGTAAAGCTCGCGTCCCGAACCATAGTTACCAACACCCTCTTCCACAGATATTTTAACGAAGCGTGCCGTTGGCTTTTCGGTGAATGTGAAGAGTTTGGTTTTGCCATCGCGCGCCCACTCAAATTCGCCTGCCTCACTCCAATTCTCCTTGTCCATACTTGTAGCCACTCTGCCCCTGAGGATAGTTCCGTTGCCGGCGTTGTCGCGTGGCAGATACTCTAACTTGTCTAGTTGATTGACCGTCACTAAATCTGCAATCAAATCAAATGGCACAGCCTTTTCGTTGTATTTTGTATGCCACAAGTTACCTTCGTCCAAGTCGAAGAGTTGAAGGAGCGAACGTCCCTGATTTTCAGAGGTTGTCTCGCCGCGTATGCCCCGAATTGCGAACTCCAATGGGTCGCGGGTGGTCTTTGCCGCAAGGGTAGCCCAAGGCGAAGCACCGTCCTTGTTCACCGAGCGGAGTTTGAACTGGTATGGAGTTTCGACCAACAGATTTTCAAAGAGTAGGGTAGTGTCGCGGATTGTTGAGTATAACATATTGTCGAACTCAATCTCGTAGAAATCGGCGTTCGCCACCGCGTCCCAAGTCGGTTTGAGGGTGTAAGCCTTCGTATTGTAACCTTTAACTTGAGCGTTTGCGGGAGCTGAGAGCGTGCCTGTTTTGGTGGTCTGAGTTTGAGCAACATCGAATTGGTATCCCTCAATTTCGAGTCTCACGTAGCTTAGCGTAATATCTGTCTTAGCAGATTTCACCCTCAAAACAGGATTCTTTGTGATAACCTCCTTTGCAAATTCGCTGCCCGCTGTTGCAAATTGGTTGAGGTTGGGCGCAACATCCCAGTAGTATATATTTGAACACTTTTCAAACTCCTCCAGCGTTTTAGCTTCGGCGAGCTTCACGGGTTTGAGTGTCGATTTTCCATTGGCAACCACTGAGCTCATCAGCGTAATCTTCTTGGGTTTCGCCGTAGCATTCAAGCGAAACTCGGTAGCCTTCTCCCGTACAAAACCATCGAAGCTGCCCTTGGCTGCATTCACCGTTACCGTTACGTTACCCTTTTGGTCGGCATTGGACTCAATAAGCGTTGTAACACCCTTGCCGGCGGTGTATTGTTGTGTTAATCCGTCGTCGTCATACTCCGTAAATTTTGTATTGCCGGCAGGGTATAGCTCATAGATACGGAGCTCTTTATTGATTTCAGATACATTATTATTAGGATTTGCTAACGGTAGAATTGCGCCATTCTTGACAAATAGCGGCATTTTCCAAATAGGTGATTTGCAGCTATTTATAACTTTCCCGCCCTCATATTTTTCCCCCGTAAAGAAGTCTATCCAGATTCCCTCGGGCAGGTAGATTCCGTTACGAATATCGTTTCCCTTTTCATCCGAGGCTGTCGCCTGATAGATTGGGGCAACCAAGATGTAGGGTCCGAAAAGGAATTGATATTGAGTAGCCTTTCCCAGTGTATAGGGGTTAGGATATTCCAAGAACATAGCGCGAACCATTGGCAGACCATCCACCGCCTGGCGAGCTACACTATATATATAGGGCATAAACTGAGAACGGAGTTTGAGATACCAACGATTTATTGAAGTCGCCGGTTCGCCCAAGGCGTGTGGATACTTTTCGTTCGCACCCCATCCGTCCATATTGAGTTGCTGGGGAGTGAAGGTTTTCCATTGGAAGTCGCGAATATTGACGGCAGGATTCTTACCGCCAAAGATACCGTCCATATCAGACGAAATATTGGGGTTACCCGACAATCCAGAACCTATGTAAGTAGGAATATGGAAGCGAATATACTCCCAAACGCCACCCGTTTGGTCGCCCGACCATATACCGCCATAGCGCTGTGTGCCTGCCCATCCGTCCAGAGTTATAATAAAAGGACGAGCATCATTGCCATAATATTCCATAATTCCGGCAGCATCGGCAATACCGTTCAAGCCGAACGAGTAGCCCGCACCAACCCACGCAACATCTGTTTTGAGAACCCGAACACCCGCATCGCGCACCTCCTTGACAAGGTCTCGTTGCAGCAGCGCGCTGATTTCTGGCTTAGGGTGTAGGTCAGATTGCGTCCACAGACCTATCTCAACACCGTTTTTCTTGCCATATTCACCCAGTCGGCGAAGATTCTCGATATTGCCGTCCAAGGTCTCCTCCTGCCCGTAACCTGCTCCGTATCCGTCATTTGGCAGCAACCATCCGAAAGGCATATCGTGCGCCTTGTAGCGGTCAATCACGGCGCGGGCAGAGAATTGGTAGTTGTTTTTCTCACCATTGAGAGACTCTTTCACTCCGCCGTTGTCGCGTTGGCTCTCCTTGTAGCGTTTGCCATCCTCGAACATCACACCCGTTGCGGTGGTATCCACTGCCCAGTAGTCGCGGTTGTAGGCGTTGAGGTGTCCCTGATAGAAACCGAACTTGGGAACAAGTATCGGGTTGCCCGTAAGTTGATAGTAGTCATTCAGAAGAGGCACAGCACCGTCGTTCACCATCACGAACATATCCAGATAGTCATCCTCGTGCATAAGGTTTACCTTTCCCTTTTCGCGCGCTCCAAAGTCGTATTTACCCTTCTTGAACGTATGCCACACGATGCCATAACCATCTGTGCTCCAATAGAAAGGTGCGGGTGAGGCAACGCCGCCGTCCGTCCAGCTGTTTTGATTTTCTATTGCTATGACTTTGCCTTTGTGCGAGAATCGCCCATTTTGCACGCCACCTCCATAGAAATATTCTGTGGGGTTTTCCTTCAAGCCCAGTGAGGTGGTTCCGTTATCGAAGGTGATGGGCGTGATTTGTTCCACTACCTTTTTGCCTGTCTCTAAGTTGGTGATTGTCATCAACTCGCTCTTTTTGTTGAGGTTGATGGCAACTTTGTTTGTAGAAATTATCACCTCATCGCCCTCATCTTTGATTGCAATTTTCTCCACCGCGCGCCGTGGATTATCCACCAATATTTGGGCAGGCGGTGTAGCCTTGGGCGGGCGGACGGTGCCACCCTTGTCATCGCGGAAGAGGCGGAAAATGTTGTTGCCGTAGAACTCCACGGTCATACGGTTACCGTTGTCGTTCACGATTTCCACCGTGGTGGGGTTAATCCTGCTCACTGATTTTATTGCCGCCTCTGCCGTTGGTGCAAAGAGTGCGGTCGTAAGGCTCAGAGCCAGAAGTTTGAATAGTCTCATTTTGTTTTTTTTGTTTATGAATTTGCGCTATAAATTTTCTCTAATAAACCGTATGCTCCTCTCAATGAGCGGATACATTACCTCGTCCTGCTCGACGAAGGGAACAACGTTGCGGTACTTGGCAACGATAGACTCAATCCGGGGCGAGCTTTGCTTAGGGCGGCGGAACTCCAACGCCTGAGCGGCGTTAAACATCTCTATTGCCAGTACTCGTTCTGTGTTGCGCATCACCCTGAGTGCCTTTGTTGCTGCATTTGCCCCCATCGATACGTGGTCTTCCTGTCCACCCGAACTCTCGATGCTATCCACAGACGAGGGCATACAAAGCTGTTTGTTCTGACTAATAATTGACGCAGCCGTATATTGCGGAATCATAAAGCCACTATTGAGTCCCGGATTTGCAACCAAAAATGGTGGTAATCCGCGTTTACCATTGATTAACTGATATATACGCTGACCCGAGATGCTTGCCAACTCGGCAATGGCAATGGCAATAAAGTCCATTGCATAGGCTAATGGTTGCCCGTGGAAGTTGCCGCCGCTGATGATTATATCATCCTCATAAAAAATATTGGGGTTGTCCGTGACAGAGTTTATCTCATTGGCTACCACATATTTCAGGTAGTCGATAGTATCCTTTGTAGCCCCGTGAACCTGTGGCACGCAGCGGAATGAGTAGGGGTCTTGCACATTTTTCTTTTCGCCCGCCATCAACTCACTACCTTCTAGCCACTTGCGTACCACGGCAGCCGTTGTTATCTGTCCACGGTGGTGGCGAATTTTGTGGACACGTTCGTCGAAGGGTTCTAAACGCCCCTCGAAAGCATCCAAGGACAATGCCGCCAAGAAGTCAGCCGTGCGGCTCAAACGCTCCGATGCCGAGAGTACATACGAGGCGTAGGCACTCATAAACTGTGTGCCGTTCAATAGGGCAAGCCCCTCTTTCGATTGCAGTGCAATAGGCTGCCAGCCAAGCTGCTCATTGACCGCAGCGGCTGTTTGCTTTTTCTCCTTATAAAAAACCTCGCCAAGCCCCAGTAGCGGCAACGAGAGGTGAGCCAGTGGTGCGAGGTCTCCGCTCGCCCCCAGCGAACCCTGCTCATAGACCACCGGTAGCACATCTTCGTTGAACATTGCTATAAGCCTCTCGACGGTAGCAACTTGCACCCCGGAGTAGCCATAGCTAAGCGACTGAATTTTCAGAAACAACATCAGCCGTACAATCTCCCCATCTACCTCTTCGCCCGTTCCGCAGGCGTGCGATACAACGAGATTGTATTGAAGTTGGGAGAGGTCAGCCTTGCTCACGCTCACATTGCAGAGCGAGCCAAAGCCCGTAGTTATGCCGTATATGGGCTCAATTTGGCTCTCCATTTTGTTGTCGAGATATTGGCGGCAGGTGGCGATATTGTGGCGCGCCTCATCGCTCAGGGCGAGTTTGTAGCGGTGCTCGACAATTTCGCAAACCCGCTCAATGGTGAGATTCTCAGATGAGATATAGTGAATCATAGTTTTTTGGGTTTAGAGTCATTTCACAAAAAAGAGCGATACCCCGATAACACTTATCACTGCACCAACCACCTCCACGAGCGTAACCCTCTTTTTGTATATAATAATATAGGGAACAATAATCATAATCGGAACGGTTGCCATAATCGTGGAGGCAACACCCGTATTAGCATACATAACAGCCATAAGCGAGAGGGAGACTCCGACGAAGGGTCCGAAAATTGCCCCCAAAAATGTAGCGCCCATTCCCTTTTTGTCTTGTATAGCGCTCTTTATAAGCGTTGTACGACGCGAGAATAGAATTATCAAAACAAAACCGACGATACCGGTAATGATTCTCATCTGTGTGGCTGCGAAGGGTATGTAGTCGATAGCATTTTGCGAAAGCCCCTCTACATTACCATAATAGAGCATCCCTTTTTTGCTGAGCACAATACCGAGCCCCTGCCCCAAAGCTCCGCCTAATGCAAAGAGTAGTCCGCGTAGAGACAAGTTGAGTTTTACTGAGCCGTTGCCGTTTCGCTTAAAAATAGAAATGGCGATGCCCGTAAGGGTAACAACCATACCGATAATGCCCATTGTCGAGAGCTTTTCGTCGAGCATCAACAGCCCCGACACTGCCGCAATGGGTGGTGCAAGTGTCATTATGAGCTGAGAGAAACGTGCCGTTATGAGCAAATAAGAGTAGAAGAGACAAAAATCGCCAAAAACAAAACCGACGAAGCCCGACAGAGACATCCAGAACCAAGTCTGAGAGTCCGCCCCGACGGGCATAAAGCTGCCCGTTGTGAAAAAGAGCATCCCGCCCAGCAGGACAAAGGCAAAAAGTAACCTGAATAGATTGACCGCCAGCGAACCTATTCGCTTGCCGGCGTACTCGAAAAACAGAGCCGTAAAAGTCCACGAAACCGCCACCGCGAGGGCAATAAGCTCGCCAAAATAGTTATTTGCCATAAATTTCTGTTACAATACTCCGTAGTGAAAACGTTTAATTTGTTTATTGATAGTTCGTTCAAGTTTTTAGTCCTTCTCACCACGCAACAGTATGTTGTGGTGATAGCAGCTATAAAATGCTATTAATCAACCCGTCATCCGCCACAGTGGGGATTGTGACGCTCAAATTGGGTGTGCGGCTGCATTGGCGCTCTATTGCCTTGATTGCTCCGCTGTTACGTGCCCACGCGCGGCGTGCTATGCCGTTATTGACATCCCACAGAAGCATTGACTCAATCTTGGCGGCAGCCTCTTGTGAACCATCTATGACCATCCCGAAGCCACCGTTTATCACCTCACCCCACCCCACACCGCCGCCATTGTGCAACGACACCCACGTTGCTCCGCGGAAGGCATCGCCCACAAAATTCTGCACCGCCATATCCGCCGTGAAGCGCGAGCCGTCATAAATGTTGGAGGTTTCGCGATAGGGTGAGTCCGTGCCCGAAACATCGTGATGGTCGCGCCCAAGAACAATGGGAGCAGTGATTTCCCCTCTCGCAATAGCCTCGTTGAAAGCTAATGCAATCTTTGTACGTGCCTCACTGTCAGCATAAAGGATGCGCGCCTGAGAGCCGACGACCAAGCGGTTTGCCTGTGCTCCCTCAATCCAAATAATATTATCATTGAGTTGCGAACGAATATCGGCGGGAGCTGTTTCGAGAATTTCTTTCAACACCTTTTCAGCAATTTTATCGCTCTTCTCTAAGTCCGCAGGATTGCCCGAAGTGCACACCCAACGAAAGGGACCAAAACCATAGTCGAAAAACTCAGGACCCATAATGTCCTGAACATAAGAGTTGTATTTGAAAGCATCCTCGCATCCCGAGCGCGAACATTCCAAAAGAAAGGCATTACCATAGTCGAAGAAGTACATACCCGAGGCTGTCAATTTTTCAATGGCTTCGAAGTGCCTTTTCAGTGTTTTGCGTAGCTCCTGCTCAAATTTCTCAGGCTCGTCGCGCATCATCTTATTGCTGCTTTCGCAGCTGTGTCCCACGGGGTAATAGCCGCCGGCAAAGGGGTTATGCAGAGAGGTTTGGTCGCTGCCTATATCTACTTTGATACCCCTCTGCGCAAGCCGTTCCCACAAATCTACAACATTTCCCAAGTATGCCAATGAGATACACTCTTTACTGTTTTTTGCTTCTAAGGCTCTGTCAATCACCCTATCCAAATCTTCGTAAAGCTCATCTACCCACCCTTGCGAATGGCGGATGTGAGCAGCTTTCGGGTTGATTTCTGCAACAATGCTCACCAGCCCCGCAATGCGCGCTGCCTTGGGCTGCGCACCACTCATTCCGCCCAAACCACTCGAGACAAACAACTGACAATCATCCTGTTTCCGGCGCGAGGCAGCAAGGAGGGTGATGGTCGTTCCGTGGACTATGCCCTGAGGCCCGATATACATATACGAACCGGCAGTCATCTGCCCGTATTGCGAAACACCGAGGGCGTTGAATCGCTCCCAATCATCAGCTTTAGAGTAGTTTGGAATAACCATTCCATTGGTAACAACCACTCGTGGCGCATTTCTCGACGAGGGGAATAGCCCCAGCGGATGCCCCGAGTACATCACCAAGGTCTGCTCGTCGTTCATCTCCGACAAATATTTCATTGTCAAACGATACTGTGCCCAATTCTGAAAAACCGCACCATTGCCGCCATAGGTAATCAACTCGTCGGGGTGTTGAGCAATGGCGTCGCTCAGGTTGTTCTGAATCATCAGCATCACCGCCGCCGCCTGCTTGCTTACAGCGGGATAGTCTCCAATCGGGCGTGCAAATATCTCATTTACCGGGCGATAACGATACATATATATACGTCCGTATTCGCGTAGCTCGTCGGCAAATTCTCTTGCCAACTCCGTGTGCAGGTGTGTGGGAAAGTATCTGAGTGCGTTTTTTAGTGCCAAACGTTTTTCGTCTTGCGAGAGAATATCTTTGCGTTTGGGTGCGTGGTTCTTGGCAGGGTCTAAGGGGCGCACCTGAGGAAGGTGCGCGGGGATTCCCTCTCTGATTTCTTGGGCGAAGGTCATAGTTTTTGCGTTTATGGAATTTGAACTGTTAAGTGGTGAAAAATAATTAATGGTACATTTTTGATGGGGTGCTTTTAATGGAACTGTTTTTATATTTCGGTCTCTTTTTTACATATTTTTCATTTCAAATCCTCAATGTAGCCCGCTATATTTTCGGATTCAAAATAAAAAATCTGCTGAAAAATAGACTCGAAAAAATGCACCATTAATTATTTTTCCCCACTTAATAAGAGGGAGAGATAACTCTTTTTCACTTCTTATATCTTTTCATTAACAATTTTTAGCACCTGTTCCTCGCGCCTTGCGGCATTTGCCGCAATCTGCTCAGCCTCGCCCACCAACTTAGCCGCCAATTCCTTGTCTTTCAAGCCCGAGGCGTTAATCTTCACATTCAGCCCCGCGCCCAAAACCGCGCTGCGCGCCGCCAAAGCCCCCACGCCCGCATCACTTACCGAGTTGGGGTTTCCCTCGCCTGCCATCGTCTCCACAATATCAAACACCTCGTACGAAACTCGCATAGTCCTCAGAGGAACTTCCGTGGCATAGAGTGTTGCCGCCTGCAAAGCCTTGCTTCTCAATTCCTTCTCTTGGGGCGTACCCTTGGGCATCGCAAAGCAATCCATAATGCGATTAAATGCCGCCGTGTCTTCGTCCACCAATGCCAATAGCTCCTTCATCAACTTTTGTCCCCGTTCGGCATAGTCCGAAAAGTAGTTCCAACGCTCATCCCAACCCTTCTTGTGGCTCGACAGGTTAGCAACCATCGTGCCCAAAGCAGCACCCAGTGCACCCATATAAGCCGAAATGGAGCCTCCGCCCGGCGCGGCACTTTCGCTCGCCGTCTCAATGGCAAAGGCGCGACAACTCATCTCAACGAGCCGTTTTTTCGTGTGGTCTTCAATCAGATATTCGATAACGCGCTCGCGAGGCTTGAACTGCGAAATCTCGCTCAACCCCATCGACAAGCAGGCGATGCGCACCAGCTCATCATCGCCCACGCCCGTGGAACGCTCCTGCCGTTCGAGGAAATAACGCCCCGCCTCGGTGAGCACCCTGAGCGGTACAAGCCCCACAATCTCTGTCCCCGTCACGCGAATACCACGCGCACCTGCCGCACGGCAAACCTCCTCGAAGGCGATGTGTAGAGGTGTAGTGTTGATATTTACAATGTTCATCGAAACCTGTGCCACGCCATATTCGTCAATAAACCAGCCTATTGCCTTGCAATCTTTGAGCGTGCCCGCAATTTGCTCGCCATCAACTATTCGCCCCTTTTCGCGAACGTCAAAGGCTATGGCATTTGCACGGCGCGTGGAAGTCGTATTGAGATTATAGTTCACCGCCACCAAAAAATCGCGCGCCCCCACAATCGTTGCGCCGCTGCGTGCCGCCTGCTCCGTGAACTCTGCCTTGCCGAAATCAGGTTTCCAGGCAGGGTCTTGCAGTTTGGCTTCCAACCCTTCGTACTCACCCGAACGTACATCCGCCAGGTTGCGCCGTGCTTCACACGATGCCGCCGCTTCGTAGTTGTATGTAGGAATTCCCAACTCGTGGGAAATCCTGCGAGCCAATGCACGTGCCATCTCGGCACACTCCTCCAAAGTTACTCCAGATAAAGGGACTAAGGGGAGCACATCCGTAGCTCCGATGCGCGGGTGTGCTCCCGTGTGGTGGCGCATATCAATCAACTCACTAGCTTTGCGTACAGCTTGGAACGCCGCCTCCACCACCTTTTCAGGCTCACCCACAAATGTCATTACGGTGCGATTGGTTGCCACACCCGGGTCTATGTTGAGCAGGCTCACACCCTCACAGTGGCGAATTGCAGAGGCGATAGCCTCGATTACATTTTGATTACGCCCATCCGAAAAATTGGGCACACATTCTATAAGTCTCATTTGGAGCTTTTTTTTGGTGACGGTAGCAAATATAGCAAAAAAAAGCGACAGTTCGGCGAAGTGCGTAAAAAAAAAGCTGCCTCCGCACCCGCGGAGGCAGCTTTTTTCACTGCCCGCCAAGCAGTAATGAGTCGATAGTTTTTTTGAAATCCGCTTTGCTCATTGCCCCTTGTGCCATTTGCGGTTTGCCGGTCAGTGGAATGAACAGTAGAGAGGGTATGGAGCGTATGCCGAAGACGGCGGCAAGCTCCTCCTGCGTTTCGGTATTGACTTTGTAGATGACAATTTTTTCACCATATTCGGCTGCAAGCTCCTCTAAAATAGGAGCTATCATCTTGCAAGGTGAACACCATTCGGCATAAAAATCTACTATTGCAGGCTTGCTGCCCAGGTATTTCCATTGGTCGGGCATTGTCTGGTAGTTGGCAACTTTTTCTAAAAAATCTGCCTTTGTCAGTTCGATTGTTTTCATTTCAGTGAGTTTTGGGTTAAGATGACTTCTTAAAATTCATAAAATTATTTAATGGGATTCATTGTTTCGATTTTTACGTGAAGTTTTATATTGACTATCAGGTGTATATGACCGGTGATGCCGGAGGACAATCAATCCAAAGTCTGTATAAAATAATTTTATCGCCTACTTCAAATCTTGGGAAATGAATTATTTAGGAGTCTCCCTAATAATGTTGCTCTTTCTCAAAAATCGTGCCAAGTTAATAATAATGGGTTGTTGGCTACTCCCAAGCCTGATTTTCCGAGAACATAAATAAAAAAAAACGGCTCGTCCCCAAGAAGTGGGCGAGCCGTTTTTTTGTGAGACAATCTCCCTATGGAGTAGTCCACACAAAAACCTATTTTTCGTTAAAGAAGTTTTTAATCTCCTCGTTTGGAACGATTTCGGTTTTGAAAGCGTAAGCACCGGTTTTGTCAGACTTAACCATTTTGATACACTTTGTTACATTACGTGTTGATGTCGCCGCTGTCTTGAGCGTTGCAACTACTTTCTTTGCCATTTCTCTTACTTAATTTCGCGGTGAAGTGTTACTTTTTTCAGAATTGGGTTGTATTTTCTACGTTCCATTCTAGCGGGAGTGTTCTTTTTGTTTTTTGTTGTGATGTAGCGTGATGTTCCCGGCATTCCGCTCTCTTTGTGTTCGGTACACTCAAGGATTACTTGAACGCGATTACCTTTACCTTTCTTTGCCATAGTCTGTTAGTAGATTTTTGGTAGAGCTTTAGCTTCCTTGAGAGTAGCTTGAAGTCCGTTTTTGTTAATAGTTCTCATTGCTGCCGCCGTAAGACGAAGAGTAATCCACCGACCCTCCACCTCAGACCAAATTCTCTTGGTTTTGAGATTCGGCTCATAGCGGCGCAACACCTTTTTGTTCGAGTGCGACACCTTGTGTCCCACTTGGGCTTTAACACCTGTGATTTGACAAATTTTCATAATTGTTTCGTGCCCCCGAATATTTTTCGGAGCGCGCAAAGTTACTAATTTATTTCGATATATCAAAATATTTCACCAAATCATCGAAAGCAACTTTTCCCTGCTCGCCCGTGTTGATATTTTTGATAGTTGCGGTTCTTGTGGCAATCTCCTCAGAACCAATGAAAATAATATGTGGAATACCTTTGCTTTGAGCGTAGTCGAACTGTTTTTTGAGTTTCGCGGCATCGGGATAAATTTCGGCAGCTATGTTGTTTTCTCTGAGCATTTTCAAAAGTTTCAGGGATTCGAGAGTCTCCTTTTCCGAAAAATTTGCGAAGAGCGCCCTGGTATTCTGAACAGAATCCTGCGGAAAGAGTTCCAGTCCGCTCAGTACGTCATATATGCGGTCGGCGCCGAAGCTGATACCCACACCCGAGGTGTTTGGCAATCCGAAAATGCCGGTCAAATCATCGTAGCGTCCGCCACCACTAATGCTTCCAATCTGATAATCAAGAGCCTTAACCTCGAAAATTGCACCCGTATAGTAGTTCAATCCGCGAGCCAACGACAAATCCAACTCCATTGGCAGAGTAATATTCAACTCTTCGACAATATCAAAAATTGTTGAGACCTCCTCAATACCCTTTCTGCCGGTCTCACAGCTCCCGATAATCTCACAAATTTGTGCTAACTTTTCGCGGTTCGTACCTTCGAGTTTCAAGATAGGTTGCAACCTCTCGATAGCCTCTTTTGTTAATCCTCTTTCCAAGAGCTCTTTATTTACAGCCTCTATGCCTATTTTATCCAATTTGTCGATGGCAACTGTAATGTCAATCATTTTGTCGGCACATCCGATAGTTTCTGCAATGCCGTAGAGGATTTTGCGGTTGTTAATTTTAAGATGAACGCGAACACCGAGCGAGGCAAAGACATCCTGTACTATTTGGATTAGTTCTACCTCGCAAAGCAGTGATTTTGTGCCCACAACATCCACATCGCATTGGTAAAACTCGCGATAACGTCCCTTTTGCGGACGGTCGGCGCGCCATACCGGTTGAATCTGGTAGCGTTTGAACGGGAAGGTTATTTCGCTCTGGTGCTGAACAACATAGCGCGCAAAGGGTACGGTAAGGTCATATCTTAGCCCCTTTTCGCAAATTTGAGTTGCGAGCTTATTGGTATTCTCCTCGCTCATATTTGCCCCTTTCGAGAAGTCGCCGGAGTTGAGAATTTTAAATAGCAATTTATCGCCCTCTTCGCCGTATTTACCCATCAGAGTTGATAGGTTTTCCATTGCAGGAGTCTCCAGCGGCTCGTATCCGTAGCGGCGAAAAACTGTTCTTACTGTGTCGAATATATAGTTGCGGCGAGACATCTCGGCGGGTGAGAAGTCGCGTGTGCCCTTGGGTATTGATGGCTTCATAAGTGAAAAGTGAAAGGTCAAAAGTGAAAAATAGGGTGCTAATCGATTGCAAAAGTAGAGAAAAAATCGCAAAAAAAATTTGCACGTAATAATTTTTCGTATTATCTTTGCACCACCGAAGCAAAAAATAGTTAATGCCGCGGCTTGACAATTTTAGTTTCAAAATAGTTTTGCGAAAATAGCTCAGTTGGTAGAGCACAACCTTGCCAAGGTTGGGGTCGCGAGTTCGAGTCTCGTTTTTCGCTCATCAAGGATTAATTGCGAAAATAGCTCAGTTGGTAGAGCACAACCTTGCCAAGGTTGGGGTCGCGAGTTCGAGTCTCGTTTTTCGCTCATCAAGAGCGAACTAATTAAAAATGGTTCGCTCTTTTTTTTGAAAGACCATAGAAGATACACAGGTTCTGTAGAGTCCTAAAAGATACACAAAAACGCCTTCCCATATGCTCCGATGGTGGAATGGTAGACACGAAGGACTTAAAATCCTTTGGCTATAATGGCTGTGGGGGTTCAAGTCCCCCTCGGAGTACATCTCGCGGGAGGCTTCTTGTCAAAAGAAGCCTCTCTTTCTTTATAAAACTATGATAATCAAAACACAAACTCCTGCCGACTGGATAGATTATGAATTGATTGATTCGGGTGACGGAATGAAATTGGAACGCTTCGGGGGGTGGCGTGTAGCTCGTCCCGAACCTCAGGCACTTTGGCGTCCTTCGCTCGAGCGGTGGGATGCTAATGCTACGTTCTTGAAAAAGGGTGGTAGCGATGAGCGCGGCGAATGGCAGCTGGATAGCAATATGCCACAGCAGTGGATGGTTGATTATAAAGGAATTAAGATGCGCCTTGGTCTGACCGCCTTTAAGCACGTTGGCATTTTTGCCGAGCAGGCTTCAAACTGGGATTTTATGAAGGAGCGGATAACTAAGATGGCAGCTAAACCTCAGATATTGAACCTATTTGCCTACACTGGCGGGGCGAGTGTAGCAGCGGCTTTGGCGGGTGCGGAGGTTACTCACGTCGATTCGGTGAAGCAGGTGGTACAGTGGGCGCGCGAGAATGCGGAACTATCAGGGGTTCAGGGTATTCGCTGGATAGTGGATGATGCTCTGAAATTTGTGCAACGAGAAGTGAGGCGCGGACGCAAATACAGCGGAATTATTTTAGACCCACCCTCTTATGGACGTGGTCCGGATGGCGAAAAGTGGATACTCGAAGAGAATATTCGTGAATTGTTGGAGTGTTGCAGGACGCTTCTTGAGCCACGTAATAGCTTTGTTATCTTAAACTTATATTCAATGGGTCTGTCGGCACTTCTGGCTCGCAGCCTGATGTTGTCGCTCTTTGGAAAAGCCGACCACGAGGAGATGGGTGAATTATATTTCGAGGATAATTTTGGCAAAAACCTTCCGCTTGGTGTGTTTTATAGAATGGTGAGGTGATGAAAAATCTTGCACTATCAATAGTTTGTTTACTAACCTCTTGCGTATTCAATCCGATTGAATCCTTAGAACCAGAACCATATAAGGAATTAAAAGCCAATATGTTGATTGAGCATCTCGACGAAGGGTACGTTCGTGGTGACTGGGTGGTGAGTGGGAGTGTAACGACAAGCGACGAGGCTGGCAATTTTTATAACTCCTTATTCATTGAGGATGAGAGTGGTGCGCTGGAGATGCGTTTCAGTTTTTATGATTCATATAAGATTTACGCTGTTGGTCAAGTTGTATCCATCGAACTTTTTGACAAGATTCTTGCTCGTGAAAACGGGCAATTGTATGTCAATTTGGGAAACTTTGCGATGAGCTCATTGGCGATGCAGCGGCAAAACTACTTCAAGCCGCTGTCGCCGCAAATCATTACCATTGACCAAATTAACGAATCAATGGTGGGGAGGTATGTCGAAATATGCGGCGGAGAGTTTGTAAATGGTGGCGATGGTTTTTGGAGCGGTGAGCAACGCTTTGCCGTGGCAAGCCGTAATATTAATGTCTACACATCACCATTAGCCTCCTTTGCCTACGAATTTTTGCCACGCGGCAAGGTCGATTTGCGGGGCATTGTGACTCAATATAATGGACGTTTTCAGCTCAAGCTATCATCTCTAGAGCAGGTTGTCCCCTCAAAATAGTCTTGGTCGGCAGTCGCCGAAAGTTAGGCGATGATATGGAGTAACTCCGTGTTTTGCGATGGCTTCTCTATGTTCGCGGGTCGGATAGCCCATATTCTTGTTCCAACCGTAGTTGGGGAATTCTTCGTGCAGAGCGAGCATATAGTCGTCTCGATAGGTTTTGGCAAGAATGGAAGCTGCTGCAATAGAGGCATATAACGCATCTCCGCCTATGATGCAGTGGTGTTGAATGCCACACTCATTGCCAAAGCGATTTCCATCTATCAGAAGCCGTGTCGGTTCAATAGAAAGTTTATTAACTGCCAGATTCATAGCACGGTGCGAGGCGTTGAGTATGTTGATTCTATCTATCTCCGCAGGCGACACTCGCGCCACAGCCCACGCCAAAGCCTCTCGCTGAATTACCTCCCTCAATTTGTAGCGTTTGGACGATGACAGCTTTTTTGAGTCGTTAAGTATTTCATTAACAAAATTATCAGGCAGGATTACAGCTGCCGCAAAGACATCTCCGCACAGGCAGCCACGCCCGGCTTCGTCTACCCCTGCTTCATTTGTGCCGTGTAAAAATTGTTTTAACATAATAAATTTTATTACCTTCTTAATGCCGAGTTAATAAGTGGTGATCAATAATTACTGCGAAAAACATCACATTAATTATTTTTCCCGACTCATCTCCCCAATTCAAAGGCAAGCGGCATCAACTCGCTTGTGGTTTTGGTCACAATTTCCGAGCCTGACATCACAACTGTGAAATCAATACCTTGGCGCATTGCTACTTCAGTCATCACTGTGCGGCAAGCTCCGCAGGGTGACACCAATTTTTCGGTCGAGGGTGAAGCTATGGCTATGGCGAGAACATTTGCCGTTGGGTATTGAGATTTGGCGTAGTTCAGTGCCACGCGTTCGGCGCATATAGTGAGTGAATATGAGGCGTTTTCTTGGTTTGAACCGGTGATTACCACATCGTTATCCAAAAGAACAGCTGCTCCCACCCGAAATTTCGAGTAGGGGCAATATGCCGCCTCGGCAGCAGTGCGGGCAGCTTCGAGTAAATATTTGTATCTTTCCATCCTAGGCTAATTCGCTCATTTCCAGCCACCTCATCGTCTTTTCGTCAATCTCCTCAATAAGTTGCCGGATCCTCTCGGCTGCCGCTATCAGCTCATCGGTGGTCATCTCCCCGCTGCTCATACTAGTCTCCAAATAAGCCTTTTCCGCTTCCAGTGCGGGTAACTCTGTCTCAATCTGCTCGAACTCTCTCTTCTCCTTGAAAGTGAGTTTGGTTTTGGGCTGTTCCTGCTTGGGTTGTTCGGCAATCTTTTGGGGCTTTTGTGAGGTAATCAGTAGATTCTCTTTCCATTGGCGATAATCGGAGTAGTCGCCGTTAAAATCCTTAACCACCCCTTCGCCCTGCATCACAAAGAGATGGTCGGCAATTTTATCCATAAAATAGCGGTCGTGAGAAACCACAATCACGCACCCCGTGTAAGATGCCAAATACTCTTCCAATACATTGAGCGTCTGTATATCAAGGTCGTTTGTTGGCTCGTCCAATACCAAAAAGTTAGGGTTGGTAATTAACACCGTGCACAGGTATAGACGCTGTTTCTCGCCGCCGCTGAGTTTAGCTACAAAGTCGTGTTGCTGAGATGGTTGGAAGAGAAATTGTTGCAAAAATTGTGATGCTGTCAGCCGGCTACCGTCAGCCATCGGTATATCCTCGGAAATCTTGCGGACAACGTCAATGACCTTCTCGGTCTGGTCAAACTCTAACCCCTGCTGCGAATAGTAACCGAAACGGACGGTTTCACCCACCTCGATCGTTCCGCTATCAGGCTGAAGATGACCAAGTAACATTCTTATAAATGTGGTCTTGCCAACGCCATTTTCTCCCACAATTCCTACCTTTTCACCGCGTGCAAATGTATAGCTGAAATTTTTCAATATCACCTTCTCCCCATAAGCCTTGCTCACATCTACCATCTCAAAAATCTTGCCCCCGATTCGCGAAGCCTCGATGCCAAGCCGTACCTGCTGCGTTTTTTGCGCGCTGCGCCGCTCTTTGGATAGCTCATCGAAGGCATCGACACGGTATTTAGCCTTGCCGGTTCGTGCCGAAGGGGTGCGGCGAATCCACTCTAATTCACGGCGATAGAGGTTGCGCGTCTTCTCTGCCGTGGCATTACCCAGTTCAATACGCTCCTGCCGCTTCTCAGTGAAATAACTATAATTGCCTCTGTATGTGTATGTTTGCAGATTATCAATTTCGACTATCCGATTACATACTCTATCCAAAAAATAGCGGTCGTGGGTGACCATCAGCAGGCTCAGTTTCGATGCAGCCAGATACCTCTCAAGCCACTCGGTCATCTCCGTATCTAAGTGGTTGGTAGGTTCATCGAGAATCAACAAATCGGGTTCGGCTATTAGTGCGTTTGCCAGCGCGACACGTTTGAGCTGCCCGCCCGAGAGTTTTTCTACCCGCTGGTCGAAGTCAGTGATATGTAGTTGAGTGAGAATCTGTTTTGCCCGCTGTTCATAGTCCCACGCCGAGAGTTGCTCCATCCGCCCAATAGCCTCCTGCAATCCTATGCCACCCTCTTTAACAGCCCTTTCATATGTGGCAATGGCTCGCACCATATCGTTGTCAGACTCAAAGCAAGCCTCCATCACGGTTTTGCCCGCAGCGAAGGCAGGCTTTTGCTCCAAATAGCCCACCCTAATATCCTTACGCAGGGTTATCTGTCCGCTCTGATAATCTTCTCTGCCGGCTATGATGTTGAGTAGAGTGGTTTTACCTGTGCCGTTGGCGGCGATAAGCCCCACGCGGTCGCCCTGCTCCACTGTCAGGGAGAGCCCCTCGAAGAGCACTCTTGCTCCGAAGGATTTCGTGAGAGATTCTATTTGAAGATTAATTGCCATTTGTTATTTTCTGCGCATCAACATTAGATAGTGTGCTAAATAAATTGTTATTATCGAAAATACGGAGCTAAATAGAATACGCAGTGATGTGACGGCAATGTATTTGATATTCATCGTCTCCAAGATGAATAAGGGGATATTATATGCGAAAACCATCATAGAGAGATAAAATATGAACTTTGCACCTCCCATTCGCACAACCGAAGGTATGCCTCCTTCGCTCACAATGTCTCGTCCGGCGGTAATGTGTAAAAGTGCCGGACGGATAAAGGCTACCCAGGTGGCGACCATAGCGCTCAGCCCTCCGCTGCCGGTCAGTAAATCGACAACTCCACCGCTTACAAACCCTAATATAATCAACAATGTATGACCGATTTGCATCGGCAGTACTATGATGAACATTATGTAAATGTATGGTGTTACCATACCGAAGATATTGACATTGTCGAAGATGAAAACCTGTGTCAATATCAGTACGATGAAGGATATGATATATTCTACAATTTGCAGCATAGGATATTAATTACTGTAAAGCCCCTGGCGAGCTAGAATGCTTTTGGTGTTAGCCAGCTCCCATAGGGTAACGGCGGTCACCACAGCCGAATGTTCTTGATATTCAGAGATACTTTTGTTGTATAGGTCTCGTTCTGTGTGCCAAATTTCGCCATATTGGAAGTCATATCCCTTGGGGTCTGCCGTGCCGAAGCTGAGTGTTGGCACGCCATTCATTGCAAAGTAGGCGTGGTCGCTGCCCCCGGCGGTTGTTGGGCGTGGGCGAGGTTGGTTTTCGCTCTTGGTGAGGCTGAATGGGAAGTCGGGGTTTATTGTGTTTAGCTTATCCGCAATAGGCTCAAAAACTGGATACATAGCCGGAGTGACCGTTAGTGAGTTTGCCACGGTGGGACCACCATCTCGATTGAAGTAGTTCGATATTTTGGGCAGTAAATTTGTGTGGTTTTCCACCCAGAATTTTGAGCCGAGCAGCCCGAACTCCTCTCCTGCCCAAAGACAAATGGCAATCGAGCGTAGCGGTTTGTTGCCGCCCGCCTCCATAATCAGTCGCCCCGCCTCGAGCGCCACGGAGCTACCCGAGCCACAGTCCACACCACCGGTAGATACATCGAAACTATCCAAGTGTCCCCCCGCCATCACATATTCATCCGGATATTTCGTGCCGCGAATTATGCCTATAACATTATGATATGCAACGGGACCCGGTTTGAAGTGGTTGCGAATATCGAACTCCAACTGGAAGTATTCGCGTCGTCTGACCTTTTCTGCAATGATGGCAAACTGCGCCTCGTCCAACTTGATATCCGGTACGGTGGGCAGATTATCAAAGCTCATATCGCCGAATACATTGCGGTCATATAGTGCCTGCAAGGGGACGGGTGCAGATTGGATGAAGCCCAGTATGCCAGCCTCGACCATCTCTCGGTAGAAGAGTGCCGGTTGCTCCTTGTAGGGTAGTGTGGGTTTGCTCTGGTAGTGGGGAACGCTGCGGTTTGCGCGGTTCTCCGAGGTTATCTGCCTGTTAATCTGTGCTATCGAGTCGTTGTATTTGAGTGCTTCTTTGCGTACCGAGTCGCCCTTTGCCGAGTAGTCTATAGGCCAACCGTTACTTTTACCCCCTACGAGCACCCACGCACCTTTCAATGCTCCGCGCATCTGTTCCAACTCCTGTTTTGTCTTGGGTTCGGCAACGACTGTTCCGCGCTGTACTCCCTTTGTTCCACTTGTGTATGAGGGTGTTACAAAGTGTAGCGTGAATCCGTCATCCGAGAGCATTTTGCCGAACCAAGCGCCGCGATTGAATCCTACGGGCAGCGTGCCGACCTGCTCAACGATGACCTCCATTCCCCATTTATTCATTTGGTCTGCCGTCCACCGCGTGGCATTGGCGTAGGCATCCGAGCCGATGGGACGTCCGCCGATACGATTCGAGAGAATGTCCAAATGGTGCATCGCCCTATTGTCTTCTCGTGCGAGCTTGATGATTTTTTCGGTTACACCGTTCTGTGCTACCGTAATGGACACTGTTGCAAAAAGCAGCAAAAATGCGCTCACTATTTTCATATTTTTTTTGTTTTAACAGTTTCTCAGTTTCCCAATTTCCCAATTTCCCGATGGTTGGAATAGCTATCAACACTCTACCTTAACAACCTCTATTCCAACCCTCATCAATAAATCTACGCCGTCCGTAGCGTGATAGTCATCGCTGTAAACCACCCTTACTATGCCGGCTTGAATGATAAGTTTTGCGCATTCGATGCAGGGCGAGGCGGTGACATATAGCGTAGAACCTGCGCTGCTATTCATCGACTTGGCTATTTTTGTAATTGCATTTGCTTCGGCGTGAAGCACATAGGGTTTAGTCTTGCCACTGGTTTGGTCCTCACAAACATTCTCGAACCCCGAGGGCGTACCGTTATATCCATCCGAGATTATCATCTTATCCTTGACAATCAACGCCCCAACTTGCCGCCGAAGACAATATGAATTTTCAGCCCAGATTCGCGCCATCCTCAGATAGCGCAAATCTAAGTCTTGTTGTTTCTTCTGGTGGTAACCCATAGTTGTTGATTACTCCTTTCTTTTACCTATTTGAGTTTTGAGCGCCTCGAAACATCCGTCCACTGCATCCTCGAATGAGCGGCTACGACGTTCTGCAACCAACTGAGCACCCTTCACATCGAGCACTATGGTTGCCACCTTATTTCCATCCTCCATATCGTGGTCGAGTTTAAGGAAGACATCCACGGAAGTTATCGTATCATCGAAGCGGTCTAACTTCGCCAATTTCCCCTCAATGTAGGTTATTAACTTTTTGTCGGCGTCAAATTTGACTGACTGAATTTGTACATTCATAGTGTTAATTATTATATAGTTAATAATGTTACCCACCGATTCTGTCTCTCGGATGGGCATTTTTGTAACTCTCCTTGAGTCGTTCGATTGTGTTGTGTGTGTAAATCTCAGTTGAGCTTATCGAACTATGACCCAGTAGCTCCTGCACCGAACGGATACCGGCTTCTCTATTCAGCAGCTCCGTTGCAAATGTGTGTCGCAGAATGTGAGGGCTACGTTTACCCTGCACCCCTGCGGCAGTCAAAATTCGTTTCACAGTGTTATATAACTCATTATGGCTAATCGGACGGTTTTCCTTCATCAAAAATAGAAAATTATTTTCTTTTTGACAATGGCGTTGCAAAAATCGCTCCAACTTCTCTGCCAAAAAGTCTACAAGTGGTATTTCTCGCTCTTTATCCCCCTTGCCGCGGATGCGAATTTTACGTTGCTCTATATCTATGTCGCCGATTTTTATTGCAGCCAGTTCGGCGCGACGAATGCCGGTGCTATAGAAAAGAAGAATTATTAGTGAGTCACGTTCCTGCTCAAAATCATCTTTGCTCTCCAGTGCCCAGTTTATGATTTCCCCCATTTTAGATGGTTGTATATACTGCGGTAAACCCTTTGGACTCTTGAGTGATTTGAGTTTTGTTGCGGGATTTTTCTCTACCTCACCCAATCTTATGAGAAAGTTGAAGAACGATTTGATTGCCGAAATATGTCGGTTGATGCTCCGCGGAGAGTCACCGCGCTCGACCATTGCCATCACATAGCTACGAACATCGTTATATGTCACCTCCTTCGGGCAGTTATGGTGACCCAGATAGAGGGCAAAGAAAGTTACATCGTCCGTGTAAGCACGCACAGTAAGCGGCGAAAAACGACACTCAGCCTCCAAGTGGCTCTGCCACAAAGTTATATATTTTGATAGGTGGGTCAATTGGTTAGAGTGGGTGGATCGAGTAATTTGAACTTGGAGCGAATTCAAAAAAAGTCGGCGTTAGTGCCGACTTTTTTTCTATTTCTTCACATCCTTGCCTGCCAGATATTGCTCATTGAGCTTTTTGAGTACATCCTCTGTAATATCAAGTGCGGGGTCGGCAATCAAAATAGGGTTGTTGGCAGTCGATTGGAAAATCACGCTGTATTTTTTTTCGGCATTATATGTTTTCAAGAAATCCATTACAACCGTCGAAATCTTATTCATCATCACAGCCTCTTCCTGTTGTAGCGATGCGAGTGCATTGTCGCGGAAGGCTACCAGATCCTGCTGTTTCTTTTGCAGACCCTCCTCCATAGTCTGAGCTTGGTAACGAGTTACAAGGTTTTTCTGAACCTTATCCTGAAAGTCGATGGCTTCTTTCTCGAATGAGCGGCTACGTTGCGTCAAATCTGCTTCCACAGATTTACCCTTCTTGTTAAACTCATCACTCAGGTCGATAAACATACCATAGCTGTGAATCAGTGTGTCCATACGGATATAAGCAATGCCTGAGTAGTCGCTAGGCGATACTTTTTCTGCCTCACCAGATTCGGTTGTGGTCGAGGAATTACCTGCAACATTGCAAGATACCATAACTGCTGCAAAGATGAGTGCGGCAGAAAGTTTGATAATTTTCATAATTTGATTCATTTTTTTAACACACAAAGATGCACATATTTATTCAATTTGCAAAATTTTTTACTACCGAATCCGTAAATATACTTTTGAGGCTCGACACGTCTAGCCATCCGAATCTGTGGAGTTTCAGAGATAGTGATATTCATAATATTAACTCGGCATAAAATATCTGTCAAAATTATCCAAATTGTATAAAGCCGAGTTAATAATAAAGTCAGGCGGGCTTAATTATCCAATAATTAAGCCCGCCTGCGTCCGCATTTTCATTCGCAGACTATGCCGGTTGAATTGCCTCAACAGGGCAAACGTCCGCACAGGTACCGCAGTCGGAACAGATTGATGGGTCGATAGTGTATACATCGCCCGGAGAGATTGCCTCAACAGGACATTCGTCAATACAAGTACCGCACGCTGTGCACAGGTCTGCTGAAATTTTGTAAGCCATAGCCAATTTTCTTTTTTGATTTGCAATGACAAAATTAGAACATTTTTTGAAACCAACAAAAAAGTTTGCTAAATTTGCGCTAAATTTTGTGAAAAGAGTTCAGGGGGCGTCTGAAAAATAGTAAATCATTATCTTGGGGTTGTTCGTCGGAATATTTCGTGGTTCTTTTGGCTTTTGTCAACATCTTTTGATATTGTTTGTCAGTCGCATATTCCGCTATTTTCCCGATAATTAAAATCCGTTTGCTGAAAATTCCAAAATAATGAACGGTTAATTTTAGAAGCCCCCCTTCTATTTTTGGGAGTGTGAATAAGAGAGAAATAGTCACTAAAAAAATAATTACTATATAATATGAATTTTATCAATGAATTACGTTGGCGCGGAATGATTCAAGACATTATGCCGGGCACAGAAGAGCAGCTTGCAAAGGAGATGACCACAGCCTACTTGGGTATAGACCCTACGGCGGATTCGCTCCACATCGGGCACTTGGTTGGTGTGATGATTCTCATCCATTTTCAGCGTTGCGGGCACAAGCCTATCTTCCTTATAGGCGGAGCTACGGGTATGATTGGTGACCCCAGCGGTAAGTCTGCAGAGCGCAATCTACTGGATGAGCCCACTTTACGCCACAATCAAGAGGCAATCAAGAGGCAGTTGGGCAAGATTATCGACTTTGACTCCACCTCTGCCAACGCTGCCGAGATGGTCAATAACTACGATTGGATGAGCCAGTGGAACTTCCTTGAATTTTGCCGCAGTATCGGCAAAATGATTACGGTGAACTATATGATGGCTAAGGACTCTGTGAAAAAACGTCTTGCGGGCGAAGGCGAGGGTATGTCTTTCACCGAGTTCACATATCAACTTATTCAGGGATACGACTTTCTGCACTTATACAAGGAGAAGAATTGCAAATTGCAGATGGGTGGTTCAGACCAGTGGGGCAACATCACTACGGGGACGGAGATGATTCGCCGCTCGCTTGCCGGTGAAGCCTTCGCGCTGACTTGCCCTCTTATCAAGAAGGCGGACGGTACGAAGTTCGGCAAGACTGAGAGCGGAAATATATGGTTGTCGGCGGAGTATACTTCGCCATACAAATTCTACCAATTTTGGCTGAATGTCTCGGACGAGGATGCCGAGAAGTACATCAAGATATTTACGCTACTTGATGAGCAGACCATCGTCGAGTTGATTGCTGCTCATAGCCAAGCGCCTCATCAACGTCTTTTGCAGAAACGTTTGGCTGAGGAGGTTACCGTGATGATACATTCACGTGAGGATTACGAAACGGCTGTTGCCGCAAGTGGCATCCTATTTGGCGGCAATGCGGTGGAGCTGTTAGCAAAGGTGGACGAAAAGACACTTCTTCAAGTATTTGAAGGTGTGCCGCAGTTTGAAATCTCTGCACCGGAGTTGGCAGATGGAATTCCATTCTCGACCTTGGTTACGGAAAGGGCAGCAATTTTTGCAAGTAAGAGCGAGCTTCGCCGTTTGGTGCAAGGCGGTGGTGTCTCTCTGTGCGGAGATAAAGTGGCTGATGCAGAGATGGTTGTTGATAGTAGCAGGTTTATTTCCGGCAAATTCCTGCTGGTGCAGAAGGGTAAGAAGAATAACTATTTGATTGTTTGCAGATAGGCTTATGGGGGCTGAGTTGAATCTTCAGCCCCTTTTTTTGTTCTGGGGACAGTAGCCAAAGCAGCGTCCGCAAGCTACGCAATCCGCGTGATTTATCTGATAATGAGTGCGTGAACGTTTTAGTGATAGTGATATTAGCGTCAGTGCCACGACAAAACCGAGGAATCCGCCCGCAAAGAGGGAGTAGAAGCGAAATTGCGCAATCTTCTCATCTGCAGCTTCTTGTAGTTGTCGAGCCTCTCCTGTGCGCCCATAAAAAGCCACAGCGTCTACCGATTCTGTGTCTCCGGCAGCAATTATTTTGTTCATTGCCACTGTTTTATTGCTCTTAGCAAGAGAGCCGGCAATGGAGTGCATTGCAAGGGCTCCTCCGGCAATCATTGCCGGTAAAATGGTGGAATATAGTATTATGCGACGTATGCCTGCCATCCGACTCTCCTTCACGCAGTTTTCGTTTGGCGGCAAAATCGCATCCACGGGGCAGGCATTGCGGCACAAGTCGCAGTTGATACACTCCTTACCCGTGATTTTAATTTGAAAGAACGAGACACGCGAAAAGAGGCTTAGCAGTGCGCCGTATGGGCAGAGAAAGCGACAGAAAGGTCGCCCCACGAATATAGAAATCAGCAGCAATATTACACCTATCGTTATGAGTACCACATCGCCGCCGAGGCGGAAGATGCCGGCAAAGGGGTCGAAACGGCAAATCAGAAATCCACTCTCGGTAATTGCAAAGAGCACGGCAAAAGCAAGATAGAACCACGGAATTATTCCAAGAAGTGTTGTAATGGCTCTTGAAAGTCGATAATTCTTTACATTGACCAACTCCTGTAATGCTCCGAGCGGGCATACTCCGCTACAAAATACTCTGCCAAAAATCAGTGTGAAAATTATAGGTAGCAAGAAAAAGAGAAATACTACGAGTGGTATTGTGTAGCCACTATCTGTCAGAGCCAAAGCCACATTTTGCACCGCCCCCACCGAGCAGATGCATCCGCCGCCAATAAAGCCAAACCAAAGAACCGACACCAGAGAAACGGCAATTACTGGTGTTCGCACCCGTTTTTTGTGTACCGCCCACGTCACAACGCTCATTAGCAATACCATAATAGCTAGATTTACCCACGAATGAATGTCTTCGGCTGGGGCTGCATAATTTTCGGTAGGGTATTGATAACCCGACTCGAAATCTGGCTTCGGAAAACGATTTTGAGCGAAAACAGTGCTTATAGTCAGTGATATAATGGCGATAAAATTTCTCATTTCAGCAGATAGGCTTTACTTTGTGGCACTCTCGTAATGGCATCCGAGGGGCAGACGCGGGCAATTTCACAATCGTTACACTTTTTGCAAAGCTCCTGATTTACTTGTAGATATAGCGAACCATTGCCGAATGAGTTGCATCCCTTGCAGCACTTACCACAGCCGTTGCACAACTCCTCGTTGATGGTGTACTCAAAATATGGTTCTTCCACAAATCGTCTCGCAATAGCTCCGGTAGGGCACATAAGATTCTCAGCAGCAGTGTTCAGCGTCTTCACATTTTGGCGATAATACCCCCCGCACAAATCGCAGTAACCACAAACTTTATTGGCGTGAAAGCATTTGACTGCCGAAGTGCGCAATACGCAGCTTGTTTCGCAACGCCCACAGTATGTGCATTTTGTGGGGTCTATTTGCCATACCAACTCACCCTCACCCGAACCCATAAGCCACCTCCGTGCCACCATACCGGTCACAGCAACAAGCGACCCCGCTGCCACAACTGAGCCGCACCGCTTGAAAAATTGTGCTCTATCTATCTTTTTGCTCATAAGGTTTTTAGCGGGCACTTTCCACCTGCGGCAGGGCAGCCCGTACAATCTTGCGGCTCTCTCACTTTGTAAATTTTCACCGCTTCCCCCTCTGCCGTGTATAAAAGATCTTTGTAAACTCTTATTTGTAACGCTTTGTTTCCTCTTGATTTTAATACTGTTACAGGTTTTTCCAAAGAGTTCCAAAATTTAATTGTCGCCATCCCTTTTTCAGATGTTATGAGTGTCCCGTGGCAATCGAATGCTATATAAGAGGGGTTGCAGCAGCCCGCAAAATCTTCCGAAGAGCCGATTTTACCAACATATTCACCCTCCGAATTGTACTTTTCGACTTGATGCCTACCTGAGTTTGAAACGTAAATAGTGTCGTTAAGGCTGTTAATATCAAATGAATAACTTGGAATTACGAAACCATCGGGGCTGGTCACAAATTTTTTGAACGTGCCGATTGTGTCGTAAACCGCAATATTTTTGTTTGCGGCATCCGTAACAAAAATTTTATCTCCTAACACCGTTGCCGCAACATACTCAGAATTGTCGCTGCACGCATCTATCTCATTTATTAACTGACCTTTCAGGTCGTATATTTTTAATAGAGTAGGGTAGAGCACCAAAATCTTATCTTCGAAGATTCTAACATCCCTTGCCTCTGCTTCCATTGCGAAACTGCCGTTATCAAATAGCAGGCTGTCTTTGGTAAGAGCGTATAAATCACCCGATTGTGATATGTCAAATTTTACTAAAGAGGGCACGGAAAACTCTCTAACCATTTGATATGCAGGCGTGAAATCCTCATCATCCTTCTCCGCAACCACATTCTCGGTTTTACTCAACGAGGCAACCCCATACCATACCAATGCCCCAACAGCAGCCAATACGAGAATATTTATAATAATCTTTTTCATAATCAATTAATCTTCAAGCAAATAATCTGATGCGCATCTCTCAATATCAACCGCCCATCTGCATAAGCCAGCGGACCCCAAGCATCCGCCCCATTTTCAATAACACTCTGCTTTTTCAATAACTTAAAACCCTTGTTTCCAATCTGATAAACATAAAGTTCTCCCTCATCTTGCAACACAAAAAGTTTGTCTCCGATAACCATATATGGACCCAGACCAAATCGTTCATCCGCCCCCGAACTCCAAATAGCATTGCGTAAATCCTCAACATTGTAAGCAACTAATTTGCTACGATTTGCGCCCCCATCCTTGGGTAATACGCTTAAAACCAAACTGCCTAAGTGAATAGGTGTCTGTTGCTCACTTGCAAGACCCTCGCTTGGTTTCCACTGTTCCACGATGGTTGCCCTTCCACCCTCGACCCTCAATCGCGCACCACCCGCACCATACCCTGCCACAAGCAATATCTCATTGTTATTCAACCGTAAAGCTGAAGGTGCAATAACCGAAGGCTGCCACTTGTCACAACTCCACAACAACCTCCCCTCGGGCGAAACTCCGCAAACTCCGCCCACACCCATATAAACCAGCGTCCTGCGCCCATCCACAACCATCGGCGCAACCGACGAGTGCGACATCTTATAACCAACGCTATTCTCACACTCCCACTTCACCTCGCCCGTGCGTATATCGTAAGCCGCCATCAACACCGAATCTCCTGCCGGGGCAACTATCAACATACCATCTTCCACCAACGGACACTGCCCCGCGTACCAAAACGGAACTTCGGTTGCGTACTCCTTCTTCAAATCGCGCGTCCATAGTAAATCGCCGCTCACGGGGTCGCACACCATTATGTGCCCCTCCGGTCCCAAAGTAGCCACGTAATCATCCCCTACGGCAGGAATGGTGCGCGAAAATCCGTGGTTGCGCTTCATTGGAACACGATACCACCTGCGCCACAGCTCTTTACCCCCATCCAGCGCAAAACATCTCAACATATCCGAACTCAGCGCCTCATCATAGTCCAACACATAGACCCGCCCGCGGTGAATAGCCGCCGCTGCGTGCCCCTCCCCTGTTGTGAAGCTCCACTCCACGGGATAGTCCGCCGCCGTCACCTCTATTTTCTCAGCCACAATATTCGAAAAATCCTCACCTCGGAATTTCGCCCAACTACCATTCAAGGCACTTTCGCTCTTCCCATACTCCATAAAAAACTCTCCAATACGCACTTCGTCCGACACTCGTTCAGAACCCTCGGGGCGATTATCTGCACCCGGTTCTTGCACCACAAGAGCCTTGGGAGCAGGGTCATACACGTGCCAAGCGACAATAGCCCCCATATAAACGAGTGCGACAATAATCGTTATTATCGTGCTTTTCTTCACCTATTCTGATAATCATACCCCCCCCAGTCTACTTCACCGCATACGCCATCAGCGTATTACCGTGTCTCACATACATCACTCCATCGTTGATAACAGGGTGTGCCCAATGTTGCGCCGTGCCCATTTCGATTGGGAAGCGGCTCACAATCTCGAACTTTTCGGGGTTGATTGGCACGAGTGCCATATCTCCACGGTCGGAATAGCAGTAGAGCATCCCGTCAGCCGCGATGGTTACGCCGATTGGCAGTGCCTTTTCCTTGTATTTTATCGTTCCAGTCTTCCAATCGACACAGAACCAAAACTTATTCATATCGCCCGAACCATAGACATAGTCGCCCACTTTTACCATCGCCCCAATGCGGTTGTCTATATCAGCCAGCTCCCACACCTTCTCAACGCCCCGTGCGCCGCTTGTGAGCCTCAGCATCACCGACCCCTTGCCATAACCGCTCGTACATAACAACATACCCTTGTCATAGATAGGTGTATTGGCGTGTACATCATATTTATTTATCCACTCATAATTCCAAAGTAGTTCACCTGTTTTAACATCCACACCAACAATATGTTTGCCCATCATTGTGATGATTTGAGGCACTTGGACATCCTCCACATAGATTGGCGAGCAGTATGCCGACAAATCACCCACACTTGCCGCCTTCCAAACGGTAGCCCCCGAAAACTTATTGAGTGCCACCACGCTACAATCCTTTCCGCCCGGCGTTACAATGACCATATCCTTGACCACCAGCGGTGATTCGCATATTCCCCACGTTATGTTTTCTGCAGCGAAATCTTTCACGAGGTTTTTTTGCCAAATTCCCTCTAACGTATTGGCATCAAAACAATAGACCTCGCCCATTCCGCTCACAACGTGGAGTCGTCCATTGTCAATGGTAACCGTGCCACGTGTGCCATTGTAGCTCGCCGCCCACTCTTTTCCATATCCTTTTTTATGAAGCAGTTTTCCGGTTTTGTCCAGAACGTAGATAAAACCCTCATCGCCGCTCATTCCAGTAACATAGATTTTGTCGCCGGCAATGGCAACCGAGCTGTGTCCTTCGTCCAATCCGTCGAAGTGCCAGAGTAGCTTTGCGCCCCCCTGTTCCCATTTTTTGAGCAGCCCCTTTTCGTTGTTATAGACTCCCGTTCTATTGCCGCGCCATTCAACGCTTTGTGCGGTTGCGACTCCCCCAAAGAGAGTAGCTGCCATAATGAATATTGATAGTCTCATTTGTGCTAACAATTATTTTTAACTATTTGGGTATAATTCGATACAAATATAGTATAAAACAAGTGATTTATCAAAAAAAAATCTCCCTGCTCCTGCAAAAGAGGAATCCACGCTTTTAGCGTAATACGCTGTTAGTCAAATAGTATTTATTGGCGAAAACAGCAAATCCTACATAGGAGGTCACGTAAAAGTATCTGAAGACCAGTGTTTTGCACTGCAAAGATAGAGCAATAATATCCAAATACAATAATCCTGTTCAGGCTCTTTTTAGAGGAAATATCATTGTCAGAAGAGTTCGACCATTATGTAGCCCACCTGAAAAACTACACCGGAACATCAACCGCTATTATACGGGGAATGTTCCGGTGTTCTTTTTGTGATTACCGACCAATATGCAATATCGGGCTTAGTAGACAAAAATGATGGTATAATCTTTGTAAGTCATTATCTTTGTGATGAATATAATACTTGGAAGGTTGTGAATAAAAAAGTGGCTTACCCCAACTTTAACGCACTATGTATGGGAATCCTCTGTTCTTTAAGCCTTATCTGTTTTTAGCTTTCTTCGTGGGTACTACAGATTTTTTAATCTGCGGGGGGCGATGATGATTTGATTATGTGTCGTTTAAGTAGTCCCACGTAGATCGTTCGTCAAGGGAGGCCACGTTGGTGCGCGGGAAGGAAGTACGTACCAAAGCGCAGCTCAGCCTGGTCTTGGATAATTTTGATTTGCCGGTGGATAGTGGCATTTATCTTACGCTCCGACCAACCTTCGCGTCGCAAAAATGTGTCGATGAACCTTTTCACTGTATTCTCCTCTGTGGTCGGTAGTAAACATCGCCTGCTGACCGAGGATAGCAGCGCTCTGCTCCATCAGATAGGTCGGACCGCGGCAATCTGCACAATCTCATCACTGCACAAATCAGGAAGATAACCCGGAGTCAACATCACACGGGTATGCACACGTCCTATAACGTCACGGAAGGACTCCTTGATTTTATAATAAGGGAGTTCCCTGCCGTGCTCGGGACTCAAGCGTATGTTCGATGTGAAGTAAATGCCCGCTAAGGTACAACATAAAATTTACTCCCGTGGGTATTACAAAGCACTTCACCAAATAAGCATCTTCTGAAAATCAACTCAATAGTATGAAATCACCCCCGTTTTTGAGCAAAAAAACGCCGAAAAAACGTCTCGAGGTTGAAGTTGGGATATGGTTCGCTTGGCTGTCTATGAGCTGACAAAATTAGTAGTTCTAAACAACGTAGGTGTGGTGCGTATGCGAGACTACGAGGACTGAATGAAGTGGTTGAACGATGCCACAAAACTTCGCCTAAGCCCCAAAATCCCTAGCAAATTGGTGTATGACATATAGCCAAATCACCCGTTGGCAGCTATCAAAATTCCAGTTCGATTATGCTACTTATAAAAATAAGTGGCTCATATAGTTGCTTATTCAATTATTAGTAAGTAAATTCAAAGTCTGAATAGATAATTACTCATTTAACATAATTACTAACCCACAAAAATATGGCATCAATCAGAGTAAAATTTAGACCATCAACCAACGCAAACAAAGAAGGAGTGGTGTTTTACCAACTTATCAAAGACAGGGTTTGCAAGCAAATCACGACTGCTTATAAGTTATATCCTCTCGAATGGGATAATGAAAGAGGTATCATCAACCATAACGAAGCGGCATACCATAGAAGAGATTATTTGCAGAATATCGAAAGGCTGATAATGAAAGATTTGAATAATTTGCAGCGCATAATCTCAGAAGCTGGTGATATTGAAGATATTATCGTGAGATACCAAAAAAGCATAAAAGAGTGTCTGTTATTGGAATTTTCACACCGAATCATTCAAGAGCTTCAGGGTGAAGGGCGAGCAAAAACAGCATTGTCACATAAAACAACGATAAGAAGTTTCTTTACCTTTTGTAGAAGAGAAGATGTTGCCTTTGACGAGATAAAGCCACTCCTTATTAAGCAATACGAACAATACCTAAAATCCAAAAAGATTTGCAATAACTCTATTTCTTTCTATATTAGAACTTTGAGATCTATCTATAATCGCGCCGTTGCAGAAGGTGTAATTGAGCAACGTTTTCCTTTCAAGGGGATATATTTAGGTTCAGACAGAACGGTAAAAAGAGCTGTTGATGAGCAAATTATTTCGCGTTTGAGGGCGTTGGATCTGTCAAAGAGAGATGAGCTTGCCCTTGCCAGAGATATGTTTATGTTCAGCTTTTTTGCTCGCGGAATGGCATTTGTCGATGTGGCTCATCTGTCGAAAGATAACATCAAGGGCGACTACATTGTCTATCAACGTCATAAGACAGGACAGGAGCTAAATATCCGTTTGGAACCGTGTTTGAAAAATATTATTACTCGCTATTTGAATAAAGTAATTGACAATAAATATCTTTTTCCGATACTTGTCGGCATAAATCCAAATTACGAGAGTGCTTTGCGTTTGCAGAATAAACGTTTGAAAAAAATATCGGAATTGATGGGATTGGATAGTGAGCTCACCTCTTATGTGGCACGCCATAGCTGGGCAACGCTGGCAAAGAAGCGAGGCATTCCAACTCAAGTGATAAGTGAAAGTATGGGGCACAATAATGAAAAAACCACGCTTATCTACTTGTCGTCACTTGACCGCTCGGTGATAGACCAAGCTAATGCCAAGCTAATTTCCCAAATATGACTCTTCGCAAAAATAGGCGGAACAGATTTTACCTGTTTTTTATAACCGCCTGATAATATGCGTAATACGCACAAATATTAGTCCGTCTCTTAAAAAGAGACGGACTAAATCCGCTTTAATTCTCGGCAAAGGTACAAAATAATTTCAATGTTTGATGTTGTTTTTGAAAAATTATTTGAGTTAAACTCAGTTCATTGTCACTTTTTATCGTGAATAATATCACAAATAAGGATTCAAGCCCGGTTACTGCCCATTTAAGCGGGAACATATTCAATCTAATGCCATCTCAAAACGACACCCGCATACTGTACATCAGAATGTTATAATAGAATTCCGTCTCTTTTTAAGAGACGGAGCTATATCAAGTTTAGCAATCTGGGAAAACCACTAAGCAAAGGTGGGTTTTTAGCAAAATAGTAAGATTCAACAAATACTGCCGGATGGCGTACTGAATCCGAAATGGTCTGAATAAAATTTCAGAAAGGCAAGCACAGTCAGTGCAAGTCAATCCCTTGGTGTACCCGCAAGTTTCTTAAAAAAAACAGAATGGAAGAATCCGTAGAATGGTATGCGGTGAGAGTAACTTATTGTAGGGAGTTTAAGTTAAAGGAGATTCTTGATTCACTGAAAATAGACAATTATATCCCTGTCCAATATCGAGAAGTTACCCGAAACGGCAAAAAGAAAAAGATATTACAACCTGTTATCCGTAATCTCGTCTTTATCAGGACATCAAGAGAAACCTTGGATGCCATAAAAAAAGATGTAGAGGGTGTTTTACCCATTAGATATATGTATAACAATGCTGCCAAAGCTCCTGTCACTATAAATGATAGTGAAATGAGGCAGTTCATTGCCGTTTCCGGAATGCTCAACGAACAACTGATTTACGTCACCTTGGATGGTTGTAAACTCAAGCGGGGTGATAGGGTTAGAGTGACAGGGGGCATCTTCGAGGGGGTAGAAGGCGATGTAGTTCGTATCAAAAACGATCGCCGCGTGTTGGTAACCATTAATGGAGTGATGGCGGTAGCAACATCTTTTATACATCCGTCATTGCTACAAAAAATAAATTAGACAAATAATGACTCACAAAATCGCAGTAGTAGGACTTGGCTACGTAGGTCTCCCCTTGGCGAGACTATTTTCGACAAAGTACAAAACGGTGGGATTTGATATTAACAAGGCTCGCGTGGCGGAGTTGATGACTGGTGTAGATTCGACTTTGGAGGTGTCGAACGATATTTTGAAAGAGGCTATCGAAAAACACGGCTTCGTATGCTCGTGTGATATTAACGATATTAAGGATTGTAACGTCTTTGTGGTTACTGTCCCTACGCCCGTGGATAGGAACAACCGTCCCGACCTCACACCGCTTATCAAAGCGAGCGAAACAGTAGGCAAAGTCATCAAAAAAGGCGACATAGTTATATACGAATCAACCGTCTACCCCGGTGCAACCGAGGAGGATTGTATCCCAGTCGTAGAACGTGTTTCAGGATTAAAATTCAACGAAGACTTCTTTGCAGGCTACTCTCCCGAGCGTATTAACCCCGGCGATAAGGAGCACACAGTAGAGAAAATCAAGAAAGTAACATCAGGTTCGATCCCTGAGATAGGCAAAATAGTAAATGATATTTACGCATCAGTAATCATAGCCGGAACACACCTTGCACCAACAATTCGAGTTGCCGAAGCTGCAAAGGTTATAGAGAACTCACAACGCGACATCAACATAGCCTTTGTCAATGAGTTGGCAAAGATTTTCAACCTGATGGGCATCGACACCCACGCTGTTTTGGAAGCGGCGGGTACAAAATGGAACTTTTTGAAGTTTTCGCCCGGTCTAGTCGGAGGGCACTGTATTGGTGTAGACCCGTTCTACCTTGCACAAAAGGCACAACAATACGGCTACCATCCCGAAATTATCCTTGCCGGCAGAAGAATGAACGACTCGATGGGCGAGTATGTCGCCTCGCAAGTGGTTAAGTGTATGATTCAGAAAGGGCAGATTGTAAAGGGGGCAGAGGTATTGGTACTCGGCATCACTTTCAAAGAGAATTGTCCTGATGTGCGTAATACAAAAGTAGTAGATGTGGTTTCTGCCCTTGGAAGCTATGATACGGTAGTTTCAGTGTTTGACCCGTGGGCAAATCCGGAGGAAGTTAAACACGAATATGGATTAGATGTATTAACTTCATTGCCTGCCTCGCAGAAATATGACGCGGTGGTTTTGGCGGTGGCTCACAACGAGTTCAAGGAGTTGGATATTGTCGCTCTAAAGTCGGACAAGGGTATCGTTTATGATGTTAAGAATATAATTGCCGATAAGGCGGATGCAAAGCTGTAAAGTATGTTATTTAATTCGATAGCGTTTTTTATATTCTTTCCATTAGTTTGTCTGGTATATTTTTTATTACCACACAGATTTAGGTGGGTATTCTTGCTTGTTGCCAGTTACTATTTTTATATGAACTGGGAGCCTACTTATGCCCTACTGATTTTTACTTCGACGGCGGTAACATATGTTTGCGGTAGATTAGTCGAGAAATATAGGGATGATAAATCGCGAAAAAAACTCTTTCTCATAGCCAATCTCGCCATAAACCTCGGCATATTGTTTATGTTCAAGTATTACAATTTTATTAATAATACTGTTTTCGAGGGGTTAGATTATTTGGGTATCCATTGGCCTATTCCGAATTTTGATATTTTGCTGCCGGTCGGCATTTCGTTTTATACGTTTCAGGCAGTTGGTTATTCGATAGATGTGTACAGGGGTGATATTCAAGCAGAGCGACATTTTGGGATTTATGCTCTGTTTGTTTCGTTTTTCCCTCAGTTGGTTGCGGGACCTATCGAGCGGGCTAAGAATCTGCTGGCTCAGTTTTATGTAAAGCACACTTTTAACTATCCGCGTGCGGTGCTGGGCTTGAGGCAGATGTTGTGGGGCTTCTTTATGAAGTTGGTGGTGGCAGACCGCGTGTCGATGTATGTAAACGCGGCGTATAACAATGCTGAGCAGCACACGGGCACAACGCTTCTGTTAGCAACCGTTTTCTTCACATTTCAGATATATTGCGACTTTGCGGGATATTCGAATATAGCAATCGGTGCGGCAAGGATTATGGGATTCGACCTGATGGAGAATTTTCGCAGACCATATTTCTCGACTTCAATGCAACAATTTTGGAAACGATGGCATATTTCGCTCTCTACTTGGTTTCAGGACTATGTATATATACCGCTGGGCGGTAGCAGAGTGAAGTATGGCAGACATCTATTCAATCTGTTCGTTACTTTTTTGGTGAGCGGTATTTGGCACGGGGCGAATTGGACTTTTGTGGCTTGGGGGGCTTTGCACGGAACATATCTGATTGTGGAAAATGTGAAGACAAAATACATTGGCAAAAGCAATACTAACAATATAGTTATTATGGGTTTTAATATATTGTTATGCTCTGTGTTGGCAATGGCGGGTTGGGTCTTTTTCAGGGCTAACTCGATAGGAGACGGATTTAAAGTGCTGAGAAAAATTTTTGCCGACCACGGTGCTCTTTTTATAGATGTAACAACTATTGCTTATGGTCTTTTCGGAATATTTGTTTTGGTAATAAAGGATTTTATAGATGAGTTCTATCCCGAAAAACATTTGTTATTCGACAACCGGCACGTTGTGGTTCGTTGGAGTTTGTATATTTTTATTTTGGCTGTGATTCTCTCGTGCGGAGTATTTGACGGCGGACAATTTATCTATTTCCAATTCTAATGAAAATAAGCAACGACATAAAGAAATTTGCGGTAAAGAGCATTGTTTTCATTGTGATATTTGCAGTGGTGGATATTGCCTTTGGCTTTGTGGCGGATAAGCTCTATTTTACGCAAAACAGGAAGCTGACTTATGTTATAGAGCAATCCGATGAGGATGTAATTATTTTTGGTGCATCGCGTGCGGTGGGACATTACAATGTGGCAATTATTGCTGATTCACTCTCTATGGCGGTATATAATGCAGGTCTGGGAGGGCAGAATATCTATGTTCAATATGCGATGTTAAAATCACTGCTGGAGAGGTACACCCCGAAGGTTGTGATTTTCGACACTTTCGATATAGATATTTACAAAACTCCGCCCACATGGGATAGAGATAAATTGACACTTTTCTATCCATACTACAACCGAGATACCGCAGTACGTGAGATTGTCGATTTACGGTCGCAGTATGACAATATCAAAATGCTATCAAACTTTGTGCGAATGAATTCGCAACCTGCCTCTATAGCAATATTGCCACTTTTTTACGGCAACAGTGAGGTGGTATGCCGTAATGGTGGATATGTCGTCATAAATGAAAATAACTGCTATAATGGCAGTTATGAAAAAGTCGGAGATGAGTTCGGCTCCGAGATAGATGCTTTGAAATTGAAATATATCAGAAAATTCGTGGAACTCTGCCGTGAAAATAGTGTCGAATGTATCTTTGTATCATCGCCCATATATGGAGATATTTCGAGCAGTAGCATAGTGGATGATATGGAGCGGCTTACTTCGGAATTGGAAGTTGAGTATTGGAACTATTTCAATGACGGGGAGTTTGCGGATGCGGCTCTTTTCAAGGATGTTAAACACCTCAACAGCAAGGGTGCGGATAGATATTCTGCAAAAATTGCAAGTAGATTAAAACAGGAATTTAGATGATTCCAATGTTAAAGAGAGCCATAGGTCGCAATTTAGTGAATATTCGGGGTTGGCACACATCCCGCAAGATAGTTGTGATTGAGTCGGACGACTGGGGGGCGATTCGTATGCCGAGCCTCGCGGCAAGGGATAGGTTGTTGGCAAAAGAGGTGAAATTTTCAGATTACGGATATGAAAAGTACGACACATTGGCAAGTTCACAAGATTTGAAGGCGCTGTTTGAAGTATTGAGTAAGTTCAAAGATAAAAATAGCAACCATCCTATTATCACTGCAAACACGATTGTCGCCAATCCTGACTTTGAAAAAATCAAAGCTGTGAATTACCAAGAGTATCACTATGAATTATTTACCGATACTCTGAAAAGGTACTATCCCAATGAAGATGTGTTTGCTCTTTGGAAGCAAGGGATGACTGAAAGGATGTTTCACCCGCAGTTTCACGGTCGTGAACATATCAATTTTCAGATGTGGCTTACCGCATTACAAGAAAGTTATAAGGGTGTAAGAGAAGCATTTGAGGAGGGTGTTTTTTCAGCTACTGTTAGTGAAGATTCACGCAATAAATTTTTACACTCCTACAATATTTCTCAGCAGAGGGAGCAGGAGTTTGTAAGGGTTTCTATTGAAGAAGGATTGAAGATTTTCAAGGATATTTTCGGATTTAATTCGCTTTCGGCGATAGCCCCCTCATATACTTGGGATTGTTTTGTGGAGCAGGCTTGGGCTGAGGGTGGCGTAAGGTATATTCAAGGTGGAAGGGCGCAATGTTGCTCGTTATTAGAGGGTAGACGTGTTGTACGGCACTTTACGGGCCAGCAAAATAGGGATAGACAGATTTACCTTGTCAGAAACTCTGTTTTCGAACCAAGCCAGTATATTTCGGTGAATAATGTGGGTAGATGTTTGAAAGAGATTGACAACTCTTTTTTTTGGAACAAGCCGGCTATTATTTCATCACACAGACTTAACTTTATCGGTTCGTTGAATGAAACAAATCGATTCAACAATCTGAAAATGTTGGAGGAGCTGTTTCGAGAGATACTAAGAAAACACCCTGACGTTGAATTTATGAGTTCAGACCAATTGGGTAATATCATCACAAAGCATTATGAGTAGCCAGCACAGCAACCACAAACGAATAGCCAAGAATCGAACAATCAACAACAAAGTAGATATATAGATTATGAAGCAGATTATTCAGGCAATAAAATACGCCCTTAAGCCACAAAAATTGGTTGATGCTCTTCGTTTTATTTGTCAAAATAGGGCGATTGCAAAAAAAAACACTACAGTTGGTTTTGGCACAGCTCTTATCAATACCACCTTTGGAGGTAATTGTTTTATTGGCGGTAATTGCAGTGTTGTAAATGTCGATTTTGGAAATCATTCATACGTTAACAGCAATAGTGCTATTCATAACTCAAATATCGGTTCTTTCGTCTCCATTGGTGGAGGTGTAAAGATAGGAATTGGAAAGCATCCGACTAATATGGTTTCGACACATCCAGTATTTTATGCAAACAACAAAGCATACGCAACGTTTTCGGATAAAACCTATATTGAAGAGCTTGCTACTACTATAATTGAGAATGATGTGTGGATAGGTGGGGGGTGTACGATTTTAGGCGATGTGAAGATAGGCAATGGAGCAATAATCGCTTATGGGGCTGTTGTAACTAAGGATGTGCCTGATTACGCAATAGTTGGTGGCATTCCTGCAAAAATCATTAAGTATAGGTTCTCGAGAGATATCATAGATAGATTGTTGGAAATCAAATGGTGGGAATTAAGTGATGAGTTTTTGAAAGAAAACTTTCGTTTGATGCATGATCCTATCATGTTTATCGATTATTACAATAAAAACCGTGAATATATTGAAACTTTCAGACAATAGATAAATGACAGAATATGTATCAATAATAACAATATTATCCAACATCTTCGCCTTGTTTGTTATTTGGAATATATGGAGATGGAAGATATTTGTACACCCGGGAGCATATTTTTCAGTACTATGGGCTATTTCGGTAATGTCAGAATGGTATCTTGTTGAGACAGACTTGGCTATGACACCAAATCCACAGTTTATTGATGAATTGAATCTTTATGGAGCTTTTGCATCGTTTTGTTTTGCCATATTCTCATTAATTGGTCAAAAGTATAGCAGACACGAGATAAAAATTGAAATAGTATCTAATAAAAAAATGCTATTGGCTTTGATGTGGATAGCAATTGTGGCAACTATTGCAAACTTTATTTATAAAGGAGCTACTTTATCGTTTGCAACAAATAGAGGCTATGGGGGGATTTCGGATGTGGGGGATCATATTTATCGCGAATTTACGGTACTTGATTCCTTATTATCAATATTCACAGGAGGTGTGTTTCTCTACACTATATACATGGGTTATGCCCTAGCAAAAAAAATTACTGATCAAAAGGAATTGCCAATAAAACGCTATTTAATAATCGCTCTACCCTTTGTGATAACGTTTCTTAGTGCTGTAATTATTGGCGGAAGAAACCCTATAGTTAGCTCAATAAAACTCTATGTTTTGGGAATAGGATTTGGCTTGCCGTTGGTGCTTGCAAAGAAGAGTAGAAAGCGCATTATTTTATTAATAACATCAGCATTGATTGCCTTTTCTATGTTTTCCTCATATGTGGCAGACGAGAGAATTGAGATAGCAATGACATCAAAACAGGAATATGATTCAGAAATTTTAAACAAGTTTGCTGGGATAATGGATTATATGTCAGCACACTACTGGGGGTATCAACTCCGAAGAACAGATTATGCAGATGGAAATAACTTGCTCTACGGAAAAGCAACATTATATGGATTAGGAGATATTAGAATACCGTTTTCGTCGATGTTGGGGATAAATAGCGGTCTATTGGATGTCTTTGGAATAGAGTATGACAACTTAGATATTTACAAAGATAAAGCAGAGGGCTATTATACTACTTCAACTATATTCATGCCTATGGTTCGTGATTACGGTTTATATGGCACTTTCCTCTATATCTTGATAGTAGTTATTGTAACCCAATACCTATTCTTGAATGTGATTAAAAAGACTAAATGCACGGGGTTATCACTAGTCCCATTCTATATCGTATTTACTTACTGGTCGTCTGCAAACTTTAACGTTGGTTTAGGCGGTGCTACTATTACCCCCATTTTATTGAGTGTAATAGTATATGATATATTGCAAAACAACTATAGCTCTAATGTTATCAAAAATAAAAGACTTTATTCTTCCAAGTGATAAACGTGGCAACAAAATAGGTAAAAATGTATTGTGGCTTGGGGGACTGCAAGGAGTTAGTATATTAACAAGTTTTATGCTTGTTCCACTTACTATCGACTATGTCACTACTTCACAATATGGTTTATGGCTTACAATATCTTCGATTGTGGGTTGGTTTGCCCTCGTGGATATTGGATTGGGGGCAGGTCTGCGTAATCGCTTGACGGAAGCTCTGTCAAAAGAAGATATAATTTTAGCAAAGAAATTGGTAAGTACAACCTACTTTTCGCTTGCCGCATTAGTTGTGGTATTGTTCTTTGTTTTCAATATAATAAATCAATTTATCCCTTGGGCAACTGTATTGAATCAACCAGAGAGCATGGAGGCTCTTTTGTCTAAGACAATGTACGTTGTGGTGACGTTTTTTTTTGTAAGGTTGGTTGTTCAACTAATTGGAGTGGTTCTTACTGCCCATATGTTACCTGCCGCAGCCACTGCCCTATCTACAATAGGAAATGTAGTGACTCTTGCTGTAATTTGGATTGCATCCAAGAACACAGAAGGTGATTTATGGGCATTATCGTCTATTCTTAGTACTATTCCTGTCTTTATCTACATCTTGGCAAGTATCTATTTTTTTGCAGGAAGATATAGTTTAATAAGGCCATCATTCAAATATTTCGACAAAACAAAGCTTCGTACAATTCTTGGACTTGGATTTGGGTTCTTTTTCATCAATATATCTACCATAATTCTCTATCAAACAAGCAATATACTTATCATTCAGCTGTTCAATAATGAAGAAGTAGTTGTTTACAATGTAGCTTATAAATTATTTTCGGTTATAACTATCATTTTTGGAATAGTGATTCAGCCTTTTTGGACGGGATATACAGACGCTTGGGTCAAAAGAGATATGGTTTGGATAGAGAATACCATAAAAAAGTTGATGGTTATCTGGAAATTATTGACAGTTTCAGGTATAGTGTTGTTAATACTATCTCCATGGCTATATAAAATATGGATTGGGGGTGATGTTGAGGTTCCTTTTGTACTTTCATTATTGGTTTTTCTCTATTTTAGTTTGCATTGTTATGGCGGTGTCTTTAATATTTTCATTAACGGAACAGGTAAAATTAGACTGCAAATGGTTGCACTAGGTGCTGTTGCGTTGATCTATGTTCCGTTGGCATTGCTTTTTGTTAAAGTTTTTAATTTTGGAATATCCTCTTTGCCATTAGCATTGATAATATCAAATTTTTACTCTCTTTTCGTGGCTCGCATTCAATATAAAAGGCTTATTAAAGGTACAGCAAAAGGTATTTGGAACAGATAGACATAGACATATATATAAAGATGAAGATAGTTCTTATTAGAAATTATAATCCTTACTACGAGAATGGAGCGAGTGCCAACCGTTTTGCGTCGTTAGCAGATGGACTGTGCAAAAATGGTGCGCAGGTTATCATTGTGGTGACGGGAGGGTATTCAAGTGTCCAAGAGAAGAAAAACGGAACTCGGTATTTTCATAAAGGTATAGAGATAAGGTATTTTTCAAAGTTACTCAACCACACTCTCCTTCGCAGGAGAATAAACAAGTATCTCCTTTCGGAAATTAACGATAAAATTACCCAATTTAGACTCAAAAGGTTGTTATCGTGGGATTATGACTATTTATGGCTGACAAATAACATCAATGCTCTTAAATTTTTCAATGCTAATAATGGAAAAATAGGTAGGAGTTTAATTGAAATTAATGAATTTCACGATATTTATAAACAACCAGGACATATAACTAACAAGATTCAGTTAAAAAAGTTCCAGGAGGTTGAAGCTCTGTTTTTGTCGGTAATAAAGAAAATTGATTGTTTCGCGATAATGACCAACACTCTGCTTGAGTTCTATAAACCGATGGCAAAGGCCTCGGCGCGGTTTATACACCTGCCTATGACGGTTGATATGAGTCGTTTTGACATTGAAAAGCAAGTGCAGGCAGAGTCACGGTATATTGCCTATGCCGGAGCACTGAGTAATGAGAAAGACGGTGTAGATATATCGATACGGGCGTTTGGGAGTATTTGTGCGCAACACCCCGGTCTCGAACTAAGGTTGGCTGGAGGTTGGCAACCGGGTGTAGAAAAACAGAAGCAGATTATTTCGCAATTAGGCATCGAAGATAGAGTTAAGTATGTCGGTTTACTTTCCGCTGACCAAATACCTAACTTTTTTGTAAATGCAGATGTACTTGCACTTCCTCGTCCTGATTCACATCAGGCTCAGGGAGGATTCCCCACTAAACTCGGCGAGTATCTTGCCACAAAGAATCCGGTGTGTGTTACGCGGGTGGGCGAGATACCCAACTATCTGGAGGATAACGTTTCTGCCTTTATGGCAACTCCGGGTGACGCAGACTCTTTTGCAGATGCACTTCAGAGAGCTTTGAGCGATAAAGAGAATGCCAAAAGAGTTGGCGAGGGGGGGTATAGCGTAGCTTACGAGAATTTTAATATGGATGTGCAGGCGAAGCGATTTTACGATTTTTTACAAGAAAACTTATAAAAAATGTTCAAAGACAAAGTACTCTTAATCACCGGCGGCACTGGTTCGTTCGGCAATGCAGTTTTGAGGAGATTCCTCGATTCGGATATCAAAGAGGTGAGGATATTCTCTCGCGATGAAAAGAAGCAGGATGATATGCGTCACCTGCTGCAAAATCCTAAAGTGAAATTCTATATCGGCGACGTTCGCGACAAACGCTCGGTAGACGTGGCAATGTCGGGGGCAGACTACGTGTTCCACGCAGCAGCATTGAAACAAGTACCATCGTGCGAGTTTTTCCCGATGCAGGCGGTCAATACCAACGTATTGGGCACAGAAAACGTACTCGACTCAGCAATAGCCCACGGCGTAAAAAACGTAGTAGTACTCTCCACCGACAAAGCAGCCTATCCAATCAACGCAATGGGCATCTCCAAGGCGATGATGGAAAAAGTTGCCATCTCCAAAGGACGTGCATTGGGCGATGATGCCACAACAACCATCTGCTGTACACGTTACGGCAATGTTATGGCAAGCCGAGGGTCGGTAATACCACTCTGGGTAGAGCAAATCAAGCAGGGCAAAGATATTACCATCACCGACCCTGCAATGACCCGCTATATGATGACACTGGACGATGCCGTAGATTTGGTAATCTACGCTTGGCAACACGGCAAAAACGGCGATTTGTTTGTTCAGAAAGCACCCGCAGCGACCCTAACAGTGTTGGCTGAAGCACTCAAAGGACTCTACAAAGCCGACACCGCCGTTCGAGTAATAGGAACCCGCCACGGCGAAAAGCTCTACGAAACTCTCGTAACTCGCGAAGAGATGGCAAAGTCGATAGATATGGGTGAATACTACCGTATCCCGTGCGACAACCGCGACCTGAACTACGACAATTTCTTTAGCAAAGGAGACGAAGATGCCTCAAAGATTGAGGATTATCACTCACACAACACAGCACAGCTGGATGTCGATGGGATGACAAAACTATTGTTGAAACTTACGGAAATTCGTGAGGACTTAGGGATATGATAAGAGTAGGAATAACAGGTCAGGCGGGCTTTGTGGGCACGCACCTATATAACCATTTGGGATTGCAGCCCGAGAAATACGAAAGAGTTCCTTTCGAGGATTCTTTTTTCGATGACATTGCAAAGCTAAGAAACTTTGTAAAACAGTGTGATGTGATTGTGCACCTTGCAGCAATGAACCGTCACGAGAGTGAGCAGGTTATCTATGATACTAACATTCGCCTGAACCGTGACCTGATAGCTGCGATGGAGGCTGAAAACGTCACACCCCACGTTCTTTTCAGCTCATCGACCCAAGAAGAGCGCGACAACCTCTACGGAAAATCAAAGCGTGAAGGACGCGAAATGATTGAAGCGTGGGCAACAAAAACAGGAGCCTCGTTTAGCGGACTGGTAGTACCGAATGTATACGGAGAGTTTTCTCGTCCAAACTATAATACATTCATTGCCACCTTTGCCCACAAACTAATAAACGGCGAACAGCCCACCGTAATGGTGGATTCTGATGTGAAACTTATTTATGTCGGTTCACTTTGCAGATTCATTATTTCTCAATTTTCAGAAAAAGGGGTTCGCAAGGTGGAAGTGCCTCACGATTTTGAGAAGAAGGTCACAGAAATATTAGCTCTGTTTGAAAACTATAAAACACTCTATTTTGAGCAGGGATTTATACCTGAATTAAAGGATATTAATGAGGTAAATCTCTTTAACACTTTTCGCTCTTATATAGAACCTCGTTGTATGAAATTGGTGCAGCACGCCGACCCGCGCGGGGTATTTGTCGAAACAATTAAACTGGGTGTTGGCGGACAGGTTTCCTTCTCAACCACTGTGCCCGGCATCACCCGCGGCAACCATTTTCACACGCGCAAAATAGAGAGATTTACAGTTATCAAGGGTAAGGCTGTCATAGAGTTAAGGAAAATCGGGACGTGCGAGGTCTGCGAGTTTCATTTGGACGGCACTGAACCTGCTTATGTTGATATGCCTGTGTGGTACACCCACAATATCAAGAACGTAGGCGAAGACGAGCTCTATACCCAATTTTGGATAAACGAATGGTATAACCCCGCCGATGGCGACACTTATTTTGAGACGGTATGAACATTAAATTAGATTATTCGGATATAAAATTCAAGGACAACGGCAAGCTCAAACTGCTTATCATTGTGGGTACTCGCCCCGAGATTATCCGCCTTGCGGCAACAATCAACAAGTGCCGCGAATACTTCGATGTTGTCCTTGCGCACACGGGGCAAAACTATGATTACAACCTCAATGAGGTCTTTTTCAGTGACCTGAAAATTGAGAAACCGGAGGTATATATGGATGCAGTCGGTGATGACTTGGGCTCAACCGTAGGCAACATCATAAACTGCAGCTACAAATTGATGGTTTCAACTAATCCCGATGCACTCCTTATCCTTGGCGATACAAATAGCTGTCTTTCTGCAATTTCTGCAAAGAGACTCCATATTCCTATTTTTCATATGGAGGCAGGAAATCGTTGTAAAGATGAGTGCCTGCCCGAGGAGACCAATCGCCGAATCGTAGATATAATTTCGGACGTAAACCTCTGTTACAGCGAGCACGCTCGCCGCTACCTTGCCGACAATGGGCTACCAAAAGAACGAACTTATGTTACAGGGTCACCAATGGCAGAGGTGCTTCAAGGAAATTTGGAAGAGATAAAAGCCTCAAACATACACTCCCGCTTGGGACTCGAAAAGGGTAAATATATTCTTCTTTCGGCTCACCGTGAGGAGAATATCGACACCGAGAAGAATTTTTTGTCACTTTTCAATGCCATTAATGCTATGGCTCATAAGTATGATATGCCGATATTGTACTCGTGCCATCCCCGCTCCCGCAACCGTCTGGAAAAGAGCGGTTTCGTTCTCGACGCAAGAGTTATCAAGCAAGAACCTCTTGGATTCAACGATTACAACTGCCTGCAAATGTATGCTTTTGCTGTGGTTTCAGATAGCGGAACGTTGCCCGAGGAGAGCAGCTTCTTTACTTCAATAGGAAACTCTTTTCCGGCGGTATGTATCCGTACCTCTACCGAACGCCCCGAGTCACTCGACAAGGCGGGCTTTATCTTGGCAGGTATCGACACAAAATCACTGCTGCAAGCCGTCGAGACTGCCGTTGAGATGAACCAAAATGGAGATTATGGCACACCTGTGCCCGATTATGTGGAGCAAACGGTCAGCACCAAAGTCGTGAAAATAATACAAAGTTACACCGGAGTGGTAAATAAAATGGTGTGGAGAAAAGATTGATAATTAGAATTTGTTGGGTGATACTTACTCTTGTTGGGGGTGAAGCAGTCCGATTAGTAAATTCAAGAATTGATGGGAATGAAAATTGCTTTTATATCAGCCGGTTTTAGGAGATTCAGCGGAGGACAAGAGAGAATTGTTGCCTCCCTTGCCAACCATTATGCGCGTGCGGGACACGATGTTTCGATAGTTTGCCTGTTCAAGAGCGAGACCTTTTTCCCGCTCGAGCAGAGTATAAAGGTCTATGAACCGACAATTAACCGTGATGGTAATAATCGTTTTTTATACGCGCTGAAAATCATACCTTATATTCGCCGTACGGTGCGAAGGATTAAGCCGGATACGATGTTGGGAGTGGGTGAGTGGTTTAATCCATTCACAGTTCTAGCTACTTTGGGCTTGGGTTACCCGCTATACCTGACCGACCGTATGAGTCCCGACCTGCGGTTTGGCGTGGTTTTGGATGGTGCTAAGAAGTTGTTTTATAGATTTAGTCGTGGCGTGATTGCTCAAACATCCTATGCAGCACAAACCATTAAGCGAAGAACAGGTGTAAGAAATATTATTGTTATACCTAATCCCGTAAATGCTATTAAAAGGACTGAGGCAGAGAAACGTAATGTCATCATTACCGTCGGCAGACTTTCACCGGAGAAGGGTCAGGAGTATCTTATTCGTGCCTTTGCCAAGTTAGGTAGGGAGGATTGGAAGCTTTCTCTTGTGGGTGATGGTGTGTCGCGGGAGAAACTTAAAGCTCTTGTGACAGAATTGGATGTGAGCGATAGCGTTGTTTTCCACGGTCATAAACTCGATTTTGTGAAGGAGTTGTCCGAAGCTGAAATATTTGTGTTGCCATCACTGTCCGAGGGGTTTCCGAATGCTTTGATAGAGGCTATGTCTCTTCCGTTGGCGTGTATAAGTAGCGACTGTACGGCTGGTCCGCGAGATATAATTGAAGAGGGAGTTAATGGAATGTTGGTGGAGCCGGCAAATGTCGATGCACTTGCCGCGGCTATGGAAAAATTGATGTATGACAAAACCTTGAGAGAGAGACTGTCTAAAAATGCTTGCAGAGTGAGAGATGAGTTAAATTTTGAAACGATATCTCTACGATACTTAAAATTCATTACAGATGATAACAATTGAAGCATCAAATATATATTTAGGTGGAGGTTTCGTCCTTCTGGAAGAGTTTTTGCGTCAGCTTGAACAGAGAGCGTTGCCGACAAGAGTATACGTTGGCTATGAGGTTGTCTTTGACAGATTAACAGAACATTGCTATAATAATATCGACATATTAAAGAGTTCACCCCTTGGGACACTTTGCAGATATATGAGAAAAGGGACAAATACGCTCTTCTTTTGCAGCTTGCCTCCATTTGTAAAGTACAAAAGCTCTGTTGTATATTTTCATAACCCTTATTTTGCATCGAGACCTCACTTCTCAATCGGTAGATTAAAATATATTGCATATCACTATTGGGTAAAGATATTTAAGAAAAAGGTTGATTTTTTTGCTTGTCAAACTCAAAATATCTCAACTCAACTATCTGATATTGGATGTAATGTAAAGTCGATGCCATTTTATATTGCTGTTCAAAAACGAGAGTTGCCAAAAATTTATGATTTTTGTTATATCAGCACAGTTAGCTCCCATAAAAATCACAAACGTCTTTTTGAGGCGATAGAGACTCTTGTTGATAGTGGGAAGAAATTAAGATTTGCTGTAACAATAAGAGATACAGAACAAAATAGCGAATTAACAACTAAAATAGCTCAAATCAACAAAAAGGCAGCAGAGGAGGTTATTGTGAATCTTGGGTTTGTCAACCGACAAGGTGTGGAGGAGATGTTGAACTCTTCTAAAGCGGTATTTTTCCCCTCACTAACTGAAACTTTTGGGCTACCTATTGCTGAGGCAATGTCGTGTGGGGTGAAAGTAATAGCTTCGAATAGAGCTTATGCTACTGACCTTATTGACAATCCAATACTATTTGACCCAGAGGATATTGGTTCAATGACAAGTGCAATGAATGATGAGCTGGATGGTAAAAATGAGGATGTTTCTCAATCGCTCAATATTGATGATAAGTTGAATGAACTAATAAGTTTCTTAGCAAAATGAGAGTGCTTTTTTTGATGTTCGTTTTCCCGAATATGGATAAGTCGTTCAATATGTACACGACTATTTCCAAGCAGTTTGCACTTGAGGGTAATCAGGTTACCGTTGTTGCGCCCGGTCAGCACGGGCAGGCAACGGGCATTTATATCGAGAATGGAGTGGAGGTTCTCAGAGTGAAAACTTTGCCGATAAAAAACGTGTCGAATTGGAGAAAAGGAATCTCCAATCTGCTGCTTCCATACCAGTACAAAAGAGCTTTGAAGGAGTTTTACCGAGATAGCTCCTTCGATTTGATTATCCTGCCCACACCGCCCATTACCCTTGCGGACTTGGCTGCGAAACTCAAAAAGAGATTCTCGGCAAAGGTTTATTTGATTCTTCGCGATATTTTTCCTCAGAATGCCGTCGACTTGGGCTTTATGAAGCATGACTCGATTATTCACAAATACTTCCGCAGTAAGGAACGTAAACTATATCGTGTTGCTGACTATATAGGATGTATGTCGCAGGGCAATATAGACTATGTATTAATGCACAACTCAGAACTATCTGCCACAAAATTCCATATTCTTCGCAATTTTCAATATAGGTACGAGGAGTTTGGATTTGATAAGATTGCTTTGAGAGAGAAATATGGTTTGCAGAACAAATTTGTGATGCTCTTCGGAGGAAATATGGGTAAAGCTCAGGAACTGGACAATGTACTCGAATTGGCACGGCGCGCGATGAAATATTCAGATGCTATTATATTATTGTTGGGTGAAGGGGTGATGATGGAGCGTACTGCAAAACGGATCGAAGAGTTGGGAATAACCAATATAAAGATACAGGGTAGCATACCCAAGCAGGAGTATCAAGATTTATTGTCTGTTTGCGATGTGGGCATCATAAGTCTACACCGCAATTTCACCATACCAAACATACCTAGCAAGTCTCTCGACTATTGGAATGTCGGACTTCCGATTTTGGCTTCAGTAGACCGTGCCACCGACTACAATATCATTCTTGAACATACCAATACAGGACTGTGGTCATATGCGGGAGAACACGAAAACTTTTTTAAGAATTTCGAAAAACTGTATAAGGATAGTGAATTAAGAAAATACTTTGCTGCTAACGGACGGAAGTATCAACAAAATTATTTGATGCCTAAGCAGGCATATGAAACTATTATAGGCAACATCACATCATCTAAATATCATAAACATGGAGATAAAACATTATCTTAAAAACCTTATTGGCAAGCGAGTGCGACGAAAATTGGTTGCATTCTATGTTGATGATTGGGGGAGTGTTCGTTCACGAGACAAGCGAGCTGTTGATTTTCTTCGAAACAATGGGGTTGATGTGGACAAAAATCGTTTTACACTTTACGACACCATGGCTAGTGAGCAGGATCTATCCGCCCTATTCAATGTGCTAAATTCTGTTAAAGATAAAAATGGCAAGGGAGTTTGTTTCACTGCCGTTACCAATCCTTGTAATCCTAATTATGATGCTATCAGAGCTAATAATTTTGAAAAGTTTGTAAGCGAACCCTTTACAGATACCCTGCAAAAATATGGTTATAAAGGAGCTTTTGACTTGTGGAAACAGGGCATCACAGGGGAGCTTTTTCATCCAATATTTCACGGCACAGAACACATATCCCGAAAGCAGTTTATGGCTGGTCTACGGAGTGGACATAGAGTAGATCGTCTTGCCTTTGAATGTGAGTGTGTCGGAGTACCGGGATCAAGCAATGGAGTGATGCGACCATACTATATAGAGTCAGCAAGGGATAACGAAGAGTTGCGAGAGAATCTGAAATATGGGCTTGATGAATTTGAAAATATTTTCGGGTTTAGAGCTCGTCAATTTCGTGCAGGTGGCGATGTTATCAGCCCTGAGCTATATCCAACTTTGAAAGAAAATGGAATAGAGTATATGGATGAGACGCTATATATAAATCGCTATTTGGGCGATGGTCAATACAAGAGAAGTTTTAATTATACAGGTAAGGTAAATTCATTAGGGCAGAAGTTGGTGGTTCGTAATTGTGTGTTTGAGCCTTCTGTTGCTCCAGATTTCGATAGTGTAGGTAAATGTATGGCTATGATATCGGCTGCTTTTGCTTGCCGCAAGCCGGCGATTATCTCCTCTCACCGTGCCAATTTCGTGGGTGGAATTGATGAGCAAAATCGCGAAATAGGACTCGCAAAATTAAGGAAGTTGCTCAGTGAGATTGTCAAACGTTATCCCGATGTTGAGTTTGTGAACGCAGACCAAATGGCGGATATAATTTTTAAGAAACTATGAATATTAGAGAAATTGCATTTTGGGTGGTTGATTTCGCCAAGGGAGGCGGCATTCGACGTGACTACATAGATATTAATAGGGTGTGCTCAAGCCCATCAATCGAAGTAGATAATGAAGTTATTTCAAATCTTTTGAAACATTCTATTGCTACCGTGCCCTATTATCACACTTGTAAGTTTGATATTAATACTTTTCCTGTGGTAAACAAAAATATAATTCGTGAGCAATGGGATAGTTTTGTGAGTGATAAGTTTGATAAATCCACATTAAAGGTTGTAACTACGAGCGGGTCAACGGGCACTCCTTTTCCTGTATATATGGATAAACGAAAACTCTCTCGTAATAGTGCCGATGTGATATTTTTCTCGAAATTTGCAGGTTACAACTTTGGTATGCCCATTATTTATATGAAAATATGGGTGAAATCGAGAATGCAGTCGGGTTTAGTTTATCGTTTGAGAAATTTTTACCCGATAGATGTACTCAACTATTCGGATAAAGATTCAAAATTTGTGTTAAAAAGAGCAAAGAGTGGAAATGTATCAATATTAGCTTATGCGTCTGTGCTTGATAATCTTTCCAAATATATGACGGACAACGACATTGCAATAAAGAGAGGCGGATACCGTGCAATGATTGCTATGTCAGAATCGCTTTCGGAGCATACGAAAGCGAACCTTACAGCAAGATGCGGTGTAAATGTAGTTTCACGCTACTCTAATTTAGAGTGTGGTATTATGGCACAACAGCCGGCTGACGGCTCTGCACATTTTTTTATAAATAGAGCGAGCTATTATATTGAGATTCTCAAAGTTGATAGTGATGCTCCAGCCGAAATCGGAGAGTTGGGACGTATTGTGGTCACAGACCTATACAATTATGCTCAACCAATGATAAGATATGATACAGGTGATGTTGGGGCATTTGAGGATGAACAAAAAAGATATATATCTACCATCGAGGGACGAAGACTTGACCTTCTATATAATACGAAAGGCCAACTAATTTCATCCTATATTGTCTACAAGAATATGTGGCAATATCGAGAAATAGAACAGTACCAATTGATTCAGGAGGGTGAAAAAGATTATAAATTGAAAATATCACCTAAGAATGGGTTTAAAAAAGAAGAGCAAATTGTATCTGAGTTTGTGTCATATCTTGGAGACGATGCTAAAATTATAATTGAATATGTCGACCAGATCCCATTGCTCGCATCTGGCAAACGGAAAAAGATAGTTAATAACTACAAAAAATGATAGTAAGGCTGCTTAAATTTCTGAAAAACAAATCTCCTTTTGTTTGGCAGGCTATCGAGTATTGTAATGGGTTGGCAGTTAGTTTGTTCTATGGCAATAAAATTAGAAAAGCGACAATGCCCGTTTTTACCAATGATAAGCTTTTTGCTTACAGAGAGTTGTCTGTCTGTGATTTGACAGCATTAGAAACGATGCTCTCGTGTCAGCCATATGGTTTTGATGAGTTTTTCAAACCGCATAATTTCGATATAAAAACATTGAAACGACTTTTTAGGAATCCTGCCTTTTTGATGCTTGGGGCATTTGATGGAGAGAAAATTGCTGGTTACTTTTTCATTAGATTTTTTACCAATCGTACAGCTTTCCGAGGTAAGATGGTTGATGCAAAATATCAAGGCAAGGGCATAGCTAAAGAGATGGGACGAATAATGACAGAAATTGCATTAGGAGCTGGATTTAGACTATTCGCCACAATTTCAAAATCGAACTATGGATCAATGGCTTCTTCAGTGGCAGTAAACGAAATTAAAATTATTAAGGAGTTGCCAAATAATTATTTATATATAGAATACAGCAGAAAATGTTAAAACAGATTTTCGATAAAACAGCAGCGTTTTTTGGATTGATTTTTCTTTCACCAGTGCTTTTGGTTGTTGCTATTTTGATAAAAATAAAAATGGGAGATGGCCCCGTAATTTTCACCCAAAAGAGAGTCGGAAAAAACGGAGAGTTATTCACAATGTATAAGTTTCGCTCAATGCGTGTCGAGCATAGTGGTACTTCCGTATCGGTTGCCGGTGAAAGTAGAATCACCCCTCTTGGAGCGAAACTGAGAACATACAAATTGGATGAGTTGCCCGAATTATGGAATGTTCTAAAAGGTGATATGAGTTTCGTTGGACCACGCCCTGATGTTCCTGGATATGCTGATAAACTTACGGGTGAAAATAGAAAAATACTTGAGCTTCGTCCTGGTATCACAGGTCCTGCATCTCTCAAATATGCAAATGAGGAACAAATACTTGCAAAAGTTGATGATCCAATAAAATATAATGACGAAGTTCTTTTCCCCGATAAGGTGAAAATAAATCTTGATTATTATCATAATAATACGGTGGTGGGAGATATAAAATTAATTCTTAAAACAATTTTCAAATAGATGGAAAAAATTTGGCTATCGCTCGCCCACATGGGGGGAAGTGAACAGAAGTATATTAAAGAGGCATTTGATACCAACTGGGTAGTGCCCTTGGGTCCTAATGTGAATGGCTTTGAGGACGACTTGAAACATTATTTGGGTGGTGAGCATTCTGTTGTGGCACTTAGTGCCGGAACGGCAGCCCTCCATTTGGCATTGGTGCAATTGGGTGTTGGTTATGGTGACGAGGTTATCTGCCAGTCATTTACATTTGCCGCTTCGGCAAATCCGATTACTTACCTCGGTGGAAAACCCATCTTTGTGGATAGTGAAGCCGACACTTGGAATATGTCACCCTACCACTTGCAGGAGGCTATCAAAGATAGAATCGCGAAAACCGGCAAAAAACCAAAAGCCATAATCCCTGTTCACCTCTACGGTATGCCGGCTAAGATGGACGAAATAATGGAGATTGCAAACCGCTACGAAATACCGGTTATCGAGGATGCTGCCGAAGCACTTGGCTCTGAATTCGATGGTGTGAAGTGCGGAACATTCGGAACATTTGGAATTTTGAGTTTCAATGGGAATAAAATCATTACAACCTCGGGCGGGGGAGCATTGGTCTGTTCAACCCAAGAGCAAGCACGCAAAACGATGTTCCTTGCTACTCAGGCACGCGATAATGCGCCTCATTATCAGCATTCTGAAATAGGTTTCAACTACCGAATGAGTAACATCTGTGCCGGAATAGGTAGAGGTCAGGCAGAAGTATTGTCACTGAGAGTTGCTCGTCGCCGTGAAATAAACGAAATATACCGCAAAGCATTTGCAGAAATCAAAGGCATCACTCTACAAAGTGAACCGAACGAGAAATATTTCTCAAACTACTGGCTTACATCTATCACAGTAAATCCGGCTGAAACTGACGGAATAACACGGGAGGATTTACGATTGGCTTGTGATGCGGGTAATATTGAAACTCGCCCTTTGTGGAAACCAATGCACCTTCAACCGGTATTCGCAAATGCTCCTTTCTACGGAGATGGCACCAGTGAAAAATTGTTCAATGATGGTCTATGTCTGCCGGCTGGTAGCATCCTCACCAACGAGCAGATAAATCGAGTGATTGAGGTAATTCGACAAACTATAGGTCAGTAATCGACCTTTGTAGCTATTTTTCCCTGACCCTATTTTTCAATGATGCGACTAAAATAATATCCAGACCCTTGCGGTGTTTCTGTATGATATTGTTTTACAGTGATTTGACAAGTTTAGTTATCTTCTAATGTGATTGAATTTGCCGAATAAGCTCCATTTTTATTGAACCAACAACCAATGCTCCCCTATCTGACACACAGTTACTCTCGCCTTGGCTTTAAGGCTCGAACCGAAGGCGGAGACTGTGCGCTGGTGGGATTCTCGCGTGAGTCTAACGAAGTGGATCTGGTGGTGTATGGTGAAACAAGTCAGGCAGCTATGCCACTCGATAAAGCCGTACAAATTGCTGACAGGCTGGAACGGATAGGAGCACAATATAAATGTTTTCAATATAAGATAGTGTCAAAATCGGGGTTCGATTTTGACACTTCGCTTTTTGAGGCACGCAATATCGCATTTTGCGATAGCGACTATTTAGAGTCCCTCGCGAGCGAAAATCACATAGAACTCTTTGCCCACAATGAAAATGCTTACAGGCAGATATGTAAAGCTTTTATCCGCAGTAGTCGCGTCGCAGCTATCCAAGCAACAGGAACGGGTAAGAGCCTTATTATAGCTAAACTTCTCACCGATAACCCCGATTCTCGAATATTGGTAGTTGCGCCATCGAACTATATTCTCAATGAAATAGGCAAATATCTCCCCGCTCACAACGCCAACCACCATCGAATCACCTACCTGCGACTTGCGATGATGACTCCGCAGGATATAGCCGCCCTCAAGCCTCAATTCATAGTTCTTGATGAATTTCACCGATGCGGTGCGCCGGAGTGGGGTAGAGGGGTCGAACGGCTCATTGCCACAGCAACAGATGCCAAGATATTGGGAACTTCAGCAACACCTATTCGCTATTTGGATGGAGCGCGCAATATGGCCGACGAGCTGTTCGATGGCAATGTGGCGGTTAATCTATCGCTCGCAAAGTCGATAGTCCGCCATATACTTCCAACGCCCAAATATGTTTCGGCACTCTATAATTTCGATAGCAACTACAATGCTCTGAAATCCAAGATAAACCGTAATAGCAAGCAGAACAAAAAAGAACACCTCGCACAACTCAACGCCATCAAACGCCGTTGGGAGCAGAGTGCGGGCGTACCCAAGATATTGTCCAAACATATGCCTTCCGGCGATTCCAAAGTGTTGGTATTCTGCAAGGATATCGAACATTTAGAGTCTATGCGCGATACGGTGTGTGGATGGTTCGCCGAAGCCGGTTTTGAGAAGATAAATCTATACACAGTGCATAGCGACATTGACCACGAACCCATTTTTCGGGAATTTGAACAAATCGGTGATGGACTCAATATATTGCTATGCGTGGATATACTTAACGAGGGTATTCACGTCAAAGGTGTCGATGCAATTCTGATGCTTCGCGACACTAGTTCTCCGGTTATCTATTACCAGCAAATGGGACGATGCCTGACTGCGAATAGAAAAATTGCGCCCGTAATCTTTGATTTGGTTAATAACTTTTCAAATATCAAAGTAAATGACTTGCTCAAAGAATACAACACAGAGTATGATGCACTAGTGAATCTTTCAAAATCATCGGCTGTACTCACCGAAAAATTCTTTGTAATTGATGAGGTGAAGGATATTTTCGAGCTTTACAACGCACTATCTAACTCGATTGAGCAGTGGGAAGTACGCTATGCTGAAGCGTTGGAATTCTACAATCGTCACGGTCATTGCCGAGTACCGCACAATGATAATTCTCTGTGGCAGTGGCTTCGCTCACATAGAGATGGTCGCCGAGCAGGGCTCGTGACCGAGGCTCAAATCAAAAAATTGGAGGCGATAGGTTTTAGTTGGAATCCGCTCGACGAACAGTGGGAGAAGATGTTTGACACCTACCGCGACTATGTCAATCGATACGGGCAGGTAATTGTCGAGAAGAGAGAAAAAACTCTCTGGACTTGGGTGGCAGCTCAAAGAGTCAAGGCAAAGAAAGGGATATTGAGTCAAGAACGAATTGATAGGCTCAATGAGTTGGGTTTTATTTGGAGCGTATTGGACGAAAGGTGGATGGCTCAATTTTTACGTGTCAAGGATATTCTGCAATCCGGGATATCTCTCAAGGAGGATGCTTCGGCAAAAGAGTGGGCATATATTCAAAAACGACGATGGCAATGTGGCAAACTGCCAGATTGGCAAAATGAGCTAATAGAGAGCCTTAATATCGACACCGAAGATGATTTTCAAAAGCAGTGGAATGCAATGTATGCTAAAATGGTTGATTATTATCGCCTCCACAACACATCAATTATTCCGGACAATTATTCCGACCGCAAGTTGTTGGGTTGGATGCGAACTCAGCGCGTTTCATACAATAAAGGCAAACTCACCGACTATCAAAAAGAGAAATTAGAGGAGATAAACTTTGTTTGGAATCATTTCGATAAACTTTGGGAAGAGAAATTCCAACAGCTCAAAAATGCATTAGAAACGAACGTTATTCCTGATAAGAAGCTCCGTATGTGGTGCACCATTCAACGTCAAAGCAGGCGGCGGTCAAAATTGTCACAAGAAAAAATTGACAAACTCGATTCGATAGGCTTTAAATGGGTGGCTACAACCAATGGGGCTAATTGGAAGGATAATAATTTTATTAACCCGACATTGTAAATCCTGAAGTTCCACTTTCGGATTTGCATCAACATTAGACCTGATGGCACATTATAGTCATCAGGTCTTTTTTTATCACAAGTTTTATATTCCTCTACTTCAAAACAAAAGGTGAGATGTTGATACGACAATCAACATTTAACAACCGAACACCTTATCCACTTTCGCATCAATCTTTTTGTAATCCGTATTCTTGTAGTAGTGTTTGTAAATGGTATTTGGGCTATTTCCAGCCATCTCGGCCACAACAACCGGATGGATATCTGCCGAAATCATCTCAGTAATAAATCTACCTCGAGCCGCATACCAAGTAATCTTCTCCTTGTATTTGATAATCTTCTGAAGCTTTCGCAGAGCCAAATTTACCTTATAACTCAACTTCTTCAAACGAAACCGCTGCTGTGTCTCTGTGATGTGTTTGCGGGAAAAAAGGGTATTTCGCCAAAAAAGGGTTGTTTATGCCATTATATTACCTAATTAGGCTCTAACCCTGTCCTGTATAAATTAACTAATGCGTTACATTACTGTGATTTACGAACTCAAAAGTGCGACAATCCTAAAAAAGGGGGATTCCTCGTCTTTTTGAGTAAGGAGATATGTTCTAATATTTTCTTCCCGTCATCTTTTCCGCTTCTGCTGCATTTCGCACCGGAATCAGCGTAAAGCCCCAATCGAAACTCTCATAGGCATTTATCATATATTTAGGATATGGGCGCGAATACCAACTATCGTCCCCCCCAAGCCCCATTTGCCGTTTGTCCAAGCAAACCTCCACATAATTACGCGGCGTAACATCATTGATGTGAGTCTGTTTTCGCATCTCCCACTTGGCATATGCAGGATTGTTTTTCTCGCCCTGACAAAAGTTGTTCCATTGGTAGTCCTTGTCGGAATCTTCGGCATCAAAATCTTCGACTGAGTTGCGCAGTGCGTTAAACTCCAGTAGTTTATCTGCCTCAATCAACAGTCCTGCACCTTTTGTGCCTTTGGTCAGAAGTAGCCAGCGTGTGTCGGTGCGGTGTCCGTTCTCCTGAGGGCGCACATAGTCGAATCCCGCGGCTAGGGCGCTTGTCTTCCAGCGTCCTACCTCTGTGCCGTATTTGCGGTCAGTGTAATTCTCTTCCGGTCCGCGTCCGAAATACTCGAGCGTCTCCATCGCCGCCGGTATCCTCATACGCATACCAAGACGCGGGATATGAGACTTGCTCTGTGGATAGCCCTTGAATTTATAGCCCACATTTACAACCCCCGAAGGGTATACTTTGTATGTGATTGTCAATGAGCAATTTTCGGGGAGACTATATTGAGCAGTGACAAGGGCGTTTTCGCCACTCTGCTCAACGTTCATAGAGCTAACTTTCAGCGATTTGCTCGGCTTACGCCATACAAGTACGTGTTTCTGCATTCCGCTGCCGAAGTCGTTGTCGGTCATTGCTCGCCAGAAGTTGGGGCGCAGCCCGAAGTCGTCGGCAATGTACTCTTGCCCATTAACGTTATAGGTATCCAAAAAGCCTGTCTCCTTGTTTAAGGCTAAGGCAAATCGGCTGTTAGCCACCATTATATACTCGCTGTCCTGAGTTATTTTCACACTTCCCTTTGTCGTATATTGCGTTTTCTCCGATTTGATTGGCATTTCAAATTGGTCGTTAGCAACCACCCAGCCTTTTTTCAGAAGACCGTCATTAGCCTTGAGTGCTGCTGTGAAGTTTACGAAATATTCGACACCTACCGCGGGCTTCAACTCGGCAACGGGAAGGGTTACGACTTTTGTTTCGCCCGGTTTTAGAGCGAGATTCAAAACACCCTCTTTCACAACCTTCTCGTTAGCCCTGATGCTGTATTTAATAAGGTACTTATCGAGATTGGTGAAATCATAGATATTGCGAACCTCAAATTGACCTTTTCCCAAATCAACGGCACGGAACTGAATATATTGGTGCACCTTTTTGACCTCGGTAGCGGCAGGGTGGGGTGTGCGGTCGGGGTTTACCAGTCCGTTGCACAGGAAGTTACCATCCGAGGGCGAGCGCACTCCATAATCACCACCATATGCCCAATATTCTGTTCCATCTTCGTGAGTCTCTAAAAAACCTTGGTCTACCCAGTCCCAGATAAATCCCCCTTGGAGATTTGGGTATTTGTATATCATCTCCCACAAATCACGGAAGTTGCCCGTGGAGTTACCCATTGCGTGGGCATATTCCGAGGCGATATATGGGCGGTCGGTCTTCATTATACCCCATTCGCGCAGAGTTTCGGCATCGGGATATTGCGGGCAGAAAATATCGGTGTTCCACTCCAAAATAGCGCGTTCATACTGTACGGGACGCGTTGTGTCCACTGACTTGAGCCAGAGATAGGTCTGATAAAAATTGTAGCCGTTTCCTGCCTCATTACCCAATGACCAGAACATCACGCAGGGGTAGTTCTTGCTTTGGTAGTACATATTGCGGGTGCGCTCCATATGTGCCGTTAGCCAGTCGGGATTGTTCCCCAGCGAGCCACCACGATGGAGGTCGTAATACATACCGTGTGACTCGATATTAGCCTCGTTGCAGACATAAAAACCGTATTCGTCAGCCAACTCGTAAAAACGGCGTTGCTGCGGATAGTGGGATAGGCGTATGGCGTTGATATTCATCTTTTTCATCAACTCCATATCCTTGCGTAGGGTCTCCTCGCTCACGTAGTGTCCGGTAACTTCGTCGTGTTCGTGATAGTTCACCCCCTTGATAAAGACAGGTTTGCCATTTACAAGATATTGATTGCCCCTGACTTCGCTTGTGCGAAAGCCTATCTTTTGAGTTATATACTCGATGAAGACTCCCCCTTTTTTGATTTTGAGAATCAGGTTATAGAGTTGCGGGTCTTCGGCACTCCACTTGCGTACATTCTTTATTGTACGCTCCAAGCGTACCGTGTCACGCGCGTTTGGCTCCATCTCCAACTCGGCATAAGAGTAATCTACCAAATTGCCCTGCATATCCTCCAATTCATACCACACCTGAATATAACCCGACGGAAGATTGAAGTTGTTAATCACGCACATATCAATCTTGAAGAGACCGTTTGTGTAGTTCTCGTCCAGAGTTTGAGTAACATAATAATCCTCTATACGGGTCTTTGGTTGTGAATAGATATAGACATCGCGTTCTATGCCGCTAATGCGCCAAAAGTCCTGACATTCAAGGTAAGAGCCCGTGCTCCAGCGAAACACCTCCAGCGCAAGTGTATTTTGTCCGTCTTTGAGATATTTATTCAAGCAGAACTCCGCAGCGCTCTTAGAGTCCTCAGAATAGCCGACTTTCTGCCCATTTACATAGACGTAAGTGCCCGATTTGACTCCTCCTAAATGTAGGTAAACATCTCGGCTGAGCCAGCTAATGGGAATATCGAAAGTTGTGCGATATAGCCCCACGGGCACGGCATTGGGCAGCACGGGAGGATTGGGGTCGCGCGGCTGAAACTCGTAGCTGTGGTTTGTGTAAATTGCCGTACCATAGCCCTGACGCTCCCAGTTGCCGGGAACTTTAATATTGTCCCATCGACTGACATCATAGGTGGGTTTATAGAAATCCAAAGGGCGTTTTTTGTGGTCGTCAAAGTATGCAAATTTCCACATACCATTAAGCGCTAGGTAGTACTCCGATTTGGTGTAGTCACCCTTGGCGGCTATGTCTCGGTTATGATAACTCATCAAAAATGAGCGCGGTTGCTCTTTATTTACCGCTACCACCTTTTCGTCCTGCCACTCGGGTCTGACCAACTGGGCAGAAGCATCTATTCCAAATATGGCTAATGCTGCGATTAATAGTTTTTTCATACTCTGAATTGCGTTTTTAAATCAACAAAATTATTTCTGCCTAAAAAATATTTGCAATGGGCATCCCGTATAATCCCACTGTGCGCGGATTTTATTCTCTAAAAAGCGGCGATAGGGGTCTTTTATATATTGGGGCAGGTTGACAAAAAAAGCAAACGATGGGGTGGGGGATGGGAGCATTGTTGCATACTTTATACGTATGTATTTACCCTTTACGGCAGGTGGTGGTGTCTGCTCGATGATGGGCAAAATAAATTCGTTGAGTTGTGAAGTGGGAACGCGTCGTTTACGATTCTCGTAAACCTGCATCGCGCTCTTTACAACATCGAAAATTCGTTGCTTATCCGTAACACTGGTGAAGATAATAGGCACATCATTGAAGGGTGCAAGTTTGCGTTTGATATTATCGGCAAAATCGCGCGCCGTGTTGGTCTGCTTGTTCTCCACCAAGTCCCACTTGTTGATAACGATAACGCACCCCTTTTTATTTTTCACTATCAGGTGAAAAATATTCATATCCTGAGCATCAACCCCATCCCCGTTCGAGGCATCGAGCATCATAATCACCACATCACTATTTTCTATGGCGCGTATGGAGCGCAACACAGAATAGAACTCTAAATCCTCATTTACCTTCTGCTTTTTGCGCAGCCCGGCAGTGTCAATCAGAGTAAACTCGTAGCCGAACTTATTATAATATGAGTCGATAGCATCGCGCGTGGTACCGGCAATGGGTGTGACAATGTTTCTCTGAACGCCAAGCAGGGCGTTTGTGAGCGAGCTTTTACCAACATTCGGACGACCGACAACGGTAATGCGCGGCAAGGTAACGTTTACCTTTTTAATCTCTAACCCCTCTTCGTCTACGGCTATCTCCTGCTCTTTTTCATTGGGGAGAGCCTCCACAATGGCATCCATCACCTCACCCGTACCACTACCCGACATCGACGAAACAGTGAACGGTTCGCCTAAGCCGAGTCCGTAGAACTCGAAGCTGTGCAGATTGCGCGCCGAATTATCCACCTTATTGACAACCATAATTACCGGTTTCTTCACCCGGCGCAGAATGTTTGCCATCGCTTGGTCTAGGTCTGTGATACCCACCTCCACGTCAACCATAAAGACCACTACGTCAGCCTCTTGGATTGCTATCTCGACTTGGCGGCAAATCTCCTTTTCGAAAATATCCTCGGAATTGACCGTGAAACCGCCCGTGTCGATAACCGTAAATTCGCGTCCGTTCCAGTCTGTTTTGCCGTAGTGACGGTCGCGCGTGGTTCCCTCGGTGGCATCCACGATTGCGGCTCTGCCTCCGACCATTCTGTTAAAAAGTGTTGATTTGCCCACGTTCGGGCGACCTACTATTGCAACTATCATAGTTAGTTTTTAGTGTTTAGTGATTAGTTTTTAGTTACAACTAATCGAGTTCAAAGTTAGGTAAAAATGGTGATAAAAACAAAACCTGTCAGACAATAGTCTAACAGGTTTTTGTGTAAACTCTTTTCTTTCGATAAACCAATAATTTATCATAAAAAAGTAGCCCATAGGGGAATCGAACCCCTCTTACAAGAATGAAAATCTTGCGTCCTAACCGATAGACGAATGGGCCATTCTTTTCTTTTGCGAGTGCAAAGGTAAGATAATTTTTTGTAAAAACAAAATTTTATCTAAAAATTTTTCGCCGCCAATACCGCCGTCGATAGAGCCATCTGGATATTGTATCCGCCCGTTGCACAATCCACATCCATCACCTCGCCCGCAAAGTAGAGCCCTTTCACCTTTTTCGACTCCATCGTGCGTTCATCAATCTCATCCAAACTTACGCCACCAGCCGTGATAATAGCCTCAGCATAAGGACGATAATCCTTCACCTCGAACCTCAACCCTTTTAGCACGCCTATGAGTGTTAGTGTGTCGTTCTCGGTGAACATACCAAGGGGTTTGTTTATATTTATTTTAGTATCGCGGGAGATTTTTTTGTGGAGCGATGAGGGTGTGAGCTTCTGTAATAGGACTTTGAAGGTTGCACCCCTCAAACTCTCTATTTCACGCTCAATCCTCCCCCGTAATTTTTCGATGGACAGAGCAGGCTTTAAATCTATCTCAATGATAACCCCTTTTTTGAAGTCTATTGCATCCACAACCCGTCTGCTCAACTGAATAATCGTAGCACCCGACAGTGCCACATCCGTGAAATCGACATCTCCGAATTTTTCGTCACTAACAATGTTATTTATCAATAGTTTGACACCTACATTGCGCAGTTGAAGTTTTTTATAGTCTGCAATATCGTCAATTTGCAGGGGGACAAGCGAGGGGCGTAGCGGCACAATTTCGTGCCCCAATTCATATGCAAAATCGTAGCCGTCTCCAGTGCTGCCTGTCAGCGGATAACTCACTCCCCCCGTGGTTATTATAACCTTTTTTGTGCGAAATTCTCCCCTATTGCTCTTCACAACAAAATCTCCCTCGATGCCAATTACTTTAGTATTGCAGCGAATATCCACCCCTTGACGTTTGCACCAATTCACCAGCGCCTCGGCTATATCCACAGCGCGACCGCTTGCCGGAAAGACCCTTCCGCCTCGCTCCTCAATCAATGGTACGCCTATCTTTTCAAAGAAATTTATTGTGGCGCGGTTGTCAAATTGTTCAAAAGCAAATCGCACAAAATCAGCGCCCTGCTCCACCTTCTCTAAAAACTCTTTCTGTGGGCGAGTATTGGTTACATTGCACCGTCCCTTGCCCGTGATTCGGAGTTTGCGAGCCGGTTTCTCCATCTTTTCGAGCAATACAACCCGCAAGCCGCGCTCAGCAGCAGTGCCGGCAGCCATCAATCCGGCAACACCGCCGCCTACTACTATTATATCGAACATTAAATCACACGTTTAATAGAGCCCGTGGCAGAGTATTTGTTGAACTATTTTCTCTTCCAAATTTTTGCTTATGGGAGTAAGAGGTAGTCTTAATTTGTTAAGAATTAATCCTTTGTAGCTTAGAGCTGCTTTCACGCCCGCCGGATTGCCCTCCTCGAAGAGCATATCTGTTACAGAGTGAAGTTCGAGATTTAGTGGTGCCGCACTGCGCAGGTCACCCTCAAGCGCTTTATGCACCATTTGCGAGAATTTTGATGGAAAGGCATTGGCTGATACAGATATTACTCCGTCTGCTCCTAGCGCAGCCAGTGGTAGTGTCAAGTTGTCATCCCCCGAGAGCAGCGCAAATCCCTCTGGACGCCCTTTGAGTATATATGCCGCCTGCGATAGGTTGCCGGAAGCCTCCTTCACAGCAACTGCCCTGCCCCGAAAGTCGTTCGCCAACTTTAGGGTTGTTGTTGCCGTCATATTTACACCTGTTCTTGCGGGTACATTGTATAGAATCACCGGTAGCTGCGAATTTTTCAATACCTCGGCGAAGTGGGCGTATATGCCCTCTTGATTGGGCTTGTTGTAGTATGGAACCACGGAAAGGATGCCATCTACGCCCTCCAAGTCAGACGTTTTCAAGGTGTTGATTGTTTCGGCTGTGTTGTTGCCGCCCACTCCGTATACTATCGGTAGCTTTCCTTTGTTACGCTTCACTACCGTGCGCAGAATGTCGTGCTTTTCCTCTTTGGTAAGTGTGGCATTTTCTGCCGTTGTACCCATAACAACCAAGAAATCAGCTCCTGCTGCAGTCACGTAATCCACAACGGCTTCAAGAGCGGTGAAATCCACGGCACCATCTTTATCAAAGGGGGTAATCAATGCTACTCCCACTCCGTGAAAAATATGTTTGCTCATTCTTTATCTTTCTAAAAATTATTGCAAAAGTAGAATTAATTATGGGTTTTTCACAAAAAAACGGAAAATTTAACAAAAAATCTTATTGTTAAAAATCCCAAAAGAGCAACGGAACACTCCTCGCAACAAGCCCAAGATGATGGTTGCCAAATAAGATATAAGCCCCCTTAATGGTAGAGCATATTGCAACCTCGAAGCTGCTCACCTGAGATTCGCCCCGCAATTTCAAATGAACCGTCTTCGTTTAAGCGTCCGTAATCTCCCGTAGCCAGAAACGAGCAAGAGTGACGATTTGCCAAGTCGATGATATTTATGCCCCCCTTGATTTCGGCTGGTGCCAGCGGATTTTGGAGTGAACGTAGCGAGACATCAACCCAAGGTGGGCACCGGAACACTCCGCCGCCGCGAGAGTATCCTTGCGAAAGCATCTCGGTCATCCCGTATTCGGAATGGATATTATCTACATTAAAACTATTGCACAGGATTTTGTGCAACTCCTCTCGCGGAATTTCACGCTTGCGCCCTTTCATTCCCCCCGTTTCCATCACCACAGTGCCACTTAGGTCTGCCCGAAATTGTTCTGCAAAATCGAGAAGTGCAAAGGTTACCCCAAGAAGCAGGATTTTTTCACCGTTAGCCTTTGCCCTTGACAGTTCTGTTGCCAATTTCGAGAAGTCGTAGAGATAGAATCCGCCTTTCGTGGGGTTGAGTTTATGTAGGTATTCAGCCATATATGCCAGCGATGAACCTTCCCGTTCCAAATACGATGGCAGTAATGAAAAAATAGAGTATTCATTCGGTTCGCCATAAAAATATCTAAAACAATTAATAAAACTCTGCTCATAGAGTTTCAGTGAAGCAACATAGTGGCGCGAGGTTTCGCTGCCTGTTGTGCCGCTGCTGGTGAAGGTAGCCTCAGGCTTAGCCTTGCTGCAATATATCTTTTGAGTTTTGAAGAGCTCGATAGGCAGAAACGGAATATCCTCAAACCGTTCCACTTGCGCTCCAATAAGTGATACGTAACGCCCATAGGGCGCGCAATGTTCCACCTGAAAATGGTAGGTCTCCATTGCCGCTTGTTCAAATTTCTCGCGCGAGTCTATCGAGAAGATGTTCACTTTCTAAAAGTATAATACGCCGAAGCCTGTGCTGTCGGAGTAATTTCTATATCATTGATATTTACGTGAGGAGGCTGCGATAGAACCCACGCAATGGTGCGTGCAATGTCATCGCCGGTCAGTGGTTCGACACCTTTATAGACTCCTTTTGCCCGTTCTGCATCTCCGTGGAAGCGAACTTCGGAAAACTCGGTTTCTACCATCCCCGGGCGAATCTCGGTCACCCGAATATTGTGGCTGAGCAAATCAATTCGCATCCCCTGCGAGAGGGCGTGCATTGCGTGTTTGCTCGCGCAGTAGACCGCGCCATTTTCGTAGGTTTGAATGCCCGCAATCGAACCGATATTGACAATATAGCCGCCGCCTGCTTCAATCATCTTGGGAACAATGGCTTGTGTAGCCCAAAGTACACCTTTAATGTTAGTGTCAATCATCGCCTCCCAGTCGCGGTAGTCGCCCACATCTATATGTTCCAGACCGGCAGCTAATCCGGCATTATTGACCAATACGTCTACCCGTTCGATGAGTGATAGCGCGGTGAGGGTCTGTTCGCGGTCGCGAATGTCGAAACAGAGTGTTGTGGCTTGGAGTTCGTCGCCCAATTTTTCGAGACGGTCTGCACGTCTGCCCGTGATAATGACCGAGTAACCATCCTCTGTCAATCTTCGCGCCGTAGCTTCGCCTATGCCCGAGGTCGCCCCGGTAATCAATACAGTCTTTTCCATCGTTAACCTTTTGATGGGGGCTTCCGGATTAATTTTTGAATTTTTAGAAGCCTCCTAAAATGTAGGTGCAAATGTACTCTAAATTTTGATATAGACCATACGGGTGGAGTTGTATTTTGGGCAACTTTGTTGATTAGTAATGCGTCTTAGTGTTTTTTGTTCCTCTCAACGGGCGTCTGCCTTGGTCTCTTTTTTGTGCACAATACCAAGTGTTTATCTTTGTGAAGGTGTGCGGCACGTGCTAGGGGTGTTGTATCAAATTTCAGCCAATTAAAAGTTTTTGTAACGGATTGTCAAATAAAGCCGTAGGGGGATAGTAGGAGGTTGAAATTTTGGGGAAACAAAAATTTGGAAAACATAGAAATTATTACTAACTTTGCTGTTAGTAAACAACCAAGCGAATATTATTGAGCCCTATTTACTCTATTTATTTGAAATGTCGCTCGGTTGATAACTACAAAAGATAGAAAATTTCCGATTCAACTTTTAACGAATACTATTATGAAAAGCATAAAAGGGACAGCAACAGAGCAAAATCTGTTGAAAGCATTTGCAGGCGAATCTCAAGCGCGTAACCGCTACACATTCTTTGCAAGTAAGGCTGCGAAGGAGGGTTACCAACAAATTTCTGGAGTCTTCACCGAGACGGCGAATCAAGAGAAGGAGCACGCCGAAGCATTTTTTAAGTTTTTGGAGGGGGGGATGGTTGAAATCACTGCGTCGTTCCCTGCCGGAGTTATTGGCGACACAATGACGAACCTGCGCGAGGCGGCAGCAGGTGAAAATGAGGAGTGGTCGGAGTTGTACCCCTGCTTTGCCAAAGTGGCAGACGAGGAGGGTTTTCCGCAAATTGCGGAGACTTTTCGTCAAATTGCCAAGGTTGAGTACGAGCACGAGAAGCGTTATCTTCAGCTTTTAGAGCGTGTTACATCCGGCGAGGTGTTCCAGCGCGATGAACCCATCGAGTGGCAGTGTCGCAACTGCGGCTATGTACTTGAGGGCAAGGAAGCACCGGAAATCTGCCCTGCCTGCAATCATCCTCAGGCATATTACGAGCCTAAGAAAGAAAACTATTAGTCAAGAAAAGGGGGCGATGAGCCCCCTTTTGTATTGATGATCTATTTCAGTGGTTTGTTAAAATTTTTAACGAACCACTGCTTTGAGTGTCTATGGGGGTCTTCTGATAATTCATCGTCTTGTGGTAGTTAACAGGAATCTTCCGTTGTTGTTTTGGAATTTTCAGAGTACTCCTATATATACTTAATACCAATTTGAGTAGTTCATTAGCTTAACCTTTTTTAGGTACATATTCAAGCAAATGAGTTTGTAGTTAGAGAAAAAAGTTATACCTTTGTTATTTAGATAACACTGCCGAAATCAATTAATTTAACAAATAACAATATGAGTAACAACCTACTATGCTCTTCCATCGGGAAGAAACTCGTAATGAGCATCACGGGGGGATTCCTAATTCTCTTCTTGCTCTTCCACGCAACGATGAACCTTGTTGCGGTATTTTCGCCCGAGGGCTACAATGCTATTTGCCACTTTCTTGGCGCAAACTGGTATGCACTGGCTGCAAGTTTGATACTTGCCGGCGGTTTTCTTATCCACATTTTGCTTTCGTTCGCCCTCACGCTCTACAACAAAAAAGCGCGCGGTAATCAACACTATGCCAAAGTGGTACGTCCTAAGGAGGTGCTTTGGGCTTCGAAGAATATGTTGATTCTCGGCTTTATCATTGTTGGCTTTATCGGTCTGCACTTGTGGCAATTCTGGGCAAAGATGCAGTTGGTGGAAATACTTGGTCATCACGAAGTTGCTATTGGTGGTATGCTTATTTCACCAACCGACGGCGCATCGCTGATTCAGTACTATTTCAGCAATCCTTGCTACTCAATTCTATATTTGGTGTGGTTCGTGGCGTTGTGGTATCACCTCAATCACGGCTTCTGGAGCGCGTTCCAAACAATCGGTTGGAACAACCAACTGTGGTTGCCACGCCTTCAGTGCATCGGTAAATTGGTTGCAACATATATCTGCTTTGCTTTCGCACTGGTGGTTATTGTATTCTATATCAAAAGTATAATGTGCGGTGGCGCGTGCTAAGAAAATGGGACTTTTAGGACTTTTAGGTCGTTTAGGTCGTTGAAGTAGCTTCTGAACAATTTGAAAAATTTGAAAAAATGAATAAATTAGATTCAAAAATACCACAAGGGGAATTGACCCAAAAGTGGGGAAAACATAAAGCATCTATTAAGGTTGTTTCGCCTGCCAACAAACGCAAATTAGACGTTATCGTAATTGGTACGGGTCTTGGCGGTGCATCGGCTGCTGCTTCGTTGGCAGAGCTTGGGTATAATGTTAAAACTTTCTGTATCAGCGATTCACCTCGCCGTGCGCACTCTATTGCCGCTCAGGGAGGTATCAATGCGGCGAAGAACTATCCAAATGATAATGACTCGGTTTACCGCCTCTTTTACGATACAATCAAGGGGGGTGACTACCGTGCACGTGAGGCTAATGTTTATCGTCTGGCAGAGGTGGCTAACCTTATCATAGACCAGTGTGTTGCACAGGGCGTACCCTTTGCACGGGACTATGGCGGGCTGCTTGATAACCGCTCATTCGGCGGTTCGCAAGTGAGCCGTACTTTTTATGCTCGCGGTCAGACCGGGCAGCAACTACTCTTGGGTGCTTATGCGGCTTTGAATCGTAATATCGGTTTGGGTCGCGTTCAGAGTTACACTCGTCACGAGATGTTGGACGTAGTTCTCATCGATGGCAAGGCTCGCGGTATCATTGCACGTAATTTGGTTACGGGCGAAATAGAGCGTCACGGTGCACACGCCGTAGTGATTGCTACGGGTGGTTACGGCAACGTTTTCTTCCTCTCTACCAATGCGATGAACTCTAACGGTTCGGCTGCTTGGCAGTGTTACAAGAAGGGGGCGTTCTTTGCAAACCCTTGCTTTACTCAGATTCACCCTACTTGTATTCCCGTTCACGGAACTCAGCAGTCGAAACTGACGTTGATGTCCGAGTCGTTGCGTAACGACGGTCGCATTTGGGTGCCCAAGAAGAAAGAGGATGTGGCGGCTATTCGCAGTGGTGCGAAAAAGGCATCACAAATTCCGGAGGAAGACCGCGACTACTACTTGGAGCGTCGCTATCCTGCCTTCGGAAACCTTGTTCCGCGCGATGTCGCTTCGCGTGCAGCCAAGGAGCGTTGTGATGCGGGCTTTGGCGTGAACAATACAGGTTTGGCTGTATTCCTCGATTTCTCGACAGCTATCAACCGACTCGGAAAACATATTATCGAGGAACGCTACGGAAACCTTTTCCAAATGTACGAAAAGATTGTCGATGTGAACCCGTACGAAGAGCCTATGATGATTTACCCTGCCGTTCACTACACAATGGGTGGTATTTGGGTGGATTACAATTTGATGACTACAATTCCGGGCTTGTATGCAATCGGTGAGGCAAACTTCTCTGACCACGGTGCAAACCGTCTTGGTGCATCGGCTTTGATGCAGGGTCTTGCGGACGGTTACTTCATTTTGCCCTATACTATCGGCGACTATTTGTCGGCAGAAATTCAATCTAAGAAGGTTGATACAAACGCCCCTGAGTTTGCGGCTGCCGAAAAGGCAATCAAGGACAAGGTTGCTAAGTTGTTCGCTGTGAAGGGCACAAAGACTGTGGATGAGTTCCACAAGGAGCTTGGTCTGATTATGTGGGACAACGTTGGTATGGGGCGCAACAAGGAGGGTCTGGAGAAGGCTATCGCTGCAATTCCTAAGCTCCGCGAAGAGTTCTGGAAGAACGTGAAGGTTGCCGGCAAGGGTGATGATTTCAACCCCGAAATAGAGAAGGCGCTGCGCGTGGCAGACTTCTTGGAGATGGGTGAGTTGATGGCTCGCGATGCCTTGAACCGCAATGAGTCGTGCGGCGGACACTTCCGTGAGGAGTATCAAACCCCCGAGGGTGAGGCTCTTCGTGATGACGAGCACTATGTTTATGTCTCTGTGTGGGAGTACGCTGGCGAAAACAAAGAGCCTATCTTCCACAAAGAGGAGCTTAAATTCGAGGCTATTAAACTAGCACAACGTAACTATAAGGAGTAGTGATTTGTGACGTTGTGATGTTGTGATTTTGTGAAATGTGAAATGTGAAATGTGATTGGTTTTATGAAACTAAATTACAAATCACAACATCACATTATTACAACAAAATCACACCATCACAAATCACGCAAAAATCATATTTCACATTTCACAAATTACAATACAATGAATTTAACATTAAAAATCTGGCGACAAGCCGGTGCAAAAGATAAGGGTGCATTCGTTGAGTATAAGGTTACCGATGTTTCGGAGGGTAGCTCATTCCTCGAAATGCTTGACATTCTCAATAACGAGTTGATTCACAAGGGCGAAGAGCCTGTGGCGTTTGACCACGACTGCCGCGAGGGCATCTGCGGTATGTGCTCGCTCTATATTGACGGTCGCGCTCACGGACCGGATGACGATATTACCACTTGTCAGCTCCATATGCGCCGCTTCAAGGATGGCGACACAATCACCATTGAACCTTGGCGTAGCAAGGCTTTTCCCGTAATCAAAGATTTGGTTGTGGATAGAACTTCTTACGACAAGATTTTGCACGCCGGCGGTTTCATATCGGTGAATACGGGTGGTGTGCCCGACGCGAATGCTATTGCGATTCCTAAGAAGGAGGCGGACGAGTCGATGGATGCGGCTTCGTGTATCGGTTGCGGTGCTTGCGTGGCTACTTGTAAGAATGGTTCGGCAATGTTGTTTGTGGCGGCTCGCGTGTCGAGTTTGGCACTGTTGCCACAAGGTCGCGTAGAGGGTGCACGCCGTGCTAAGGCTATGGTTGCCAAGATGGATGAGCTTGGTTTCGGTGGTTGCACCAACACGCGTGCTTGCGAGGCTGAGTGCCCCAAGGGTATTTCTGTAGGGCACATTGCACGCCTGAACCGCGAGTTCCTTTGCGCAAAATTGGCTGACTAACACTTCTAATTTGCCACCTGAGAACGTGGGCGAGGAATTTTTTTGGAGATATCTATTTTTGAAAAGATTCCTCGCCTTCGTTCGTAGTGGCTTTTGATAATATATTGATAATGAAATCCTTCGGAAGCGACAACCACTCAGGCATCCACCCCCGGATTCTGCAAGCCATTGCCGAGGCAAACACGGGGCACGTACACGCCTACGGCGATGACCCATATACGGCAGAGGCGGTTGCAGATATTCGGCGCGTACTGGCGAACGAGCTGGCAGAGGTCTTTTTTGTTTTTAATGGAACGGGGGCTAACTGTTTGAGCATCATTGCTGCAAACAACTCCTTTAACTCTGTGATTTGCTCTGACACTGCTCATATCAACGTTGATGAGTGCGGGGCACCCGAACGTTTGAGTGGTGGAAAATTGATAGCCGTTCCCAATGTCAATGGTAAACTGACAGTCCAAAATGCACGGAGTGAGTTGCACGACTTTGGTTTTGAGCACCATAGCCAACCTGGATTAATCAGCATCACCCAATCTACGGAACTCGGCACGGTCTATACATTACAGGAAATCAAGGCATTATCTGATTTGGCGCATAGCCACGGAATGTATCTGCACGTGGATGGTGCACGCTTTGCAAATGGTGTAGTGTCGTTGGGAGTCTCGGCGAAAGATATGGTGCAAGGCGTTGATATACTGAGTTTTGGCGGAACAAAGAACGGGATGATGATGGGAGAGGCGGTTGTAATTCTCAATCCTCTATTGGCGCGCAATTTTAAGTATAAACGCAAGCAATCTATGCAGTTGTGTTCAAAAATGCGTTTCCTTTCAGCGCAATTTTCAGCATACTTGAAAGATGATTTGTGGCTTACCCTGGCGGCACATTCCAATGCGATGGCTCGGTTACTTGCCTCTATGATAGGTGATTATGTCGAAATTGTTCGCCCTGTGGAGGCTAATGGAGTTTTTGCGATAATTCCGATAGAGGCTCGTGAAAAGTTACTCAAAGAGCACTTTTTCTATGTTTGGAACGAGACTACAAGCGAAGTTCGTTTGATGTGCAGTTTCGACACAACAAAAGAGGATATAGAGCGTTTTGCAGAAGATATTATTAAGGCTGTTCAATGATTTTTACTCCCGAAAAATACGCGATAGAAGATATTCCAAACAGACCGTTTATTGATGCTGATGAGCTTCGATTTTTTTTGAAAAAAAATGAAAATAAGTCAGTTGAGCAAGTGATAAATAGGGCGATGGGTAAGCATAGACTATCTCTGGAAGAGGTGGCCGTGTTGCTTGGTGCTTCTCCCTGCGAGCGCGACAAGGTGTTGGCGGCTTCTGCCCTGCTCAAGGAGCAGATTTATGGTACGCGCATCGTTCTGTTTGCTCCGTTATACGTTGGTAACCTATGTACTAATCGATGTGCATACTGCTCTTTCCGGAGTGATAATCAGCAGACTGTACGCAAGACACTCTCTGACGTAGAACTTACGCAAGAGATTGAAGCATTGCAAGATGCGGGGCATAAGAGGTTGATTCTCGTCTTTGGCGAGCATCCCATCTACTCGGCAGAATACATTGCGAAAACTGTCCGCAAGACATACTCAGTAAAAAAAGGTCAGGGCGAAATCAGGCGCGTCAATATCAATGCTGCACCGCTTTCAAAAGATGATTTTGCAATCGTAAAGCAGGCGGGTATAGGTACTTATCAGGTTTTTCAGGAGAGTTACGACCCACAAGTATACGAGAAATACCACCTTGGCGGCAAAAAACGGGATTACAACTGGCGGCTGACGGCTTTCGACCGTGCGATGGAAGCAGGTATTGACGATGTCGGGATTGGTGCGCTGCTTGGGCTCGGCGACTGGCGGTTCGAGATTATGGGGCTTGTGAGGCACGCCAACCACCTCGAAGCCTGCTTTGGCATAGGTCCTCACACTATCTCTTTTCCGCGCATCAACGAAACTTTGGGAGGTGTATCTGCCGAGCAACCTATTAGTGATGAGGATTTTATCTATGCAATTGCTGTGCTGCGTCTTGCAGTTCCCTATACGGGATTGATACTTACGGCGCGCGAGAATCCTGTGCTGAGAAATCGCGCCATAAAATATGGTGTATCGCAGATTGATGGTGGAACAAAGCTCGAAATAGGCTCATACTCAGCCACTGAGCAGGAGGGAACGAGTCAGTTCTCTATTCACGACAACCGCTCGCTCGCCGAAATAGTTACTAATCTCACCCAAGATGGCTTTACGCCCTCTTTCTGCACAGCTTGTTATCGAAAAGGACGTACAGGTGAGCACTTTATGGAGTTTTCAACCAAGGGTTTCATCAAACGTTTCTGCACGCCTAACGCCCTACTGACCTTTGCCGAATACTTAGAAGATTATGCGGATATCCAAACCAAAATAGAAGGTTGGCAACAGATAGAAAAGCAAGTTAAACAACTTGTTAATAATGAATTATCCGAAAAATTGGAGAGAGTAAAGCGAGGTGAGCGCGATATTCTTTTTTAGATTTTCGCCACAATCATCGTGGCAGTAATTCTGCGCAAGCAAGCGTAATCGCCTCTGTAGCAGGGTTTATGCCCGTATACCGAGCAAGGGCGACACTTCAAATCCTCCACCTGCACCACATCCGAGAGCGATTGCCCCATCCCCAAAAAGCCTGCAAATGGGTGAGTTGCACCCCAAACCGACACCACGCGCACACCAACAAGCGAAGCAATGTGCATAGCCGAGGAGTCCATCGAAATCATAACATCAAGATTTGCAATCAAATCCATCTCCTGTTTCAGCCTCACTTTGCCAACTGCCGAGGTGCAGTTCTCAAAATCCGCCTCAAACTCATCAGCAACTCGTTTTTCCTCAGCTCCACCCCCAAAGATAAAGACTTTGTCCATAGGGTAGCGTTTGCCAATCAAGGCAATTACATCTCGAGCAGTCTCAATGTCAATTCGTTTTCCGGCGTGCTGAGCAAATGGGGCAAAGCCAATCCAACGTCCATCAGTTTTCGCGCCGAACTGCTCCGGAATTTCCCTTTCGACTCTCTCGGGCGTAGCCAACTCCACAGGCAAGCCGGCAGCAGCAAAAACATCTGCATATCGTAAAATACTGCTACGTAGCTGCTTGTACTCTTTTGCAGTTTTGCGTGTGAGTGCTTTTTTCTCGTTTCGTCCTTTATTTATGTGGAAAGAGCCCACACCAATTATTCCGAAAAAGCGACGTAAAATTTTCGAGTATATTTTATCTTGGAGGTCTATAATAAAGTCGAACTTATAGTGCGAGCGTAACTCCCTGAAAATATGCCACACACCTCGGAATCCGTTGTGTTGGCTGTCAAGGTTGATATTGTGGACTACAAAGCGGTCGCTTTGTTTAAAAAAAGGGGCATAGAACTCTCGCGAGAGCATAACAATCCTTATATCGGGGTACTGCTCCAACACCGCATCAATCACAGGAGCGGTCATCGCAACATCGCCCATAGCCGAGCTTCGTATGACAAGTATGGTCTTCACAAACAGTTACTTCTTTGCCGCGTATAGCACAGGATTCAAAGCAGGGTCGTTGTACATTTTCATCTGCTTGTAGGTCTTAATTATTTTTCTACCGGCTTCAATGTCAGCAATAAGCTGCTCTATTGAAGAGCTCATATCCTTCTTCTGCTCCAGAAGCACATCCAGCTTTTTGCTACACGCCTCGCGATGACTTTCCGATACGTCGTCGCGCCCGACCTCCAGATTCATATGGTATATTTTGAGCGCAAGAATCGAGTAGCGGTCAATAGCCCACGCCAACGTTTCGGTGTTGAGCGTTGCATTCTCTAATGGTTTGACAGAGGAGTACTTATCGAGAAAATAGCAGTCTATAAACTCAACTTTATCTGTTCTGTCCTGATTGCTTGCGTCAATACGTCGTTTGATTGCCAGAGCCTCCACGGGGTCAATCATCGGGTCGCGGATAATATCCTCTAAGTGCCACTGAACCGTGTCGATCCAATTTTTGTGGAATAGCAGCATCTCGAAAGAGCCGTTAGGGTAGGGTAGGGGCATCACGCTATCCACATCATCGAAGTTGTGGTAAAGTCCAATTGATTTTTCAAAAATCGTATCGAGGAGTTCTGTAAACATTTTGACTACAACATTAAATTATTATTACAAAGTTAGCAATAATTTTAATTCTACACCACATAATATTCCACAAATATCTATTTCGGAGCTTTTTTATAGAGATAAATTCCGATAATCAAATAGATAATATTTGGAGACCAAATTGCCAACCACGATGGTAGCAAGTTTGTCTTTGCAAACTCTCCTGCAAAACGCATTAATACTATATAGCTGAAACATAGTGCTATGCCTACCCCAATGTGCAGCCCTGTTCCGCCACGCACTTTGCGTGAGGAGAGCGACACCCCGATTAGTGTAAGAATGAAAGTTGAAAACGGGTATGCGTAGCGGCTATAACTCTCAATCTCGAATAGGACGACCATATCAGACCCCTTATATCGTTGTTGGTCAATGAAGTGACTCAGTTCTACAGCATTGAGTATCTGAACTAAATCTTCTGTTTTTCCCAGTTCTTGAGCAGTCAGGTTGATGGCAGTATCGAGCCTTTCTTCGTGTTTGACGAAATTTTCCTGCTCACCGTCAAAGACTCGCGTAATATATTTAGCCGCACTCCATCGTCCGCTTTCCTCGTTGTAGGTGGCGTCTTGAGCTTCCACGGCACTGATAATTCGCCCGCCGTCATAACTCTCTATTGATAAGTAAGATGCGCGCTTGCTTGCCGGGTAGTAGTCTTTGATATAGGCGAATGTATTTGACCCTATCTGGCGATAGACATTGCCCGTAGACATATTTTGTTCTCGTTTGTTGGCGTTTCGGTATGTGTTGTCGAAGTCGATTCGGCGTTTATTAGTTTCCGGAATTACGAAAAGGTTCAGCGTGAGGCTAATGGCTGCAATTACGAATGCCGCCACAAAGTAGGGCCACATCAGCCTTTTGAAACTTACCCCGCTACTGAGAATGGCGATAATCTCGGTATCGTATGCCATTTTCGAGGTAAAAAATATGACGGCAATAAAGGTGAAAAGCCCGCTAAGTTGATTTACAAAGTAGGGGATAAAATTGAGGTAATATCCCGTAAGTATTTTTGAGAAAGAGATGTGTGCCGCCAAAAAGTCTTGTGCATTCTCCGCCGCATCGAATATGACGACAATGACACATATCATCGCGATTGCGAAGAAGTAGGTTATCAAAAACTTTTTTATAATATATCTGTCGATGATCAATAGTTTCATAATCTGCGTTGTAATTTCTCGACCATTACGGTTTTCCACTCTGCAAATGTACCACAAATAATTTGATTCCGAGCCTCACCCACCAACCAAAGGTAGAAGGCAAGATTATGAATGGAGGCAATTTGCGAAGCCAACATTTCGCCTGCTATGCTCAAGTGGCGTAGGTATGCCTTTGTATAGGTGCAGTCTACGAAGCTAACGCCGGCGGTGTCTATCGGTGTGAAGTCATTTTTCCACTTTTCGTTGCGAATATTTATTATCCCCTCACTCGTAAAGAGCATTCCGTTGCGTCCGTTACGCGTAGGCATCACACAATCAAACATATCCACCCCGCGTTCAATCGCCTCCAGCAGATTGACCGGTGTACCGACTCCCATCAAATATCGCGGTTTATCCTCCGGCAAAACGCCATTGACGACCTCTATCATCTCATACATCATCGGAGCAGGCTCACCCACTGCCAACCCTCCGATGGCATAGCCGTCAGCCCCGAATTGCTGCACAAATTCCGCCGACTTAACACGCAGGTCAGGATATGTAACTCCCTGAACGATTGGGAAAAGAGATTGGTAGTGCCCATATTTTGGTGCGCTTTTTTCATATTGGTTGAAGCATCGTTCCAGCCAGCGATTTGTCAGGTCAAGCGACTTTTCAGCATACTTATACTCTGCCGTTCCCGGAGGGCACTCATCAAAAGCCATCATTATATCCGCGCCTATGATTCGTTGAGTATCAACCACATTCTCGGGTGTGAAGAGGTGTTTACTTCCGTCTATATGCGAGCTGAAGCGACAGCCCTCCTCGGTTATTTTGCGACAGTCGGCTAATGAAAATACTTGAAAACCACCACTATCTGTTAGTATGGGTCTGTCCCACGCCGAAAATTTATGTAACCCTCCAGCCATTTCAAGGGTCTCCCTGCCCGGACGGAGGTAGAGGTGATAGGTATTACCGAGAATAATTTGCGCCTTAATATCTTCGGCTAGTTGATTGTGAAATACACCTTTAACAGACCCAAGCGTCCCCACGGGCATAAATATTGGAGTTTGAACCACGCCGTGGTCGGTGCTGAATCTGGCAGCTCTCGCTTTGCCGCATACTTTTTCAATGGTAAATTTCATTTCTGTAAAATGGCTTAGAAACTGTTTGAATTCCAAAAATAAAACTTAAACAGTTTCTTAATTAGCAATATTTCGTAGTAAAAACAATTAATACATTGATTATTAAAGCAATACTTTGTTGCATTTTTCAACTCATTTCAACCCGTGCGGGGGCACGCGGGTCACAGATGAGATAACTATCGTATATTCAGCAATAATGAAACCAACGTGTCTTTGCTTGGGGTGAAAAATACGACAAGGAATTCTTTTGTGCAAAAGTAGCAATAATTCTCAAATGTACGCCTCAATGCTTCGCTACTTTTCAGTAGAGGTAGCATATACAATAAATAGTCTGCTATGTAATCACCTAATAATAAAGCTGTAAGTGATCATATGGCAGACTATCGATATGTTATATGCTGAGAGGTTACACCCGTGAAATTTTGTCTCAATAGCTATATTTTGCTTGCCAAGATTAACGAACACCCCCCCCCATTGCACCACACTGAGCGCGGAGCAAATAATGTTCCGATAATTGTTTAATGCCGAGTTAATAGGCGAAACTATTGGTGTTGAGGACGAAGCAAATCGACAATCGTTTTTACGGGAGCGAAGGTCGAGATGGGCACTTCAACAAAAACGGTGTTCCAATTTGCCATCGCACCATTCCAAAGACCTGGTAACTCCTGTGCTTTCAGCGGTTTACCTGCTGCGCTCTTCTCTGAAATAAACCCTGTCATAGGGTCTGTGTATAGAGATAGGTCGAATTTATTACCTTTATAGTCCTTTACTGCACAAACCAAATCCACGGGATTGAAGTGCGTAGCCTGTTGCATCATCGGCTTTTGCTCGGGCGAAATCTGCGAACTTTCGGCAATTTGCAACGACTGCGAACCATCCGCGCCCTTCACCCAGAAAGGACCGCCACCCGGCTCACCCTCATTCCTGACCATTCCGCATACGCGCAACGGGCGATTCAAAACACTCCTTAGGTCTGCCTGCGAAGGGACCTTGTAACCCAAATGCGCTTCAATAAACTTCACAATCTCTTCAAGGTTGGCAGTGCCTTCCTCTAACTGCTTGATATATTGAAAAATCTGCCCCTGTAACTCGAGCGCGATGCCGGCAATCGCCTTCTTATACAATGTAGTGTCCTCTTTGAGGTGGTCGGGCACAACGTTGTCGATTGTTTTTATAAATATAACATCGGCATTCAAATCATTCAAATTGTCTAATAACGCTCCGTGTCCCGCCGGGCGGAAGAGCAGCGCGCCATCTTCGCTACGGAAAGGTGTATTGTCGGGATTGACGGCGATTGTATCGGTGCTCGCCTTTTGAACCGAGTAACTTATCAGGTAATCAACTCCGAATTTCCTCTTATAAAAATCGAGTTTTTCCGAAACACGAGCCTCGAAACCTGCCTGATGCTCAGGCGAAACCGTGAAATGAATCTGTATCGGTTTCCCTTTTGAAGCAGCATATATTGCCCCCTCCACAAGGTGCTCTTCCAACGCTGCACGATTGTCCTGGTCGTATCTGTGGAATTTCAACAGACCCTTGGGCTGCTTACCATACCAGAGTCCCTCGAGGATAATTGCCGAGATAACCGCCTTTGGGTCAGCGAAATCAACGCCAAGCTCAACCAAATCGGTATAGAATGCAAACTTTTCGATATTCTCGAGCACTTTGTCGATGGCAATCGACTTTTTATCCTCTTGGACATACTCAAATAGCTCTTTGAACATCCGAGTAGCTGCTCCTGATGCCGGTACAAATTTTATGGCATCGGCTGAGGTGGCGTCATATTTTTGTGCATAACTCTCTGCCTCGTGCTTGCTCAGCTTCACGATGCCGTCTCCCACGACAGCAGCACGGTCGATTGGCAAAAATGGAAAACCGCTCTTGAAGAAGTCGATTTGTCGTTCGGCTTTTGCGGGCGTAATACCCTTTGCCTCCATTTGTTTAAGGTCTGACAATGTGAACATTGGCTATTGTTTTTTTATTGGTATATCTCTCTATTCCGGTCTTTTGCGAAGCAGACGGAACGTATCCTGAGCGATAACAAGTTCCTCGTCCGTGCAGGCTACTACAACCTTCACCCGTGAGTTGGGTTTGCTGATTACAGCATCCTCGCGCATTCCGTCATTTGCCTGATTGTCAAAGTCTACACCCATAAACTCAAGCCCCTCGCACGCCCCCTTACGGATGAAGTCTTCATTCTCGCCGATACCACCCGTGAAAACAATGGCATCTGCACCCTCCAGCTCAGCCATATAGCTGCCTATGAATCGTTTAAGGCGCGCAATAAACATACGCAAAGCCAACTGTGCCTTCTCGTTTCCGTTTGCCGCCGCTCCCTTCACATCGCGCATATCGCTCGAAACGCCACTAATACCAAGCAGCCCTGACTGCTTGTTAATCAAGTCATTAGCCTTCTGAGTGGTCAAACCCTCCTTATCCATAATGTATAGCACTACGCCCGAGTCGATAGCCCCGCAGCGCGTACCCATCATCAGACCGTCCACAGGTGTGAAGCCCATTGACGTGTCGAATGATTTACCATCCTTGATTGCTGTCACCGAAGCGCCGTTGCCAATGTGGCAGGTGATGATTTTACTCTTCTCAAACTCCAATCCCAACATATCGCAAGCCTTCTGAGCCACAAACTTGTGGCTTGTTCCGTGGAAACCGTAGCGACGAATACGAAACTCCTCATAATATTTATAGGGTATCGCATAGAGGTAGGTCTCCATAGGCATTGTTTGGTGGAACGAGGTGTCGAAAACCGCAACCTGAGGAATTGTCGGAAGCAGCTTTTCGATTGATAAAATACCCTTGAGGTTGGCAGGATTGTGCAGCGGTGCAAGCTCGAAACAGTTCTCTATCTGCTGCTTAACCAATGGTGTGACGATAGCCGAATCCTTGAAGTATTCGCCACCGTGAGCCACGCGGTGTCCGGCTGCCGCAATCTCGTTCAATGACTCGATTACGCCGTGGTTTGCGTCAGTCAGAGTGCTGAGTATAATATTGATACCCACCGAATGGTCTGGTACGGACTGTACAAATGCAAGTTTCGGTTTGTCCGCCGGTTTATGAGTGAGTACACTATCTGTCAAACCGATACGCTCGATTTGACCCTTTGCCATAAGTTTTGTTTCGCTTTTACTTTTTACCTGAATCAGCTGATATTTTATTGAGGAACTTCCACAATTTAGTACAAGGATTTTCATTATTTATTTTTTATTTATTCACTGTCATTGCGGCGAAAGCTGTAATCTCCTCAGAGTTTTGCGGAGCAAATTGCGACTTTCGCCACAATGACAGCAGACTATATAGTTTATTTATTTTGAGTCTGTGCCTGACACACCGTGATTGCCACAAGTGACACAATATCACTCATCGAGCAGCCGCGCGAAAGGTCGTTAATCGGCGCTGCCATACCCTGCAAAACAGGACCGATTGCCTCTGCCTCTGCCAGGCGTTGAACAAGTTTATAGGCTATGTTTCCAACCTCCAACGTGGGAAATACCAGCACATTGGCGCGTCCCGCAATCTTCGAACCGGGGGCTTTGCTGCTGCCGATGCCCGGCACAATCGCCGCATCCGCCTGCAACTCTCCGTCAATCTGCAAGTCGGGAGCCATCTCTTGCGCTATCTTGGTTGCCTGCACCACTTTATCCACCATCTCGTGCTTAGCCGAACCCTTGGTCGAAAAACTCAACATCGCAATGCGCGGTGTCATCCCCGTAATTGCTTTTGTTGTCTCGCCCGTGCTCACTGCTATTTGTGCCAACTCCTCAGCCGTTGGATTTGGGTGTACCGCACAGTCGGCAAATACCATCATCCCGTTTTCGCCGTAGTGCTTGTCTTTGAGCAACATAATGAAAGCACCGCTCACGACGCTCACCCCGGGCTTTGTCTTAACATATTGAAAAGCAGGGCGAAGCACATCACCCGTAGCATTATTCGCACCCGCAACCTCACCATCTGCATCACCCGCCTTAATCATCAGCACGGCAAGATATAACGGATTCTTAATCAATTCTTCAGCCTGCTCACGGGTCAATCCCTTGCTGCCGCGAATTTGGAGCATCAAATCTATATACTCATCCTTTTTGGGGTTGTCCAGAGGGTCTACCACGGTTGCCTTTGCAATATTTTCGAGTCCCCAATCGTGTGATAAATCTGTAATTTTCTGTTGATTACCTATGAGGATAACATCTGCCAATCCTTCGGCGATTACCTCGTCGGCAGCGCGAAGTGTGCGTTGCTCCTCGGCTTCGGGCAGCACAATGCGTTTGCGATTGCTGCGAGCCTGTTCTTTGATTCTGTCTAATAGCGCCATAATATCTTAAATTTTGATTTTTGTTCCCAAAGCCACAGCCGCTATGCAGATTACAAGACTCAGTATCATATAACCGACAGCCGTCCAAGTGTTACCCTCGCGCAGTAGTTTTAGCACGTCTGACGAAAAGGTCGAAAAAGTGGTAAATCCTCCGCAAAACCCCACAACGCCAAAGTAGTAGATGCTCGTCCCCTGCTCCACATTGCGAATAAATACGCCTATCACCAGTGAACCTAAGAAATTGACAATCAGCGTAGCAAATGGTAGTTTGTGCAAAAAAAGCAGCCCGACACCCAAACGTGCCGCACTACCTATTGCGCCACCGAGTGCCGTAAATAGAAAATTCGATAACATATACAAAGGTAGAATTTTTAACGGAGCTTTCAAAATATTTTTTACTACTTTTGTAAAAATTATTGAGTTATGATAGTAACAGCACACAACACAGCTATTGCGATGGGTTCTGGCGACTTGTCGGTTTTTGCCACTCCGGCGATGATTGCGCTTATGGAGAAGGCGGCAATGGAGCTTGCCGCACAATATTGCGAACCCGGGCAGACAACCGTAGGCACACGGGTAAACGTTGATCACAAGCGGGCTACGGCAGTTGGCATAGAGGTGGAAGCTCGTGCCGAGTTGGTTTCTCAGGAGGGCAGAAAGCTCACTTTCCGCGTAGTGGCTACGGACGAACGTGGCGAAATAGGAAGCGGCGAACACGACCGTTTTATCGTAGACCGCGAAAAATTTATGTCTAAATTATAGAATTTTTTGTAACTTTGGCGGGTTAAAGTTCATAGAAAATGAAACTGATAAAAATACGCAACTTTGGAGCTATCAGCAGTGGATTTGTTGATAACGATGGCTTTATGAACATCGATAAGGTTACGATGATTATCGGCGATCAAGGAAGTGGCAAAAGTACGGTTGCGAAGTTGATTTCGACTTTTTGCTGGTTGGAAAAGGCTTTGATGCAAGATGCTTTGACAACGAAGTATGTGGAGCAGCGTAAGAGATTTCAAAATAATTATTGTGCTTTTAACAACCTGACAGACTACTTCAAAGAGGATACTTTTATAGAATTTCATGGCGATAGTTATATTTTTAAGTTTGAAGGGGGGAGACTGAATATCTCAAAAAGAGCAGACCAAGAGTCCTATAACACTCCACAAATTATGTATGTGCCGAGTGAGCGTAACTTTCTGAGTGTAATAGAAAAAGTTGAAGGAGTCAAACAGCTGCCTCTGAGCTTAAAAACCTTTTTTATTGAATATGATAAGGCACGCAAAGAGGATTATAGTATTGACTTACCCATTGGCGGTGTCAAATTTAATTATGATAGACAAAATAAGATAACATCCATTATTTTGGGTGGTGGTAAAAAGTTGAAATTATCTTTTGCAGCCAGCGGTTTCCAATCATATATTCCCTTGTACTTAGTTACTAGATATCTATATAATAGCAACAAATATGTTGATTTGAGTGAGAAGAAATTTTCTGATTTGGTTGAAATGTTGGACAACTTAGATATTGAATCTCGTATGAAAGTTATACAAGCTTTCAATAAGAAGATTACGCCTAATAGCAAAAGCAGGGAAGATGAGCGAGTAAACGTCTTGGCTGAAGCTATACAACCATTTATTAATACTTGTTTTATAAATATTGTTGAAGAGCCGGAGCAAAATCTTTTTCCGGAATCACAGAAAGTTATTTTATATGAGTTGATGAGGTGTGCAAATAGCCCCAACAATCAATTAATAATCACCACCCATAGTCCCTACTTAATAAATGCTCTTTCGATTGCGGCAAAGGCGTACCAAGTTCATCGAAGCGAAAGTGGCAGAAGGCACGAAAATGAAATCGAAAAAATTGTACCTATTGAGACTCTTGTTGATAATGATAAGATAAATATCTATCAAATTGATAATGACGGTTCGATACAATTATTACAGAAGTATGACGGTGTACCAACGGACAGCAACTACCTAAATGAAATACTTGGAGATTCTAACAACATTTTTGCGAGACTCTTAGAAATTGAAGATGGAATAGAATGATGAAAATAGATTTTTTCGACAAAAAATATAATCCAACCACCACAACTGAACCTCTCTTTTACATAGCAGATGAGCAGTTAGAGCAACCTGCTTATGTCAAAAATGTAAAATGCGATTATTCCGTAGCAGAGGTAAGAAATAGGGAGAGAAAAAGTGTTATTTTTACTGCTATCGATAAAAATGTTGATATTGCGCCAAGCCAAGGGCGAAGGTGCGATGGTATGATTACTTTCGATAGTGCCATTTTTTTCATTGAGCTTAAAGACCAGAAGGAGGGTTGGAAAACAGCTGCTTTTGAACAGCTAAAGAATACAATACATATCTTTTCAGAGAACCATAACGTATTAGATTTTGGTAAAAAAAGGGCTTATGCTTGCAATATTCGTCATCCAAGGTTTCAAAAATTTGCTCACGAAGATATAGCGAAATTCAGAAAAGAGAATTACGGATTTATTCCGTTTTCAGAGGCAACAATAACAATTTAATTTATAAAAAAAAATTATGGCAACACAATTTCCTGCCGGCGTATTGACCGGCGAAAATGTAGGCAAACTATTTGCCTATGCAAAAGAGAAAGGCTTCGCAATTCCCGCGGTAAACGTTACAGGTACGGACACTATCAATGCGGTCTTGGAGACTGCGGCAGCGGTTAAGTCTCCGGTTATCATTCAGTTGTCTAATGGTGGCGCGGCGTTCTATGCAGGTAAGGGTCTCAAGGCTGAGGGTCAGACTGCGGCTATCCTTGGCGGTATTTCGGCTGCAAAGCACGTAAACACTGTGGCTGAGGCATACGGCGTGCCCGTGATTCTTCACACCGACCACGCTGCAAAAAAACTTCTTCCTTGGATTGACGGTCTCCTTGACGCTTCAGAAAAGAACTTTGCCGAGACCGGCAAACCACTTTTCAGCTCGCATATGCTTGACCTTTCGGAAGAACCACTTCACGAAAACCTCGAAATTTGTGCTTCGTATTTGGCTCGTATGGCTAAGATGGGTATGACGCTCGAAATAGAACTCGGCATCACCGGCGGCGAAGAGGATGGCGTGGATAACTCACACGTGGACAGCTCTAAACTCTACACTCAACCCGAGGAGGTTTGCCAAGCGTACGAAACATTGCTGAAAGTTTCTCCTAACTTCACCATCGCCGCATCTTTTGGTAACGTTCACGGCGTATACAAACCGGGCAACGTGGTTTTGAATCCTAAAATCTTGGATGCTTCACAAAAATTTATCGAAGAGAAACATAAGACAGGTTCTAAGCCGGTGAACTTCGTGTTCCACGGCGGTTCGGGTTCTACTCAAGAGGAGATTCGCGAGTCTATCGGCTACGGTGTAATCAAGATGAACTTGGATACGGATATGCAGTGGGCATTCTGGAACGGTATTCGTGAGTTCTACATCAAGAACGAGGCTTACCTACAAGGTCAGTTGGGCAACCCCGAGGGTGCGGACAAACCTAACAAAAAGTTCTATGACCCACGCGTTTGGTTGCGCAAGGGCGAGGAGAGCATCATCGCGCGCCTGAAACAGTCGTTCGAGGATTTGAACTGCATCAACGTACTTTAAGATGATGACTTCCTTAAAATGAGAAGTCCCCTTAATTCGTTTTTCAAGATCATTAATTTCTTTTATACAGAATAGTTCGTTAATTAACTATTGAAGTGAAAAAAAGGTTCAAAAATCTATTTTGAACCTTTTTTGTTTTCAACACTCTGTTATATTTCTTGCGCTACCGAACCACGGATGAGATTTTTTGTGACTCACAATGTATCATTAACTCGGAATTGAACTTACATAAAATAATTCCGAGTTAATATAGCAACTATCAGGGGCGCAAACTATTACAAATACGTAGGGAAACAAAGTGAACCAAGGGGACTTTGCCTAGACGAACTTTTCTCACACATCTCCTAAGTCTCCTTGGTCTTTTTTTGGTCACTCTTACAGCTCTTTGATTCTGATATTACGGAACTTAACAATAGAGCCGTGTCCCAGGAAACCGATATGTCCCTTGGTGTTCATCAAGCCGGGGTGCTCCTTGCCGTCCATTGGTGCTGTTCCATTTTTGCTTGCCTTAGCCATATCACCATCCAGAATCACCTCGCCATTGAGAGTTACCGTAACGTGGTGTCCCTTAACGGTTACCTCTTGGTAGTTCCACTCGCCTACCGGTTTCAAGAAGCCACGTTTTGCGGGGATTATACCGTATGCCGAGCCGTGGTATTGATAGTCGTAAAGGTCTTTATAGACGGGGTGTTCGCTGTCCAAAATCTGCAACTCTGTACCCACATAAGCCGCATCTCCCTGCATCGGAGTACGGATACCCAAGCCATTGTTTGCGGCAGGGGTGAGCATAAATTCAAAACGAAGGGTGAAGTCGGCGTATTCATCTTTTGAGTATAGGTTACCGCCGCCGCCATTGCCCGGATAGAGGGTGATAGTGCCGTTTTCGGCTACATAATCCTTGGTGTTACCCACCCATTCGTGCATCGAAACGCCGTCGAAAAGCACTTTGTAACCCTCTTTCTTCTCTTGCGTGGTAAGCTCGAAAGGTTTTACTGCCGGCAATTCCTTTATAAAAATGTCGCGGAAAGCGATAGCATCGCCGTGTGCTTGGAGTTCGATTTGGTCTACTGGGAAGATTGGTTGATTTCTGTCCCAATAATTTTCCAAAATAACGTTATCCACTACCTTAATGCCATTCAAAACTACGGTAACCCTCTCTCCGACCATCTTCACATAAAAGGTATTCCAATCGCCTATTGCGTTGTCTGCCAATACTAACGGTTTGCTTGGGTTCTTTTGGTTGTTATAGAGACCGCCCGAGCCGACCTGGGCACCCACTTGTGTGAGTGTAGTGTCCCATATTTGGACTTGGGGCGAGCCGCGCAGGTAGATGCCGCTGTCACCGTGTTTGCCGATGCGCCAATCGACCCACATCTCGAAGTCTCCGTAATCCTTTGCCGTGCAGATATTTTCGCCCTTGCCCGTGAAGTGCAATACGCCATCTTTTGTAAACCACTCTTTCGCCATCACCTCATCAGCCTTTTTCTGTGCTTCGGCGAGCTGTGCGGGGGTCATTTTGCGGCGAGCAACAGGGTTTTGAACAAGCCCTTTCCAACCGTCGAGGTTCTTGCCGTTAAATGCTTTAACATAGCCTGCCTCGGCGGGAGCTTCCGCCAGATATTTGTTGATAGCCGTGATTTCGTATGAGGCATCTCCACCTTTGCGCACCTTTACAAACTTTTGTAGAAGTGCCTTTGTATCTGCACCCCAATATGCGTACTCTTTATCTTTGCCGATAACTGCAACAACAATATTGCCGGCTGATTGTTCCGTAGCCGGATTGTTGATATAGTCTGCCGCAACAATCAAACTATTAAAAGTGTTGCATTTGGCAATCTCTTTCAGGATTTGGTTACGCTGATTGTCGCTTTTGGCAATATCAAGGATTTTGCGTAGGTGAATCAGGCGTTGAACATCGTTAAATCCGCCATCTTTGACAACTCGAAGATAATTACCCAAAAGTGGGTCAGATGGTGCTGCTTCAAACTCAGCGATGATAAACGGAAGAGCCTCTTTGCCTTTCCAAAATAGTGCTGTTAGCTGCGCAATATTCTTGCCCTCATTGATACCTTTTTTGACTACTGCAAAAGCCGCCGGTGTATTGACAATAGCCAGTGCAGGGAAAAAAGTTTCATTTTTGGCAATAAGTTTTGTTATTTTCGCAAGTGCCTCATCCTTTGGCATCTGCTCTATGGTAGATGCAAAAGCCTTTTCGTAAAGAGATGGGGTTTTCGCAAACAAATCTGCCAGAACATCAAAATTTTGAGCCGTAGCAATTTTATCTAATGCAGCGATTGCCTCAGAGTTTTCACCCATAGCCACCACCTTGTCAAAAGCCGACGTTACACGGCGCGCACCTATCAATTTCAAAGCCGCCTTGCGACTGTTTTCATTGCCGATAGCTGCTGTCAACTCCTTGTCAATGTTGGGTTTGTACCAAGTGAGAACCTCGCAAACAGCCTCATTATCCATCTTAGCAACCAATGCCGCAGTAGCCTCAGGCGTAGCGATTTTGCCGAGTGCCACCGCCGCCTCAGCGTAGTTTTCGCCTTGCAAAGCCTTTATTAAATAGGCGGTCTGAGAAGCTGCCTTTTGGTTGCCAAAGAAAGCGATAACATCAACGTTGTTGTATTTTGCAAGTTTGGCATAAAAAACGTCGTCGGCAAAAGGTGCAGCTGCTGCAAGGGCACCGTTGCGGTACTCGCGACTGGGTGATTCCATCGCCTTAAGAGCATAAGGAAGAACAGCTTTGCCCTTTGTTGAGGCAATAATGTTCATAGCTGCAATGCGAACATTCGCATCCTTGGATTTGATGAGATTGTCCAAGGTCTTCGCATCGGGATAGCGTCCCAAAATCGTCAAATAGCTCGTGAGCGCGTCCGCGGCATCGTACTTGAAGTTCGCCTTGGCGGCAGCATCAGCAAGAATTTTCACTGATTTCTCAGTACCGGCTTTCGATAGAGCGTAGTATATTGCTTTCGTGAGGTTTACATCTGCATCTTTGAGCCAGCCTATCAATACTGCTTCTTTGGACGAAAGTGCCAAATCGCCCGCCATCTTTGCCGCAACCATTCGGTTGGGAATTTTCTCAAAAATTGCCTCAGCTGCCTCTATTGCTCCGTGTGTTCCGATTGTAACGATAACATTTACAGCGTCTTGCGAAAGCTCCTTGTTGGCGGCATACTTCATCATTGCCCCTAGGGTTGAGTTGTCGCCAACGATGTCCAACTGGCTGATAAAGAAGGCTTTAACCTCGCGGTCTGTCGATTTTTCGAGGGCGTTCAACACCGCTTTTTGCACCGCTTGGCGCGCCTCATCCTTGCCCGGCGTTGTTACGAAGTAGGATAGTCCGCCGATTGCATAACCTGAAGCAGTGTTATCTGCATTGGGTTGATAGGCTTCCATCAAAATATTTAAGCCCTCATCGCCACAAGAGAGGAGGTCTGCCATATATTGGTCATATATTTTTACATTTTTTGCCGGCATTTGTGCCAGCACGTCAGCCACAACCGTCTTCGCTGCTCGATTTGCGGGCGACTGAGCTACCGCCAACAGAGGCAGTAATAGTAGTAATAGAAATATTTTTTTCATTTATTGTTTTGTTCAATGTAGAGACTGGGCATACGCTGTCTCCGCGGTTTGCAATTATATATTCCAGGGCGAGCGCATCGGCTGATTAATCAACCTGTTAGCCTCTTCGTCGCCAACGAAGCAAAGCCCATTGGAATCAAACTCCAGCGTGCGATTTACCCTCAGTGCACAGAGCGCCATATTCACCAAAGTCGCTGAACGGAAACCGTTTATTTCGTTCAGAGCAAATTTTTGACGATTTTTCACGCACTCCACAAAATCGGTATTTTGTGGTGCGGGGTCAGGGAATTCTGCCAACTTGAACTCCAAATTTGGAATGTCGGAGCGGAAACCGGGGTAGAGTTTACCCTTCGGACCCTCGATATAGGGGGCATTCGGGTCGCCATATTCCTCGCCGTTTAGAATGATTTTACACCCATCCGCATATGTATATATAATCTGTCGCCACGTACCCACCGCATCGTGGTGCTGAGCAGGAGCATTGACCTCTACCTTCACGGGCGACTCGTTGTCCTTGCCCAAGAAATATTGCACGGGGTCTAAGTAGTGCTGTCCCATATCACCCAATCCACCACCATCATAGTCCCAATACCCACGGAACGTTCCGTGGGTGCGGTGCGCATTGTAGGGCTTATAGGGGGCAGGACCGAGCCACATTTCGTAGTCCAAATTTGCGGGAACAACCTCGGGCGCAAGGTGCTCCTTGCCAACCCAGTAGAACTTCCAGTTGAAACCGGTGTGTGCACCCACGGTAACCGTCAGGGGCCAACCTAATAAACCGCTCTCTACCAATTTTTTGATTGGTTTGACCGTTGTTCCCATCCCGTAGAAGTTGTCGTCGAAGCGAAACCAAGTGTTCAGGCGGAAGATATTGCCGTGCTGTTTTACGGCTTCCATCACTCGTTTGCCCTCGCCGATTGTGCGTGTCATAGGCTTTTCGCACCAAATATCTTTGCCGGCAGCGGCAGCCTCCACAGCCATTATGCCGTGCCAGTGGGGTGGGGTAGCGATGTGGACAATGTCTACGTTTGCATCGCGGATGAGGTCGCGATAATCCCGATAAGATGCCACCTTCTCCGGAGCAGCCTTTGCTCCCGCCGCAAGGCGGTCTGAATCCGCGTCGCATACCGCCACAAGCCGTGTGCCTGCATAGGGATAGTGCCCGCGCCCCATTGCGCCCACGCCGATGATACCCTTTGTGAGCTGGTCGCTGGGAGCAGTAAAACCTGTGCCTCCCAGCACCTTACGCGGAACAATGGTGAAAAGTGCCGCTGCGCCGCCGATTCTCAGAAAATCTTTTCTCGAAATAGCCATAATTATGTTAAGTTTAGGTTGTTATTCGTATTTTTGTCTGACAATGGTGATGTCACCTGCCGAACGTCCTTCGCCACGAGCTATTTTCAACTTCAAAATAGTTGGAAAATTGTCCAAAGTCTGTTGTGAGCGGACAATTTTCAGCCGATTATGTTTCTCATCCTTAGTAATTGACTCGTCCCTGATAGAACCATACATCTCCACACTCCACTCTCTTATATAAAGTTTGCAATCCCGCCCATCGTCCAATCGAGAAGTTTCGAGAAAATCAATCTCATAAGTTCCTATTTCAGTAATGTATTTTGTCAAATCAATCTCAACGTATTTATCTTGCTGTTCAAAATCATCGTATTGCCAATTCATTATCGTAATGGGCAACCCTAGCGAGCTTTCGCCCCAAGAGAGATTTTCTACCACGTAATACGCCTCGAAATTTTTGATATATGGCGATGCCAAACTATCTTCAAAAACAATCCTTAATCCACTAACCTCCACATCATCTATGCGTTCAATTCTCTTATGTCCGATGGACTCACCCGTGGTCAGTACTTGCCACCCTCTATCTGTCTTGCCCTCGATTCGATATTTTTTGACCAACTGTCCGTTTTGCAAATCCTCGCTCGTGATAATATGGTTTATTTTGGTGGGTCCGTAAAATTTGATTTCTCTGCCCGCGATTTTTGCCAATGGCTTGGAAAACCTACGGTTAAGTTCCTCTCCAAACTCCTTGTAGCGCGCCACGTGCGATGCGGGAATCAGCCCCGTTGTATCGGGTGTGCTGTTGAGCAATAGAACTGCACCGCGCCCTACCGATTTGTAGTAACGGTCTATAAATTGTTCGGTTGTCATCAACAAATTGTCGCTATTTGGCGTCCAAAACCACTTATGCCCGCCATTCTTCAGTAGCGGCACATCAACCTCGACCGGTTGCCAAAGGTTGTTGTGAACATACCAATTAGGATAGAAACAGTAACCGTCTTCCGACCCAACCCAGCGGACAACATTGTGAGGCTCAGAACCACCAAAAATTACGGCATCAGCCGCATATTTTTCAAGAATGTCATCAACAGGCACCACGCACCCACCATCAAACCACAACTCTTTTATTTTGCCATAGCGCGAAAGTACTTCTGTCAGTTGTTGGCGGTAAATTTTATTATAGTTCAGCTGTTTGGAGGGGTCGGTGGTTTTGCCGCCACTTCCGATGGTGGCACCCCAGCTCTCATCCCCCGAGTATACATAAACCCCCAAGTGGAGACCATACTTCTCGCACGATTCGGATAGCTCTGCCAGTGGGTCTCCCAGTCCATCTTTATAGGGGGTGTTGCGCACACTGTATTCAGTGGTTTCCGTTTGCCACCAGCAGAATCCTCCGACGTGTTTTGCAACAAAAATTATAGCTTTTGCGCCCCACGATTGTGCCACAGCACACCACTGGTCTGTGTCTAATTTCGTTGGATTTATTCTCTTCAGTGGAGTAGAGCGATTGTCGTACTCCCGATTCTGCCAAGTCGCAGGGTCAAAATGGATAAACATTATTTGTTCCCAATTGTGCCAGCGCAAGTGAGCATTGCTCGGTTTGATAATTTTTTGCTGTGCTTGAGAATAACTTATGACAAATATAATGGTGATGATAGTGTATAATTTTCTCATCTTTGGATGCTGTTTGGGTCATTATTCAAGCAATAAAGATATAAAAATTATCCGAGAAAAATGGTTATTTAGTAAATATTTATGTTTGCCTTTATGGATTTTTGTTCCGAGGATGCCGATAACAACCTGAAAGAAGAATGGAACATTGCTGTGAACGACCCCAAGGCTATGATTTACTAATTTTTAGAAGTCCTAGAAAGATAGTTTTCGTAATTGTCGCCCATAACACTGCTCAACAATTCGTGTGTTGGTTCTATCCATATTGTAGTTGAGAATCGGCTTCATCGTTTTGAGGTGTAATATTGCCACGCCGCCTGCGAAACGCGAGCAATGATGGCTTCGTTCGTGGTGCTATCTTCAGCCGAGTCGGACACCAAAACGGCAATGGCATAGGCTGAACCGTCCGGCAGGATGACTATTCCAATATCGTTTACCGCTGCGGTGAGACCTTGAGAGTTAGTGCCGGATGAGCCTGTTTTGTGAGCAACAACCGTCCCGGCGGGCAATAGTCCTTTGAGTCGTTTTGCTCCGGTTGTTGTGTTTACCATTACATCATATAGAAATGTTCTGCTTTTGGCAGAAACAGCGCCCCCTGCATAGAATTTCGAGAGTAGTCGCACGGCAGAGAGTGGCGTAGTACAATTCTGATACTGTACATCCCATACCATTTGCATTTGCTCCTCATTGGCTTTTATTGCAACATCATCAACCCCAATTCGCTGCAAATAATGCTCCACAGCTTCGGTTGCGCCAATGAGTCGTAGCAGAATGTCGCAGCCGTTGTTGTCGCTCTGAGCGACTGTGTATTGAATCAATTCGGCTACCGACAGTGAATCGCCACACTTGTATTTATCTCTTATCGGACTCCACGTATCGGGTAGCAAGTCTGCCATGGTGAGCTTGATTTTTTGGTTCAAAGAGAGCGCCCCTTTATCTACTTGGTCGAGCACCGCCAGCGCAATGTGAAACTTAAAGACACTCTGCATCGGCAGGTGTGCAGCACCGTTTACACTGACAGTATCCGTGCCGCCAATGGGGCAGATTGCCACGCCAACAGTCGCTCGTTTGTCTTTTACAATCTCATTGATTTTGGAATGCAACGAATTGACCTGCGCTGTGGTAGTCGTATGAACAAGGCATACGAAGATGATAGATACTGCTAAAAAATTATTTACTCCTCTCATTCTGTTTTTTGAGCGTTCTGAGGGCTTTTTTGATAATATAATCTGTTTGTGGGGTATCGCTCTCGGCTTTCCACTTTTTGCAAAGCTCAGTGACAAATTCGGGTTGGGTCTTGCTTGCATCGTTGAGCCAGTTGCCGACGCTATCTCTGACGTATTTCGATGAGTCGGATTTCAATGGCTCTAATATTGGTAGCCCCAACGCGGGATTTTGTTTGAGCGGAATGATATGTTCGCACCAAACCCCTCGTGGTCGAGTCGCCTCACTTGCAAAACGGCGGATATTTTCGTCCTCGTCCATTGCCCACTCGGTCAGTATCGCAAGGCTTTCGGATAGATTTTGGGCGATAGTCTTTCTCACATCGCACCACGCACATTCCCGAACGTTGAAATGATGGTCAGCGGCAAAAGGTCTTATTGCATTGAGCATCTGCACGAGGTTTAGCTCCTCATTGCTGCCGATTAGATAGGTCGCCCAGCAGCGGACAATATCCGAAGGGTGAGTCGAAAAGTGAACGAGCAACTCCCTATCGTTGTGCTCTGCCACTTGCTTGGTAAGTTCGTCACCGATAGCTTTGTAAATTGCACCGGCGGTCGGCTTTTCGAGGTTATCTAATTTCGAGAGTATCGCTTGCAGGTAATGTTTTCTGTCGTATTGGGTCATCAGGTGTTCAATCAACTTTCGTCTGTCCACCCCCAAAAACTCCACCAGATTGGCAGATTCTATCTCGCCACGGTTGAGTTGCCCCAAAATATCTGTCGGAATCTCGGCTATTGAGCGTGACCCTTTTCGTTTTGTCTCTATCATTGTTAACCCCTATTTTTCACTCAATTTATAGCCAATCACCGCATCAATATCTTGTAACGGTTCACTGCTTTTGACCTCAATTATCATCGGAATAAGTTTGCCGATAGGTTTTTGCATAAAAAAGTTGCTCTTTATTGCCTCCGAGATTGACAACGCTCCGATGTTTTCGATCTCTTTTTCGGTGAAATAGAAAGTCGTCTTGAAGCAATCTACCCACACCGAAAACCAAAAGATATTTTTCTTTTTGTACATCATTTTACATAGCCAACTCTTGCCGTCGTTGTAGTATCTCCACTCTGTAATTAAGCCATATTTGCTGACAAGCGTCATAAACGAGAGATAGTTTTCGTAATTTTCGCCCATCACACTCTGCAACACTTCTGGTGTTGGCTCTATCGTTGGGTTGTTGAGTATAGGTTTCATCGACTAAAAGTGTTTAATTATATCTTTGATTTTCTCTTTGACCTCTTCGGGTTCAATGACTTTTGTGGTGTCAATATACGACAGTGCCCAACGGGCAATGCTATCTGTGTAGTAGCTCATATAGGTCTGCTCAACAACGCCGTCGGTTTCAACTTCGGAGATTAACCCATAATAATACTTTCTGTCACCCATCTGCAATGCTGTTTGGGGAGTTGTGTGCAGCACTACTCGGGTCAGACAAGCGGGGTCGCACTCATAGCCAAGTTCGCCCAAATCAGGATGTTGTCGTGTGAATGGCTGCTCACTCAGGGTCAGCTCCTCGATACGGTCGAGGCGAAAGTTGCGGTACTCGCTCCGCAGGTGGCAGTAGCCGCTCAGATACCAATGCGGATAGATATAGCTCACCCCGACAGCCTCGATAAGACGGTCGCTGTGTTGGTTGCGAGACGGAGTGAAGTATCGCATATCGAGAGCCTTACGACTGTGGACGCTGCTCAGAATTGTTTGTATCAGGTTCGGCAGCTTGGGGTTTGGTAGCAGGTTGTTACGATAGACCGCTATGCTGTTGCCCACATCGGCAAGGTCGCTCTTGTCTGCCCCACGCAGCACGGCACGAATCTTCTCCATACCGCTGCGGAAGTGGCTGCTGCTCTGTTCGTCGGTGAGTTGCTCTACGAATTTACCTGCCGTAACAAAGGCAAGTGCCTCCTCTTTGGTAAACATCAGAGGAGGCAGCCTATACCCTTCGACAAGCGAATAACCAACGCCCGAATCGCCGCATATCGGAACACCCGCCTCGCACAGCGAGCGAACATCACGGTAGACGGTGCGAATGCTCACGCCAAACCGCTCCGCCATATCCGCAGCCCTCACCACAGGGCGCGATTGAAGCTGAATGAGCATTGCAGATATGCGGTCGATGCGGTTCATTGTCTATTCAATAATCAAACACCACGCAACACCGTAGCAGTCGGTTAGTTCTGCATATTGCTTCGCAAAGAATGTCGGTTGCAGCGGAAGGCGAGTCACGCCACCAACTGATAGTTTTTCGTAGGCATCTTTGATTTGCTCCTCGTTGTCGTAGTGCAGCGTGATGATGTTACCCGTGCCGAAAGTTGTTGCTGTGCCCGGCTCGGAATCTGCCATTCCCATAACTTCGTCTCCGACAAAGAAGCAGATATGGGCGATTTTATTTTTGTATTCCTCTGGTACATTGGGCATACAGTCGCCATAACGATTCAGATTTTCGATTCTGCCGCCAAGAATCTCTGCATAACGGTTCGCCGCCTCTTCGGCATTGCCGTTGAAAATTAGATAAGGTTTGATTTTCATTTTCTTCTTTTTTTTTAATGATTACAGCGGCAAAGGTAATACCACCTAATGACAGCCCTATGTCAGTGGGGATGTCATAACTTTATTTTTGGTTCTACTGGTTTTCGTGTGGGTAAAGTTTGAGGTTTGCATTGAAGAATAGTATTGCGGTTCTGAAGTTTTCAAATTTATGGTATCCTCTGCCTATTCTTTTTATCTCTTCGATAGAGCTGTTTAACCTCTCTGCCCTTGCATTACTTGCGCCAGTTAGTATCGCATTTACAATTCCTTTTTTATGCCTGTCAAACATTTCTACTACTTGGTTTATCTCAGGTATATTTACCCTTAATGCGTTCTGTTTCCAAAGCATATATATTGATAATGCACTTTGATAGTTTTCTTGCCGAAACTGAATATCTCTAAAATTCTCCTTCACTTGCCAAGCCCGAGATACCTCGTAATTTGCTCCCCGTATAGCCTCGAAAGTCGCATACTGCTTATCTGTAAAATTATTTGTGTCCTTGAGCCACAAATACTTAGTTCGTTTCAAATCTTCGTGTAACTTAACCTCTCGGCGACGTACCTTATCAACAGCCTTATTCAAATAACCGACCAAATGAAAATTATCGTGGCAGTGCAATGCTTGCCCAAAATACTCCTTTGCTGCGTAAATATAAGGATCCCACATATCGGTGCATATTCGCTCTACTGCCCCTCGCTGCTCCTCAGATAAACCTTTAATACACAAATTATCAACACTTTCCTTTGTCCTGCCTTTACTAACCTCTATCACAATTCCGCTCAACTCATCCGATAAAATTGATGCGTACTCGTGACCACGACTTATAGCTTTCTCGTCAATGCTAACATATTTATATAGCTCATCACTATCTCGCAATGCCATACCGCGCTCTACTGCTCGGTGCATCACGCGATGTACTTGGTCAAAACTTATACGCAATAACCTTGCAGTACCACTCTGACTCTTGGTTACTTGCAAAGTCTCTATCGTTTTTTTTCGAGCAAAGTGGTCATACGTTCCAATGGCGCTGACCACGGTACGCCCAAGCTTATTACCTTATCTCCAACAATATAACGCGGAATACGGGCAACAAGGTAACTCTTATATTGCCACAAATCCAAGTGTCGCCACTCTCGAACTGAACGATAGTCATAGATAGGATAACTTACGCCATCAATAATTACCACTTCATTGTTATAGACAAGCTCAATACGAACTTCCTCGTTTTGCTCGTCGATGTCTACACTGCCTATCGACCAATCACTACTCATAGGCAATAATAATTTACTCAATACTTCGGTTGCTGTCATTCGGCAAAGATAACTATTCTCACACGAAATCCTGTAGAACCCTTATATTTACGCAGCAAAGGAGTATTTTGGGCAAGCATTGCACTGCCACGATAATTTTCATTTGGTCGGTTATTTGAATAAGGCTGTTGATAAGGTACGTCGCCGAGAGGTTAAGTTACACGAAGATTTGAAACGAACTAAGTATTTGTGGCTCAAGGACACAAATAATTTTACAGATAAGCAGTATGCGACTTTCGAGGCTATACGGGGAGCAAATTACGAGGTATCTCGGGCTTGGCAAGTGAAGGAGAATTTTAGAGATATTCAGTTTCGGCAAGAAAACTATCAAAGTGCATTATCAATATATATGTTTTGGAAACAGAACGCATTAAGGGTAAATATACCTGAGATAAACCAAGTAGTAGAAATGTTTGACAGGCATAAAAAAGGAATTGTAAATGCGATACTAACTGGCGCAAGTAATGCAAGGGCAGAGAGATTAAACAGCTCTATCGAAGAGATAAAAAGAATCGGCAGAGGATACCGTAAATTTGAAAACTTCAGAATCGCAATACTATTCTTCAATGCAAACCTCAAACTTTACCCACACGAAAACCAGTAGAACCTTACAAACTACTCTATGCCTGCGCTCTCACGGGGCACTTACAGCATCACTCTCGAAAACGGAACGAATAGTTTCTCGGGTGAGTTCGAAATCTAAAATTCAAAAAACGCTTAACGGTACCATAAGCAAGGTGGAGACCTTGATAACTCAAAAACCAAATTTTTCAGCAAAAACTTTAAGACAACGAAAAAACTTAAACTGCACGATTTCCATAAGATGGAAATCGACAAACAAAATCAAAGTATGCTCAAAGGTGGTTATAACGGATGCGTATGTGTTGGATGTTTATGTGGATGCGCCTGCGAAGTTGCTTCAGCGGATAAATATTCCGACTCATATTCCTTAAAGGTTTTTGATTCCTTAAAGGCTAATGATAGCTCTAATTCGATATTAAAATAAGAATACACAGAATGTAACCCCGCATAAACTTCGTAATGATTCTGAGGTTAGTTGAACTACACCTCAGAGTCATTACATATACTTTGGGTATTGTTAAATTAATATAGATTTACATTACTGACCGACAAAAAAGTTGAGAAAAAAAGAGAGGGGTAATCCCCTTTGAAGAGAATTACCCCGATAGTTGTAATTTTGTAAGTGCAAACAATACAAGATTCAACTATGGGCAAAGATAGTTATAAAAATTTAGTCGGTCAGCCGATTTTCAAACAGGTTGTAGATTTTCTGCCAAGAGCGAAGTTTGACCTGTTAGTTCACCGTCACAAATCGGATAGGTACTACAAACGATTTCGCTCGTGGGAGCAGTTGATAACTTTGCTCTTTGGGGTCTTTAGCAGGTGTGATTCTGTGGGCGAGATTGCAGCAGCAATGCAGGGCTTGCAAGGCAAGTTGAGCTATTTGGGGCTAGATAAATCGCCCGCCAAAAGCACCATAGGCGATGCTTTGCGAGATAGAGATGAGGTTTTGTTCAGGGATTACTACTTTGAGTTATTGAGCCACTACTCGCCACTTTTGTCGGTCAGCCGAATTAAGGGGGTGGATTTTGAGAAGTTTTACATCTTCGATTCTACCACTATTCGCCTATTTTCGGACATAATGAAGGGGGTAGGTCGTAACCCCAAAGGAGATGGTAAGAAGAAGGGTGGATTGAAGGTGCATATGATGATAGACGCTCACGCCGATTGTGCCAAGCACGTCAATATAAGCGAGGCAAAAATGCACGATAAGAAATTTCTGAGCAAGCTCAACCTCACAGCAGGGAGTATGATTTGTTTCGACAAGGCGTACAACGACTATGGGCAATATGCCCGCTGGACAGAAGAGGGAGTTTGGTTTGTCGGACGGTTGAAACGCAATGCTGTTTACGAGGTACAGGAGGTTATTTCAGAGAAAGTGCTGAACGACAAAGAGTTTGGAGTAATATCAGAGGAGCACATTCATCTGAATTACAAGGATAATAAGGAGCAGAAGAAGGTTTGTTTAAGGAAAGTTGTTTATCGTGATGAAAAGGGTCGGATATTGGTTTTTATCACCAATAACTTTCAAATCAGTGCAGAGGATGTGGCTTTTATCTACAAGTGCCGCTGGCAAATAGAGCTGTTGTTTAAGAAGTTGAAGCAGAATTTTCAACTACACTTTTTCTACTCTGAGACCGAGAATGGAATTAAGACGCAGATATGGATAACGCTCATTGCTCATCTACTTTTGACGGTGTTGAAAGTCAAAACGCAGACTGACAAAGCATTTTCGACTGTTGCGGTGTTGGTGAGGATACATTTGACGAGTTATCTGGATATTTTTTGGATGATTCAGAACTGCAAACGCACTTATCACAAGCGAAAAGGGGCTAATTTTTGCTCATCGAGCCGAGCCCCAACGATACAAATGGCACTATTTTGAGGGGGGTAGGTATTTTGAAATGACTATTTATGCGGAAATACATGCTGATTACTAAACGATTGCAGAAATAATTAACAAAAATCCGATTTTAGTCGGTTAATAATGATAAGTACCTCATCAAAATAAGTTTTTATTAAAATGGCTAAACTTGATCTCCGTTTGCTTACCCAGTGCTGCCAGCCACCTGTTAGCGGCATAGAAGAGTTTGTCTTTTTCCACGTAGTCCTGTGGATCCAGCCATTCCTTTTTGAGTTTTCTCCATACCGTTTCCGCAATATTCAAATGTGGAGAATATGGAGGAAGATAAGTAATGAAGAGCCCACGCTTCTCCCAAAAAGGTATTCTTTCTCTTATGCTACGGGATTTATGCACACTAGCATTATCCAAAATAAGTACGGTCTTCTTTTTTATATTGAAAGAAAGATTTTCGAGGAAATTAATGACTACATCAGCATTGATGCACTCCTCTGTCATCATACCCATATATTCACTTAGTCTGTTGACAAATCCCAATATATTGATCTTGTATGCCTTCTCAACAGGGATATGTATATCTTCCCCCGGGAATTGCCAGCCGTAGGGAACATATCCTTGGGAACAGACATGGGACTCATCTCCGTAGTAGATATCAATTTCTCCGGATTGACTCAAAAGTTCAAGTTTCGAGATAACCTCAACCTGATGTTGATAGTACTCTTTGTCAGGTTTACCTTTGGGACGGGTTCTTATCCTCTTATATCTTCCGTGAGCACTTTTAAAAAACGATGCAGAGTGCTATCACTGATGGATTTGCCACGACTGGCTTCCCATTCAGCTTTGGCTACCTGTACACGTTGCCGATGTGCCTTTACGGCTTCCAATAAACTTTCCTTATCCTCTGAGTCCAGAATAGGTTTACGCCCTTGCCCCGGCTTATTACGGAGGCTTGAGATGCCTTCGGATTTGAAACGTTTAACCCAATGGTTCACACTGACATGGCTCATATCTGTTATTAAGCCCACGTCTTTAGAGGTGCGACCGTCTGCTTTGAGCAAGATGACGTGGCAACGTGTACGAAAGCAATGGCTCCCGCCGTCCCGAAAGCCCTGCTCTAAGACAAGGCGCTCTTGCGTGGATAGTTGTGGTGTATTTACTCGGCCCATAGGCGCAAAGATACAAAATAATATAAAATAATTTAGAGAACATACTTAGATTTATTATCTTTGCAAAAAAAGCTGTTATGAATTGTCCAAGATGTAAGAGCGCGAATTATTGCAAAGATGGCATAGTAAAGGGCCGTCAGCGATATAGGTGTAGTGTTTGTAAATACCATTACACTGTTGAAAAGAAGTCTGATGTAAAGTCTGCGGATACTAAACGTTTGGCATTGTCAATGTACTTAGAAGGCTTGGGTTTTCGAGCCATCGGCAGAATACTAAACATAAACCATGTTACTGTTTATTACTGGATTAAAGAGTGGGGCTCTCGTGTCGAATTGCCTGTAAATGAGCAAAGTGCATCCATTGTTGAGCTTGATGAGTTGCATACATATTTACTGTCAAAAAAACTACTGTTGGATATGGATTGCTGTTGATAGACTTGCAAAATGGTTTATCCCTTTTGTCTGCGGAGACCGCTCCACAAAGACAGGGTTAATGTTATGGGATGGACTACGGAATATAGATGTAGGTACATATTGTTCAGATCATTGGAAAAGTTATTGTGAATTTATTCCTGCCGAAAAACACATACGATCAAAAGCTCAAACATTTACAGTAGAGGGATATAACAGTAGAATTAGGCATTATTTAGCTCGCTTCAAACGTAAAGGAAAATGTTATAGCAAAGCTTTACATATGATAGAAAAATCCTTGAAACTACTATTTCTAAAACTTAATGGGGAGCTATCAATACTAATTTAACAATACCTTTTTTGTTATTAATTGTAACTACTTGATATAATAATTATTATATTAACAGGCGTTTTTTGACTTTTTGATTCTAAATCAAATTGCTTTGTTGTCATTTTGGGCTTGACATGCAATCATATGCCTATTGAAAATAAGCATATAAGCTGCATTTAATTTGCGAGTAGAGTCTGCAATGACAGTATAACGCATCACCACTAAACACTCACTTTTATGAAAAACCTTATTATTAAATTGTTCATAAGCACTTTGATATTGACAGGTGCTTTCTCTTGTGGTAGGAGCGACACTCAAGATGAGTTGATAGTTTTCGACTACCGCAAATCATATCCTGAAATTGACCTTAAGCTGAGTGATGTTGCCGATGTGCGAATTATCAAGATGGGAGGAGTCAACCAAGGTTATTTTGTTGATGTGCGTGATGTTACTACTTCAGATTTTTATGTAAATGAAAAAACAGAGAGAATATATACAAAGCAAGAAAAAGACATTTATGTTTATGACTTTAATGGTAATTCCGTGCGAAAGATGAATAGAGAAGGACGGGGACCGCAGGAGTATCTAATGCTACTTGAATTTATGGTTGATGAAGAGAGTAACACCATAACGGTAGACGATGCGATGGGCAAAAAATTTGTAGAGTACGACACATTGTTTAATTTCAAAAGAAATATTCCCTACAAAATTCCGACTCAAAAAAATCTCTTCCGAATAAATGGCGATACTCTATTAGTTTATAGTAGCTTCAAACCTCACCATTGGACTGAAGATATGCCGCACTATTTCTTCCTTATTTCGCAATCGACTTCAAAGCTGATAAAACAGATAAACATCGCTTTTGAACGACCAATAAACGATGACCCGTACTACTTTGCAGACCTATTTTACCCATCACTTATCAGAGGCAAGGATGGTGTTTTTTTGACCAATAAATGTTGTGACACCGTGTTTTTTGTGAATAATAAAACCTTGGAGGTAGCACCACGTTTTGTGGATGCTACAAATTACAACACGACCGAATGTATGACAATCCCAGCTCTTGAAACTGATAGATACCTATTCCTGCAAACACATTACGACCTCAAACTCAGTTTTAATGTTGAGGGCAGTTTCTATGTCTACGACAAAAAGAAGAGGCAAATTTTCAGACTTAAGGTAGATAATAGCAATCCACCTAATCATTCATTGAGTCTTCTCAATAATCAATGTGCGCTTTCTGCAAAATATCAAACCCTGAGCGAAGGATTTATGGCTGTGTTTTTCCGTGCAACATTCCTCATTGACAATATTGATAAATTGCCGCCCGAGACACAAAAGATTGTTAAAACCCTCAAAGAGGATGACAATCCATTACTTCTTTTGATAAAAATAAAATAAAATGAAAGAGAAAATAAAGTTTATACCCATAACTTCAAAGCAAGTGGTTGAAAATAACATCATAAATCTCCGTACTTTAGTATTTGAAGTTACGGATGCTTGTAATTTGAGATGTAAATACTGTGGCTATTCTGAATTCTACGAAGGTTATGACAAGCGTAATGATTCATTTATGTCTTTCGCTACAGCAAAAGTATTAATTGACCATCTTGCGAAGATTTGGCGTACTGGTAGTGTTTCAAAATAGCTGAATTGGTATATTTATGGTGTTCTTTGGTAGAGGTTGTTTTCGATGTATATTCCTATCAGTTTGTCGTGCACTTGCTCGCTTTTTGAGAATATAATACTCCCCCAAAATAGGACAGCAGTTTAAGCTATAATTTGGTTATCTTTGGTCTCATAAAAAATGAGACAAACGATGAGGGAAAAGATTTCGGCAGAGACCAAAGCTGCAGTAGCCTTGGAGGCTATCAAGGGCTTGAAGACGGTCAATGAGATTGCTTCGATTTATGAAGTTCATCCGACGCAGGTTGGGGTATGGAAGAAGCAGTTCAAGGAGGGAGCGACCGCCATTTTCTCGACTGACAAGGAGCGTAAAGTCAAGTCTGATGAGCAGGTAGAGAACAATCTTTATCGCAAGATTGGTCAGCTTGAGATAGAGAACGAGTTCTTAAAAAAAAAGTGGGAGCTACTCAAATCTCGTTAGCCGAGCGTAGAGAGATGGTAGAAAAGAATCATCCTCGGCTGAGTTTAGTTCAGCAGTGCATATTGCTAAACATTTGCCGCAGTGGCATATACTATGCGAGCAAAGGAAGAGCAAGTGCAGATGAGCTTGCTGTTAAAGCAGAGATAGACCGCACCTATACCAAAATGCCTTTCTATGGTGTCGAGCGGATGACTGAACACTTGCGAAAGAAAGGTTTTACGATAAGCCCTAAGCGAGTGCGTCGTTACTTTCGGGATATGTGCATCAGTGCTATCTACCCCAAGCCTAACACCACGTGGCATAATAAGGAGCATAAGATATACCCCTATCTATTGCGAGGATTAACTATTGACAGGGTAAATCAGGTTTGGAGTACCGACATCACCTATATCCCAATGAATGGAGGTTATATGTACCTGTGCGCCATCATTGATTGGCATTCGCGCTTTGTGTTGGCTTGGGGGATAAGCAATACTCACGATAGCGAGTTCTGCCAAGAGTTGCTCAAAGAGGCTATTGCCAGATACGGCAAGCCGGAGATATTCAACACCGACCAAGGGAGTGAGTTCACGGCCAAGGAGTTCGTTAAGATACTTGAAGAAAATGAGATACAGATAAGTATGGACGGTAAAGGTAGGGCTTTGGATAATATTTTTGTCGAAAGGTTGTGGCGCAGCGTAAAATATGAGTATATTTACCTGTCGAACCCCGGCAGCGGCAAAGAGTTATATGATGGCTTGACTGACTATTTTCGTCTTTACAACACCGAAAGGCTACATCAATCGCTTGAATACAAGACTCCGAGTGAGGTCTATATGACGGCGGCATAGAAAAAGTTTGTTTCATTTCGTTGCCCTTAAGGGCAACGAAATGAAACAAACACTAAAACAACAACTAACAATAACCCGAGAGCAAAGAAACAGGTTCTACTGGATTTCGTGTGATGTAATTATATATTACTTATTTTCAATATAATACTTTTAGTTGCCATTGCGGCTTTCGCCGCAATCTCCTCATAGATGTGAATTGCTTAATAATAAGTGAGCAGGAGATTACGGCTTTCGCCGCAAAGACAGTTAAGGTGGTTTTTGATAAGTTATACTATGATACTATTTTCCATACAAAACCCAGTAGTACCAAGAAACAAATACTATATTAAGCAGATACAAAAACTGTCCGAAGAGAGGGGAGTATTATACTTTTGCAAAGGTAAGGACTCTTCCACTCACACTAATGGTATATAATCGTGTTTTATGGGTATTTGTTGGCTCGGATTTTTTTGGGAGTAACATAACATAATGATGTTTTACCGTATTTTTACCTACATATTGGGATTGTGTGGTTGTATCCAAAACCTGAACTTTGCACACTGATAAATTAAAGTTCTAATATGAATAAGCTATTATCCGCGGCACTATTCCTTTTGTTAAGTACTACATTATTTGCCCAACAAAACAGACAAGGACATCACAGACAAGAATTAACCCAGGTTGGGTTCGTTCTCTCTGCGGACGACGATCAACCGATTCCTTATGCAACAGTAATTGCGAAAGGTACGAATAATTACACAACAACGGATGATACGGGTAAGTTCTCCATTAATGTGTATCGGAGCGACACGCTTGTTATCTCATTTATGGGATACCACACAGCCGAAGTTACCACCGACATAAATCCTCTACAAATTAAACTTCAACCATCGGCATTCACTATGGGGGAAGTAGTTGTCACAGCATTGGGAATCAAACGTTCTCCAAGGGAGTTGGGGAGTGCTACCGAAGTTCTTTCGAATAAGCAACTCAACGAGGGAGCACCCGTAAATCCGCTCACCGGCCTCACAGGCAGAGTTGCGGGATTGCGCGTCAATATGTTTGATAGCAAGGTAGACCCCAATATTCAAGTAGTAATGAGAGGTTCACGTTCTCTAACAGGAGATAACAGCCCTATGTATGTTGTGGATGGAGTCCCTGTTCCAAATATCAATCGTTTGAATTCCAATGATATTGAGAGTGTCACTGTTCTGAAAGGGGCAAATTCCGCAGCTCTCTACGGATCTGAAGGCGTAAATGGGGCATTAATAATAACAACAAAGAGTGGCTCAGGCAAAGGTACGATTAACTTCAAACAAACTACCACATTCTCTAACGTATGTCTGATACCCAAGGCACAAACTGAATTTGGTCAAGGCATTGATGGGGTGTATAGCCCTACCGAATATGCTTCGTGGGGTCCTTCGTTTGACGGAACAATGAAAGATTTTGGAACTGTGTTACCAAACGGCACACAACCTCAGGTGCTATATGCCGCACCAAACAAAGATGTGCGATACGATTTGTTCGATACGGGACTTAATATGCAAAATGACCTGTCGTTTTCGAAAAAAACGGACAATGGAAGTTATTTTATGTCTTTGCAAAACGTTACAATTAAAGGCATAATCCCTAATGATAAAAGTTCGAGAAACGGAATCAGGTTTAATACAACTCAGAATTTCGGGAAATTACGCGTGGCATCGAATCTGAACTACTCTTACACATCAACCGAAACTACACCGGATGGTCCGTGGATATCTATGTATAAAATGCCGGCTAACTTTCCTCTTTCTGAAATGAAAAATTGGCAAGACGAAAACTCTTTAGGAAATCCGGGTAATTTCTTTACAACTACGGTTAAGAACCCATATTTCCTGATTGATTCTTACAGAAACAAAAGCGAGCAACAACTGATCAACGGTAAAGTGGAATTTGAGTACCAATTTACATCTTGGTTAAAGGCTATGTATCGCTTAGGATTGTATAGTAGTACTACCCAAACCCGAAATACGGTTGCCCGTTACGATTCTAAACGCTCAGGAGCAAGCGTGCAAGGTAGCGTTGCAGATGGTTCGTCTAATTTTAGAAGACTAAATGGTGATTTTATCCTTATTGCGAATAAAGAGTTTGGAAAATTCAGAGTTAGCGGGATATTGGGGCAGAATTTTAGAGATGATTACACGAAAAATGTCAATCTCGCAGCAAGTAATCTTTTATTTTCCGACCTATTCAATCAAGGGAGTCGTATTGGAAATCTGGGTGGCACTTCCAGAATTGCTCGCGAACGACAACTGGCAATTTATGGTGAAGCAACTGTCGGATACGATAACTATTTGTTCGTGACAGTTACAGGGCGTAACGACTGGACTTCACTTCTTAATCCTGATAATCGCTCCTATTTCTATCCGGGTGTGAGTGGCTCATTCATTTTTTCTGATGCTATCTCAGCGCTAAAAGATGCTGAGGTTCTAAGTTTTGGTAAAATATACACCTCATACAATAAGACAGGTAATATAAACCTAACCCCCTATGCTTTGGCTCTGGCTTACTCACAATCCGGAGGATTCCCATATGGTGATTTAGTCGGTTTTATCCCTTCGTCAAAAAATCCAAATAGAGAAATAAAGCCGGAGTTTGTCAGATCCTTTGAGATAGGTACACAATTAGGCTTTTTCAATCATAGACTAAATGTCGATTTTGCTTATGTTTACTCTAATTCTGAAGGGCAGATATTTGCAGCGACCAGCTCGGCTGCTACAGGGTACACTACTACAATGGTTAATTTAGGGGAACTTGAAAACAACATCTGGGAGTTTTCAATTGATGGAGATATTATTCGCTCACGGGATATACGATGGAATGTGGGAGTGAATTACACTTATATTGATAATAAGGTTAAGGATTTGTACGGAAGCGGTGAGGCAGAAGAATATAACATTTTCCGTCAATCTTATGCAATTAAGGGGCGGGCATATCCGAGCTTAAAAGTGACGGATTATGCGCGTGATCCACAGGGACGTATCATCGTAGATGCCGTAACAGGATTGCCCTCGGCAGCAGCTGCACCAACTTATAAAGGTACGATGGTTCCGCCACATCAAATCGGGTTGCAAACTTCGTTCAGATACAAAAATTTGAGCATTTACGCGGACTTCGACTGTCGTTTGGGAGGATGGATGTATTCCGAATTGATTAACGCAATGATTCAAGCGGGAACGCATCCGATGACTACGGAGTATGGTCGCAAAGAGTTTATAATACCTAACTCGGTTATAGCTCAAACAGATGCGCAAGGTAATACGACCTACGCTCCAAACACAAATATTGTGGCAAAGGGTAGCGACAAATCATCTTACTGGAACAAATATGTTGCAGGATATTCAGTCAATTATGCCGTGCCGAGTGATTATCTCAAAATGAGAACTCTTTCAATAAAATACACTCTACCGGATGCCGCTATGAGAAAGATTGGCTTTGTGAAAAAAATCACAGTCGGAGCAGAAGCAACCAACTTATTTGTAATACGTCATAGAGATAACGATATGGGCGACCCTGAATACCTTTACAACAATACAGCCGGATATTCGAGTTTCCGTCAAGTTCCGCCTTATAGAACTTTTGGATTCTCTATAAATGCAATATTTTAAACATAGATTGAAAATGAAAAATAGATTTATATACATCATCATAGCTTTAATGACAATAGGATTGTCCGGATGTGGATCGTTCCTTGATGTGAATGATGACCCGAACAACCCTACCGAGGAGTATATGACATTGGAATATCGACTTCCTGCGGCACTCTATCACACCGCTCTACAAGAAGTAACGCAACTCAATCAACTCGGATCATTCTGGGCAGGATATTGGGGTCCAAATACTGATGGAACGAACAGTTATAAAAAAGAGCAGCTCTATAATGGTTTCAGTATAATGGCTAAGCGTGATGGTATACCTATTTGGGAGAATGGTTATACGTATCTTAATTACTACGAACTACTGAAAAAGCAGGCAGACAAAGAAGGTGCGAGACATTATGGAGCGATCGCACGAATTATGCAGGCTTGGCATTATATGAGATTGGTGGATGTATATGGTGATGTGCCTTTTGATCAAGCATTGCAGGACGATAAATATCCACGCCCGGTATATGACGATGGCAAGTATGTCTATCAAAAGTCAATGGAGATGATAAACGTTGCTATTGATATGTTAAAACAAACGCCGGCAGCACGCGAATCTGTTCCGAGGTCAGCTGACATCGTATTTGCAGGCGATCCTGTGAAGTGGATGAAATTTGCCAATACCTTAAAACTTCGAGCTCTGTTGAGGCAAAGCGAAGTAGGCGAAAGCAGCTATATCACTGACGAGATTGCCAAAATAAATAGTGATGGAAATGGGTTTATTACAGAAATTGCATTTGTTCAGCCCGGATTCAATGCCAGCAACCTTAACCCGTTCTGGAGTACATATTATCGAAATACGTCTAATAAAACGACAACAACCTATACCTACATCCGCCCAACGCAATACATTATCGACCGATATGAATCTCTGAATGACCCCCGTGTTGGTAAATTGTATGTCGAAAATCCCAATGGCGACTACAAAGGTGTTCCTTTTGGCTATTTAGGGAGTAGTGCCGTATATAACAAAACAAATACATCAGCATTCCGTGGGCCATCAGAAAATGGCAATAAACCGGGAGGGATTCTAAAAAGTTCTACTCAACCGATAGTTCTGCTGGGAGATTTTGAGAGCTGGTTCCTACAAGCCGAAGCTGCACAAAGGGGATGGATCAGCGGTAATACTCAAGAATTTTACGAGAATGGAGTGAGGGCTTCATTTAAATATATGGAAGTAGCGCAAGCTGATACTGATGCTTATTTCTCTCAAGCTGACGTTGCTTTCAATAATACATTGGATAGGATTATACTACAAAAATGGCTTGCACTCAATTCAATAAGCGGTTTTGAGGCTTGGTGTGATTTTCGTAGGCTGAGCATACCTTCTATCCCTAACTCGGAGAGTGCCGCTGCGGGTGAATACCCAGGTCGTTTGATGTATCCTGAAACGGAAGCACAAACAAACATTGCTCAAGTGAAGAAAAAAAACATAACCGTTATAACCAAAGCTCGTGTTTGGTGGGACATAAATAAATTGAAATAATGAAATTGTCATAATCTAATTTTGGGCATACCAACAGGGATGAGCATCTGCCCATTTGCGCGCCCACAGACCGCCGCGTGGGGCGGTCTGCCCGATTTTCAGAACGAAAACCGGCTCAATAAACAAAAAGTGTAAATGATTAATAATTAGCTAATTTATAAGAATATACGCAGATGAAATTGTCATAATCTCATTTTGAGCATACCAACAGCTATGATTATCTGCCCATTTGCGCGCCCACAGACCGCCGCGTGGGGCGGTCTGCCCGATTTTCAGAACGAAAACCGGCTCAATAGACAAAAAGTGTAAATGATTAATAATTAGCTAATTTATAAGAATATACGCAGATGAAGAAAAGTTTCAAGAAACTTCACCTTTGGTTATCAATTCCTGTGGGGCTTTTTGTATCGTTAATCTGTATTACGGGAGCGATACTGGTTTTTGAAACAGAAATCTCAGAATATGCCAACAGTGAACGATATTTTGTAAGTGAATCTGGCGATAAACGATTGACTGTAAGTGAAATCGTTCAAAAGGTATCACTTGAATTACCCGATTCCGTTTCTGTGTCAAGCGTCCAGATATCGTCTGACGTGGAAAGAACCTATAGGCTCGGTATTGAGGGACAAAACAGAACATCGGTTTATGTAAATCCTTACAGCGGAGATATTATTGAAACCTATACTTACGATCCGAATAGTTTTTTTGCACAAGTCAGACAGTTACATCGCTGGTTGATGTTCAAAGATGACAGTCGCATAATCGGAAAACGTATTGTAGGAATTTCGACAATCGTGATGATCGCGATCATTGTCACCGGATTGGTCGTATGGGTACCAAGAAACAGGAAGGTGCTGAAGAACAGATTGAGAATCAGGTTTAAATCAGGTTGGCGTATGTTCTGGTACGACCTACACATTGCCGGAGGGTTTTATTTTATGCTACTTCTACTTGTTATGGCATTGACAGGATTAACGTGGTCTTTCGAATGGTATCGGAATGGATTTTACGGAGCATTTGGTGTCGAAATGCAACAATCACAGCAATCCAACGGCAGAGATGGTAGAGAGCAAGAGAGGGATAAAGATAGACTAAAAATAGATTATACCGTATGGGATAAAGTTGTGGATGAAACTCTAAGAAACATCGAATCATATAAAACGCTTACCGTTACAAGCGAGACTGTGAATGTAGTTCCGAACTATAGTTTTGGCAATAGCAGGGCTTCGGATCGATATAAATTCGACAGAAAAACAGGTGCGATTACCGAACAAACCCTTTATGCCCAGCATCCAAAGCAGGGTAAGATTAGAGGTTGGATATACTCCGTTCATACAGGCTCTTGGGGCGGTATTGTAGTTAAGATTCTTTACTTTATCGCTGCTCTTATCGGATGTTTACTGCCATTGACTGGTTATTATTTATGGTTCAAAAGAAAGTCCAAGAGAAAAATTTCTTAACCCAACTTCAACGCCAAAAAGTTTTTTCAGTGTTTTTTTGCTCAAAAACGGGTATGATTTCATACTATTGAGTTGATTTTCAGAAGATGCTTATTTGGTGAAGGAGACTGTAATCTGAACTCTGTCCAAAAACACTTACCTTTGTATTATGGATAGGAGAAGTCAGGAGTATCAAATAATGCGGGATAAGGCATTATCTCAGCTTCGGAGTGGGGAGTCACTCACAGGCAAAGACGGGGCATTTGCTCCACTGTTGAAAGAATTTTTAGAAGCCGCCTTGGATGGCGAAATGGCAGCTCATCTCGACGAGGCGGAACGCCGGCAAGGCAACAAGCGTAACGGTCGAGGAAGCAAACGAGTCAAAACGATGGCGGGTGAGATTGAAATAGAGACACCTCAGGATCGTCATAGCAGTTTTACACCCGAGATTCTCAGGAAACGGGAGACCATTTTGGCGGATAATATGTCCTCCAAGATCATCAGTTTGTATGGTATGGGTATGAGCCCGAGGGATATATCTGCTCATATCGAAGAGATGTATGACGTTGAGATATCGCACAATACGCTGAGTGAAATTATCGAACGTATAGTTCCCAAGGTCAAGGAGTGGCAAAGTCGTCCTTTGGAGTCGATGTACACTATCGTTTGGCTCGATGCGATGCACTACAAGGTCAAAGATGGTGGACGTACCGAGAGCCGAGCCGTTTATAATGTGCTGGCAGTCAATAAGGATGGTCGCAAAGAGTTAATCGGGATGTATGTATCTGAGAGTGAGGGAGCGAACTTCTGGTTGAGTGTATTGACCGATTTGAAAGCACGTGGGATGAAAGATGTTTTGATTGCCTGCATTGACAACCTTACGGGCTTTGCCGAGGCAATCTCCACCATTTTCCCGCAAGTAATCATTCAGAGCTGCATCGTTCACCAAATCCGCAACTCATTGAAATACATTGCCTCCAAAGACAAAAAGGAGTTTATGGATGATTTGAAGACTGTCTATCAAGCTCCCACTCTGGATTTAGCCGAACTCAATCTTGATAAATTGGAGGATAAATGGGGGCAGAAATACCCTGTTGTTATAGGCTCGTGGCGACGAAATTGGGATAAGCTTAGTGCCTATTTTGCTTATGATGAGCATATTCGCAGACTTATTTACACAACTAATGCTGTTGAAGGATTTCATCGTCAGGCACGGAAAGTGACCAAGACGGGAGTGTAATATAAACTCTGTCCGGTAAATATTTCGAGTTAAATTTCTACAAATATAATTTTTTCTTTTCGGCTTTACAAATGCTTTTTCAAGGCGGTTTTCGGATGTGTGCAAGGGCGGCGAGGCACGAGCCGTTTATATACCCTTGCTCACATCCGAAAACTGCCTTTTCTTTGCGTTTGGAAAACCGAGAAGAACAAACAAGGGCTATAGCTCCATTGGCATCCTTTCGCCAAACTTTATCCGCAATTGACCTGCTGTTAACGCCCAATTCGGAAGGGGTTGAGTCCATTTCTTGGAGATGTTGAGCACCGCCAGGTAGAGTAACTTCATCAATGCCATATCATTAGGGAATACTCCCTTTGCCTTGGTCACTTTCCGTGCCTGACGATGAAATCCTTCAACAGCATTAGTTGTGTAGATAAGTCTGCGAATATGCTCATCATAAGCAAAATAGGCACTAAGCTTATCCCAATTTCGTCGCCACGAGCCTATAACAACAGGATATTTCTGTCCCCATTTATCCTCCAATTTATCAAGATTGAGTTCGGCTAAATCCAGAGTGGGAGCTTGATAGACAGTCTTCAAATCACCCATAAACTCCTTTTTGTCTTTGGAGGCAATGTATTTCAATGAATTGCGGATTTGGTGAACGATGCAGCTCTGAATGATTACTTGCGGGAAAATGGTGGCTATTGCCTCGGCAAAGCCCGTAAGGTTGTCAATGCAGGCAATCAAAACATCTTTCATCCCGCGTGCTTTCAAATCGGTCAATACACTCAACCAGAAGTTCGCACCCTCACTCTCAGATACATACATCCCGATTAACTCTTTGCGACCATCCTTGTTGACTGCCAGTACATTATAAACGGCTCGGCTCTCGGTACGTCCACCATCTTTGACCTTGTAGTGCATTGCATCGAGCCAAACGATAGTGTACATCGACTCCAAAGGACGACTTTGCCACTCCTTGACCTTGGGAACTATACGTTCGATGATTTCACTCAACGTATTGTGCGATATCTCAACGTCATACATCTCTTCTATATGAGTAGATATATCCCTCAGGCTCATACCCATACCATACAAACTGATGATCTTGGAGGACATATTATCCGCCAAAATGGTCTCCCGTTTCCTGAGAATCTCGGGTGTGAAACTGCTATGACGATCCTGGGGTGTCTCTATTTCAATCTCACCTGCCATCGTTTTGACTCGTTTGCTTCCTCGACCGTTACGCTTGTTGCCTTGCTGGCGTTCCGCCTCGTCGAGATGAGCTGCCATTTCGCCATCCAAGGCGGCTTCTAAAAATTCTTTCAACAGTGGAGCAAATGCCCCATCTTTGCCCGTGAGTGACTCCCCACTCCGCAGCTGAGATAATGCCTTATCACGCATTATTTGATACTCCTGACTTCTCCTATCCATAATACAAAGGTAAGTGTTTTTGGACAGAGTTCAGATTACAGTCTCGAAACAACAGGAGACCTTTATCACGGTCTGACCAAAAAGGTGACGTTTGACCGAATGATACCGCCGCACGGTATCGAAGTAACTTACGAAAAAACCACGCACATCATCTTCCCATCGGCAGTTCGCTATGTTGATTTGGGCTCGCCTAACCTCATAGCAGGCAAGGCGGACGGGGCAGAGAATGTTATCCGTGTCAAAGCAACGGTTAAGAATTTCCGCACCGAAACCAACTTTTCGGTGATTACCGAGAGCGGCAGTTTTTACACTTTCAATGTAAAATACGCAGATGAACCACTGCTGCTAAACATTGAGATGAAAGATTTTATCCACGATGGCAGTGAGGTCAATCGCCCGAATAATGCCTTAGATATCTATCTGGAGGAGCTCGGCAGCGAGTCACCGAAGCTCGTGCATCTGATTATGAAGTCCATTCACAAGAACGACAACCGAGAGGTGAAGCATATCGGCTCAAAGTCTTTTGGTATTCAGTATCTGCTGAAAGGGCTATACACCCACAACGGCTTGCTCTATTTCCATACACAAATCCGCAACACCTCAAATGTACCTTTCGATGTAGATTTCATTGTGTTTAAGATTGTTGACAAGAAAGTTGCCAAGCGTACCGCCATTCAGGAACAGGTGATTTTTCCGCTCCGTGCCTACAACTATGCCACACGCATTGCAGGTAACAAGGACGAACGCACAGTATTCACAATGGAGAAATTCACCATTCCTGACGACAAACAGTTGGTCGTAGAGCTTCACGAGAAGTCAGGCGGTCGTCATCAATCGTTCATCATCGAGAACGAAGACATCGTGCGTGCAAGAGTAATTAACGAGCTCAAAGTTAAATAACTATGAGGTATCTAATGATTTTGGTTGCGGTGCTTGCCCTATGTGGGCAGGCACACGCCCAACGCTATCTCCCGAAAATGAAGGGGATAGAACTCAGAGGAGGATTTGTTGATGGCGTTCAGAAGCCCACAAACTACTATTTCGGTGCAGGAATTTCGACCTACACAAAAAACGGCAACCGTTGGGTGTTTGGGGCAGAGTACCTTTCCAAAGAGTATGTCTACAAGGATATTTACATCCCCAAAACGCAGTTTACAGGCGAAGCAGGCTACTATGTTAAATTTCTCTCAGACCCTTCAAAAACATTCTTTTTGAGCATTGGCGGCTCGGCACTCGCAGGTTACGAAACGAGCAATTGGGGCGACAAGCTGCTAGCCGACGGAGCGACACTCCGCAATAAAGATGCCTTTATCTATGGCGGTGCTATCACACTCGAACTCGAAACTTATCTGACCGACCGTTTGGTACTACTTGTAAACGCACGAGAGCGGATACTCTGGGGTAGCTCGATCGGGCACTTCCATACGCAATTTGGCGTAGGGCTGAAATTCATCATAAACTAATGGAAATCATCACAATGAAAACAGCATTTTTCATACTAATAGCCGTCTCAATCAGCGGCATCCTATTTTCGCTCACATCGTGCAGCGACAAACTCGACATTCAGCAGATGTATGACTTCTCGCTCTCCACGATGCCCGTACAGAAACGTATCAAGCAAGGAGAAACGGCAGAAATCCGCTGTCAGCTCCACAAATCGGGCAACTACAAAGAGACGAAATTTCACATCGGCTACTTCCAACCTGAAGGCAAAGGTACGCTGAAAATGGATGATGGCACAGTTTTTCTTCCGAACGACACCTACCCACTCGAAAAAGAGACCTTTCGGCTCTACTACACTTCAGAGTGTTCCGACCAACAACAGATAGACCTCACGGTTTATGATAGTTTTGGTCAGCGTTACGAACTTTCAATCTCGATGCAGAATGAAACGACGAAGCCTTCTGATGCACAATAAACAAATTCCCCTGCCAACGCTACGAGTGGCAGGGGAATATTTTATTTATGGAGATTAATTATTGGCAAAGCTCGAAGTTTTGCCCGATTGACTGTGTACATCGTACCCCCACGCTGTCCGTCATAATAACATACGACAACCGATGAGTTGTCTAATAGAAAATCATTGCGGTCTAAGTAGGCTCGCTCGTTATAGCTTTCATCGGTGTAAATTACTTCGTTGGCGAGTTCGTAGATGATTTTGTAACGTTCTTTGTCCCTGTCACTATATCCCAACTCCTGCCCTTGAAATGGAATGACAGCGATAAGTCTAATTTCGGGATGTTTCATTCTTGCTCGTAGAACTGCTTCGGCAGCAAACAAATCAAACCCCTCTGACATTCCCGACAAAAAAGTTGTGTAAGCCTGCTTGTGAAGACACAAGACGGTTTTGTCTAATTCTGTGGCAATGGTTTGAAGAATGTCCGGCTCGTTGGATGAGCGTAGAATTTTGGCGGTGCGATAGCCTGTAAAGGCAACGGTTGTTTCTTTGGCGATTTTCATGAGTACTTGGTTTTTTAATTTAATAAATTTTGCCGAGAACCTTTTTGCATAAAAAAAGCACGGAACTCAACAAGTTCCGTACTCAGGAATCGCCAAACCCCCATGTCCAAACAAGTCGAGCCCGTGCTAATATGATATAGCAAGGACTTTCCCTGTTTATTCTGGACGATAATTGGCGATTTTGAGTACGAGAATAAACAGCTAAAAGCTATTTTATGTATTTTATAAGTCTATTATGATGACTACATCATAGGCATATCCGTTTAATTAGTTTCTACAAAGTTAGAAAAAAAATCATTATTAACCGACTAAAATCGGATTTTTGTTAATTATTTCTGCAATCGTTTAGTAATCAGCATGTATTTCCGCATAAATAGTCATTTCAAAATACCTACCCCCCCTCAAAATAGTGCCATTTGTATCGTTGGGGCTCGGCTCGATGAGCAAAAATTAGCCCCTTTTCGCTTGTGATAAGTGCGTTTGCAGTTCTGAATCATCCAAAAAATATCCAGATAACTCGTCAAATGTATCCTCACCAACACCGCAACAGTCGAAAATGCTTTGTCAGTCTGCGTTTTGACTTTCAACACCGTCAAAAGTAGATGAGCAATGAGCGTTATCCATATCTGCGTCTTAATTCCATTCTCGGTCTCAGAGTAGAAAAAGTGTAGTTGAAAATTCTGCTTCAACTTCTTAAACAACAGCTCTATTTGCCAGCGGCACTTGTAGATAAAAGCCACATCCTCTGCACTGATTTGAAAGTTATTGGTGATAAAAACCAATATCCGACCCTTTTCATCACGATAAACAACTTTCCTTAAACAAACCTTCTTCTGCTCCTTATTATCCTTGTAATTCAGATGAATGTGCTCCTCTGATATTACTCCAAACTCTTTGTCGTTCAGCACTTTCTCTGAAATAACCTCCTGTACCTCGTAAACAGCATTGCGTTTCAACCGTCCGACAAACCAAACTCCCTCTTCTGTCCAGCGGGCATATTGCCCATAGTCGTTGTACGCCTTGTCGAAACAAATCATACTCCCTGCTGTGAGGTTGAGCTTGCTCAGAAATTTCTTATCGTGCATTTTTGCCTCGCTTATATTGACGTGCTTGGCACAATCGGCGTGAGCGTCTATCATCATATGCACCTTCAATCCACCCTTCTTCTTACCATCTCCTTTGGGGTTACGACCTACCCCCTTCATTATGTCCGAAAATAGGCGAATAGTGGTAGAATCGAAGATGTAAAACTTCTCAAAATCCACCCCCTTAATTCGGCTGACCGACAAAAGTGGCGAGTAGTGGCTCAATAACTCAAAGTAGTAATCCCTGAACAAAACCTCATCTCTATCTCGCAAAGCATCGCCTATGGTGCTTTTGGCGGGCGATTTATCTAGCCCCAAATAGCTCAACTTGCCTTGCAAGCCCTGCATTGCTGCTGCAATCTCGCCCACAGAATCACACCTGCTAAAGACCCCAAAGAGCAAAGTTATCAACTGCTCCCACGAGCGAAATCGTTTGTAGTACCTATCCGATTTGTGGCGGTGAACTAACAGGTCAAACTTCGCTCTTGGCAGAAAATCTACAACCTGTTTGAAAATCGGCTGACCGACTAAATTTTTATAACTATCTTTGCCCATAGTTGAATCTTGTATTGTTTGCACTTACAAAATTACAACTATCGGGGTAATTCTCTTCAAAGGGGATTACCCCTCTCTTTTTTTCTCAACTTTTTTGTCGGTCAGTAATGAAAAAAATCACAATATAAATCATAAACCCCGAAAAGGTTTATTTACTTAGCTTTACATCTTCCCAATCCGCAATACCTCCATCGACAACTGTGAAAATAGGATTAGTGGCTATCTCTGTCACGGAAACAATACGCTCAAATGCCGTTTTATCTCTAATTACCAACTTCTTTTTTAGGTGCTCAAACTCGTAGTTGAGCTGCCCTTGCGTAACTTCGATTGTCTCCGATTTAGCGGTGAGATTTATCTTTGTTGCATCAAAATTATACCCTCTTAACCGGGCTTCAGAAAGAACGGCAGAGAGAAAAACATCTACTGCTGCAACAGAATTTTGCGTGCTACGAAAGCGTATTAACTGTGGATGGTTGCGATAACCTTTCGTCTGACCAAGCAACACTTTTCGAGCCAAAAGCCCTTCACGCCAACAAGCGGTTAGACCTTTGGTGTCGAGATATTTCGGATGAATAGACCACAGACGCATAAGGAATTTTATATTATAAACGATTGACTAAATAGTCAAATTGCTTGCCACTATCTATTTTGGGTTATACAAAATAGATAGCGAAAATTTTCAGTCGGTTTTTTGCTTCTTCCCATTTGAAATCCAAATAAATTAGCAATTATTTTTGGTTTACTTATGTTTTTGTATCTTTGTGTCAGGGTGTTGAAGAGGACACAGGCTCTGCTGAGGAGCAACCTGCCAGCAATAAACACCCCGACGGTATGCGGCAACGCTACTTTGGGAGACCGTTTTGGGTCTCCCATTTTTTGCTGCCGACATCGTCCATATGGCTAAGAAAACCTATTAAATCCTATCGTAAACAACCTTCCCATAGCGGACTTCCCGATTGTGGGAGCCGCAAGTTCCTGTATCAGTCTAACAATAGCGAGAGTCACAAACTTTTTTTGAGCAGACTTCAAAGCTGCAAGAAGCACATTGTGGTATCTCTCGGTTGGGATAAGTTGTTTACATTATAGGATTTGTATCTACTTGACAACGCAACTAACATATTCTTGTTTTCGTTTTAGCACAAAGAATATTCTGTTAATAAGTTTTCGTGCTATTTTTATTATCGCCTTTGATGGTTTCATTCTTTTACAATACTCTTCATAGGCCATCGTCATCGCCGGGTCGGTGCGAATAGATCGCCAAGCCGCTTCCACTATATAGCACCTCAGGGTGGCGTGCTTTCTTAGAGTGATATCTCCATCGTTATGTTTATCTCCGCTGGAGTGGCACATCGGAATCAATCCGATATAAGCAGCAAGTTGGTCGGAACTCCTGAATCTGCTAATATCTCCCAACTCTGTCAAAAAGTTCATTCCGATGGTTAGTCCTATTCCCGGAACAGAAGTGAGTAATTTGAGTTGCGAGCCAATATGAGCACTCCGAGAGAGTACTCGCATTAATCTTGTTTGACGCAGCAACATCTCTCTTTGGTATTCCGCTTTCTCAATATAGAATTGCAGGGTATCCCTGCCATATCTTGTTTTCAACTCTATACTCCTCAACCAATCCATAAAACGCTTAGACCAATGAGATTTACCACTGTCGAATTGCTCCGGATATGGTATGCCGTTGAAATACAAAAATGCTTTTATTCGGTTCTTTTCGCGAGTCATATCCTTAGTGATAGTTTCCCTTAACCTTATCAAAGAACGTTGCTCAAGGGCCTCTTGTGGGTGAATATATATACCTGTTAAATCTCCCGAACGGAGACCGCGAGCTAACTTCACGCAATCAATGGCATAAGTTTTTCTTAATTTCTCCTTCATCATTGTGGGCACATCAGCCGGATTGACCACAATATTATCTATTCCCAATTCTTTAAGTCGATAATGTGCTCCAAAACCGCTAAATCCTGCTTCATAAACAGACTTATAGAGTGCATTGGGGTAGTTATCTGTTAAAAAACTGTGTAGCGCATCAGCAGAAGGGTTTTGGCTAAATCTCTTTAAGAGTGTGCCTTCGGACATCACAGCTACCGACCAACTCTTCAAATGGACATCAATTCCCACATAAATATTTTGTCCTTTGAAATCTAATTTGTTAATTTGCACTCTCATAAGCTATATAGTTTGAGGTTAATAATTTTGTTCCGCAAAACAAAGGTAACCAAAACTTTATAGCTTATTTTATTTATACCAGATTACAAACATAGGAACTTTTTTTCCGCTCAGGCTCACTGAAAAAAGAAGCGGGCGGAGCTCCATTTTTGAGGAGTCCGCCCGTCAGGTCAGTCAAAATTTAACAATTAATATTCGGTTGTCGAACAGTTCGGGGCTGTTGCGTTCCTTTCTCTGCTTGAGCCAAAAGTGAGATGCTCCGAAACCCCACTCAAAGTGGAGGTGTGAGGTGGTGATTTGAGGTAACATAGCCATTGTGTCAGATAAATTCTGATGTGTAGTGCAGTTTGTTACTACGTTGATAATTTGGGCGTAAGCCACTGCGGTCTCGGTATTGAATATCTGCACGATATTTTCTAATTCTATGTTTTTCATTCTGTTTTGGGGTTTTATGCTGCCATTCGTTGGCGAATGAGTTGTTTGTTTCGGTTGACAAGTTTGATGATTTGGTCGTGGTACTCGGTGTTGCTGTTGCATACGCCACGAGATTGCACGACTTTTAGTGTTTTGAGCGATACTTCGATTGTCTCGATGCGTTTACCGTCAATGGTGGCGGAGAAGATAAGGCTATCGGGACGTAGGTAGTAAGCGTTTGTGAACACGCAATGGTGCATCTCTTTTCCTTCATCGAAAAATTCGTCCACACTCTCCAATACTCTCACCTCAATCGCTCCATCAGAAAAGGCGATGCCGAAAAACTTGGATTTGAGTTCTCGGAAACGCTCCTCGTTCTCTCGTGCCTTTTGTCGTTGCTCCTCTTGGCGTTGGCGTTCAAGGTGGGCTTGTTTTTTCGCCACATAGCGGTCGTGTTCGGCTGCAAGGTCAGTAGGGCAAATATATTTTGGGCTGTTTAAATCCCTATCGAAAAACCTCAGTAGGTCGATATAGTCGCACCACATAGAGCCGTCGGGGACTATGTAACCGTTTCGGGTGCATATATTAATAGAGTTCCGATAGGTGTTGATGTCCTTTGATGCCCTACGGATAAAACAGCGTAAAAGTGCCGTTTGCCCTGTCTTGAGTAGCGTTTCGGCTCTGTTGTCGGTTAGGATAGTGTGCAACATCTCGAAAGGGGTCAGACGGTGATAATCGCCTTTGAAACCGTTGCGTTTGATTTCGGGCAATACCTTTTGGCGTGGATAGACACGTGTCGGCATTATGTCGTAAAGTGGTTTTTCGGGGCGGACTTCGAGGTCACTGTTGAATATCCACGTGTCTTGAAAACAACTCATCGGGCGAAGTCGTGCCATTGTCGCAAACTTGCCGTTGGTGGCTATCCAACGTTGTACCACCTCTTTACAGAAGTAGTATGCACTCTCGCCACTTTTGCGATAAACATCAATGTAGAAAAATCGCAACACTTGAAAACCTCCAAAAGTGGTAACGATGCAGAGGTACTCGATCTGCTTGAATACTCGTTGCCGTGTGGTGTTAATCTGCAATTTGGTGGCACAGTTCGGGCACTCGCACTCCAAAATGGTGTCGGCAAGGTGACTATTATCGCTCTGCCACGTGTGTCCACACTCCAAACAAGTGATAACGCCATTTGCGTTCTGCTTGGCAATATGGTCAAAACAGTGCTTGTATGCCCAACGCTTTTGCGGTTCGGTTATTTCGGGTAATTTACGGCTCACGTCGATAACGTGTTGTTGAAATTTATTCTTCGGTTTCATCTGTGTATATTTTTGTATTAATTTGTATAATAGCTATTTAAGGTATAATTAAGAGATTAAATTTTCATCTTCGTACTCCGTGCCTATAAAGGCAGTGGTAACACCTGTTGGTTCTTAATTTTGTGCCCAAATCTCTTTGGACATAGGTCAATTTCATACTCAAGCTCTTCTAAGGGAAGTCTCAGAAAAAATGCGACCTATGTTGTTGCCTTAAATATAATGCTTGCTTAAAACGAAATAAAAAATGTAGCTTGGTGAGATGCGGCCCATTTCATAAAAATACACTAACATCAACACCTAATGCCGATAAACGATTCAAATAGTTTCGTATCTGCTTCTTCTGCTTGCGAGGATTGTGGTCGTGTAATTCAGGCTCACGATAGGGCTGTTTGTTTAACAAAATGAAGTATGCGGCTACAATAATTTTATGCCCAATGGCTACAAGTGCTCGCTTCTTACCTCGTCTGCCTACCAAACTCTCATACTTTCGCTTCAAATAACAATCCTTCTTACGTGTTGCCCCCCACCCACACTCTACCAATATCGAAGTAATATGGCTATTACCCTTTATGGTCTTTGTACTTTTTTTTTACCCGCACTCTCATTATTGCCCGGACTTACACCACAATAAGAACTTAAATGGTTCTCATCAGGAAATCGTTCCATATCAACACCTATCTCGCTTATAATACCAATGGCACTATCTCGCCCAACACCCGGTATGGTCTCCAATAGCTCCAATTCAACTTCATAATCAGAAACAGCCTTGGCTATTTCTGCATCCAACCGCTCCAACATAGCATCATCATTAGCTATCACATCTCGATGAAACTGCAACATAAAACGATGATGATCGCTAACCTTACCCTGCAAAGCTTTGACAAACTCACTACGAGGTGTCTTTATCTTGCCGTGATAAAACCGCATTAATTGATTTACATCACTCTCTCCATCTATCAATGCACTGATGATATTGCGACCAACGGCTCCATCAACATCACTCAATACACTTGATAACTTGATATTGCAATCCTCCAATATCTTGATTATACGATTCTTCTCTGATGCACTATGAGCTACTAACTTCTTCTTGTAGCGAACTAAATCTCGTAAATCTCTTATGTCGCGTGGAGGGATAAAGCTACCTTTGAGTAGTCCGCTTACCAATAATTTGCTCAACCATTTGCTATCCTTCTTGTCGGTCTTATGACCAGGCACATTCTTTACGTGCCGAGCATTAACCAAAATAACCTCAAAATCATCCTCCAAAATATTGAACACAGGCTTCCAATAAATACCGGTGCTCTCCATCGCAATATGAGTGACACCCGCATCTTTGCACCAATCACGCAAAGATTCCAAGGAAACGGTAAAACCGTCAAACTCCTTTGTGCCGACAACTTCGTTGCCTCGTTGAATGGTTGCAACTATCAAATCCTTATGGACATCAATCCCGCAACCAACCCCAATGTAGGGGGTAAATAGTATCTCTTCCATTGAACATAGTGTTAGTTAATCAATAGGCAAAGATACTCATCTCTGTTGGTATGCTCAAAAGGAGATTATGAGAATTTCATAACTCTAAAAATCAAATAGTGATGCTTGTGGTTGTGGTTCATGTTTCTTGGGTGTGGCTCGCTGGCTCTGCTGTTTTATCTTGGCATACGTCTCGTTCTCGATTCGTTTGAGTGCATCAACTTTGGCTTGCTCTCGCTCCTCTTGGGTCAGCTCAACTGTGTGATTAACTAGCACTTTGCAGTTAATCTCCTTGCCAATTTCGATACTTTCCTCATCATAGTAGTGAACCGCTATTGAGAATACCTCGTCGTCCGTAAATCCATTGCAACCGCGTTTCTGCACGGTGTTGAGTATGTAGGTTATGCAGTCATTGATATTCTTATGTGGCTTTTGGAATGATACTGCAAATAGTTCGTCGCTTGCTGCTCGCTTACCTAAGTAGGCTTGTATAGTTCTTCTAAAATGGTCTGTTGTTTTCATTGTCGGTGATTTTGTGGGGCAGGATATCGATGCCTGCCCCTTGTGATTACTGTTTTGCTCTTTCGATTAACCATTGGTCTCGTCTTGCTCGGCACTTCTCCAAAGTCGGTGCAACGGTCGAGAATAGCTCGCCATCGGTGGTGCGGTAGTCGTATTGACAATACCTGCTCTTGGGTCGTGGGCGTGGAGTGAGATTAAAATAAACATAATTCTCCTTGCCATCGTGGCATACGGATATGCCGTTGTGATTTATGCTGTCGTTCATAGCTAAATTGCTGTTAAATGGTTGCTCTAATAATTTCTTGGTGGTAAACTCTTGGCACTTCATCAAAGATGTAGTCAATGAATAACCTTTGTGCATCGGTGCATAGTTCCTTGTACATCTCCCGAAACGGAGTGATATTGCCGTTGATATAGACGCTGACCATATAGTCATAAATGTTTTCTATACCGTAATATCTGCACTGCTGTGCGACTGTCTTATTTCGTCTTGCTCTCATCGCCTATGATAGATTAAAGATTGCTACTGTGTTGTGGTACTGCTCCTCTGTGATTTGAGGGTAGAGTTTCAAAAATTCGGCTTTTGAAAGTGTGATGAAGTCAATCATCTTCGATGTGTCTTGTAAGAAGTTCATAATCTGTATGTTTTAAGAAATTAATATCCAAAATAGACCTGCGAAAATCAGAGCGTAAAAGAGTATGTATAGGACAACGCCTACTGCAATGGTAAGTACTAACCGTGCTATTAACTTGGCTGCTAATACTCCTACCAACCACCATAATGGATTGGTGTGTGTAATAATTGCCACTGCAACGGCTACAAGTGCCCAAACTGCTACTTTATACTTTGTTTTCATCATCTGTTTTTTCTGATTATATGCGGATTCTGGAGGTGAGGGAGTTGAAGTTTCCATTCTTTTTCTGTCTCTTGTGAATCCGACATTTTTTTTATGCGTCTTTCTATCGGGTCGGTCGTTTTCGTTTCAGGGGCGAAAATGGTGTAGGGTTTAGGTGGTGCAAGGTTTCTGACGAGAATACTACCTGACAGAATGGAAGTGTGGAGATTGTCGGCAGAACAGCTCGGCTGCCTGACCTTGCAATGCCGTTAAGAACCCGTAAATACCTTTGCCACTGACAACGAAACACCGATCCCGACACAAAGTTTTCGCATATCGTGGAGGATTTCACCGGAAAAGAGACAGAAGAAAAATTACATTTAATATTGTTCAGACACTATTCTTTCTTATCTCACAAAAGGGCACAAAAAAAGCCACGCAAGGTGGCTTAATGGTATTATCAAAAATAGGTTAGTTCAAAATAAGGCTCTTCCCCAACTGAATAATTATCGGCTGCTGCCTACTTTGAATTATTGGACATTTCGCCTGTTCTCGTATCCATTCCCTGAACGGACGGCAAAAGCCGCCTTTCATACGAAAAGCCAATGAGATTATTACATCGAGATTATAAAACATTACCTCATTGTGATAGTGGGTAACCTCGTGTTCAAATAACTCTTTGGTGTTGAAAATCACTTTTAGATTTGCTGTAACCATTGGCACAAGAACGTCAAACATTCGGGCAATTTCGTGTTTTGTCAGCCAAACAGTACCATCGACTAACTCAATCTCCACAGAGATTGTCCCTGTCAGTAGATTATGATCTATATTCATTTTACCTCGTTCCATATTTTCAAAGTATTAATATCCTATTGGTCTTCTCGGTTGCGGTTCCGGCTTGCTCAATAGCTGAGTTAATGCCTGATAAAGCTCGTTAAATTGAGCGTCTGTCGAAACCTCCAACTCCTCAATTCGTTTGAGTAGCTCATCGTAACCAACAACCATTTGCCTTATCGCTACAAATGTACGCATAATGGCAATATTTACTTTTATGGCTATTTCTGAGCGTAAAACACTCGAAAGCATAGCGACTCCTTGCTCTGTGAAAGCCATTGGCATTGCTACACCAAAGTTGTAAGAGGGAGGTATCACATTTTGTGATACCCCTATCTCTAACAGCGTATTAGCCTCCTCTTTTGTTAAGACGAACATAAAATCGCACGGAAAACGCTCCGCATTTCTTTTGACAGCCTGCTTCAAAGCACGTGTCTCGGTTTGGTAAAGCTCTGCCAAATGAAAGTCAAGCATCACACGGCAACCACGCACCTCGAAAATCTTTTGTTTTATAATTTGTAGTTCCATAGTTATTTATCCTTTATATGCTTGATTGAGACCTTGCAACTTGTCGGCAAGTATCTGCATATCACTACTGATTTTATTATTAGTGATACGGGCGTAGATTTGAGTGGTCTTGATGTTGGAGTGTCCGAGCATTTTCGATACGGTTTCTATTGGTACTCCGTTACTTAGCGTAACAGTAGTCGAAAATGTATGACGGCTCATATGGAACGTTAGATTTTTCTCAATTCCGCATATATCAGCAAGTTCCTTGAGGTAGGCATTCATTTTTTGGTTGCATATAACAGGATACGTTATATGCTTTTGTAATTCAGATATTTACAATAGAGCTTAGGGTGAAGTGCTAACGGATTTGCAACGTGGTGTATTCTGCTTATTGCTTTTGGTTGCGTAGCATATTTGTTGCTAGTAGCGTTCCTTGCTCGTGAAGACAAAGATATAAAAAATGGATGAATTTACAAGAAATCCACCCATATATTTGATTTACTCGCTTTCGTTTTTATCCTCAATGCTTTTTTGTATTGATTTGGCATTGAGTGAAGTAACTACCTTTTGTCCAGTCTTTTGTTCCAACTCCAAACGGGCATTGCGTGCCACTTCGCCACCTTTTTGGGCGACTGTGGCGTGCTCGTCCATCGACTGCGGATTGGTTGCCTCCGAAATGTCTTTCGTTGATAGCTCTGCCAACATATTAAGCACTAGCTCTCGGTTGGTCATATTATCTCGTAGGTTCTCTTTCTTCAATCCTTTTAGTCGCTTATACTCCTTTGCAGTGTGGTCTGACCACGTTTTATAGATAATGTCGGTGAGCGTTGCAAACTGCACACCCTCTTCCAATCCGCATCGTTTCCACTCATCAGTTAGATCCTTGCGAATCTCAATCGTCTTTATACGTTGATTGATCCAATTCTCTGAATATCCAAGCCTACGATAATCGGTCATCGCCTGTTCGATAGAAAGTTCAGGGTCTTGCATCTGGTCAAGGCGTTCACTTGCTACTTGCGCCATCCACTGCTTAAATGGCTCTGCCTTTGGCGATGGAATAGATTGGATTAGGCGGAAAATTCCTTCTGTGTCGGCGCAATTGACTTTCTGTTTGCCCCCTGTGGTTTGAATAGAAAGGGGGGTGACAATTTGTCCCCACCCTTGAGCTAACATCGGGTCTCGCTTCTTCATCTTTTTGATGTAGTCGGTAGGATTGACACTGTCAGTCAATGCTCCAACGACATCTGATATGACAAAAAACCATTTCTCTTGGCTCTCGTCCCAAACAGTGCGAACCTGTTTCTGCTCAAACAGTTGTATTTTGTTTTGTTGTGACATAGTTATTTTGAAACAATATTATAAAGTTCTTCATACGAACTAACCACTCCGTATTTAACATTATCGCAACTAATAGCTTTAAAGTGTTCTTCTGCACATTTCTTCTTGGCTTTTTCTGTTTCACGAAGATCTGCTTCGCTGAATTGTAGAGAGTGGGTTTCTCCCTTTGTTTCAGCAATGAAATAGATGTGCTTAACCTTACCTTCCTCAAAAGCAATTGCCCAGTCGGGGTTGTATTTGCCGACAGGTGTGTTGATATAGAACGCCTTTGGCAATTTTACATATACTGCAACATCGGTTCTCGTGTCAATGTTTTCGGCAAATTTCTTTTCATTGTTAGAGTCAAAAATAACGTGGTCGAATAGATGTCGTTCCGCTATCATTGCATTAGTTCCCAATTTACCTTTAAATTCAGGTTCTGTGAATATTTTGGAATCATAACATTCATCCAACTTGTCATAAGTAATGTGTTGGATAATTGCCGTTGCTTTTTGTTCATTGATAAGCTCCGATGCTCGAATAATAAATTCTTCTGGGTTATATTCAAACTGCTCAAATACGGCAGGCTCAATGCTTCTCAACACCTCAACAACAGATTTACGGGTAAGCCCAGTATTTTCGGTAATTTTACCTACAAGGTCATATTTTACATTATCAGATGCGGTAATATTAACCGTTTTGCTCTGCTGTTCATCTTTCTTGAATGCCTCGCCACTTTCGAGTGTGCCCTTCGACGAAATTTTACTCATTGAGCCAGTTGTCACTTTGATATATATTTTCGACACTCTCAAATTGCTATTTAGGCTCTTGATAGCATTTGTAATTAGCTCCGTCTCTTCAAATCTGACGATGTAGTAACTCTTTGGGCTAATCAATTTCCATAGCTTTTTAAACTCTGTGCGATTGAATCGCTCTTTGTTGAGTTTCAGCGTTACATTATTCTCTCGAACATTATCCGGCATAAGTTTCTTGGGGTCATAGATAGAGTCGAGCAATCCTACGATTGACTCTCGATAGGCTGACACCTCTTCGTCTATTTCGATATTACCACTTGCTTTGTCTGAATAGTATTTGTCGGTGAGTTCGCCTTTTTTATCAACATAGCCTTTAACTATCAAAGAATAGTTTATAGTTTGTGCCATCTCCGAAGTAACCTCAACAGCCTCTCCATTTGTATCTTTGAGAACTTTGTCTGCAAACAGTGCGATATTAACTTTCAACGGACGATCCGATATGACCTCTGCCAACTCATTTTGTAGCCCCTTGGCAAACGAATCATAACTTTCACTTGCCACAACCGTAAGCACGTTTACGCTATGCACCTCTTCACCCAACACCGAGGTATCCATGCGGTCGCCTTGATCGTTTACGCAAATACGCAAACCACGTCCCACCTCTTGGCGTTTGCTCACATCGGCAGAACTTTGTTTGAGTGTACATATTTGGAACACATTTGGATTATCCCATCCCTCACGTAGTGCGGAATGCGAAAAGATAAAGCGTAGTGGCGTTTTGCGGTCGAGCAAACGCTCCTTGTCTTTCATAATAAGGTCGTATGCTGATGAGTCGGCCGATTCAGAAGTGCCTCTTTCGGTTTTTGAATTTACAAAATTACCTTTTTTATCTCGTGAGAAATAACCATCGTGAGCGGTGGCAGCAACAGTGCTTTTCAGGAATGCTACATAAGCATCATCCTCAAATAGCGTTTTTTGATACTCATCCACAATGGTGGCATACTCCTGTTCAAAAATATCAGCATAGATGCCGTTGCCTTTTACAGGTTCATATACACGATATTTTTCTACCTCGTCAATAAAGAAGAGCGAAAGCACCTTGATTCCTCTACTGAATAGCTCCCGTTCTTTTTCGATATGCGAAAGTATCGTTTCACGAATTTGAATTCTGCGAATTTGCTCTTCGTTTACTGTTCCCACAACATCTCCGGCAAATAGTTTAATGCCGTTTTCAAAAGTTACACTATTCTCTGCACCGTTAATATCGGTAACCAGAAAACCGTTTTTGTACTCCTCAAGCCCCTCGGAGAGGTCATATAGATTTGCACCTTTTGAAAGCGAACGCACTACCTGTCGCACACCTTTAGCTCCTTTTACGTCAAAACCAATGTTTGCCGTAGGGTTCTTATCCTTATAGAGGTTAATTTTTTCGAGATAGGCATAGCCCTCTGTGGCGGTTGTGCCACTGAACGAAATACCTTTAACTGCAATTTTTTTGACCAGTCGCTTGTTGTACGCCTCCATCGCATCAAGACGATATATCATATTGTAGACGCTGTCTTTACGATGGGTTGCCGAATAGCGGAGCGTAAATAGTGCCTTAAATTTTTTGAGTCCCTCTTTGGTTTTCGCACCCTCCACACGTTGCGGCTCGTCGATGATAACAATCGGATTTGTCTTGGCAATTACGTCAATCGGGCGACGGCTTTTAAACGTGTCGAGCTTCATATCAATGCGTCGAGCATCTTTACCCGTGGCGTTGAACGCTTGCGAGTTGATAATCATTACGTTGATAGCACTATCACTGGCGAAATGCTCAATATCGGTCAGATTCTTCGAGTTGTAGATAAAAAATCGTACTTTCTTTCCGTAATCTTCCGCAAAGTGGTCTTGAGTAATATCAAACGATTTGTACACACCCTCACGAATGGCGACACTCGGCACTACGACGATGAATTTGCACCAGCCATAGCGTTTGTTTAACTCGAAAATGGTTTTGATATAGGTATACGTCTTACCCACACCTGTTTCCATCTCGATGGTCAGGTTATAATGCCCTTCGAGTTTGTCCGATGGTTTGATTTGGTTCGCACGTTGAATGTTTTGGATATTGGCAAGTATCTTATCATCAGTCAGAGCGTTTGTGATAGGATTATTCTTGAACCCTGTATAGTCATCAATATCGAGTTTCATTTCTCCACGAGCGAGCTGTCCGGGGTCAATCATATAGCTCGACTCACGGCGTGGTTGCCCTGCAAAAACATCGCACGTTGCTTTTGCTGCCTCCTCTTGAAATCGTTGATGTTTAAATTTTAGTTTCATAGATTTCTTATACTGCTAACATCTGTCTATTTCTATATATGAATACTTTTCAATGATAAAATATGTAAAAATTTACGTATAAATATATATGAAATTATTGTGTAATATATTGATAATTAGAGTTATTGATTATTATGTATTATAAATAAATACTTATTTGCATAAATATATACATATATAAATACTTACTTTTTTTTCAAGTACCACTTTTTCCCTATTGCATATATATCACCATTCTCTTTCATTGATGTTAGCGTATTGCCAATAGTTGTTTTATTTTGTTCTTTTGTCTTTAAGGTCGACATTCGAGGTAAGAGATATTCTACGAAATCAGCCTTTTTAACTCCTTCTTCAACTCTCAACATCTTAATAATACCGTCTTTTATTTCGTTAATTTCAAAACCTTTGGCGTTTAGATATTTAATCGCTTGCTTAGGGTTGTCAATCAGTTTTGACGAGATTCTTATGGCAGGATACCTACCCTCAACAAGGTTCTGTTTTTTCAGCATCAGGAATTGCTCGTTTGTTATTAATTCACCTTTTTGGACTCGGTCTAATAGAATTGCATCAGCTAAGCTTACTTGTTTTTCCATCAATAATTTGCAATAATTTTCGTCAATAATTTTAGCAACAATCTCTAACACAACCTCACTATCATTGCTTTTTTCATAATCAGGCAATGGAAAAAAACGTTTTTTTTGACTTGTTACCATCTTTGAAATTCCAAAGCCTACAGAGTCTATCATACCGACATTTGCCATAGCCGAAGCCAAAAATCTATTGCGATAACGTTTGGGTGTACGACTGGCAGAGTAGTAATCTTCCGGCTTGCCTTCAAAGAAACTACCTGCGTTAATAATTGAAATAGAATCTTCGTTTTCATTCAAGATTATTCTCGAAAGCAGAGAATAATCTTGATGAGCAACTGCATTATGCAGCCCCTCTAAAATGACCTCGGGGTCAAATTTTTCTACCGTAGTTGATAGTAGTTCATCTTTAGGGAAAAACTTAAATTGATAATTCCTAATCTTCCTGAATGCTTCTGTTGTGTTAAGGATGAATGGTATTCCAAAGTGTTGATATGCTTTTTGTTCACCTGATAGTTTCCATGTAATTTGTGCGACGTAAGGTGATAATAGATGAGCTGATTCTTCTTTTCCTAATAAAACAAGAGCTGTTCGAGTTATTTTCCCATTGATGGTAATTCCGGCAGCATCTAGTGTTCGCTCGACACTCCAGTTTTCAACATCTTTATAGAATGATTTTGACAGGCTTGCTTCCTTGAATTTTCCTATTGCTTTTTGTATTGCTGTTTCATCGAGGTCGTTCAGGGTTGCATTTTCTACAATTTTCACACTCCAATCATCTTGTGAATTGACAATTTTCCGTAATTTATCGGGATAAAGCCTTAGTTCGGTATTGCTTGACGCAACTCTAATTTTTGCAACTCCATTAAACGAAGTAGCCTCGCCTTTAGCAGCAGGAATAGTGAATACAACGATATGTTTACCTTGAATATCCGTTTCGAAAACTGTAAAATTAATCTTAGGACTAATTTTTGTTCGTAACCATAATTCATAATTTTGGTTTTGGTACCTTTCTGATGACATTTGTAGATTAGTGCCCACAATTTCCCACGAGGTATCTTCAATGCCTAAAATTAAATAGGCAAACTCTTTGTTTGAAACACATGCAGAATTTGATAGTGCTGATATGTACTCTCCAAGACCATTATAAGTGATGCTGGATTTCATTTCGCCAATATTCGTTTTGAACTCTATCCATTCGAGCTCATCATTTGCTTGTTTGACTTCGTCAATGAGTCTGTGTACTAATTCGTTCATTGTTCTATATCACTTTTACGGTTGTGTCGGGGGAGATTGATTTGAAAATCTCGAAGACGTTGATTTTGTTGGCACTATCAGCAAAGGAGCTGTCACGGAACAGGGCACGGGTTGGTTTACGTTTGGCGATGGTGCGTACAACTGTTTCCGATACGTTGGTGTCGAAGCAGGCGATAAGGTCTATTTCGTCGGTTAGGGGCGAGTCTACCGTGTGTACGGTGAAGTTCTCTATCTGTTCGGTGGTGTGTGGCATAGTGAGTTGCACGCCCCAGTCGAGCAGACAGCCGTAGAGCAAGTCTATGTCAGAGCGGTCGTCTTTGATGTTGCTCACGGTGTCCCATAGCTCTGTTTGTGAGAGTTCTCCGGCGGCATAGTAGACATCTTTCATATTTGTGGTGTCGAGTTTGAATACTCGGAAGCCTGTGTCGAGCGGTCTCTTTTCTACAACGGGTTGTTCGTTTATTGGATCAATATTACTTTCATCAGGAAATGTAATTCTAATTCCTCCTTCTATTTTCTTTCTTTTTTCTCCAATCATTGCCCAGCCAATGCTATTTGCACCTAAATCTAATCCTTTTATTTTAGGCGTTTTATCTTCTGTTATTTTCTGACCTGCACGGCGGATACGCTCTTTGCCTATTTCGCAGATTGTTTTGCAGCCTGCTTTTGCGGCTTCGGAGTTGGGGTCGCATACTTCGGGCAACTGCACCATAATGAATTTGCGGTTACCTCCATCTTCGGCATTGAGTTGCATTACAGCGTGGGCGGTGGTCGCTGAACCGCTGAAAAAGTCGAGGATAATATCGTTTTTATTTGTTCCAATAACAAGCATCTGCCTTAGTAATGAAACTGGTTTGGGTGTGTCAAATGGTGTTTTACCTTGAAATAGGGAACTTACTTCTTTATTTGCCGCATCATTATGTCCAACCTCATCGAAAGTCCACCATGTAATTGGTACTTTACCTTGTTGTACCTCATTAAGGTATCTTTTTAGTTGTGGTGCACCCGTTCCTTCTTTACCAAAATAAATTCTATTTTCAGATAGCCATTTGTCCATTGTGTCTCGACTTGCTCTCCAACAACTTCCTTTTGCGGGATAAAACTCTTCTCCTGTGTTTGGATTCACAATTGGATATACACTATTTTGAGAAAATGACTTAACCAATAAATTATCTGAACGCCAAAGACCTTTCCCATCATTATCATTATTCTTATATGGTTTATTTTGTTCTATAGTACGAGGCAGGAGATTTCTATTAAAGTACGAACTCTTTTGGTAAACAGTAATATAATCATGTGTCGTTGAGAATCCTTTTGCATCATTTGTTGCTGCATACTTCTTTTGCCATACAATTTGTGCAAGGAAATTACTTTCACCAAAAACCTCATTGCCAATCTTTTTGAGGTTTTCCACTTCATTATCATCAATCGAAATAAAGATAACCCCATCATCGGTGAGCAGGTTGCGAGCGAGTTGCAGGCGAGGGTATATCATAGAACACCAATCGGAGTGGAAACGTCCGTTAGTCTCGGTGTTTTGGAATAGGCGGTTGCCCTCCTCATCGAACATATCCAACTCCTCTTCGTACTCCTCACGGCTCTGTGCGAAGTTATCCTTATAGATAAAATCCTTGCCCGTGTTATACGGTGGGTCGATATATATCATCTTCACCTTGCCGAGGTAACTCTCTTGCAACAGTTTGAGCACTTCGAGGTTGTCGCCCTCGATATAGAGGTTTTCGGTCGTCGCCCAATCCTTGCTCTCGTCGGGGCAAGGACGCAGCGTCTTGCGAATAGGCGTAGCCGCATCAATCATCGCCTGCCGCTTACCCACCCAAGTAAACTCATACCGCTCCCGCTCATCATCCGCCACCACATAGTCGCCCGTACCGGCACTCAACACCAACTTCAACTTCTCGAAGTCAATCGCCTTTTTCAGTATGGGTTTGCCATTCTCATCCACCGCCCCATTCGGCTCCGCCACCTCAGTCACCACCTGCGGAAACATCTGAGCAATCTTATCTATATTCGCCTGAGTCATATCCATTGACTCCATTTTTAGTTTATTCATTGTTCTATTTTTATAGGTCTGCCTGTATTTTTTCCATTGATATTAATGCTTCTACTGGAAGCCAACTTTCTATTTGATCCATTCGTTTAATGCATCTCAGATGCAATTCGACAATTTTATATGAACGTTTGTCAGTTGTATCAAAGCTAATGTTTATAAATGAATCGTAGTGATATGGTTTGTTTTCGATTGTGTCAATTTTATACAGTTGACTGTGTAATAATTGATATAGAGCTTCAGAACGATGACAATCATTTGGTTGCAATTTTGAAAGAAGAACAATAGAAGATATTAATCGAGACACCCCCTTGTCTTGTTCCTTATCAGCATCAATGTCTGTATTACAATATAAATCTAACAATGCCGAAAAACAATCGGTTCTGGTTTTATCGACTTCTGTCTTAGTTTTGATAATATTAGATTCAATTTCGTCGATGTTCTGGATTTTGCGTTTAATCTCCTTAAATTCAAGATAATTAAGAATCTGCAATCCCACGATGAGTGTGGCACAGATACCAATAAGTGCAACGCCTATACCTATAAAAGTTCCAAGCTCAACAACTCCATTTTGGTCAAAATTATTGAATGTCACAATTCCAGCACAGGTAAATGCAATAGCAGCACTAAATACGCTAAGAATAACTGCATAGTCTCTTTTTTTAGTCATATTATAATTGGTTTTTTAATTTCTTAATCTCTGCTGCACGTCTCAGAAAACTGCTTTTTGAAACGTAAGCTATTTATTGCCTCTCTCTTTTCGCAACAACTCTTGATACTCACGCCCTTTGGTGGTTAAACGATATTTCTGCATACGACTATTGGGCTTATCGGGGATTGTCATCTCTATAAATCCTTCTTTAATAGCAGGTTGTAAATAAGATCTTCTGAAATTTTCTCGATCTTTCAATGCAAGTAAATTTTGTAGTTCTTCTCGTTTTTGTTCTTGATTCATTAACAAAACCAGTGCAATAACTTCATTTGTGACTTGCTGGGTGACTTGCTGGGTGACTTGCTGGGTGACTTGCTGGGTGACTTGCTTATTGCTCTTATCTTCTTCATTCAAATTCCAAGCATTAGGAAATACCATACGGATAAAGTTTTCGGTAAAAACAAAACACTCTTTAGAATAAGTCTCCAATATACGAGGGACACCTGATCCCAAATGTTCCACCAACTCTAAGTCCTTGTATATTCTCATTAATTCTTGATTACGAGGTGCTGAATATCCCATAAAGAACTCTTCTTCATTAAGGGATTCCGGTAGACCTCCGGCCGATGTGATTTCGATGCGATCATCGAATAATTCAAACTTAGGTGGAACTTCGCGGGTGTAGTCATTGTGTACTATGGCATTAATAACAGCCTCGCGGATGGCAATGGCATTCCACATACGAGTATCAATTCTATCTTTTGAAGTGATACGGCTACGAGTCCTATTTTCGAGGTCGATTTTATCAAGTACTTGCTTGGTGGCCTTGACTATCGAGCAATAGCCATATTCATTGTTTTCAATCAAATGAATACGATTTAGACCTTTGTACTTTGCCACCTTGACAGATAATGCATTGTTGTCGGCCATCAGATAGCCTACATAATTGTAGGCTCCTTGTTCCGTTTGCAATCCCAAATTGGATGCAAATTTGGAATTTAACGGCAACCCTTTTCCTTCGTAGTAAATCTTCAACTGTTCAAAAGTCAAATCCTGACGATTAGACCGTATTTTACCAATAGAATTACGTGTCCGCTTCGAAAATAAGCTGTCAATCATCGATTGCGTCATCTGTTCAGCGGCTGTACCAATTCTAATAAAACACCCCCTTGGGGTCATACCATATTTTTTATGATAGTACGGCTTTTCACTGCCACTGGCAACTATGACCCTAATAATTTCTAACCCGTCTCTTCGCTCCTCGACAACATCAAATAGTCCCATTGCTGATGGAAGGATATTATCTTTAATGCGATTTTTTATAGTCAGCATAGTTTCGTCTATATCTGAAACGCCTACGGTTTTACCACTCTTGTCAATACCAAAGTAGATGCTGCCACCTTCCTTGTAATTCAGAAAAGCAACAACCTCTTTCTCAAGCTCCACCTTATCATTGAGCTCTCTTTTGTATTCTATACGACTTGTTTCAGACATATCTATATTTGTTCTTTTAGTTTCTTAATCTCTGCCGACAACTCCATTTGTCGGTTAAATTGTTTCTCGTTGCGTCTTTTAGCTTCCAGTTGGGCAATCTGCCGCTCAATTTTGGCACGACGTTGTTCTGCCTCAATATCTACAACAAGATTTTCACTTGCAGCAGATTTCAACTTGTTTCCGGCTATCTGGCGGACAAAATTTTCATAGATAGAGTCCAAGTTCAGCCCATCAACAAATAGATCAATATCATTCTCCGGCATCCAATCACTCACGAAAGTTTCCACTATACGAAACACCCCCGATTTATTACCCGAAGGCTCTTTGTAGCTTGCCAACAGTCGCACATTACCCTCGAACCGTAGTAAGTAGACCACATAGACCGGAACATTGCGGTCGATATATTCAAACAGTGTCGGATTATACTCCTCACGTTTCAAACGAACCTCAAAGAGTGCAATTTCTTTCACCCTATCGCCCATCTCAAGATTGGCTGTGGTCGGCGCAAGTTTATTCCGCCACACAAAATAATCAACATCGTCAACAAAACTACGTTTCACGGCAGCTGACACCTCCAAGTGAGAGTAAAACTTCTCTTTGGGCATCCGCTTTCCGTAATATGTCGTTTCGGGCAACTGTATCATCACTTAACTACAATAAAACAAATTAACTCAAAATCATTCAACCCCGAAATTTTACTTCCAAGAGCCGCGGTCTCTGCCGAGGTGAAAAAGCTATCCAATTCGCTATCTTCCTTCACGCTGACGATGGACGATATGGCTTTACCCAGCAGTTCGGAGTATCTGCCCATACTTCGCCCATCTTTTGTCTCGGTATTGAATTTCCGGCACAAATTGGCATTTGGCTCGCCAACGCCCTTACACATCAATCGCACTATGTCGAGCATCTTTTTAGGTTGCAGATGGTTGCAAATCACCTCCTGCTCATCGGAGATATAGACCAAATAGAACGGATGCAGGCGGTTCTGACTGTCGATGTTTACTCCTTTATTTATGTTTTTGAGTACATAGACAACACCCGGCTTCAATCCATCCTTTGCCTCCACGATGGCGTGCATACCAAATGGTACTTTATCAATGTCGCCGTGCTCTTTGATATATTCCAACAAGTCAAGTCTAAATTCATTCAGCCCCAAATCCATAATAGAGATACCATCGTTCATATCTTCCAAATCGACAACTTCCTCTTGCAGGCGTTTGAGTTGCTTGCTGCGATACTCCAAGGCTCCCTTTTCGCCCTCGTTTATTAGGTCGTCGTCGCCCGTAGAGGTCATCACCGAGATACGCATTCGGGTTTCAACTCTCGATTTGAGGTTGATGTAGTCGTCCAGATTCATATCCGGCCAAAAGTTCACAAGCTGGATTACGTCGTTCTTGCTTCCTATACGGTCGATACGCCCGAACCGCTGAATGATACGAACCGGATTCCAATGTATATCGTAATTTATCAGATAGTCGCAGTCCTGCAAGTTTTGCCCTTCGGATATGCAGTCGGTAGCAATCAGTATATCTATCTCGTCCTTGCTTTCGGGCATCAAAAGATGCTTTTCCTTTGAACGGGGCGAGAAACAAGTCAGCACCGAGTTTAAGTCAGTTCGTAGTTTCGGGCAGGTTGTGCGTCCGTCTATACTACCTGTAATCAAGGCACTATTGAGTCCGAATTGCTCTTTTACCACTTGAGAAACGTGCTGATATAGGTATTCGGCAGTGTCGGAGAAGGCTGAGAATATAATTATCTTACGGTTGTCGGGATTAAGGGGTGAAGATATTTTCTTTTTAACCACCTCAAGCAACGTTTGTAACTTCTCGTCGTCTTCTGGTCGTATCTCATCCATAAAGAGCAGCAGAGCCGCCAGTGACTGACTGTCTGATAAAAGTTCTTCTCGCCACGATAGGTAGTTCATGTCGGACAACTCAATTTTAACTCGCTTTCCTACTGAAAACAAATCGGTATTTTGGTCGTCCATCTCAAACTCTGACTCTACCTCGCTCAAATCAATCAACTCCACATTTGCCGAGTGGTTGTCTATCTTCTCAATCGTAGAATCTATTAACGCTTTTATGCGACGAGTTGTCAGGCGAAAAGAGTAAACAGAGCTCTCAAGACGTTTAAGCAAGTTGGTACTCATCAATTTACAGATACCCTTTTCACGTCCGGTAGATAGTCCGGTTCCAAAATCATCATCGTCGAAATATTTGTTCTTCGCACTGTCGTGTATAAACTCCGATGGGGTGTAGATACTCAGATTAAGACCTATCAACGTATCATATATCTCGTTGTAGCTCAATGCTCCCTCCTTTTTTGTAAATGGCGGTCGCTGCGATATGGGTTTAAGTCGAGTAGGAAACTTGCCAATAGCTTCTGTATTGTAGTATTTTTCGATATGCCGACGTGACCGAGCAATGGTTACGCTATCAAGCACCTCAAAGAAATCGAAATCAAGCATCTTTAGCAAAGTATCCGTATTTCGCTCTTCCGGTGGAAATTTACTCCATTTGTTAAATGCAGCTTGAGCCAATCGGAAAATATCATCTATCCCTTTCTGTGTGTTCAGCAGTTTGTTGATTTGCGATGATTTGCCCTCATAGGCAAGTTCGAGTTGATTTTTGAGGTCATTAAAACGATTGTTTACAGGCGTGGCAGACAACATCAAAACTTTTGTCCTAACTCCAGACCTGATAACCTTATTCATCAATTTCTGATACCTATTCATCGACTGGTCGTCATCGACTTCAGACTGCCCACCGTTGCGGAAGTTATGGCTTTCATCAATAACCACAAGGTCATAATTAGCCCAGTTGATGCGGTCTAACGGTAATCCATTGGAGTAGCCGCTTGTGCGAGACAAATCGGTATGATACAATACATCATATCTTAACCGATCTCCTGCAAGGGGGTTGTTTAATAGATTGCTTCTGTATGTTATCCAGTTGTCGTTCAGCTTCTTTGGGCAAAGAACCAAAACTGATTTATTTCGACTTTCATAATATTTTATGGTAGCAAGTGCAGTAAATGTTTTTCCAAGCCCCACGCTGTCAGCCAGAATGCAACCGTTGTATTTTTCTAACTTATTGATGATGGCAAGGACTGCATCTTGTTGAAAGTTATATAACTTACGCCAGATGATACTCTCTTTAAAGCCTGTAGCCTCATTGGGCAAAACATCCTCTGAAATATCTTGCAAAAACTCATTGAAGATATTATATAGCGTGACATAGTAGATAAACTCAGGGCTATTCTCCTTGTAAACCTCGGTTATATTTCGTATAACCTCTTCTGTAACATCCTGCATCTTAGCTTTGTCATTCCACAATTCATTAAAAATCTTGAGGTAGTTTTCGCTAATAGGAGCAGGCATTCTATTGACCGGATTACACAATTCATCGCCTTTCTCACATCCAAGATTAGTGGTCGTAAAACTATTTAGTGGTTGATACACGAATTTATTCTCGGCATCAATATGGAGGAAATTAGGAATAGTGCTTGTTGTAGTGTTGGATTTAAACCGCACTTTTGATTTTATCCATTCAGCACACTCCTTTGCAATCGCTCTTTGTGATAATTCATTCCGTAGCTTAACCTCGAATTCGGTTCCATACAGACTCCTTTCTCTTCCAAGGCGTGGAATGTAAAACTCTCGTTTCTCCTTAGCTGCCTTTTCTGATATGAATGTTGGAGAGGTGAAAATAAAACGTAATTCAGCAATATCCTGCAACTCTTTTTTCAAAGCCTCGAAAGCAAAAATTGAAAAATACGACGCAGCAATAGAAATACGACTATCTTTTGTAATCGTATTTTCCATATCACTTTTTACAGTACTGGTTATGTTGTCAATAAACTTCATCTACTATTCGACTTGCTTTTATTAATCAATTCCCGTCTGTCAACATCCAACAATTCAGCAATCTTGGTCAATGTACCTAAGTCGGGTTGTGAGGCATTAGAGCACCATTTTGATACGGTTGAGGGGTCTTTGCCTAATTGCTCTGCAAGCCATTTTCCTGTTTTCTTCTTTTCGACAAGAACCACTTTTATCCGATTAATATCTTCCATTTCTCTCAATTGTTATTGTGTCTAACACAAAGGTATTGAAAAATACAGTAGCTTGTATCACTTTACTAAATAATTATTTGACACTGATATTAAAACAAATGGGTTAGTATCAGCACATATTATCTACATCCGCCTCCCTTTCTTCTTTTTGCGTTGCATTCTTCGGCGGAACATCTCTTCCTCTGGGTCGTCGCCATTGGGCAATATCGGGATGTCGAAGAGCGAACCGATAGAACCACCAATGGTGCTTTCGAGGTGTTGTTCCGTGCGGTGAATTGGTTGTGTCTGCTGTTGTGGCGCAAATTGGGTAGAGCCTTGGATTTGTGGATTGTCGATTAGGTGCTCATATTGGCGAGGATTTTCAAGCCTATCAACAATTGCATTTGCTGCGTACTCCTTACCTAAGCGTGATCCGTTGAGAACTGCGCCTGTGTTGTGGTCAATGAAAGTAACACCATAGAGGCGACCTGCTGCATTCTCTCGATATACTACACCGACACCACTTTGGAATAGGTTGTAGCGGAGCTGCTCTTTGTTCGTTGCTCCTGCGAATGCTTGATTAATGGCTCTCTTTAATGGAGCTGCCGGACGGCTCTTTTCCAAGTGTTCTTTTGAGGCTTGGTACTTTCTCTCTAACGCTTCGCTTCCGGCAAATTTACCCAGTGTGGCTGACGAGAATGGGTTGCCAACCTTGTTGTCGTCGGTGTCGGTGGCAGAGTAGACAATACCACTAAATGGGCTACCATAGTGCGAACCTTTCACCTCTTCGGCTGCAATATTGAACTTCGTGAGCACAGCTTTATACTCCGTAAAGGTCAGAAAATGGTATTTGTTTATCACCTCTCTAACAACATTTTCAACCTGCTCTTTGGCGTTTCCCTGACTCACATCAACCATTTTAAGCTCTGGCTTTTTCTCTTTTGATACCTTTTCTGCTGTGTGAAGTCCATATTTTTGCTCCAAAGAGCGAGTTATATCCTTGCTTCTCCGCCTCTCAAACTTATCGTTTATCTTCTTTCCCTTCTCATTTACACGCACCGAAACGATGTGAATATGATGTCGACTTATGTCCTGATGCTTGAAAACAACGTAGGGTTGCGAACCGTATCCCATACGCTTCATATACTCCTCGGCTACCAGCGAAAGCTCCATATCCGAGAGCTTATCATCGGGGTGAGGGTTCAATGATACGTGAAAAACAGGGTTTTCGGTACGGTATCTTTGAGGCATAAAGAGCTCAAAATCCTTTATCATATCATTCGCCTTAAACACTTCGTTTGGCTCAGGACAGAGCATTTTATTGGTTAGAAGTATCTGAGCGGTGTCGGCTTTGAGCTTGTTCATATTATAATTTACTGCCCCTGCGAGTGATCCGCTGACGCTGATTTTTGCAACCATAGTTCTTTGAATTTTTGTGATAATTCGGAAATTTGTCGGCTAATGAGAACTAACTCTACGGTCTGTTGCTCCAACTTATAGAGCATCGCCAGAGCTTTTCGCTCCTCAAATTTGCTCTTTAGAGTGACGACAGTTTGGTTGTAGTTGACCCCGATGGCTCGGTACTGACCATATAAAGAGGATAGTAGTTGCGTATATTCAAGCAACGATCCATCAACTTTTACCACCCGAAAGGTCTCGTTAAATATCCGTGCCTTGATGAACGATGCCATGCTATGCACTCCCGATTTCTCAAATAGCGTGAGAAAATCTGCATACTCAACATCACTCAAATTAACACTGATACGATTCTTGGCAGGGTCTATTTTTGGTGGTCTGCCACCCATTTTATTCTTTATTCTATTCATTTTACATACGACTTTGGAGTGTGTAACTAATTCGGTGTCGAGCGTTCTCGACCGAGGCTTTTGCGTTGCGCAAAAGGTTTTCCGCAGCGGAAAACACACCTCGCCTATATCTCTAATCAAGATATAGAGTTCGCCCCGAAAGGCGAACCTATGAATCTTCGATGCTTTAATTTACTACATTCGTTTCCACCCATCAAGTTCACTGGCGTAGTCGCTAAGGTGCGCACGAACAAGGTTTTCTACAAAACCCGATACGCTCAGTTTTCTATCTCCCAACCGTCTGACGACTACATCAACTTCATCTCGTAGCGTTCGACTGATAAAAATAGTCTGCCTATCAACTATCTTTGGAGTAGTGAGATAGGTTTGTTGATACTCCTCTATAGATGCCTTGCGCTGCTTGGGTGAACTACGTTTAGTCGGTTCGATTGGTGGAATAGGTAAAGTTGGTGAACTCTGCTCGGTTCGCTCGGTTCGCTCATTTGCGAAAGGATGATTTTTCTCTTTTGGCAAGCCTGCAATCTGCCCCTGTGTGATGAATTCCTCTAAATTGTCTGACATAATTTTCAGTTGTTAAATTAATACTGTTTTGCTGTGCCGAGTTCACTCGCTCGGCACGATTCTCAGAGCAAAGTAATAGCGTTAATTTTCAATATACAAGCAACTTAGACGAATCGGATAACTCTTCACTATATGGCAGCAAAATGCACTTGACTACCTCCGACGAGTCGGTTTAGTTTGCGTTATATTGCGGAATGACCAAGTCAGCAGATTAAATTCGTGGAGTTGGTGGAGCGACCAATGAAAATACAGATAGTAGAGTTGGTTAAGATAGCAAAGTGGTGCAATTTAGTGAATAAGAACCCATTGGTGTGCCGGATTTGGTATTATCAAAAAAGATTCATTACTTTTGCCGCTGAAGCCCCGGAGCTCGCCCTTGGATAAGGCGAAACAAAAAGTAAAGGGCATCATTTTACTGTGGATTTTTAGTGGTAAGCGGAAGTGCAGAGCGCATTATCTTCTGTACAAAACTTACTAACCCAACTTCAACGTAATATGTATGCAAATCCTCTGTTCTTTAAGCCTTATCTGTTTTTGGCTTTCTGCGTGGGTACTACGGATTTTTCAATTCGGAGGTGGTGGTGCAGTTTTGATTGTGTGTCGTCTAAATGGTATGGGGTTGTATCCGAGGATTCGATATAGTTCCGAGGCGGCATCTGTGGGGTCCGAACAGATGCGTAGTTCTATTTGTTCTCCGAGTGCGTTTTCTGCTTTGGTGGTAATAGCCTTTTGGGTGGATAGAATGCGCTTTAATTCAGTCCAGTAATGAGTTATGCCTTGTAACTTTAGTTTGTGTCGAAGCGTGTTTACAATCCAGTATGATAGGAGTCCGAAGAATAGATGGGCGTCGGAGTTGTCATCTGTCTGATGGTATATGGGGCGCAATTCCAGGTCTGTTTTGAGTTGCCGGTTTGATGTCTCTATCTCTCTAATCAAGTTATAGTACTCCCACGTAGTTCGCTCGTCAAGGGAGGTTACGTTGGTGCGCAGGAAGTATGTACCAAAGCGTTGCTCAGCCTG